>JBBRPP010000005.1:0-207952 GCA_038227995.1 Acidimicrobiales bacterium
ACGGCGTCGAACTTGAATTTCGTGCCGGGTGTGGCGGTGCCGAACCTGGTGATCGCGAAGGTTGGTGCGGGTGGTCAGGTGTCGTTGTTCAACTCGGCTGGTTCGACGCAGTTGATCGTCGACGTCGTCGGCTGGTTCCCGAGCTGACCGAACGAACTGTCCGACGGCGCCGATCTCACCGGCTCAAGCGGTTCTGAAGGTTGTTCGAAGCCGTGAGGCGGACGATGCACATGCGCAACGAAGCGCATCGTCCAAAGGAGAACAACCATGAAGTCATTCAAGAGCACGGTCGCACGATTGGCGGTTGGGTTGGTCGCAGCGGCCGGCCTTGCCGGCGCTACCGGTCATTCGGTGAGCGCGGCCAGCGGCCCTGTCGCACTGACGGCGTGCGTGACCGGGCCCAGCAGCACGGTCATCGCCAACAGTTCGGTCTACAGCTACTGGTACAACGGCTCAGGGTGGGTTCCGGCGCAGGCGTTCCATGTCAACGCAAACGGCTGCGTGCTGTTGACGTTGCAGCACAACGGGTACTACTTCATCTCGATGTCCGGCTACTCGTTCGGCAATTGCCAGGAGTACACCTACGCATGGACCGGTCAGGTCATCAAGCAGAATCTGCCGTCAGGCGCTCGTCTGAACAGGTCGTTGATCTACCAGGGTGCCTTGGCAGCGTGCTGATCGCCGGATCGCGTTGCTCCCGATCGTCACACGTCGACGATCGGGAGCAACGGTCCGTTCGACGGCCGCTTGAATGCTTCCATGGTCGACACGGTCACCACCCGCCAACTCAACCGGACGACGCTCGCGCGGCAGCTGCTGGTGAAGCGGTCGGTGATGTCGGCGCTCGATGCGATCGAGCACCTGGTCGGGATGCAGGCCCAGGCGCCGCTCGCGCCCTACTTCGGCTTGTGGAGCCGGCTCGAACACTTCACTGCAGACGACTTGTCGCAGCTGTTGCTCGATCGCCTCGCCGTGCGCGTCGTCGTGATGCGCGGCACGATCCACCTCGTCTCGGCGGCCGACTGCCATTCGCTTCGTCCCCTGATGCAGCCGATCATGGACCGCGATCTGCGCACGAACGCGGCTCACGCGAGGGCGCTCGCCGGCGTCGATCTGGTTCGGCTCGAACACGTCGCAGGTGAACTCCTCGCGGCCTCACCGCTCACGCCGAAGGACCTTGGTGCGCGACTCGCGCCGGACTTCCCGACGATCGCGCCGGCATCACTCGCTCACGCCGCGCGCGATTTGCTGTCGCTCGTGCAGGTTCCGCCGAGGGCGGTGTGGGGCAAGTCCGGCCAGCCGCGGCTGACGACGGCAAGCGCGTGGCTGGGTGCACCATCCGCCGATCTGGCGACGATCGACGAGATGGTGGTCCGCTACCTCAACGCGTACGGTCCGGCATTGGTCAACGACATCCAGGCGTGGTGCGGGTTGACCCGGCTGCGTGAGGTGACCGACCGTCTCGGAACCGCACTGCGCACCTACCGCGACGAGGACGGCGGCGAGCTGCTCGATGTCGCCGACGGGACGCTGATCGATGATGACGTCCCTGCGCCGGTGCGCATGCTTGCCGAGTACGACAACATCGTCCTGTCGCACGCCGATCGCCGACGGATGATGACCGATGAGACGCGTGCATGGATGTTCGCGGCGCCGAACGGCATCATCCCGCGGGCATTGCTGGTCGACGGTTTCGTCGCCGGTACGTGGAAGATCACGTCGACCAAGAACGACACGATCGTCGATGTCCACCCCGTCATTCCACTCGTTTCGGATACGGTTCACGGAGTGATCGGCGAAGGCGCGCGCCTCGTCACGTTGACCGGCAACGGGAAGCGGGGCGACGTTCGTGTCCACGCAACTGCCGCACCCTGACGGGTTCGGACGACCACGACGAATCTTCCCGACAAGCCAATCAAACCGGTCGTGAACTGTCCGGTTTCACGGCGCAGAGTTGTCTCATCGACAACCGCATCTGGCCACCTCGGTCATGACGGCTCGATGAGTTCCCCGGTGCTGGTTCGTCTGACCAGCAACCCCGAATCCAGGAGTGAGCAATGACCGCAATCATCGAGGCCCGAGGCCTCACCAAGACGTTCGGCGACGTTCGAGCCCTCGACGGGCTCGATCTCGTCGCCGAATCCGGACGGGTGACCGCGCTGCTCGGGCCCAACGGCGCCGGCAAGACGACGTTCATCAGCGCAGTGGCCACACTGCTCTCGCCGACGTCGGGTGACCTGTTCGTCGCCGGCATCGATGCCCGGTTGCATCCGAAGCAGGTCCGCCAGATCATCGGCCTGGCCGGACAGTCGGCCTCCGTCGAGCCGGCGATGACCGGCCGCGAGAACCTCGAACTCGTGGCTCGCCTGTTCGGCCTCGACCGTCGCGACGCTCGCCGTGCAGCTGGTGAGGTGCTCGAACGCCTCGGCCTCGTCGACGCTGCCGATCGTCTCGTGCGCACGTATTCGGGCGGCATGCGCCGCCGTCTTGACCTCGGCGCCAGCCTGGTCGGTCAGCCGCGCCTGCTGCTGCTCGACGAGCCGACCACCGGACTGGACCCGCGCAGCCGGATGGAACTGTGGGACGCGATCCGTTCGTTGGTCGCCGACGGCACCGACGTGTTGCTCACCACGCAGTACCTCGAAGAAGCCGATCAACTCGCTCGCGATGTGGTGATCATCGATCACGGTCACGTCATCGCTTCCGGCACGCCCGACGAGCTGAAGAACCAGGCGGGGCGCGACGTCATCGAAGTACGCCCGCGCAGCAGCAGTCAGTTGGCCGAGATCGCCGACATCCTCGCGATCGTCGCGGCCGAACCGACACGCACCGACAACGACACCCAGCGGGTCTCAGCACCGGTCGACGGCGGGGCGGAACAACTCGCGATCGTCGTCCGCCTGCTCGACGAACGAGGCATCAAGGTCGACGACATCGGCCTGCGCCGACCCACACTCGACGAGGTCTTCCTCACACTCACCGGTCAGACGATCGGTTCCGATACAGCTCCCGACGCCGACGCAGCCTGAAAGACAACGAGATCATGACAACCACCATCGACACCCCCATCTCGACCGACATCGAGACCCCCAAGATCCGCCCCACCGCCACCGGCGGCAGCTTCATGACGACAGCGCTGGGCACCGCGCGGCGAACCGTCCTGCAGTTCTTCCGCACGCCGCAATTGCTCGTGATGGGCACCGTGCAAGGCGCCTTGTTCCTGTTCATGTTCCGCTACGTGTTCGGCGGAGCGATCTCCACCGGCGGGCGCATCAGCTACGTCGATTTCCTCGTCCCCGGCTTCATCGTCACGACGGTGCTGTGGACAGGGATGAGCGCCGCGGCGGGCGTCGCCGAGGATTCGGCCACCGGTGTGTTCGACCGTCTCCGCTCGTTGCCGATCCCGCGCTCGGCCGTCATGCTCGGCCGGTCGCTGGCCGATGCGACGCTGGTGACGTGGGGCCTGTTCATCACCGGCGGTCTGGGCTTCATCCTCGGCTTCCGTGCCCACGGCTCGATCGCCGCAGTGATCGGTGCGGTTGCACTCACGATCCTGTGCGGCTTCGCCTGCACGTGGATCTTCATCCTGCTCGGCCTCGTTGCCGGCAACGCGCAGGCCGCGCAGGGCATGTCGATGCTCGTCATCCCGTTCTCGTTCGTGTCGAGCGCCAACGTGCCGATCAAGTCGATGCCGGGCTGGATGCAACCGTTCGCCGCCAACCAGCCGATCACGGTGATGATCAACGCGGTGCGCAGCCTGATGCAGGGCGGCACGAACGTCGTCGGCATCGGCCACACCACGAGCTACTGGGTCCTGCTCAGCCTGGTGTGGTGCGCCGGCATCACGTTGGTGTTCGGCACGCTCGCGGTCACCCGTTTCTCGCGCACCAAGTAACCACGGGCCAGGCCTTCCGGTTGCGAGACAATGGTTCCATCACCCGAGCGAGAGATCGTCCGGGTGGTGGAAGCCGTCAGCCGACTCGGCTGTGTGGTGCGCCGATGAGGACGACGACCATCTGGCACGGCTCGGTTCCGCGGTTGCGCCACGCATGGCGGGTGCCGTTCTGGATCAGCGTGTCGCCAGGATGCAACTCGACCTCTGTGCCGTCATCGAGTTCGAGCACGATCGACCCGGAGACCACGAATTCGTAGTCGACGGTAGCCGTGGTGTGCATCCCCGGATGCTCAGGTTCCATGTGCGCGGCCATGCCCGGAAGCGATGCCTCCATCGCCGCGAGGGCGGCGCCGATGTCGAGATCGCCGGTCAACACTTCAGTGGCAGGCGGCACGGTGAACAAGCCGAACCGGAAGCCACCAACCGGCGGGAAGTACTGAGCGTGCGCAAGCGGTGCCCCGCTGTCGGGCAATTGTGGAGCGGTGTCCGCGCCCCAGAGTCGGAAGAACTCGAATCCCGGCAGCAGTGCCAATTCGATCGGTTCGATCACCTCGTCGCTGGCGACGATTGCCTTGCCGTCCGCCGAATGCCCGGTGACCACGCGTCTGATTCCCATTGCTGCCTCTTCCCCGATCGGCCGGCCGAGCTCGACCGCGACGGCAGCGTAGTTCTCGTTGTGGACCGCTCTCGCCGGTGAGCCATGGCGTCTCGCGACGCGGCTGGTCAGTCGCCGGTGTCGGCTGAATCGCTGGGGTCCGGCTCGAACTGAGCTCGCGACACCGAGGCCGAAGTGCCGATCAATTCACCGTTGCGAAGGACGGTCACGGGGCCGTCCTCGCTGACGACGATGACGGTCGCGTGCGGGTCGTCGCTGCTGTAGCGCCGACCGGATGTGTGGCGCATGCCGCGGTAGCCGCGCACGTTCTCTTCTGCGCCGGCACTGGGCACGAGACGAACGCCGATCTGGCGCAGGATGCCGTCGGCATCGAAGATCGTGGCCCCGTCGACCTGGCCGAGGACGTGACGCAACGGCGCCAGATCGGACGGCCGGCGGATGTCGAGCGGGGGCGGCACGGGGAAGCGTTGCTGGAACGTGGCCGCGTCGTCGTCCATCGGGCGGTAGACCAGGATCGCGCCGGTGCCACGGGCGCCGAGGTCGTGCAGCGCGAACTCCAGCAGTGTCTCGATGACGTCGGGGTCGCCGTCGTGCGGGTCGGCGGTGACGGCATCGATCCACGACGTGATCAGTGGCTCGTGATGCCACGTGAGCCCGGCCCACCGGAACACACCGAAGTCGCCGACGATGCGCACGACGCCGGTCGGATGGCGTTGGACCAACTTGGCCCCCAGCGTCTCGGAGAGGATCACGAGATCGCGCTCGGATCCGGCGGGACGATCGAGCACGGCCCACTGGCCGGTGCCGTCGACGCTGCGCATGAACCAACTCGACAGTCCGTCTGCGTATCGACGCGCGCTGGCCAGTGGCCGGTCGCCGATCGGTCGAAGGCTGATCGCCAATTGGGTGCCCTCTGCCCACGACGTCGGATCGCCGGACGGATCGATGATGGCGCCGTAGCTCGGGATCCGTCGCTCGTGCACAGCGGGCCACAGGCAGTAAGCGAGCTCGGCCACCACCAACTCGTGCCACGATTCCGAGCCGTCGAGGTTGAGGCCCGTCTCGGCCAGTTCTTCCACCAGACGTCGGCGCTGTCCGGAAGTGGGCTGTCCGTCGAGTGCCATGGGGCAAAGGCTACGACGTGTGACCGAGATGCCTCGCCGAGCCGCGTCGGCCTCGACGGAGCGCCGAATCTGGAGCGTTCGGTACCACCGGCGGCGCCAAACGGATCGACAATTCCGGCAGTGAGCCACTGATGCGCAGTTAGCCTTTCTGCGTTACTACGAAAGGCGAAGCGCGATGAGAGTCGGAATTGTCGGTGCAACAGGTCAGGTCGGCACGGTCATGCGCGCCATTCTCGCCGAGCGCAACTTCCCGGTGACCGAGATGCGGTACTTCGCTTCGGCCCGTTCCGCCGGCACCACACTTCCGTGGGGTGACACCGACATCACCGTCGAGGACGCCGCGCTTGCCGATCCGACCGGACTCGACATCGCCCTGTTCTCGTCTGGCGCGACGTCGTCGAAAGAGCTCGCACCGCGTTTCGCTGCGGCCGGCGTGACCGTCATCGACAACTCGTCCGCGTTCCGGATGGACCCCGATGTGCCGTTGATCGTCAGCGATGTCAATCCGGGCGAGATCCACAACGCTCGCAAGGGCATCATCGCCAACCCGAACTGCACGACGATGGCCGCGATGCCGGTGCTCAAGCCGCTGCACGACGAGGCCGGCCTGGTCCGGCTCATCGCCAGCACGTATCAGGCCGTCAGCGGCGGCGGGCTGGCAGGCGTCGACGAGCTCGACAAGCAAGCCCGCGAGGTCGCCGATCGCGCCCGCGACTTCACCCACGATGGCTCCGCCGTTGCGATGCCCACGCCCACCAAGTTCGCCAAGCCGATCGCGTTCAACGTGTTGCCGTTGGCCGGCAAGATCGTCGACGACGGGTCGTTCGAGACCGACGAAGAGCAGAAGCTGCGCAACGAGAGCCGCAAGATCCTCGACATCCCCGAACTGATGGTCAGCGGCACGTGCGTGCGCGTGCCGGTCTTCACCGGTCACTCGATCAGCATCAACGCCGAGTTCCGGCGACCGATCAGCGTCGAGCGTGCCCTCGAGCTGCTGGCAACCGCGCCCGGCGTCGAACTGCTCGACGTGCCCACGCCGCTGGAGGCAGCGGGCAAGGACCCGTGTTTCGTCGGCCGCATCCGCGTCGACCCAACGGTCGAGGGTGGGCGCGGGCTGGTGCTGTTCGTCAGCAACGACAACCTGCGCAAGGGCGCTGCATTGAACGCGGTGCAGATCGCAGAGCTGTTCATTCGCTGACCGGCGTCGTCGGTGCCGCCGTCGCCACCGTGACGCCGAGAGCTCCGTTCACCCCGCTCGTGCCGTGACGCCGACGCCGATCACGCACACGCGCAGGGCAGCGATCCGCAACGCGGACAACCAGACGCATAGCGCTGCACGGCCACGGTGAGGTCGATGTTCATCTGGTTGGCCAGCGTCGCGACCCAGGCGAGGACATCGCCGAACTCGTGCAGTTGTTGATCGCGGGTTCCCTTGCGCACCGCTTGGGCGAGCTCGCCGATCTCTTCGGCCAGCCAGGCCACGGTGCTGGGCAAGCCGCGGGCACGGTCGCGTTCGCCGAAGGTGCGCTCGATGACGTCTTGCAGCTCGGCGATCTCCATCCCGAGAGGCTACGGGAGACACCCGACGGCGTTCGAAAATCGCCGCCCACTAGATTGGCTACGGTCCCGAACGGAGGAGGACGCGGCGATGTCGAAGGCGATTCTGATTGATGGATACGGTGGCGCGGAAGTGATGCGCGTCGCGGACGTCGACGCGCCCCACGCCGGACCCGGCCAGGTCCGCCTGCGAGTGATGACGGCCGGGGTGAACCCGATCGACTTCAAGATCCGCAACGGCTGGATGCAGGCGATGTTCCCCACGTCGTTTCCGTACGTTCCGGGCTCGGATGTCACCGGTGTGATCGACGAGATCGGCGAGGGTGTGCCCGGATACGAAGTCGGCGACGAAGTCGTCGGCAGCGCGGCCACCGGCTCGTTCGCGGAATTCGCCGTTGCCGCCGCCGAGCACATCCACCTCAAGCCGTCATCGCTGGGCTGGACCGAAGCTGCTGCGTACCCGGCAGCTGCCGAAGCGGCGTATCGCTGCCTCGTCCAGCTGGACGTCGGCGAGGGTGATCTGCTGCTGATCCACGGTGCATCTGGTGCAGTCGGTTTGGCGGCCAGCCAGTTGGCGGTCAACCGGGGCGCGGACGTCATCGGCACTGCCGGTCCGTCGGCCTTCGACTTCCTGCGGTCGATCGGCGTCACGCCCGTTCAGTACGGCGATGGTGTCGCCGATCGGGTCCGTCAGCTCTCACCACGCGGTGTCGATGCCGTGCTCGATGCCGCCGGGCGCGATGTCCTCGCCGAGTCGGTCGACCTCGCCGGTGGTGCCGACCGGGTGATCACGATCGCTGATCCACGGGCTGTCGAGTTCGGCGTGCGCTTCTCCGGTGGCGGGCCGACCGACCGGATGTTCGAGGGCATCGGTGTCGCGCTCGAGCTGTTCGAGAAGGGTGAGTTCGACCTTCCCATCGCGGCGACGTATCCACTCGACGATGCTGCGACGGCGCTCGACGACAGCGAGCACGGTCACGCGCTGGGCAAGCTCGTCCTGATCGTTTCGCAGTGAAGTACTCGACGTGAATGCGGAGCCGGAGCCATCCGCCGGTCGTTCGAGACGAAGCCGGCGCGGCGCGCTGGTCGTCCTCGCGGTGATCCTGACGCCGTTCGCGATCATGCCCTACTTCGGGTTGGGCGCTGACGTGTCGCCGAACGCGCACGGACATCTGCAGCGACGCTATGGCACGGTCGGTATGTGGGTCGCAGGCCTCTGGCTGGCAGCGATGGCGCTGCTGATCATCGCGTCGATCGTCAAGCGGTTGATCGGGATGCGATCGCGCGTGGCCCCGGCCGAATCCGGCTGATGGCGAGCCGGCGTCAGTGGCTGTCGAACACGATCGTGTCTGCCCGCATCGGATGGCGGATGCCTACGTACGTGCGCATGTTCGGCGTCAGCAGCGGACCCAGCGAGTCCCCGGGTGAGCGCGAGGACATCGGTGTGTCCTGTTCACTGCGCTCTTCGCCGGTCGATCCGCCTTCCATGCTCATGTCTTCGGCAACCTCAGACCGTGACTTGAGAAGCTCACGCAGCGTGCTCGGTGTCGAAGTCGGAACTGCCAGTCGAGCCGCCGGCGCCGCCGCGTGACCAGGGAATCTCGAGCCCGGGTGCAACGGAATGCCGTCCCCGCGACTGATATCAGTATGGGCATCACCGAGATCGAGCCGCCGGCCGGCAGCACGCTGCCGACGTGGGACGGCGGAGCGGCGGTTTACGACGCCACCTATCGCATGCTGTTGCGGGTGGCGTTCCAGATCACCGGATCCGGTCCGGCCGCGGAGGACGTCGTCCACGACGTGATCTGCGCCGTCGGCCCTCGGCTGGCGACGCTCGACAACCCGCCCGCGTACCTGCGGGTGGCGGTCGTGAACCGATGCCGGACCGTGCACCGGCGCTCCAGTCGAGCGCCGCAGCTCGAGCCCCCGGCCGACCTCGTGGCCGATGCCGGGCTCAGCGAGTTCCGCCATGAACTGATGCAGCTGTCGCTGAAGCGGCGGACAGCCATCGTGCTGCGCTACCTGTGTGACCTGTCCGACGCCCAGATCGCAGAAGCCATGTCCTGTCGTGAAGCCACGGTTCGCAGCCTTGTCCGCCGCGGCCTGGCCGACCTTCGCGAGCACCTCACATCGGAGAACGATCCCCATGCGTGACCAATTGAACGATCCCGAGCTCGAGCCGTTCGAGTCGATTGTCCACGGGCAACTGCACCGGCTCGCGGATCTCGCACCCACGACCGTCCGGCGGCCCGACGAAGTGTCGCTGACGACAGGCTCCGGTACGGGAAAGCGCGGCGAGCGGCGCAATCGCCGCCGCTTCGCCGGTATCGGTGCCTCCATCATCGTGCTCGCCGGTGGGGTGGGCATCACCTCCGTTGCGTTGAACAGTGCTGGTGACGGTGGCGCGGCGTCTCCGAAGGACGCGGTGTGGAAGTTCGTCGACGCGGTTCAGCACCAAGACATCCTCGGCGCCGTCGATGTCGTCGATCCGGACGAAGTCGCAGCTGTACGTTCGGCGTTCACCGACGCCGCATCGCAGGGCAAGCGACTGGAGCTGGTCGACGGCAGTTTCTCGTTGAGCTCGGTCAAGGGCGTCGAGGTCACGTTCAACGACCTCGCTCTCGACGACGAGCAGATCAGCAGCGATGAAGCTGTCGTCACCGCGACGGCGGGATCGGTGACGACGTCGTTCGATCCTGCCGCGTTCGCCTTCGGCAGCGTGATCCGCGAGGCACACGGAACCGATCTCAAGACCACGTCGAAGACCGCCGAGCTCGCCGGCGCCAAGCCGGTGATGCTGGCGACCGTCAAGCGCAACGGCCGCTGGTACGTCAGCGTCAGCTACACGATTGCCGAGTACGCCCGCCGCGCAACCAAGGCCGCCCCGTTGTCGACCACCACGCCGCCGTCCGACGGATTCGCGACGCCCGAGGAATCAGTCACGGCGCTCTACGAGCGTCTGCTGAGCGGCAACCTCATCAGCGCGGTGGCCACCGCCGCACCGGGCGAAGGCGATGCGTTGGCTCGGTCGGTGTCGTTGTGGGGCGAGTCGGCCGAGAAGTTCTTTGCCAAGGGCACCACGGCCGGCCTCGATCTCCATCTCACGGGTGTGAAGTACAGCACCGAAGCCGACGGCGATCGACGAGCACTCACGCCGACCGCCTTCGTCCTCAGTGGCACGGTGCCCGGTTCATGGAATCACAGTCGGCCGTTCGATCCGACGCTGCCGACCGTCATCTACACCCGCACGGGCGGATCGGTGATCGTTCCCGCCGGGTCACCACTGCCGGCGAACGTGAAGGGCCTCCCGACGACGAACGAGTACCCGAGCAACGACGCCAACCAGACCTCGGCAAACGCGGACGGCACCGTGTTGCCCTTTCTCGATCCAAGCCTTGATCTCACCAAACCGCTCCCGATCCACATCGAACGAGCTGACGGCTGCACGACGTTCGACGCAGTGTCGGCAACGCTCCTGGCGACACGGAACAACACAGACATCCACGAGCTCGCCGGCGGGCGCGTCCAGGTCTGCAGCGCGGCGGGCCTCGGTGGCATCTCGGCTGTCTACATCGTCCTCGCAGCAGGCACCGGTTTCACATCGTTGCCGACCGTTGCAACGGTTCGAGTCGGTGGCCAGTGGTACGTCTCGCCGATCGGCACCGTCGCCAATCAAGTGCTGCACATCCTGCGCGACGTTCCCGATCGGTCATCGTTGCTGGACAGTGACCTCGCCTACGTCATTTATGGAACCAGCCTGCAGACACTGCAGCTGAGCCTTGTGGGTCATCCGACATCATCGATCGATCCGCTGTGTCTGCCGATCGTCACCTCGGCTGACGGCACGGTGACCGCGATCATCGGCGACCCGCGGATCGCCGACGTGCGTGCATGTGGGAACGCGCTCAACGATTCGACCAGTGTGAGCTCGTCGTCGTCCTCGTCCGGTGGCGGCGGTGTCGTGACTGCATCGACGCTGACACCGGAGAGTTCGGTGGTCGCGGCTGCGCCCGACACCGGCTCGACCGACGTCGGCACCGCGGCAACGGTCGTGGTCCCGGCTTCGGTTCCCACCACCGGCGTCACGTCGGCAACCCTGACCGCGACCGCGCCGCCCACGACCGGCTGACCAGCTCCCGAACGGTCTCGTATCGGCCGGTGGTCAGGTCTCCGAAACATCTCGTGCGGACCGCGCATCGGAGACGCTGCCGATGGTGTGCGCACGATCAGCGACGTAGGCCCGAATGGTCGCCATCGCCCCTGGACGAAAACGGGCCTGGGCCCGGCGGGCGATCGGCAGGCCCGGCCACGTGAACCACCGCCCGGGCTGAGACACGGCGAACAGCGAAAATGTGACGTCGTCGGTGACCGGGTCGTGCTCGATCAGGAATCGTTCCTCGCCCCGTTCGGCATGACCGACGAGAGTCCCGTATTCGAACCCGAACCGAGTGACGCCCTCCCCGGTGACCTCGTCGATGGTGGCGATGATTCGGCAGCAATAGCTCCACCAGACACCCAGGACCTGTGCGGTGTAGCCGACGGTCGACCCGACCTCGATGGTGGCGGGCGGCAGCGCGGGCCGGGCCCATTCCTGCTGGAACTGCGCCCATGCGACGAGCCCCTGACGGGCGAATTCGAATTGGTCTCGACCGTGGCCGACGACCGCGCTGTGCCGATCGGTGAACCACAGTCGCGAGGGCGGATCCCGGTGGAGCAGCCCAACAGGGTACGAGTACGCCCGACCGCGCCAGGCGTCGACCATCGTTCGGAGGTGGTTCTGATCAGGTGTGTGCAGCGAGAGCATGGCGATCCTTTGCGGACAGACGTGGAGTTGCATTGGGGGTGAAACCGACCAGACCGACGAAGACGAGGGCGACTGCATTGACCGATGCGTGTTGGGCCACCATCGCGTCCAGCGTGCGAATCACGATGGCGTGGCCGAACGGTGCGAGCGCCCACGAGAACGCGAGCAGCATCGGATATGTCCACGAAAGCGCCGAGACCGAGAGGCAGATGCGCCGCCAGCCCGAGTGTCCACGTGCGCTGCGAAGCGCGGCGAGTGCGTATCCAACGAGAGCGACGATGATCAGTCCGGCGCCCACGGGTTGCAACTGATTGCCGAAGTTGATTCCCGCAGCCACCGCGATCATGCCGAACTGATGGATGGCGAGGCTGCGGCGGGCGCCGGCGAGACGGAGCAGCGCACTGACGCCGAACCCCGCCTGATGGAAGTGCGCCGCGGTGAGCTGGACCGTGGAGGTTCCGAAGCCGAACAGCGAGAAGCCGAATCGGTCGGCGACGAGCCATCCGGCTGCAGCCGGCAACCAGACGAGTGTGACGAGAACTGGCAGCGGCGACCGGCGGCCCAAGATCAGCGTCGCCGCAGCGGCCACCAGCCATGTGCATGCCAGCGTGCCTGCCAATGCGCCGCGGTTGAAGCTCAATGACAGCGTCGCCAGTGCGAGTGCACTGATGTGCCACCAACGCACGCGCTGATCGAGGCGAACGAGTCCGAGCGGCACGGTAGCGACCAGGCTGAAAGCAAGGAGCCACGGGACCCCGTTCGTCCAGTTGCTCGAATTCTACGAACGATCATCATGTGAATGAATACTCACAGAGTTAACGGTTAGTGTCAAGGGGTGATGACGGACTCCACGCGCGCACCTGCGGAATACACGGTCGACGAACTCGCCCGAGTTGCCGACACGATGACCACGACAGTCCGGATGTATCAGGCAAAGGGCCTCCTGCAGCCACCCACCAAGCGCGGCCGGGTCGCGTTCTACGGCGACGCCCATCTGGAACGGCTGGGACTCATTTCGGCGCTGCAACGACGAGGTCACTCACTCGCCGGAATTGCTGATCTGCTGGACGGTGTCCAGCACGGCGTCGACCTTCCCGAGCTGATCGGGGTTCGAACCTGGGGTTCTCCGTCGCGCATCACCGTGTCACCAGCCGAGCTGGCCGACCGATTCGACGGCGTGGCCTTGACGGCCGACGACCTGATGCGGGCAGCGCAGATGGGATTGATCTCGATCGTTGCCGACGGTGCGGTGTCGGTGGACGAGCGATTCATCGACGTTGGTGCCGAGATCGTGCGGATGGGCATCCCGGTCAGCGAGGTCCTCACACAGTGGGATCAGTTGCGCGACGATGCCGCAGCAATCAGCGCGCGTTTCACCGCTGCATTCGCGGCCCACCTCTGGCCGTCGCTCGACGCCGCATCAGCGTCGGTCGGCGAGGTCGGCGATGTCCTCGATCGGTTGGGCCCGCTGGCCCAGCGCGTCGTCGCGCTCGCGCTCGAGTCAGCGTTGCGCGCCGATGCGACGGCCTTCGCCAACCGCATCAGCGATTGACAGCCAATGACGGTCGCTCGGGGCATCCGATGCGGAGAGTTCTCAGACGCTGCCAGACCGGTCCTGGCCGGGATGATGGTGACCACGAAGCGTTCTGCGCCGCCGTCCCGCATCTCCACGTGACGAAACCCGAGGGTGAGGGTGATCCCGTCTGAAACCTCGTCCCGTATCTCCACGTGACGAAACGTCAGGCGCGCAGAACGCGCCCGCGGTGGGCTGTTGCGCGACCCGGGTCGCGCACGACGATCCCGCGGGCGCGTTCTGCGCGTTCGGTCGCCGTCTCTGAATCGTCACGTGGAGATACGGGATGGCGGCAAGGGCACGTTCGGTCGCCGTCTCTGAATCGTCACGTGGAGATACGGGACGGGACCGGCCACGAAGGCAAGGGTGCGTTCGGTAGCCGGTCCTGAATCGTCACGTGGAGATTCGGGACGGGACCGGCCACGAAGGGGAGGGGGTATCGGGTTCGCCCGGCTCGGCCGGGCGGATCCGGTATGCCTGCGAAGCGAATCAGCCCTTGACGGCGCCGGCGGTGAGGCCGCGGACGAAGAAGCGCTGGAGCGAGAAGAACACGCCGAGCGGCACGATCATCGAGATGAACGCGCCGGCGGTGAGTCGCTGCCAGTCCTGACCCTTCGAGCCGACGAGGTCGTTGAGCTTCCATGTCATCGGCTTGAGGTCGGCCGGTCCGAAGACCTTGCCGACGAGGAAGTCGTTCCACACCCACAGGAACTGGAAGATCGCCAGTGACGCCAGCGCGGGAACGGCCAGCGGCAACACGACCTTGAGGAAGATCGTGAGGTGGCTGGCGCCGTCGATGCGGGCCGCCTCGATCAGATCGCCGGGCAGCGCCTGGATGAAGTTCTTCAAGAGAAAGATCGCCAGCGGTAAGGCAAAACAGGTGTGAGCGATCCACACCGACACGACCGACGAGTTGATCCCCAGGTTGGGGAAGGTCGTGAACGTGTGCCCACCGATCGTCAGGTGGCCGCCCAGGTTGAGCAGACGGAGCAGCGGCACCATCGCCATCTGGATCGGCACGACCATCAGCGCGACGACACCAACGAAGATCCAGTCACGGCCCTTGAACGTCATCCAGCACAACGCGTATGCGGCGAGCGCAGCGACCACGATCGGGATGATGGTGGCCGGCAGCGTGATGCGGATCGTGTTGAGGAAGTACTTGCCGAAGTTGTCGGCATTGCCGCCACTGCTGCTGAGGACGTCGCGATAGTTCTGCAGCGTGACGGACGGGTGGGTGAAGAAGTTCCACCAACCCGTTGTCTTGATGTCGTTCGCAGGACGGAACGACGAGACCAGCAGGCCGAACGTGGGCACGGTCCAGAGCAGACAGACCAGCACGACGGCAGCTCGGCCGACGCGGGTGGACAACGAGGCCGCCAGCTTCTTGCCGAGCGGGGCGTCCTTGCCCAGTTGATCGTGTGGTGTCGATCCGGTGACGATGGTTGCGGCCATGACTATGCAAGCTCCCGTGCTCGGCGCTGGCTGCGCAGGTTGATGATGACGACCGGAATGACGACCACGAAGATGATCACGGCGAGTGCCGCGCCGTAGCCGGGCTGGTTCTGGGGGTAGGTCTTGTCGTACATCTCGTTGGCCAAGACGTCGGTGTTGAAGTTGCCGCCAGTCATCGACTGCACGATGTCGAACACCTTCAGCACGGCGATGACCGTGGTGGTCGAGACCGCAACGATGGTTGGCATGATGTACGGGATCGTGACCTTGCGGAAGGACTGGAAGTCGTTGGCGCCGTCGAGGCTGGCCGCTTCCTTCAGGGAATCCGGTACACCCTTGACCGCGGCCGACAACACGGTTGTGCAGAAGCCGGCCTGGATCCAGATGAACACGATGATCAAGAAGATCGTGTTGAGGTGCGGTGCGCCAGGGATGTAGTTCTGCTGCTGCAGCAGCCAGTTGCGCGGTGAGCCGCCGAGCTTGGAGAGCGCGGCGTTGAGCAGACCGAACTCGTGCGTCGGGTCGGGTGACTTGTTGTAGACGAAGCGCCAGATGATGCCGGCGCCGACCATCGAGATCGCTGTCGGCAGGAAGATGAGGGCCTTCCACACCTTCTCGCCCTTCATCTGGTCGGCGATGCGGGCGACCACCAGGCCGACGCCGACGCTGAAACCGGTGCCGAGCACGACCCACCAGAGGTTGTTGAGCAGGACCATCCGGGTGGCTTTGTCGCCGAAGATCTTGCGGTAGTTCGACAGGCCGACGAACTTGTTGACGTCGAGTGCGTCACCCTTGTTCGTGTAGAGACTGATGAAGATCGTCCGGATCGCAGGGATCAACAGACCGATCAGCAGGAAGAGCAGCGCAGGAACCAAAAAGACTCCGACGCGGGAACCCTCCCTCAACCGTCCGGGCAGGAAACCCGTGACGAAATAGACGCCGAGCAGCAGCAGGAGGAACACTCCGATACCTGCGATCGCCCAGCCAAACGTTGCGATGAGATCACCCATCCGACACTCCCCCTTGTAACCCCAACATGCATCGCCCCGACGATGCACTGCTCCAACACATTAGGCACCTGAACAGGGGAGCCCGGACAAGCCGGGCTCCCCTCCCAGGGGCGGGACTTCACACCATGATTACGACGACGGCCATGCCGCCTGGATGTTGTCCAGGGTGTCCTTGGTGCTCTGACCGGTGATCCACGAGGTCAGCTGCTTCCACTCAGCGCCGGAACCGACAGCGCTGGGCATCAGGTCGGACGCATCGAAACGGAAGACCGTCGCGTCCTTGAGCTGCTGGGCGAGGCCCTTCTCGAACGGATCGGCATACGAGGCCAGATCGATGTTCTTGTTCGACGTGAACCAACCACCGAGCGCTGCACGAGTGTTCGCGAAGTCGACCGAGGTGGTGTAGTCCTGAACAGCCTTGACTTCAGGAGCATCACGGAAGGCAGCGATGAACTCGCCGCCACCCTCGACGGCACCCTTGTTGGCTGCGGTGATCGTCGGGAACGGGAAGGTCGAGACCTGACCGTCGGGGCCCAACTTCGTGCCGGCCGGGAAGTTGTTCGAGAAGAAGTTGGCCATCTGGTACATGTAGCACTGACCACCGATGAGGCCGTTGGCGATGCTGGCATCACCGAACGCCGTCGTGGCGATCGACTGCACGCCACCGAAGACGTACTTCTCGTTCTTCCAGATCTTCGCGGCGAGGTCGAGGTCGGCTGCGATCTTCGGATCGTTGAACTTGACCTTGTTCGAGATCCAATCGTCGTAGACGGCCGGGCCGTCGTTGCTCAACACGATCTCTTCCAACCAGTCAGTGGCCGGCCAACCCGTGGCGTTGCCCGAGTTGATGCCTGCGCACCACGGCTTGCCGCCGTCGGCGACGATCTTGTCGGACAGCTTCAAGAGGTCGTCCCACGTCGCCGGGATGTCATACCCCTTGGACTTGAACAGCGCCGGGTTGTACCAGACGAGGCTCTTCAGGTTGGCGCCGAGCGGCGGACCGTAGAACTTGCCGTCGACCGTGCCGTAACCGACCCAGCTGGCACCGTTGTTCGAGGTGACCGACGAGACGAGGTCGTCGCGGGCGATGACCTTGCCGCTCTTGACGAGCGTGCCGAGCAGACCTGGCTGAGGAACGAGTGCGATGTCGGACGGGTTGCCGCCCTGGACGGCTGCCTTGATGTCGTCCTCGAACGTGGCCGAACCGGTGTGCTTGATCGTCACGCCGGTGCAGTCCTCGAATGGCTTCCACGCCGTGGCGAGCTTCTGTGCTTCGGTATCGCGGATCGAGGACGTGATGGTGACGGTCTTGCCCTTCAGCGAGCCGTCGCACGGGTGACCGCCGAGCGTCTTCGCCGCTGAACTGCCGGCAGCAGGTGTGGTCGTTGCACCCCCGGCAGCAGCCGTGGTGGTGGCTCCTGCCGCTGTGGTGCTCGACGCGCTGCCGGACTTCTTGTCCGAGCCGCACGCGACGACGATGAGAGCGCTTGCGGCCAAAAGACCCGCAACGCGCATGCGATGCTTCATGTTTTCCCCCTTCGGAAATGCCCGTGGGCCTGCCGAAAACGGCAGTTCGAGCCATTGTTTTGGAAATGCCCCTGGAACCTCATGGAAGATTCCAAGGAAGTTGTACCACATCTGGTGACGGATGTGGCAGGATTCACCGAACTCGCAGCATCAATTGCGAGCCGACGTGCAGGGGGGACTGCGTTCGTGGGGGTCAGCCGGTCCGAGACGGATCTCGGCTGTCACGCACGATCGCGGCGTTGAAAGGGGAAGCGGAAAATGGCTCGGATCACACTCGACAAGGTCGACAAGCTCTACGAGAACGGCTTCCACGCCGTGCATGATCTCTCGCTCGACGTCGCCGACGGCGAGTTCTTGGTGTTGGTCGGACCGTCGGGTTGTGGCAAGTCGACGGCGCTGCGGATGATCGCCGGCCTCGAGACCATCAGCGCCGGAACGATGAGCATCGGCGACAAGGTCGTCAACGATGTGCCGTCGAAGGACCGTGACATCGCGATGGTGTTCCAGAGCTACGCGCTCTACCCGCACCTGACCGTGCGCGACAACATCGCGTTCCCGCTGAAGCTGCGCAAGATGCCGAAGGAAGAGATCAAGAAGCGTGTCGACGACGCATCGAAGCTGCTCGAGCTCGACGAGTACATCGATCGCAAGCCGGGCCAGTTGTCCGGTGGCCAGCGTCAGCGCGTTGCGATGGGCCGCGCGATCGTGCGCCAGCCGGCAGCATTCTTGATGGACGAACCGCTGTCCAACCTCGACGCGAAGCTGCGTGTGCAGATGCGTTCGGAGATCGCCAAGCTGCAGCGCTCGCTGAAGGTCACCACCGTCTACGTCACCCACGATCAGGTCGAGGCGATGACCATGGGCGACCGTGTCGCGGTGCTGTCACGCGGCAGCCTGCAGCAGGTCGACACGCCGCAGAATCTGTACGACAACCCCGACAACCTCTTCGTCGCGGCCTTCATCGGCTCGCCGCAGATGAACCTGATCGAAGGCGTGTTCCACCTCAGCGGCGACTCGGGCAGTGTCGAGTTCGGGTCGCAGCGCCTCAATGTGCCGGCCAGCGTGATCACCGGTTCACCAGCCCTGCGCAACTACGACGGCAAGCGCGTCGGTGTCGGTGTGCGGCCCGAGAACGTGCACGACGCCGCCCTCGGTGGCGACAACACCAGCACGATCACCGGTGTTGTCGAACTCCGCGAAGGTCTCGGCTCCGAGATCGTGATCCACGTTCGAGTCGACGCGCCGTCAGTGCGCCCCGCCGATGTCGACGACCTGTCCGAGGGAACCGGCTCGTTGTTCGTGGGCCGTCTCGACCCGCGCTCGCAGTTGAAGATCGGTGATCAAGCGCTGCTCGGCGTCTCGACCGAATGGCTGCACTTCTTCGACCTCGAATCGACGCTGGCGATCCGCGGCTGACTCAGGCGAGCCAGACCGCGGTGTCGGGCGGCACGACGGTTGCGTCGTCGTGGCCGGCCTGCGAGCTGATCACCAGACGACCATGCACCGTGGGCGGCGTCGCCAGCGGTGAGTCGGTCATGTTCAGCAGCACGGTGACATCGCCGTGGCGGAAGCCGACCATGCCCCTCGGTGTGTCGACGAATTCGAAGGCGCCGACCGTCGGGAAGACTTCGCGGCGGCGTGCGATCGCGGCGCGGTAGAACGCGAGCACCGAGTCGGGGTCGGTCTCTTCGCTCTCGGCTGACCACGTGCCCAGATCGCTCGGCTGCGGGAGCCACGGGGGAGCGGTCGTGCCGGCCGGCGAGAACCCGAACGAACCGTCGGCCGCCGTGCGCCACGGCAATGGGATGCGGCATCCGTCGCGGCCCAGTTCGCGTCCGTCGGTGGTGATGAAGATCGGATCCTGGCGCGCCTCGGGGGCCATGTCGAGGTATTCGGGCAGGCCAAGTTCTTCGCCCTGGTACAGGTATGCGGCACCGGGAAGCCCCAGCACCACAAGGGTTGCAGCGCGGGCACGGCGTGTGCCGACGGCGACATCGACGGCCGCATCGGAGTTGATCAGGTTGTTGCCACTGAACCGTGCGGGATCGGTGGCGTCGGCGCGTCCGTAGCGAGTCACGGACCGCTGCGCGTCGTGATTGTTCAACGTCCACACCAAGGGAACGCCGTGTGGTGCGAGTTCGTCGATCGAGTCGGCGATCGCCTTGTGGAACTGTTCAGGCGTCCACTGCGCGAGCAGGAGGTCGAACGAGAAGACCTGGTGGAACTCATCGCCGTGCAGGTATTCGAGCACGCGATCAGGGCGACCGGGAGAGTACGCCTCGGCGACGAAGAACACGGGTCGATCGGGGTGAGCCGCAGTGTAGGCATCGGTGAGGCGACGCCACCGCTTCCAGGGCAGGTGGCCTTCCGGGCGAAAGAGCACGTGCGGGTTGTAGAGCGCGAGGTCGGTGACGCGAACACCGGGCGGCGCCGGCGGCATGTCGGGCAGTCCCGGGCTCTTGCCGACGACGGCGACCGCGTCGACTCGGAAACCCTCGACACCGTGGTCGAACCAGAACGTGAGCATGTCGTCGAACTGCTGGGCGACGTCGTCGTTGTCCCAATTGAAGTCGGGTTGGTACGGCGTGAACAGATGGAGGTACCACTGCCCGCGTGAGCCGTCGGCTTCGACGACTCGAGACCATGCCGACCCACCGAACCACGCCCGCCAGTTGTTCGGCGGCTCGCTGCCGTCGTCGCCCGTGCCGTCGCGGAAGTAGAACCGATCTCGCTCGGGGCTGCCGGGCGCCGCGGCCAGCGCAGCCTGGAACCACGCGTGGGCCGAACTGCAGTGGTTCGGGACGACGTCCATCATGATCTTGATGCCGCGCGCACGAGCGTCGGCGACGAGCCGATCCATGATCTCCACCGTGCCGTATTCGGGCTGGATCGAGAAGTAGTCGGCGACGTCGTAGCCGTGGTCGCGCTGTGGCGACGGGAAGCACGGTGTCAGCCACACGGCATCGATGCCCAGCTGCTGCAGGTGATCGAGCCGCGAACGGATGCCTTCGAGATCGCCCACGCCGTCACCGTTGGAGTCCGCGAAGCTGCGCACGTAGAGCTGATAGACGACGGCGGTGTGCCACCACGGTGTCGTGATGGGTGCCGACGACGGTGTCGGGTTTGATCGAGTGTCGGTCACGTGTGCTACTCCGGTCTCGCCGTGGAAATCATGGGTCGTGCTGCGGCCAACGGCTGGCGCTCGCCCAGCATCGGGCCCGTTGTCGTGCGCGCGATGAGTTCGATCGAGAGCTGCTCGGTGAACGGGCGCGAGCCTTCCGCAGCGAGCGCGCCGACGAGCACCTCGGCACCGCGAACACCCGACAGGAACAGCGGTTGGCGAATCGTCGTCAACCCGACGTACGACGAGAACTCGATGTCGTCGTAGCCGATCAACGAGAAGTCGTCGGGCACCGAGTGACCGGTGGCCGATGCTGCTTCGAGGACCCCGAGCGCTTGCACGTCGCTGGCCGCGACGATGGCCGTCGGAGGTTCGGACAGGGCCAGCAGTTCGATCGCCATCGAGCGGGCGGCCGTGCGCAGGTGTGGCCCGAACTTGAGGTAGCCCGCGGGAATGTCGAGACCCGCTGCTTCCATCGCCTGCCGGTAGCCGTTCTCGCGGTGCCCGCTGGAGTAGAAGCCGAACGGGTTCTGGCGCGGCTCGCCGATGAACGCGACCCGCTCGTGTCGCAGATCGAGCAGATGGTTGGTGGCCATCCGGCCTCCGGCTCGGTCGTCGATGATGATGCTCGGCAGCGCCGGGTGCTGGGTGTCGACCAGCACCGTGGGGAAGCGTGCGGCAGCCAGCCGTTCGCCCTCCTCAGGGCGCAGCGGCAGCGAGATGATGAGCAACCCGTCGATGTCGCGGCGCCGTGGAAGTTCCATGAGACGATCGCGCGCCTGAGCCGTCGATTCGACGTTCATGAGCACGATCTCGAACCCGTGCGGCTGCAACTGACCGACGATGCCGCGCAGCCGTTGGTAGGCGGCCGGCTGGTCGAAGAAGGGCACCAGGACGGCGATCGATTGGTGCGATCGGCGGCCCGATGTCTTGGCAGCTCGCGAGGGGTAGTAGTCCAGGGCCTGCATGGCTTCGAGGACCTTGGCCCGGGTGCCGGGACGGACCTGGGGGCTGTCGTTGAGGACGCGCGAGACGGTGCCGATCCCGACCCCAGCGCGGGCTGCCACGTCCTCGATCGTTGCCAACGGATTCCTTCCCCTCGAGCGCTGCAGCAAGGTGACACCCGGCGAGCGCGAACTATGGAAACTGTAACCCGCTGGCTTCCATGAAGTGACACCGCCGTGGAAACGAATCCAAAACGGTCACGCGCGTGCTGCGAACCTGATCCGCTGAACGATCTGACGTCGCTCGTTCGATCCGATCTCCGGGCGATCTGACGAACATCTCTCGGAGATCGCCGATGAGTTCCGGCTGCGGGCGGCGTCGTTTGGTGCATGACTGACAACACTCCGACGAAGTCCACACTCACCAACATCGGCGTCACGATGTTCACCGTCACCGATGTCGACGCGGCGACCGCCTGGTACTGCGAGAAGCTCGGCTTCGAGGTCTGCGCCGATGTTCGCTTCGGCGAGAACGGTGAGAACCGTTGGCTCGAAGTCGCGCCCCCAGGTTCGAACGGTCGCCTGTCGCTGAACCCGCCGATGGGCCAACTGCCCGGTGGTGGAACGATCGGCATCAATTCCTCCGACGTCATGGGTGAGTTCAGTCGTCTGCAGGCGCTGGGCGTGGCGATCGACATGCCGCCGATGCAGACCCCGGGCGCCCCACTGCTGTTCATGCTCAGCGACCCGGATGGCAATCACATCGCCATCGTCGAGACACCGCCAACCTGATCGCAGACGTTCGCCGGCCGCATCGGGTGGCATGGCGCATCAGGATTCGAGCGCGATCACGGCTAGGTTGCGTCGGTGACGCTCGGCATCATCGCCAAATCGGGTAGCTCCTCCAGCGTGTTGTTGCTGGCCGGAATCGTGCTCGCGCTGTACGCGCTCCTGCGCGTCCGACGCGCCCGCGCCCAACGGGTTGCATCCGAACGCGGCGTCGATGTCGATCTCCCGCACCCGCCGACCTCGACGAACGGAGCGATGCGCGCGGCGCCGGCACCGACATCGCGCACGAATGGCCGGCCCCGCGCCTCGACCCCCCGTTCCAACCCGTCGGGTCGACCCGGGCGCCCGCCGAACCGCCCGTAGGCGCCGGCGGATGAATGGTCGGGGTGGGGAGATTTGAACTCCCGGCCTCCACGTCCCGAACGTGGCGCGCTACCAAGCTGCGCTACACCCCGTAGGTGCGTGACGATGCTATACGGCGGGGGCCGCTTCTTCCTCAGCGATTTTCGGTTCGGAATCGTCGGATTCTTCGCTGTTCCAAACCGCAGCGGCAGGCGGCCGTGGGGCCAGGATCGTCTTCACTGCACGCTGCAGTGAGAGCGGATCGAGCGGCTTGACCAGCCAGGCGTCGGCGCCGCTGCGCTGGGCCAGGAAGGCGTCGGCCGTTCGATCGAGCAGCATCAGCACCGGGATGTGCGGGACCGCGCCCGAGCTCTCGTCGAGGCGCAGGTTCATCGTCACCGCCATGCCACCCATCGACCCGCTCTGCAGGTCGAGGATCGCGATGTCGGGGGTGCGTTGCTTGACCACGCCGGTGACATCGCGGCCATTGCGGCAGACGGTGAAGCTGGTCTCGGGGTCGCTGAGCGCGGCGACGATGTCGTCGACCACCCACTGGGCATCGGTTGCGAGCAGGACGTGCACGGCTCGACTGTAGTCGGACGAGCAGCGAGCGACCCACTGCGTCGTGAGCGAATCTCAGGCCTCGAACAGGTGGCCGGCGATGTCGCCCAGGCCGCCGAGGTCGTGGACGTCGTTGCCGAGCAGCGGAACGCGATGAATGGCGTGCTCGCCGGTCGAGGCCACGAGGGGCGCGATCACGGCTTCTTCCGCATCGGCGAGTGCGCGCAGTTCGCCGAGGTTGCGCCACAGGACGGCCAGCTCGGTTTGCCCGCCGGCGTCGGCCTTTTCGGCCGCGGCAAAGGCGTCGACCGCGGTCGATTCACCGAATGATGGCTGGAGCCGGTTCACGACGACGGCGGCGACCGCGAGCTTGGACTCGGTCAACCGAGCGGCGAAGTACTGCGCCTCTTCCACCGTGTCGCGGCGGGCAGAAGCGATGAGCACGTAGCTGGTCGCTGGTGAGTGGAGCAGTTCGGACACCGCGTCAGCGCGATCGCGGAAGCCGGTCTCCATCCCCTCGAACGCCTGGAAGAAGGCGATCGCGTCGGCCAGCACGTCGCCACCGACGACCTTGCCGATCGTGCGCAGCACCGGTTGCGCCGCGATGTTGAGAACCTTCATCCCGCCACGCGCCGGCAGCATCATCAGTCGGAACAGGCGATGGTTGATGAAACGTGTGAGCGTTGCCGGGGCATCGAGGAAGTCCAGCGCGTTGCGGGTCGGCGGCGTGTCGACCACGACCAGGTCGAACCGTGGGTCGCGATGCAGTTGGTACAGCTTCTCAGCGGCCATGTACTCCTGCGTGCCGGAAAGGGCGCCGGCGACGTTGCGGTAGAAGGCGTTGACGAGGATGCGGTCGGCGCGTTCGGGCGTTGCGGCGTACTGGCGGACGAGTTCGTCGAAGGTCGTCGACGGGTCGAGCATCATCGCCCACAGCTCGCCGCCCGAAGCTGCGGTACTGCCCGCAGCTGCGGTGCCGCCGGCAGTTGCCGTGTCAGCCGCAGCGGCGATGCTGGCATCAGCGGCCGCGAGCTCGACCCGGGTCGGCTCGTTCGTCAACCCGTCACTCAACCCGAACGCGTCCGCCAGGCGGCGCGCCGGGTCGATGGTGACGACCACGACACGCCGGCCGATCCGTGCCGCGTGAAGCGCGATCGCGGCCGCTGAGGTCGTCTTGCCGACGCCTCCAGAACCGCAGCTGACGATGATCTGGGCCTCGCCGACGATCGTGTCGAGAACCGTCATGGATCGAGCATCGCGATCTGTTCGAGCAGCGCAGCAGCGAGCGCCGGCAGATCGGACGCGGCAATACCAGCGACGGGTAGTTGCGGCAGGACCATCTGCGCAAGGGCAAGGTCGGTACGCAGCCGGGCCAGTTCGGCCCGTTGGTTGTCGCGGCGATGGTTGCGGAACTCTGCTGCGGCGACCAACGCAGCCTCGCGGGCGGCCGGTTTGATCGGCTTGCGGTCGCTGCCGACCGTGATCGGTTCGCCGAGATCGACACCGTTGATGATCACCGGCCCCAACTGCACGCCGACCTTCTCCTCGACGAGATAGGCGGTCTCGATCAACTCGTTGATCGGCGTCGTCTCGGGCAGGCTCACCAGCAACACCTGACACCGCTGCGGGTCGTTGAACATGTCGAGCACGTCCTGCGCCTGAGTGCGTATCGGCCCGCCACGAACGGTGTCGAGCAGGCCGCGCGCCGACAGCAGGAACGTGATCGCGTGACCGGCGGCAGGACCGTCGACCACGATCAAGTCGTAGATCGGTTGCTGCTCGAGCTGCTTCAGCTTGCCGAGCACGACGATGTCGTCGATGCCGGGTGCTGCGGTGGCCACGACGTCGATGATGCCGCTGGTGGCCAGGCGCTTCGAGACCCGCTTCAGACCATGCGCGTCGAGGTAGGCGGCGAGCGCTTCCGGGGCCGTGATCGTGAGGACCTCGACCGAGCTGCCGGCGAGGAGGTCGGCGAGCACTGGCTTGCCCTCGAGTTCGACGGCGAGGACCCGAAGTCCCGCGTCGGCTGCCGCATGCGCCAGCACAGCGGTTACCGTTGTCTTTCCGACGCCGCCCTTCCCGGCCACGATGACCAGCCGGGACGCGGCGAAGAACTGCAATGAATCCACACGCCCTCCGGAGGCTCTCCTTGCGCAGACTAGCGATGATCGTGTTGGCCGCCGCGGCCGGGGTTGGCTTTCTCGCGCCTCCCGCCCATGCCAGCAGCACCGCAACCGAAGCTTCACCGCGGCCGCCAGCGGCACCGCTCGCTGATCAGCCGCAGTTGGCCCCGGTCGATGTCGTCCAGGTCAGCGGCCTGATCGACGAGATCGAGTACGACAAGATCACCACCTCGATCGACGATGCCGTCGCCAACGGATCGCAAGCCCTGATCCTGCAGGTGAATTCTCACGGCGCGACGATCTCGCCCAACCGCATGCGCGAACTCATCCTGCGCCTCAACGCCGCAAAGGTGCCGATCGGCATCTGGGTCGGACCGTCCGGAGCCGATCTGCTCGGGCTCGGCGCACAGATGCTGACCGCGGCAGACGTGACCGCGATGGCGCCCGGATCGCACATCGGCAAGACCGGCCCGTCACTCGACATCGCCGGGGTGCCGTTCGACTTCAAGGGTGCCACCGATCGCATTCGGACCCAGGTGCTCGGCTTTCAAGACGCGAGGTCGTCAGGCGCGCTCAAGTTCGACACCACTGACGAAGGCGTGCCGTCGATCAAGAACATGGTGCTGGCCATGGACGGGCTGAAGGTCGGATCGGTCACGCTGCACACCGTCACCGTGACGTACAGCGACACCGGTGCGACGCAGACCAACTCGACGCTCGTGCGATTCATCAAGCTCAGCCTCGTCAACCAACTGCTGCACACCGTCAGCAGTCCGGCCGTTGCCTACCTGTTGTTCATCATCGGCATCGCGCTGTTGATCTTCGAGTTCTTCACCGCCGGCGTCGGTGTGGCCGGCGTGGTCGGCGCGACGTGCATCGTCCTGTCGTGCTACGGACTCGCATCGCTGCCAACCCGGGGCTGGGCGGTGGCACTGGTCCTCGTTTCGATGTTCGCATTTGCGATCGACGTGCAGGTCGGTATCCCGCGTTTCTGGACCGGCGTCGGTGTCGTCACGTTCATCGTCGGGTCGTGGTTCCTGTTCCGCGATCTGCCCGGCGCCGATCTGCGCCCGTCATGGATCACGCTCATCGCCGGCATCGGCGGCATCTTGCTGACGTTCATCGTCGGCATGCCGTCGATGGTCCGCACCCGGTTCGCAACGCCGACGGTGGGGCGCGAATGGATGATCGGTGAGATGGGCACCGCATTGGTCGAGATCAACCCCGAGGGCACGGCCCAGGTCGGCGGCGGACGATGGCGAGCTCGCACCAACCGGGCCACGCCGATCAAGCCGGGCGAGTCCCTGCGAGTGGTCGCGATCGACGGTGTGACGCTGGAGGTCGAGCCCGAAGAGGGCGGCGCCAAGGACTACCGCGAGATGCGCAAGAAGGGCAGCGACGACGACGCCGTGGTTGCTGATGCAACGATCGTCACCAAGGACACCGCCTCCGCCGAGTAGCTAATACTATCATCGATGATACTATCTGTAGTGATAGTATCATCGATGATGATTGGGGAGGACCGACGTGGCTGAGTTCATCGGACGGAAACGTGAACTGGCGTCGTTGACGAAAGAACTGAAGCGGGTGCGTTCCGATGCCGGACAGGCGAAGCCGGGCCGATGTCTGCTCGTCCGCGGTCGACGTCGTGTCGGCAAGTCTCGTCTCATCGAAGAGTTCTGTTGTCACGCCCGCTTGCCGTATGTGTACTTCACGGCCTCGCAGCAAGGCGGCCAGGAACTGTCCCACTTTGCCGAGGAAGTACGCACGTCGGATCTGCCGGGCCGAGACGTCTTCGCCGGCGTCATCCCGCAGACGTGGGACGCAGCTCTCCGCCTCTTGGCCACTGCGATCGGTGACACGTCACCGTGCATCGTCGTGTTCGATGAGTTCCCGTACATGGTCGATGATGATCGATCTCTGGAGGCGACGTTTCAGAAGCAATGGGATCGCGTGCTGTCGAACGTGCCCGTCCTGCTCATCATCGTGGGGTCGGACCTGGCAACGATGGAATCGCTGAACACACATGGCCGAGCGTTCTTCCAGCGCGGCTCGGAGTTGGTGGTGCCGCCGCTGTCGCCGCGAGAGACCGCTGACATCGTGCGATCGCCCAGCGCAGCGGATGCATTTGATGCTTACCTGATCACGGGCGGACTACCCCTCAACTGCGATGAATGGTCCGCCGGCCACACGATGTGGGAACACCTCAGCGACGCGTTGAGCGAACCGACGTCTGCGCTCATCGTCAGCGCCGAGCGCGTCCTCGCCGCCGAGTTCCCGACGGAGGCGCAGGCTCGAGCAGTCCTTGGCGAGATCGGCGCCGGTGAGACGACGTTCTCGAACATCGCCCGTGCATCAGGTGGGATGCAGGCGATGTCGCTGCATCGCTCGCTCGCCGCACTCGACGCGAAGCGAATCATTGCGAAGGAGACTCCGCTGTCCACCAAGGCCAGCAAGGAGGCGCGCTATCGGGTGGCCGATCCGTACCTGCGATTCTGGCTGCAATTCATCGGACCGAACCTGGCCGAGATCGAGCGTGGCCGGGGCGACCGAGTCCTTGCCCGCATCGAGCAGAACTGGACCACGTGGCGGGGACGAGCCATCGAGCCCGTGATCCGCGAGGCGCTGATGCGGCTGTCGCCGATCGCCGGGCTTCTCGCCGCGGATGTCGTCGGCGGATTCTGGACGAGGACGAACGTCCCTGAGATCGATGTCGTCGGCGCCGACAGCGGTCCAGTCGCGAAACGAATCTCATACCTCGGCACGATCAAGTGGCTGGAACGACAAATACTCGACCGTGCTGATATCAACGAACTCATCCGCGTTGCCGATGCCGTTCCAGGCGCTGACCACACGACACCGCTTGTAGCGATCTCGCGCAGCGGGACTGCGAAGGATGCCGGCGTTGCCGTCGCGCTCGGCCCGGACGAGCTGATCGCCGCGTGGTGATCGACAGTCAGCCTGCTTCTTTCGCGATCCCATGAGAACCAAACTGGTCGCTGCGGCGTCAGGTGAGGTTGTGGATGCAGATTCGGTTGTTGCGGTGACGGGCATCGGTGATCCGTTGCTTTCCGCACCCCGGACTGAGACGGAACCAGCGGTCGACGTGTTGTATCGCGCCCACCGCCGTCGCCTGTCGAACTTGGCGGCAGCGATCACGCTCGATCGAGCCCTGGCCGAAGAAGTCGTGCAAGACGCGTTCGTCGGGCTGCAGCAACGAATCGACTCGATCGACAAACCGGTGGGCTATCTGCAACGCGCTGTCGTCCATCGCTCGATCAGCGTGCTTCGTCGACGCCGAACGGCGGCTCGCTACGTGATCCCTGTTGCCGCGGTGACGATCGATCCGGAGATCGACGAGACGTGGGCGTCGGTGGCGCGGCTGCCGCCTCGAGAACGCGCCGTCGTCGTCCTCCGCTACTGGCAGGACATGAGCGAAGCCGACATCGCGGCGACGCTCGGCTGGCCCAACGGCACCGTCAAGTCCACCCTGCACCGCGCCCTCAAGCATCTCAGAGAGGAACTCCAGTCATGAGCACCGGAACCATCGAAGAACTCGAAGACCGACTCCGCGTCGCGTGTGCCGCTGTCATCCCCCACCTCCTCGACGACGAGGTCGATGTCGGCATCGCTCCGACATATGGGCAGGCGAGCGGGTCGGTGGTATCGCTCACCACTCACCGTATTGCTCGCAGGACTCGCATCGCCTCGGTGGCCGCAGCGGCCGTCGTCATCGCGTCAGCGGGCGTTGCATTCGCTGTTGCGTCCAGCCGCCACGCGGCCTCGCCCGCGGCGCCACCGTTGTCGTCTCCCTCGTCGTTGACGGTGCCGCCTTCCGTGTCGTTGCCCTGTGACGACTACGGATGTCACGGCTTCGACACGTTGCCGGTGGTGCCTGGAGCGTCCGACTACTACGTGGGTCCGGAGTCGCTCGGCACGCCGCAGTTCGACGAGAAGTCCTTCGATCAGACGACGCGCTGCGCCGAACTGACTACGGACTTCACCGCGTGCGCCAAGATCGAGGGCCAGACCGGCGTGAGCCTGGTGAACTACGCGGTCGACAACAGCGCTTCGGCCAACACCGTGTTCGACTCGACCGGGGGGCGAATCGAGATCGGGACGACCTTCGCCGACGTCACCATCGAGCACTACGCCGCCGAATGGGGTCCCACGAAGGGGGGCGGCGTGCAGACAGCGACGATCGTTCGCGGTCACGCCGCGATCCGGTTCTCCTATGAGACGAGCCCGGCCGTGGTCTGGCAGGAACGACCGGGCGTCCTTGCGTGGGTCGTCGTGCCGCCGACGCAAGCGGATCAGCTGATGACGATCGCCGAGGGGATCCGCTCCGTGCCCGGCCCGGCAAAGATCGCGAGCCGAGTCGTCGTCTCGGGCATCGGGCTGCCGTGGGACGCGAATGACAACGACGCTGACGGCGCGCTGCTGGGGCGGGCCGGCGGACTCGAATGCTTCGGCTTCGGCCACATCGACGGCTGCGGGCAAGGCATCGGCGACCGGACCTTCGTCACGCCGAACGTGACGTCGAACGTCACGCCGGGCGACCTCGTCGTCGGCTCGACACCGAGCGGCGTGACGGCCGTTCGGATCACGACGGATCAGGGCGGAGTCGCGACCGTGCCGACATCTCCATTCGCCAACTTCGAGAGTCGCGTGTTCTCGTCGTCGGTCGCGGGTGGGGTCGCGAAGGTGGAATGGCTCGATGTCGCCGGTGCCGTCGTGGCCACGGTGGAACACGCGCAGCCCCAGAGCATGCTCGCAACTGCGGACACGGTGGTGGTGACGACGACGGCGATCCTCACCACTGCCGCACCGTCGGTTGGTGCCGCACCCTGATCGACGCACCGCTGCGAAACTCTTCGCAGAAAACTGCGAGGCCGGACGATCTCGGCGCTCTTGGACCGTAACCAAGAGATCGGGTTCGCCCGGAGAGGATCATCATGTTCGCAGCCGTTGTCACCAAGAGCGTCCGTCGTGTCGGGCTCGTCGCCTCGCTCGGGGTGGTGCTGCTCGGCGCGTGCGGCAGCAGCACGAAGCTGGCTAGCCAGCCGGTCACCGTGCCATCGACGGTCGCAGCCGTGACGACGACCAGCCCCGCTTCGACCACGACCGAAGCCGCGACCACGACGACCGAGCCGCCCACGACCACGGAAGCGCCAACCACGACCGAGGCTCCGACGACAACGACGGAAGCCCCGTCAACGGTTCCGCCGACGACTGCCCCCGCAGTTGCCGCCGGATGGCAGGCGACCGGCGACTTCGACCCGGCACTGTTCGGCCCGTCCGACGAGTCGAACTGGATTGGGGCTCCGTCGCCGGCGTTGCCCGCTGATGCGAGCCAGCCGTTGCCCGACGGCATCTACGTCGCCACCGTCACCAATCCGTGGACACCCGACAAGCCGAACAGCCTCGACATCACGATCAACCGCCTCGATCTCTGCACGTCGTTGCCGGAGGACGGCTGCATCAGCTACGGCGATCCGTACGCCCCGAACGAACTGGGCGTCGACTCTTCACGCTCGTTGCAGATGACATTGAAGCTCGACGGCTCGACCGGTGCCGGCGTGTGGGGATGGGAATGCGGCGGCACCGGGAAGAAGATGGGCAACGGGTCGGATCTGGCGGCGTGGTTCGGCGCGTTCAACTCGTCGTATGCGGCGGCGATCCTGCCGGCCGTGCAACAGGGCATCGACCCGACCACCATCGTCAACACCCTCACGGCGACGCCGGCCAACGGCTTCTCCGGAGATGGATCGACGTGCGACAATCTGCTCGGTGCCGGTCTGGCCCTGACCTTCAAGACCGGCGTCGCCCCGACGCTGTTGATGGAGACCGTCGGTGACTACTACTACGACGGATCGACGCTGACCAAGCACGATCCGTTCACGCCGACGAGTGCGATCAACCTCAACTCGATCAAGGTCCAGAACGGCGTGATTACCACCTACTGGTACGCCGGCTTCTACTCCTGAGCCAACACGAATCCCCCAGCTTCGAGCCTCGTCGACTTCAGTAGTCGACGAGGCTCACGGCTTGGGTGGGGTGATGTGCTGCTGCCTCCCGTGGCGGTCTTGGTGAGCAACAACGCGTACGTGTCGATTGTTTGTCACCGAAAGTTGAACTCGGCCCGGGCAGTTTCAGTTCTGGTGAGGAACAACGCGTACGTCACGAATTGCTCTCGCCAAAATCCGCCGAAGGCTGTCAATTCCGGCGTGGAGAAGCAATCAGATCGGGATGGTCTCCGACGGATGTCAGGGGTGGTCGCGCGTGGCGCGACGACCTCGAAGACACAAGGCGTTGCGACAGATCTCGCCCAAATGGGCGATATGTGTCGCAACGGGCGGCCCAACGGACCTCCCGAGCGGCGGACCCAGCGGACCGAACGGCGGCAGCGCAGCGAACGCCAGCAGCGGACCGAACGGCGGCAGCGGACCGAACGCCAGCAGCGGACCGAACGGCAGCAGCGGACCGAACGGCGGCAGCGCAGCGATCGGCGGCAGCGCAGCGACCGGAGCGCCGGCCGACGTCGCAAACCTCCGGGGCGATCAGGCCGGTCAACCTGCCGGGCGGTCGGCGGTGACGACCCAGACGTTGCCGGGGACGATCACCGAGTTGCCGACGAGGTGTTCGCTCAGAGCGGCGCGCACCGCGTCGGTGGCTGCGGCGAACGTGGCGTCGTCGACCTGGGCGCGGAGGGCCACACCCACGCGGTTGCCCATCGCATGGGCGACCGCTGAATCGAGGCTGTCGCCCGAGCCCAGCATCGTGTCGGCGGTGAACCCTTCGATGTGGATGTTCGTCCAGCCGGTGAGGTCGAGGATCGCGTGCACGCGCTCGCCGTCCTGGAAGGCGAACGGGCCGGGCACATTGCCAGCGAGTGCCAACGGCTCAGGCGTGAAGCTGCGCATGACCCTGGCCGGTACGGCGACCCAATCATTGAGGCTCTCGGCGCGCCAGCACACGAACGCCAGTCGCCCGCCCGGGCGCACCGCGCGAACGATGTTCGCGAATGCCGCAACGGGATCGGCGAAGAACATCACCCCGAATCGCGAGAAGACGGCGTCGAACCCCACGCCGCTCGCATCGAGGGCATCGGTCTGAGCGTCCCCGACGGAGAACGACAGGTGAGCGACGTCGGCGAATCGCCGGCCGGCCGCATCGATCATGGTCGGCGAGATGTCGACCCCGATGACCTCGCCGGTTGGGCCGACGGCATCGGCCAGTGATCTCGTCATCGTGCCCGTGCCGCAGCCGCTGTCGATGATCCGTTCACCGGGCCGTGGATCCAGAATCCGTATGGCCTCGGCCCCGAACGGTGCCAACATGCTGTCGAACTGGCGCTGTTCAGCCACCCACTGTGGCCCTCCGACCGCTGTCCAGTAGTTCGCCTGGTCGTCGTTCGAGGCGGGCGTGGTCGATTCTTCGGGCATCACAGCAGTGTGGCAGGCACGACTCGCGATCGAAACAGTTCGCACGGTCTCTCCGATTGTGCGCAGAGCCTCGGTTTTGTAAGGTGCCTGGACGAGGGGCCGACGGTAGAGGAAGCGTGGATGGCTGCACGGCAAGAGGACGAATTCGATGATCTGCAATGGCAGCAAAATGCGGCCTGCCGCGGAGACGGTGCGTCGTCGTTCTATCCACCCTCACATTTCGAGCGCAAGGAATTGCGCGTTGTCCGCGAACGTCTGGCAAAGTCGATCTGTGCGCTCTGTTCTGTCAAGCCTGCCTGCCTCGGCCACGCCCTGCGCACGGCCGAGCCCCACGGCATCTGGGGTGGCCTGAATGAGCTTGAGCGTCGCGAACTCGCCGACCGACAGTCCTGACGTTCGTTTGGAGATCGCCGACGAACCACAACCGGGCACGCGCCAGGTCGTGGTCCAGAAGCGGACCCTGGTCCAGGGGCGCCCTGCCGCGTACAGCGCGGCGGGCGCCGGCCTTCCCGTCGTCATGCTCCACGGCTGGGCGCTGGCCGATCACACCTATCGCGACGTGATCGCCTCGATGGCGTCTCAAGGGTGTCGCGTCATCGCGCCGGCGTTGCCCGGGTTCGGCGGCACGCACGATCTGCCCAAGGAAGAGTTCTCGATCGCCGGTTACGGGCGATGGGTCGCCGATCTGCTCGAAGCGCTGGAGATCGACGAGCCGGCAGTCGTGGTCGGGCACAGCTTCGGCGGCGGCGTCGCGATCCGGCTCGCTCACGATCATCCCAAGCGGGTCCGGTCGATGGTGCTGGTCAACTCCATCGGTGGTTCGGCGTGGCGTCGTGGCGAGGTCGTCCGATCGATCGCCGAGCGTCCCCTGTGGGACTGGGGCCTGCATTTCCCCAGCGACGTGTGGCCGTTTCGTCAGGCCACTCGTGTCCTGCCGGTCATGGTCGAGGACTTCCTGCCCAATCTGTTGCGCAATCCGCGGGCCATCGCCAAGGTCGCCAACCTCGCTCGCCGGGCCGATCTGCGCAGCGAGGTCGAAGATCTGCGCAAGTCCGGCATGCCGATCACGATCCTGTGGGCATCGCGCGACGGCATCATCCCGCGTGAGTCATTCGAGGCGCTGTGCGTTGCAGCGGGCGTCGAGGGCACCGTGGTCGACGGCTCGCACTCGTGGCTGCTCGCCGATCCCGAGCAGTTCGGCGAGGTGATCACCACCGATGTGCGCGTTGCCAAGCTGGCGCGCGACATGGAACGTCAGCAGCAGACGAAGGCGACCACCGCCGGCAAGAAGCAGCGGGCGATTCGTCGCGTCGCCTCGCTGCTCGGCAAGTCAGCCGACAGCGGGCAGACGGGGCCCACCGATACGTAGATCGTCTCTGCGGCGGGTCACACCACGGGCGTCCAATTCTGCCACCAGTGGCATCGCGTGCTTGCGGGTCGAACCAGTCGCATCGCGGAACTGAGCCACCGTGAAGCCGTCGGGGAACTCGACGAGCAGCGCCGCGGCAGTCCTGGCCGCGGCGTCGATCGCATCGGGGTGGAAGTAGACAGCGTCGCGTTCGACGATTGCGCCGCGCCGCACCAGCTGGCGCAGCTCGGCCCGGTCGACCCCCGTCGCGTCGGGCGGTGTGAAACCCGCAGCCAGCAGCATCGCGACGAAAGGATGATCGGCGAGTGGGTCCTTGGCTTCGGCGATGCGCACCCGACCACTGTCGATCACAACGTCGTCGATCATCCCCAGGACCGCACGTTCGTGTTCGTCGAGCCCGGCGATGTCGAGACCGAGTGCTCCAACCGCGCCGATTCGATCGCGGACCGCGATGCGCAGCGCGTCGACGGTCTCCGGTTGCACCACCCATCGCCCGACCGTCGGATCGACGCGCACGCCCGTCAACAGTTCCAGCTCGTCGGTGGTCACCCAGCCGCGCTCGCGGACGACGCGCTCGATGTCCCGGTCGGGTCGAGCCTTCGATGCGGCGAGCACCGGTGCGATGTCGAGCACTTCGCCACCGCCGACGGTCTCGCTGCGGCCCGACTCGCGCAGGATGAAACGGTCACCGGGCAGCAGCGGGAGGGCTTCGGCCAGGTGGAGGCGAACCAACCCGTCAGTTCCCGGAGCGATCGCCTCCGTGCCCAGCACCCGGACCTTGACCGGGAACTCGCCTGACCCGATGTACGCCATGAACGCGCCACGCCGGGACACGTCGTGATCGAGGCCGGCCAGGACACTCAACGACGCGTCGAAACTCGCTGCTGGCCGCCACTGCCCATCGCGAACGACCGCGTGACCACGTTCGACGTCGCCGTGTTCGACACCGGAAAGGTTGAGCGCGACGCGGTTGCCGGCACCGATCTCGGTCACGCTCGCACCGAGGCTCTGGATCGCCCGCACCCGCGCCTCGAACAGGCGTGGGCCGACTCGGACGCGATCGTCGACCCGCAGCGAGCCGCCCGTCAACGTTCCTGTCACGACCGTGCCGCTGCCCTTGGCGGCGAAGACCCGGTCGACCCACAGCCTCGGTCGATCGCGATCCGCCGCCTGCGGCGTCATGGCGATGAGCTCATCGAGCGCGAGCCGCAGCTCGTCCAAACCGAGCCCCACCGGCGCAGCGACCGGCACCACGGGGGCGTCAGCCAGGAACGTGCCGGCCACGTGATCGAGGACCTCGAGCGTGGCGATGTCGCGCCACTCGTCATCGACCAGGTCGACCTTGGTCAACGCGATGACGCCGTGGCGCACGCCGAGCAGTTCGAGGATGCGGAGGTGCTCCTCGCTCTGCGGCTTCCACCCTTCGGTTGCGGCGACGATGAACACGCAGGCGTCGATGCCGCCGACACCCGCGAGCATGTTGCGCAGGAAGCGAACATGACCGGGAACGTCGATGAAGCTGATGCCTTCGCCCGAGGGAAGGACCGCGTGAGCGAAGCCGAGATCGATGGTGAGGCCGCGGCGCTTCTCCTCCTCGAACCGATCGGGATCAGTTCCCGTGAGCGCGAGGACGAGCGAGCTCTTGCCGTGGTCGACGTGACCCGCCGTCGCGACGACGCGCACTGCTCAGCCCAACCGGCGGAGCGCGTCGGCGATGATCGAGTCGTCGTCCGGTTCGACGCCGCGGAGGTCGAGCGAGGTGAATCCGTCGCGGACCCGGCCGATGACCGGGGTCGGGCCCGAACGCAGCGCCGCCAGATGATCACCGCGCAGCACGATGCCGAACGACGGCATCGTGACACCAGGGGCAGACCCGGCGCCGGGCAGCGCGATCATCTCGACCGGCGTGCCGATGCGCGACTCGGTGCAGATCGCTTCCGCACGATGTTCGAGCTCTGCCGCTGTGCGTGCCACCATCCGCCAGAACGGGATCGTGGTCGTCGCGGTGCGGTCGAGATACGCCAGCGTGGTGGCTTGCAACGCACCGAGCACGAGACCACCTGGGCGCAGGGCGCGAGCGAGCGGGTGTCGCGCGCATTGCGCGACGAGATCGGCGCGGCCGGCGATGATGCCCGCCTGTGGACCGCCGAGCAGCTTGTCGCCGCTGAAGGTGACCAGCGCCGCGCCGGCTTCGAGCGTTTGTCGCGCCGCGGGCTCGTCGGCCAGCCATGCCGGCGGTGGGCCGCCGAGCCACGGGCAGCCGGCATCGATCAGTCCGCTGCCGATGTCCGCGACGACCGGAACGCTCAGCCCGGCCAGTTCGGCAACCGATGTCGACTCGACGAATCCGTCGACGCGGAAGTTCGACGGATGCACTTTCATCGTCAGCGCGATGACGGGGTCGGCCCGGTCGATGACCTTGGCGTAGTCGCTGAGACGGGTGCGGTTGGTGGTGCCGACGTCGACCAGCGTCGCGCCCGACTGCTCCATCACTTCGGGCACACGGAACGCTCCGCCGATCTCGACGCTCTCGCCCCGGCTGACCGCGACACCCCGGTCGAAGGCCAGTGCGGCGAGCACCAACATCACCGCGGCCGCGTTGTTGTTGACGACCATGGCCGCTTCCGCGCCACACAGCTTGGCCAGCAACCCGCCGACCGCTACCTGCCGCGAACCACGTTCGCCGGTGACGAGGTCGAACTCGATGTTCACGGGTCGCGCCGTCTGTTCGACGGCAATGGGGGACCGGCCGAGGTTCGTGTGCAACAACACTCCGGTCGCGTTCACGACCGGCATCAACAGGGTGCGTCTGAACGCCTCGGCCCGCGCTGCAGCCGATGACGGATCGCCGGCTGCGATGGCCTCGCGGGCGATGTCGACACATACGGCATGGGGGAGCCCGCTCGCCGTCAGCGAACGGGCGAGCGAATCGACCGACGGTGGGCGATTCGTGTGTGCTTCCCCCGTTGCCATCGATGCCGCTATGCGGGGACGCGACTTTCGGCCGTCGCCCACTTCTCGAGGGTCGGGCCTGACTCGAAGCTGGTGATCAACGCGTACCGCGGCGCGTCTCCGTTGTGCACGACGACGTGCCACAGGCGCTGGGTGTCGACCAGGTAGCGCGAGCCGAGGTGCAGCGGCACACGCTTCTCGGTGGACGGGTCGGGGAGACCGTCGACTCCGTTGTCCATCAGGAGCATGTAGCTGTCGGGGTTGTCGGTGAGCTCGACCCACGACCGCACCACCCAGCCCTCGTCGTCGGGGTTGAACCGGTTGTTGTCATCGCGGTGCAAGCTGCGGATGGCCTGCTCACGATCCTGCGGCTCCAGCTTGATGACGCGGACCCGACCGAAGTTCGCACCCACACCGTCGACGTAGCGCTTCATCGTCGGCGCGATTGCCGCGTTCGACGTCCACAGCGCGTCTTTGTCGGTCTTGCCCTTGTCCCAGAAACCGCGGCAGTCGAGCTCGCCGTCGGCTGAGGCGAGCGGCGCGAAGTTGGTGTCGCCGCCGCTCTTCCAGTCCATGTATTCGAGCGACTCGTATTCGGTTGCGGGCACGGTGAAGTCCGCGTCGGAGAGGAGCACGAAGCCCGTCTCGGCGAGGATGGGAAGGCGCGGGTGCGGTGTGTCCAGAGGGATCTTCACCGACCAGTGTTCCTGCGTTGGCCAGAACGTCGACATGACAACGAGTGTAGGGATCAGGCGATCGTCGTTGGCGGCAGGGTGGTCTGAGGAATCGTCGTCTCGCCCGGCTGGGGGATCTTCAACGTCTCGCCGGCGTCGATCTTGTTCGGGTTGGTGATGCCGTTGTACGCGGCGAGAAACGATCTCGAGATGCCGAACATCTGGGCGATCTTCTGCAACGTGTCGCCCGGCTGGATCACGTACGAGGACGGGATCGTGGTCGTGGGCGCCACGGTCGTGGTCGTGGTCGTGGTCGTCACGATCGGCGGCAACGTGTCTTTCGCGCTCTTGCCGTCGCTGCCGCACGCCGTGATGATTCCGCCCGCAGCGAGGACGAGCATGCAGCTGATCCGTGCGTAGTACTTCATTCGTTGCATGCTACGCATAGATTCATTCGCGTGGTGCCTCCGACCGATCCAGATCTCGCGCTCGGCGACTACGCCGGCGCCAAGGCCCCAGATCGCGAATACACGGTCGCGGCCGGGCATCTGAACATCGCCGTGCACGAGTGGGGAAGCGCCACGGATCCACCGCTTTTCATGGCCCATGGGGGCTTCGATTTCGCCCGAACGTACGACGTGTTCGCACCGATCATCGCCGCCGCTGGTTGGCGTGTCGTCAGCTGGGACCACCGCGGTCATGGCGACAGCGACCATGCCGAGCTGTACTCGTGGGAGGGTGATCTGCGCGATGCGATGGCGGTGATGGACTCCGTGACGCGCGAGCCGGCGCCGGTGATCGGCCACTCCAAGGGCGGCGTGATGATGATCCAGCTCGCCGACGCCCAGCCCTATCGGTTCAGCCATCTGATCAACCTCGACGGAATTCCGAACAGGCGGCGGCTGCCGGACGTGTCCGATCACGAGCGCAGCCGGATGCTGGCCACCGATCTCGAATCATGGCTCGACCTGCGCCGAACCGTTGCCGGGAAGTCGAGGCGGCCGGACACGCTCGAGCGGCTGGCCGAACGGCGACGGCGGATGAACCCGCGACTCTCATCGGAATGGCTGCGACACCTCGTCACCGTCGGCGGACGTCACGACGCGGATGGCTGGCGCTGGAAGATCGACCCGTCGATGCGTCTCGGTGGATTCGGCCCGTGGCGGCCGGAATGGACAGCCAGCCTGATCCCCGGTCTCGGCATGCCGTTTCTCGGGATCCTCGGCGAGGAACCGGAGGAGATGGGCTTCGGGACCAAGCTGCGTCACGTCCAGCCGTACCTGACCGAGACCGCGCAGTGCGTGTCCCTGCCCGATGTCGGACACTTCGTCCACATCGAGAAGCCGGAACTGATCGCGTCGATGGTGTTCGAATTCGTCGGAGATCCGTCGTGACATCGGCGGCCGGGACGGTCACGACGCTTCGTCACGGCAAGGTGTCGCTTGCGCTGCACCACGTTCGTGCGGGCGAAGGCCGTCCACTGCTGTTGCTCCACGGACTCGGCGAGCGAGCGCCGGCCTCTGTGCCCACCGCCGTCGCCTCGTGGCGCGGGCCGATCGCTGCGCTGGACTTCACCGGCCACGGCCTGTCAACCGTGCCTCGCGGCGGCGGCTACAGCGCGGAGATGATGCTTGCCGATGCCGACATGGCGCTGGAGGCGCTCGGTTCGGTGACGGTTCTCGGACGAGGCCTCGGCGCGTACGTCGCCCTGCAGCTTGCCGGAGCACGCGCATCCGCGGTTCGCGGCGCGATTCTCGCCGATGGTCCCGGTTTGCGCGGTGGGCCGTCCGTGCCGACCTCGACCAGCGTCCTGGCGCTCGCTCCGGCCCCGATCGCGCCCGATCCGTATGCGTTGTACGAGCTGTCCCGCGATCTCCGGCCACCCGACTATGCGTCGCTGTTCGCGCGTATGGCTGTCGAGCGCTCGGGCCTCGACGAGCCGTTGACCGTCGGCGCTGTCGTTCGCCCACCGTGGCTCGCCGCCGTCGCCGAGGAGATGGGCGTCGTGCAGTCGTCCGTGCGCGATGCGCTCGCGCTGTACGAGACCGTCGTGTGACCATGACCGACCGGGCGACGATTGCTTCGCTCGGTACGGCGACGCCCGGCGAACATTGGGCGATCTCGTGGCACGCCGCGTGACCCGACTCGCCGTGGTGTTGATCTCGGCCGTGGTGGGCGTTGCGTGCGCGGCGTGTGCCGGCAACGGGTCGACCAATGGCACCGGCCCGACCATCGCTGCTGTTGCGACGCCTGGGCCCTCCCTTGCCGCCACTGTGGCTTCGGCTTCGGCTTCGACCGGGGCCTCGGCCTCGTCCTCGGCCGCGACGAGTGCCGTTCCGACGACGCCAGCGACCGTCGGGCCGACCACGACCCCGATTGTCGACTCGACCACGCCCGCGACTGTCGGGCCGACCACGCCCCCGAATATCGAGCCGACCAGCGTCGGGCCGACCAGCGTCGGGCCGACCACCGTCGAGTCGATGTCGACGTCGCTTTCGCTCCCAGCGCCCGATGGCGCGTTCCCCGTCGGGGTGGCCGACATTCCGTCGCTCGCGGCGGTCGGCTTCTATCCAGCGGCCGCCGGCACCGGCGGCGGGCATCGTGCGTACATCGACCCATCAGTGGCGCAGATTTTCGGGCTACCGGCCGCGCCGATCGATCAGCTCCGGACGACAGCGGTTCTCGACGCAGCCCCGGCCCCGACCGACGTCCCCAGACCGGTTGTGGTCCTCACGCCGGGCTGGCGCTCGGTGGTGGCCGTGTCGACGTCACTTGCCGAGGAACTGGCCAGCCACGGATACGTCGTCATCGAACAGCAATCCGACATCGCCACGGAGATCACGCATTCGTACAGCACCGACGGTGACCGCGAGCAGCGGTATGCCGACGCGACCCGGATGCTCGACCGCCTGGGTCGAGCCGACGTGGCGGCCGTTGTGGGCCCGCTCGATCTGAAAGCCGTTGCGCTCGGTGGACATTCCTACGCCGGCAGCATCGCGTTCGCGATGGCGCTGCGCGATCGTCGTGTCGCGGCAGCGTTCGACCTCGATGGCAGCCTGTACCACGCCGCGGCAACGACACCCACCAAGGTCCCGTCGCTGATCGTGGTCGCTCTCGACGGCTTACCCGTCGACCCGGTGCTCGCCACGATGATGACGCACGCCCCGCACACCGTGGCGGTCGGTCTGCTGAACGCAGCCCACTTCGACCTCACCGACGCACCGTGGATCACGGCCGCGCTGGGCACGTCGGTGGCGTCGACGTTGCTGGGTCCGATCGGCAAGGTCGGCACCACGGACACCTCCACGATCGTGCTCCGCTTTCTCGACGCCGCGCTTGGCCCCGACCACCGCCTGGCATCGTCGGCCGAGCTCATCACCGGCCTCCCCGGAACGACCGCTGATCCGTTCGCACCCGAGGTTGGCGGCTGATGTGCCGCGAGCCCGCCCTTGTGCATACGTGATCGCCCCAGAACACTCGCCCCTCGCGCCGGATCTGTGTCACGGCAAAGGCCAGACTCTGGTCTTTGTGGTGACACAAACGTGCAGGGCAGGTCGGTGAATCGAACGGGTCGGCCGGCTCGTCAGATGTGGCGCCAGCTGACGTAGTGGGCGAGTTGAGCGAGCTCGTCCTTGGCCTCGGCGGTGATCGGCATCGTCGGCAGGGACGCGAGCGCTTCGTCGGTGAGGCGGGTGATGTGGGCTTCGAGCTGATCGAGGGCACCGGTCTCGATGATGACCTGCTGGGCGGCTGCGATCTCGGCATCGGACATGTCGACGGCCCCGACCCGGTCGAGCACTGCAGCTTGCGCTGGATCGGCCGCGGCGCAGGCAAGTGCCATCAGCGGCGTCGGTTTGCCTTCGCGGAGGTCGTCGGCGACGGGCTTACCGGTGATGGCGGTGTCGCCGTACACGCCGAGGACGTCGTCGCGCATCTGGAACGCGTCGCCGAGCGGCAGCCCGTACGCCGACAACGGTTCGAGCAGTTCGGCGCTGCGACCCGGCGCCGCGAGCAGCGCGCCGAGATGGAGCGGGCGTTCGATGGTGTACTTCCCGCTCTTGTAGCGGCAGATCTGGGCGGCCTTCTCCCAGCGACGCTCGCGGTGCGCCGACCCGACGATGTCGAGGTACTGGCCGATGTTGAGCTCGATCCGCAGCTCGTTCCAGATGTCCCACGCTTCGGCGGACGCGCCACGCATCAGCTGATCGGAGTAGACGAACGTCAGGTCGCCGACCAGGATCGCGACGCCCTCGCCGTAGCGGCGCGCCTCACCGGCCCAGTTTCCGCCGTGGCGTTCGCTGTGAACCGTGTGCACGGTCGGCTCGCCGCGCCGCGTCGACGAGCCATCCATCACGTCGTCGTGAAAAAGTGCGAACGCATGCAACAACTCGAGGGCAGCGCCTGCGTCGATGACCCGCTGATCATCGGGGTCGCCACCGACGCCGACGAATCCCCAATAGCAGAACGCAGGCCGCAGTCGCTTGCCGCCGGCCAGGACGAGACCGCTGATCGCCGTGAACGGATCAGCGAGCACGTCGTCGAAGGTGGACCAGCGCGTGGCCTCGGCTTCGATCAATCGGCGCAGACGCTGATCGACACGAACCGCGATGTTGGCGAGGGAACCGGGAGCTGCTGGAACCACGGGGTGAGGCTACGTGTCAGTCGGGCGTTCGGGCGGTCGCGTCTCAGCTGTCGAGCTCGGCCACGACGTGCTCGATCTGCATCCGGGCATTGCCGATTCGTTCGCGGCACAGACGGATCAATTCCGCGGCGCGCTGGACCTGTCCGGCAAGGCGATCGACATCGACGTTGTCTCGTTCCAGCTCGGCCAGGATGCCTTCGAGCTCAGCCAGCGCCTCGGTGTAGCCGGGTGTGTCAGTCATGAGGTTGATTCAATCCGGCTCGTGGCGGCACCGGCCGCGAAAGTGGTGACGATCTCGTCCCCGGGCGCGAGATCGGCGCTGCTGCGAATGATCCGACCGTCGAGCGTGTGGGTGATGCTCCAGCCCCGCGACAGTGCGTGGATCGGGTCGAGCGAACGGACGCGGGCTTCCAGTTGTTGCAACGTCTGCAGCTGCTGGACCGTGTGTTGCAGGGGTCGCCGACCGATGCCGTCTGCTGCCCGCGTGATCGTGCGCTCGGCGCTGTCGAGCGCACGCGACGACGAGAGCGAGACGCGGTGCGAACGGTCGACCAGCCGCTGGTCGGCGCGCTCGACGGCCGCAATGGTGCGTTGCTCGATTCGCCGCGCCGTCTCGAGCAAACCGGTCGATGACCGCTCGATGTGGCGGGCGGCCCGCGCGGTGGTTGCCTCCCACGCGGCTTCGGCCCGGTGGGCGAAGAGTTGGACTCGCTCGATCAGTGCGACCGCGCACGCGGTCGGCGTTTTGAACGCCGTGTGCGCGACTTCGTCGGCGATGCTGCGGTCGATCTCGTGGCCGAGGCCGGTGAACACCGGGATGGGCGACTGAGCGATCGCGACCGCGATCGACTCGGCATCGAAGATCGCGAGTTCGGTCCGTGAACCGCCGCCGCGGATGACGACGATGACGTCGATGTCGTCGCGGCGCGACAGCGTGCGGATGCCGGCGGTGACCATCTCGGCTGCGAACTCGCCCTGCACGCGGACATCGACGACGCGGATGCCGAACCCGTGGCCACTCGACATCAACTGGTGCATGAAGTCGTGCCAGGCGGCGCTGTTCTCGCTGGTGATCAATCCGATGCGCATCGGCATCGCGCTGACCGAATGACGCTTGTTGGCGTCGTACAGACCGCTGGCGACGAGCCGCCGGATGACGTCGTCGCGTTCGAGTGCCATCTCGCCGAGTGTGTAGCGCGGGTCGATGCCGGTCATCTTCAGGCTCAGCCGACCGTTGGCCGCGTAGAAGTCGAGAACGCCGAACACGCGCACCTTCATGCCGTCGCCGAGTCGTAGACGATGCTTCTGCAGCAGCGGCCGAACGCGCATTCGTACGTTGGCGAAGAACGAGACGTCGAGCACCGCCCGGCGTTCGTCACCGGATTCGACCAGGCGGAAGTAGGCGTGGCCGTTCTTCTCGTTGTAGCCCTGGATCTCGCCGCGAACCCACACGCCGTCGCCGAACTGGCGGCGCAGCACCGAGTTGACGGCATCGGCCAGCTCGCCGACCGAATACGTCGGGGACCCGCCGTCATCGAGATCGAGGTCGAACGACGCTTGGCTCACGCCGATGATTCTGCCTGATGGGTCAGACGTTCGGCATCACGGCGCTTTGACGGTGACGCGAAGCGTGTGCCAACCAGACGCCCCGTTGGGGGCGACATCGGTGCGCTGTTCCGGCTGTGTCGCTCCGGTGCCATCGGTGGCGCGGACCCGCAACTGATGCTTGCCGACGGTCGCATCCCACTTCACCCACCATTGACGCCACGTGTTGTCACCGAGGGTGGGGCCGAGTGTGGCTTCCATCCATGGCGAATCGTCGACCTGGACTTCGACCTTGCTGATGCCCCGCGTCGGCGCCCACGCGACGCCGGCGATGTGGATGTTGCCGGCCGTCGGTGTGAACCCCGGGCGGTCGATGCGCGACTGAGTCTTGATCGGGCCCAGCTCTGACCAGCCGAGCGGGATCCAGTACCCGCTGTCACGATCGAAGCGAGTGAGCTTGATCTCGCTCAGCCATTTCACGGCCGAGACGTAGCCGTACAGGCCGGGGACGACGATGCGGGCCGGGAACCCGTTCTTCACCGGCAGTGCTTCACCGTTCATGCCGACGACGACGAGCGCGTCACGACCGTCGAGGACGGAGACGGGAAAGCCCGCCGTGAATCCGTCGACCGAGACGCCCAACACCTCGTCGGCATCCGGCTGAACACCGGCTTCGTGCAACAGGTCATCGAGCCGACAGCCGACCCAACGCGCGTTGCCGACCAACGACCCACCCACCTCGTTGGAGACGCACGACATCGTGATGTCGCGCTCGATCAGATCGCGGTTCAGCAGATCGTCGTAGGTGAAGGTGAGCTCTTTGTCGACCATTCCGGTGATCTTGAGCTTCCACGTCTGCAACGAGATCGACGGAAACGAGAGCGCGGTGTCGATGCGATAGAAGTCGCTGATCGGTGTGATCAGCGTGGAGAGGCCGACGTTGGCGGTGTCGAGTGCAGGATCGGTGGGTGGTGACGGCAACGGCTTCTTCGGTGTTGGCAGTCGCACGCCCGCGCGCTCGAGCGAGGTCGCGAACCGATCCTGCAGATTGCGCCCGATCGACGTCAGGAAGACAGCACCGACCACCAGCCCACCGGTGTTGGTGAGGAAGCGACGACGGTCGAGGCTTGGCGCGACAGGGCTCGTGGCAACGGCCGCGCGCGCCCTCTGCGGGGTCTTCGATTTCTTCGGCTGGGTCAGGTGGTAGCCGTACAGCAATACGCAACCGGCTGCTGCAGCCGCGAAGATCGACGGGAAGATGCCGATGAAATGGGTGTTCCGGCCGACCCCGCCCGACCAGGCGCCGAGGATGCCGAACAGGATCGCGAAGCCGACGCCGATGTCGCGGCGCCCACGAACGGTGGCGACACCGACGATGGCGGCGGCGATCGCGATCACCACCAGGATCGTCCAGATCAGCACGGTCTTGTCGCTGGTGCCGAAGTTGCGAACGGCGAACTCCTTCAGCCATCGCGGGACGTGATCGATCACACGGTCGCCGACGTTCTCGACCGGCGGGCGCAGGACTCTCGAGAATCCGGCAACGACTTCGCCGATGCTGAGGCCGACCGCCGCTGCGACCAGACCGGTGACGACCCCCCACCAGTTCGGCGGACGGTGCGGCTTGGCTGCCGCGATTGCATCAGCTTCGACCTTGTGCGCTGCCGCCTTCTTCGCGTTCGGTCGCTTGGCAGGCGGCTGGGGATCGGCGATGTTCGACTGCTGTTGCTGGTCGCTCGCGTCGTTGTCGGACATCTTCAGTTGCCTTTCACGGCACGTCGCGGTGTGTTGACAACACCGGCCGACGACCCGCCTCGGTTCGATACAACCAGAATGTCGGCTGAAAACACGGTCATCCCAGGAATTGATGCGGTCGAGAGCCGCCCACCGCCTGTCGTCCGTGTGTTGCTGGGTCTCACACCGATCATTGAGCTCACTTCTCTCGTTGCTGCGTCGTCGCCGGTCGATGCGCGTGTGACGCGTCCTGGGATGTGTTCGGCGCGGCCGCCCGGGGGGATGACGGCCACGTCTTCACAACAGTGTTCGATATCGGACAGAGCGTTACGCGTCATGCACCAAGTTCTCGGTAACCCTCCATCTCGAGCACGTCGGCAGCGAACAGTTCGCCGTCGACCGCAACACCGCGATCGAGGCGAAGTGCTTCGAGATCCTTCAACGGCCGCTCGAGCGCACGCTTGCGGGTGGATGCGAGTTCGTCGAACGACTTGTTGACGGCATCGAACTGCCGCTTGACCTTGTCGATCGCTTCGCTGTACTTGCCCCACTGCTGAGCGAACTTGCCGAGCAATTGCAACATCTCGTGGCTCGTCTGTTCGATCATGAAGTTGTCGAACGCCTGGCGGATGACACCGAGGAACATGAACAGGGTCAGCGGCGAGCAGATCACCACGTTTTGACGCATCGCTTCGTCGATCAGGTTCGGGTCGTTCTCGTGGATGAAAGCGCTCAACGTCTCGTTCGGGACGAACAGCAAGACGTTGTCGACGGTCTCGCGCGAATCGGTCTTGGCGTATTCGCGGCGGGCCAGTTCCTTGACCCGCATGCGGACGTCGCGCAAGAACGTGGCCCGGTGTGCGCTGCGCTCGGCGTCGGTGGTCGCGTCGAGGAAGCGCAGGTATGCGGCCATCGGGAACTTGACGTCCATGAACAGCACATGGCTCTTCGGCAGGAAGAACGTGAAGTCGGGGATGCCTTGCCCTTCACCGGCGAGCGACGTGCGCTTGCGGTACTGCTTGTGTTCGATCAGGCCGGCCGAACGGATGATGTCCTCGGCCATGCGCTCGCCCCACTGGCCGCGACTGTTCGGACTGGCCAACGCTTCGCGCAGGCTCTGCGTCGTGGTCGACAGGTGTTGGGTGATCTCGACATGCGCCTTCAACGACGAATCGACCTGGCCGAATCGCTCGGACGTGGAGTCGTTGAGCTGGCCGACGATGCTGATCAACCGGTCGAGTTCGCCGCGTACCTCAGTCTGCATCTGACCGAGGCGGGACTCGATGATGTCCTTCTTGGCGCTGAGATCGGCGGTCACCGCCGCTGATTCGGCACCCAGTTGCTCGCGGCCCATCAGCGCGACCTGCGCCAGCGCGGCCTGCACCGCTGTATCGCGTTCGACGCCGGCCTGGACCTGCAGCGACGCGACCGCCTGCTGGAGGGCCTGCTGCATCGCGGCCGTCTGAGCTGCTGCCTGCACAGCCGCCTGGTTCATCGCGGCGTCGGCCTGCGCCTGTTGAGCCAGCTGCAGCGCCTGTTGGAGAGCGGCGACGTTGGCCGCGATGTCATCGGCGCGAGCCGCATTCACCCGGCCGAGCATGGCCACGGCGACGCCCGCGCCGAGCGCGAGCGCCAGGACGACCACGAGGAAGACACCGACAACGTTCATGAGGAACATCATCGCGGAGGGGTGTCACAGAGTTCGGGACCCCACCCTGACCAGGTGCGGAGTCCTCGGAACCGCCTCGACGGCCGGACGAGCCGACGTGTCAGCCGCCCACACCGGCGATCGGTTGAGCCACGTGCTCCTGGCGGGCGTAGAAGCCACCGATCGCCATCAGTTCGTCGTGGGTGCCCTGCTCGACGATGCGGCCGGCATCGAGCACGACGATGCGATCGGCGTCGCGGATCGTGCTCAACCGGTGGGCGATCACCAGTGCGGTGCGACCCTGCAGAGCGGATTCGAGCGCGGCCTGGACCAACGATTCGTTCTCGTTGTCGAGGTGGCTGGTCGCCTCGTCGAGCACCATCACCGCTGGGTCCTTCAGCAGCATCCGAGCGATCGCGACACGTTGCTTCTCGCCGCCACTCAGCCGGTAGCCGCGTTCGCCGACGACGGTCGCGTAGCCGTCGGGCAGCGACTGGATCGTGTCGTAGATGCGTGCAGCGCGACACGCGTCGTCGAGTTCGGCGCGGGTTGCGTCCGGCCGCGCATAGAGCAGGTTGGACTCGATGCTCTCGTGGAACAGGTGCGGGTCCTGCGACACCACGCCGATCGCCGCGCGCAGCGTTTCACCGGTGAGCATGCGGACGTCGTGGCCGTCGACACGAACGGTGCCTCCGGTGACGTCGTACAGACGGGTGATCAACGATGCCAGCGTCGTCTTGCCCGCGCCGGATGAACCGACGAGAGCGACCGTTTCGCCCGGAGCGATCGAGAGGCTGAGGTCGGACAGGACGTCGTGATCGGGGTCGACGCCTTGAGGCCCCGGCGCTTCAAGCGACGGAATGGAGACATCGGATGCGTTCGGGTAGCGGAACGTCACGTGATCGAACTCGACGCGGCCCTTCGGATCGATGAGATCGATCGCGCCGGGAGCATCGACGATCGCAACCGGTGCGTCGAGCACCTCGAACACTCGCTCGAAGCTGACGAAGGCGGTCATCAGGTCGACACGCGCATTGGTGAGACCTGTCAGCGGCTGATAGATCCGAGCGACCAACGTCGCCAGTGCGACGAGCGTGCCGGAACTGAGCGACCCGGACACGGCGAGCTGCGCGCCGAAGCCGTACACGGCAGCGGCACCGAGCGCACCGACGAGGCCCAGCGCGACGAAGAACACCCGGCCGTACATCGCTGATTGGATCCCCGTGTCCCGAACACCCGCTGCCCGATCGGAGAAGTTGCCGACCTCGCGATCGTGGCGTCCGAACAACTTGACGAGCAGCGCACCGCTGACGTTGAAGCGCTCGGACATCTGTGTGTTCATCTGCGCGTTGAACTCCATCTGACGGCGAGCGATGCCCTGCAGCCGCCGGCCGATGCGCTTGGCCGGGATGATGAAGATCGGGAGGACCACGAGTGACAGCAGCGTCAACTGCCACTGGAACCAGGCCATCGCGATCAACGTGGTGAGGAGGACGACCACGTTGCTGACGACGCTGCCGAGCGTGCTCGTGACCGCCGACTGGGCGCCGATCACGTCGTTGTTGAGGCGGCTGATGACGTTGCCGGTCTGGGTGCGGGTGAAGAACGAGATCGGCATCCGCTGCACCTTGTCGAACAGTGCGACGCGGAGGTCGTAGATCAGCCCTTCGCCGATGCGCGCGGAGTACCAGCGCTGCACGATGTTGAGGCCGGCGTCGACAACGGCGGCCCCGACGACGATCGAAGCCAGGACCGTGATCATCGATCGATTCTTGTGCGGGATGGCCGTGTCGAGGATCTGTCGGAACGCGAATGGCGCGACGAGTGACAGCAACGCCGATGCGACGATGGTGCCGAGGAAGCCGAAGATCGCGAGCTTGTACGGACGGGCGAAGACCCAGACGCGACGGAGCGAACCCTTGCCGAGTCGCTGGCCCTTGACCGCGGACGAGTCACTCGGCAGGAGCATGTGAGGGGCCATCCGCATTCGGCCAAGGCTACGGCGGTCCCCGTCCGTTGAGCTCGGCCGCATACGATGACGCGATGCCCCGGCGCCTCTCGTTCATCGTCGGCGTCGCCGTACCCATGATGCTGATCATGTCCGCGTGTACCAACAGTGGCTCTGCCGGGGTGCAGCGCATCACCAGCTCGCAGTCGGCAACGTCGATCGCCGACATCGGAACCGGCCCCGGCAACGGCTTCGAGGACACCGTCCCCAGCGATAGCTCCATCACCAGCGACAGCTCCGTCACCAGCGACAGCTCCATCACCAACGACAGCTCAACCGAGACCGAATCGACGGACACCGGCTCGACCGACACCGGCTCGACAGCGCCTGTCGGCCCGCCATCGAGCGCAGACCCGTTCGGTTGGGACGCGGTCGCCGACGGCGTTCAACACGGCCATCTGAAGGTGCCGATCGACTACACCGATCCGTCGGCCGGATCGTTCACGCTGTACGTCGTCCGCCACCCTGCGACCGATGCGGCGCATCGCATCGGCTCGCTGCTCGTGAACCCGGGCGGGCCGGGTTCCGGCGGATCGGATTTCGCAGCCAGTGCTGATGGCATCTACGGCTCGAGCCTGCTCGCCGATTTCGACATCATCGGATGGGACCCGCGCGGTACCGGCGAGTCCACGCCGGCCGTCGACTGCGTGACGACGTACGACCAGTTCTTCGCGATCGACTCGTCGCCCGACACCGATGCCGAGCGGCACGCGATCCTCGACGCGGCGAAGACGTTCGGCGCGGATTGCGAAGCGAAGGACGGCGCCTTCCTTCCCTTCGTTTCCACCGCGGACTCCGCGCGCGACATGGACTCGATCCGGCAGGCATTGGGGGAACAGAAGATCAGCTACTTCGGCTTCAGCTACGGCAGCGAGCTCGGAGTCACCTGGGCCAGCGCGTACCCGCAGACGGTGCGGGCGATGGTCATCGATGGCGCGGCCGACGACACCGAGGGTTACCTACAGCAGAACCTCGAACAGGCGGCCGGGTTCGAGAGCACGTTCGACACGTTCCTCGCGGCGTGCAGCAAGGATGCGACGTGCCCGTTCCACAATGGCGGCGACGCCGCAGGCGAGTACGACGCGTTGAGCGCGGCCGCAGATGCTTCGCCGGTCTCGACGACCGAGGGCCGCCCGCCGATCACTCAGGGCGTGCTGACCACGGCCGTCTCCGATGCGATGTACCTCCAGTCGTACTGGCCACAACTCGAACAAGCGCTCGCCGATCTGCAGCACGGCGACGGCAACGGAATCCTCGCGCTCTACGACGATTACTACCAACGCCATGCGGACGGGACCTACGACAACGCGCTGGAGGCGTACTTCGCGATCAACTGCCTCGACGATCCCGGCACGAAGGACCCGCAGGTCTTGTGGGACATGCAGGATCAGTTCGCGACGGTCGCGCCGCGACTTGGCGCCGGCTGGATCCTCGAGCTGCAGTTCTGTGCCGCGTGGCCCGTACCGCGAGCGCCGGCCGTGAAGGTGGACACGACAGGCGCGCCACCGATCGTGGTGGTCGGCACGACGGGTGATCCGGCGACGCCGCTGGCGAGCACGAGGCATCTTGCGCAAGCGCTTGCCGACGGTCGGCTCGTGGTGGTCACCGCCGATCAACACACCGGCTATGGCGTCAACGACTGCGTGGACAACGCGGTCGACGACTACCTCACAACCCTGGTCGCGCCCAAGAACGAGACCATCTGCGGCGGCTGACGAGGCCGTTGCCGGCCGCGGCCACTCCCGGGAATGCCACGGTTACCATCGCCGCATGCGGCGTTCGGTGCTTGTCACAACCCTGATCTCGGTGTCTGTGGTCGCGGCCGCATGCGGCAGCGCCGGCCAGGGCGTCGTCGGACTCCGCAGCGACACGAAGACCTCGACCATCGGCACCGAAAACACGACCGGTCCCGATGACACGACCGGCACGGGTGACACCACGAACGGTTCGACGGACAGCACGGCGTCGACGGACAGCAGCGGCACCGCCGACACGCTCAATCCTGCCGGCGATCCCTTCCGTTGGAAGAACGTCGACGGCAGCAGCGCGGTCCAAGAGGGTCACCTCGTGGTGCCGATCGACTACAGCGATCCGTCGCTCGGAACCTTCACGCTCGTCGTCGCCCGGCACAAGGCAACGAGTCCGTCGAAGCGGATCGGCACGTTGCTGGTCAACCGCGGTGGGCCGGGCTTCCCGTCGATCGACTTCGCGCTGCAGGCCGAGAACGTCTACTCCGAGAATCTGTTGAAGTACTTCGACGTCGTTTCGTGGGATCCGCGCGGCACCGGCGCCAGCAAGCCGGCGATCGACTGCGTCAGCGACTACGACCACTTCTTCACTGGCACTGACATCACTCCGGATACACCGGCCGAGAAGCAGCAGATCATCGATCTCGCCAAGGAGTTCGAGACGGACTGCGTGACCAAGAACGCGAAGATCCTCCAACACGTGGGCACCAACGATTCAGCCCGCGACATCGACTCGATCCGCGCCGCTCTGGGCGAACAGAAGATCAGCTACTTCGGTTTCAGCTACGGCAGCGAGCTCGGTGCGACCTGGGCGACGCTGTTCCCGCAGACCGTTCGCGTCGCGGTCCTCGACGGAGCGTCTGACCCGGAGGCCGGCTATCTCGAGAGCGGCCTGCAACAAGCCAAGGGGTTCGAGGACGCCATCGACACCTTCCTCAAGTTGTGCGACGGTGATTCGGAATGCACGTTCGGCAACGGCGACGCGGAAAGCGCCTTCGACGCGCTGATGAAGTCGCTCGACGACAAACCGATCCCGACGGTGACAGGTCGGCCGGATCTGACCCGATCGATGGCGATCACCGGTGTCTCCGAGGCGATGTACACCCAATCGTTGTGGCCGGCGCTCGAAAAGGGTCTGTCCGACGCCCAGAACGGTCATGGCAAGGGCCTGCTCGATCTCTACGACGAGTACTTCCAACGCCAGCCAGACGGGACGTACGACAACTCGCTGGAGGCATTCCAGGTGATCTCGTGCATGGACGAAGCCGAGCGCCTGACGGTTGCGCAGGATGACGCCAACGCAGCTCAATACATTGCGGTCGCGCCCCGGGCAAACCCCAGCACCGTCGGCGCGTACATGTGCACGTTCCTTCCCAAGTCTGACAGCCCGCGGATCACCATCACCGGAAAGGGAGCCGGTCCGATCCTGGTGGTCGGGACCACGGGCGACCCGGCCACCCCGCTGGCGAGCTCGCAGAACATGGCCAAGGATCTCGAGAACGGCGTCTTGCTCACGGTCGTCGGCGATCAGCACACCGGCTACAGCGTCAACGCGTGCTCGGTCGCGACGGTCGACGCGTACCTGATCAAGCAGACGATGCCCAAGGTCGGCGCGCGCTGCGGCTGAGCCCGGGCCGACGCGCCCTGATCGCCGCGCTCAGAGGGTCGGAGCGCAGGCAGTTCCGTCGACGTTGCAGACGAGATCACTGGCCGGCGTGTGATCGATGCCATGCGCGGTCCACCACCCGTGGGGGCCGTCGTTGCTGAACGCGTAGGCGTTGGCACGGTTCGGGTCGCCCGCGACGGCGATCATGATCCGCTCGGGACGAGTCACGATCGGCACCAGCCGTTGCGGGTCGTCGGTCTCGGCGAACTCGGCCGGGAGGACACCTTCGGCGACGAGGTCGGTGAGCCGACGCCGGCCGGCCGTCAGGTTGGTCCATTCGCCGATCATCCGCTCGAACGTGAGCGCAGGGATCCGCGCGTGTTGGAACAGGGCCCGCTGCGCATCGCGCTTGCTCCAGCCGGCGCGAGCGAACGTACGCGCCAGGTTCGGTGAGAGCACGAGCAATGGTTGGTACTGGTCGTGGCCCAGACCGCACAGGTGGGTGAGGTCCCACGCCGTGACGCGAGTGAGCCCGTTGGCCAGGTACGGAACGATGGCCTCTGGCGTCGAACCGAACACGCTGCCGATGATCGTGCCGCTGTTCGTGCGCACCATCGTCACCGCATCGTCGTTGGCGGCAAAGCCGAACGTGGCGCTGAGCGGTGACCAACCGATCTCGGCCAGGCACGCCATGTCCTCGGCCAGAACCACCTTCGATGAGTTGCCGAACGTCGCGCGATCGTGTTCGTCGGCGGTGAAGCCGAACACATTGCGCAGGTAGAGCCGCAACCAGCGCCCGACGCACGTGTTGGCATGCGCCCCCTCGCGCATCGAGCCCGAGCCATGGTTGAAACCCAGGGCCGCGCTGTTCGGGCCGTCGAGGATGACGAGAGCATCGGCACCGGTGGTGTTGCCCGAGTGTTCCGAGCCGTAGCGCGGGTCGGCCAGGATCTCGGCCATCGCGATCAGCACCGGCAGATGCTCGGGCCGGCATCCGGCCATCACCGCATTGACGCCGATCGACCAGATCGTGAGGTCGCGACCGGACGACGTGGCGATCCCTACCCGCTTCCACGGGTCGTGTCCCGAGTCGAGCAGATAGGCCTCGACGCGTTCGCGAGTGGGAGGGATGATCGGGTGGCCGTCGGTCCACCCGCGGGCGATGAATTCGGCGTTGATCTCGTCGATCGTGCCGCGCTTCACCACGTCGAGAGCGGTCGGTTCGTCGCTGGTCTCGTCAACGCGATCTTCGTCGGATTCCGTGGCGAGCAGACCGGCGACGATGCGATCGACCGTCACGGCCAGGAAGTTGGCGATCATCTCGTCGGCCGATTGGGCATCGACGTGGCCGATGGTGACCGCGAGCGGCAGACCATCGAAGCCATAGCCACGCGCCGTGGCAGCGGCCTGACCCTCGAAGCCGTTGCAGACGATCGAGACCGAGGGGATACCGGCAGATTCAGCAGTGATCGATGCCCGCATCACGGCGGGCGTACAGCTGCCTCAACAACCCATCGCCGACACCACGGCGTCGACACCGCGATCGTGCAGGTCGGTTGGCAGGCGAGCGATGCGTTCCTTCTCGTCGGCTCCGTGGAGGTTGCCGAACACGTCGTAGTCGAGGATCTCGATCCCCTCGTACCGCCGCCGCAACTCGGTGGCGAGGACAGGGAACAGCTCGTCGCCCCGGAACAGGTAGTCCCACAGGAACGCAACTCGCTTGCCGGCCAGCGTCTGCAACCGCTCGGCCCGCCGCCGTCGCTGCACACCCTGCGGAGATCGAGGCCACACCACGTCGTACGTTGCACTCTCCGACAGCTGCATGGTGTCATTCTGCCTCACAGTCAGCGGACGAGCACTCTGACATCGAGGACACCGTCTCATCGACGGGGGTGTGCGTTGGTGGTGGCCCGCGGGTCGCCGGTCTTGGCATTGACGCTGCAAAGACGTGTGTAATGTCCACGCCAGCGATTGGGGTGACGGGTCGTGCTCGATCGAGTGCGGGCACTACCGGCGCGGGATGAGGGGAACCAAAATGGACAAGGGTGTATCGGACGACGTCCTGGATGAACTCGCGAGCCTTCGCGCCGAGTTGCGAGCGGTGCGAGCAGAACTCGATCAGATCCGCGCCGGCGAGGTTGCCGTGCGATCTGCCGGAACCCGAGAGGGTGTCGAGCGCTCCGTGCTCGCCGCGGGAACGGATCCCGAGAGCACGGTCACCACCACCACCACCAGCCGCCGCGGTCTGTTGGCCCTCGCCGGCGGAGCCGCCGTCGCGGCTGCGACTGCCGGAGCCGTGCTCAGCGCCGCGCAGCCCGCTGCGGCTGCTGGGGTTCCGGTGACGGTCGGTGATCGTGTCCAGTCGGCAGCAGCACCCCTCTCCTCGACTCAGATCGACTACGGCGCTGCGAGTTCGTCACCCGGCACGAACCTCTTCAACGTGCACGACTTCGGCAGCAACTTGGACTTCAACGAGGGCCAACCGGCAGCGGTCGCCGGGTACGCCGCGAACTTGGTCACCATCGGTGTGGCCGGGCACAGCACGCGCGGCGCGAATGGCGCCTCGATCGGCGTGATGGGCGTGTCCAGCGTCAACGCCGGCACCGGGGTCTCGGGCACCGCCTTCACCGACGGGATCGGAGTCAGCGGCAACTGTGGAAACAACGGTCTCGGAGTGTCCGGCTTGACGGTGGGTACAGCGGCGTACGGCGTCTTCGGCTTTGCCTCGAAGCCTGACTCGTTCGGTGTCGGCGGTACGTCGTCGGCGGGTACCGGCGTTGCCGCCGTGAGCACAACCGGCGTCGCACTGAACGTCGGCGGAAATGGCCGAATGGTGTTGGCCTCGAACCTCACGGCAGGCGCGCCGACGACGGGGGCGCGCGTGGCCGGCGAGGTCGTGCGCGACGGAAACGGTGACCTCTACATCTGCTACGCCGCAGGCACGCCCGGTTCGTGGCGCAAGCTCGGCGGCGGGACGACCGCAGGCTCGCTGCACGTGATCAACCCGACACGCGTGTACGACAGTCGCCTCGGCGTGGGCGGCGCAGCGATCACCGGCGGCAACAATCGGGTCATCAGCGTCGCCAACGGCATCGACATCACCACGGGCGCGGTCAACGCCCCCAACATCGTGCCCGCCGGTGCCACCGCCGTCACATACAACCTCACAATCACCCAGGCCACCGTCGGCGGCTTCCTGGCCGTCACCCCCGGCGACGCTCCGGCTTTCGCGGCCTCGTCGATCAACTGGACCGCCGCCACCACGGATCTCGCCAACGCCAGCCTCGTCAAACTCAACGCCACTCGTGAGGTCAAGGTCTTCGCCGGCGGCGGTGGGACCACCCAGTTCATCATCGACGTCACCGGCTACTACCTGTAACGACTCGACATCCGAGGCATCGGGCGCCTATCGCGGCCGCAGGCGACGTTGCATCAACATGTGTGAGCTCGCTCGATTCGTTCACGGACTCGCCCAGCAAACGAAGCAGCAGCGGTGATGAGGTTTGAAACCGCATCACCGCTCTTGCCCGGAGCGGAAGTCTTGCAGGTGCTTTCAAACCCGCCGGATGCTTTCCGCCACCTCCGGTGACCGACTGCATCGCCCGTCCGTCCTTGACCGAAACGACACGAATCCCCCGTGATCGTCATGGCTGAAACGTTCTCGCAGTTGCGGCGTACCTTTGGACGGTCGGCACGTACCGCAGCGCAGCTGCTCGGGCGGTGGTCCACCGCTCAGCATCTGATACCGACCACCGCCAAGGCGACATCACCGCAGACCGAGTGCACAGCGCTCTACGTGTAGAAGCCGGTGACGTCAACGACGAAGTCGATGGTGCCACCCGCACCGCCGGAGAACACCTTGATCTGGCGGTTCCCGTCGATCTTGGCGACTCCGCCGTTGGCGAGCACGGCGCCAGCGGACGACCAGTTGATCGACGAAGCGACGAACGTCGTGGCGTCGCCTGGCGTGACGGCGAGAAACCCGGCCACCGACGTCGGCGAGACGATCGTGAGATTGAGGGTCACCGCTGACGCCCCAACCGGCACGACGTCGGCGTTGGTGAGGGTGCCATCAGTCGCGTGCGCGTCCTTGACCGACACGACTCGATTCGAACCGATCGTCAAGACGCCGTGATCCGCGTACCCGGCCTGGCGGCTGTCGTAAGCGCGAAACGGATCGACCGGTCGGAACGCGCCACTCGCCGTCGCCGTCGCCGTCGCCCCGATTCGATGCCAGTTGCCAGGTGTTCCGGCGGCGACACACGAGTACAGGTCACCGACCGAGTCGAGGATCATCTCGCCCGCCGCATAGGCGCCCGAGCTGGGCGCTCCGATGCCACCCTGCGGCTTGACGCGCACGCGTCCGGTTCCGTTGCAGTCGAGGTCGAGGCCACTCGTCGACTCTGCCGAGACCGCGATGTTCGACGTCGATCGAGCGACGACGGCACGACCGGATCCCGAGACGCCACGCACACCGTCGCCGGACCCGGAGGTGGCGAGCACGCCACGACCAGAGGTTGACGTCCCCGAGACGCCGTCGCCTGTGTTGTTGGCGTTGCCGATGACGCCATTGACCCCGGTGGCGTTGATGCCGGCGCCCGCTCCCACCGAGGTGGCGTTGATCGCGTTGTCGAGGCCGGTCGCCACGAGCCCGATGCCGTTGTTCGACAGGGCACGGACGCCGACGCCACCGACCGCAGCACTCGAACCGGCGACGCCGTACACAGCGCCCGCGCCTGACACCCCGGTTCCACTCGCCGACGTACCGCTGACGCCCGTCGCTGCTCCGCGGGCGTCGCCAACGACCCCGATCCCGTTGCCGCTGCCGTCCGCTGTGACGATGCCGTAGACGCCGACGGGGTAGGCCGGCGTGGGCTGCAACACCACGATGTTCGCGCTGCCGCAGACCCCGATGCCCTGCTTGTTCGCGTCGGCGAAGGGAGTCGCATCGCCCATCACGCCGAATCGGTAACCGGCGCCAGCATCGACGTCGCTCGAGCTGGCAAAGATCGCGGCTCGAAAGTTCGCGTCGGGGGCCCTGGTCGTCCCCGAATAGTTGCGCACCTGGAGTGCAGCGACCATCAGGTTGGTCGGGCTCGGGCACTCGAGGATGGTGCTGTCACCGACCAGCGTCGGGGAGTTCACGACGCCGATGTTCAGGGGGGCACTGGTCGCCGCCGAGGCGGGGAGAACGTCGACGACAACGGCGGCGGCCGCGCCCGCCGTCGCGGCTGCGGCCATTCGCACGAAGCCACGCCTGCTGGACCGAATCTGAGCCGTCCCGTCGCCTCCGCCTGTTGTGACATCGCGCCCGACGGTGACCGTCCGCCGGCGCTTCGATGTGCTGGGCCCGCTCGCGGTGCTGCCCGCGTCCGCTATCTCGTCCATACGTTCCCCTCGTCGCCGCTGCCCGCGGCTTCGCAGACATCACCTGGCCCGCCGCTGCGTGCGTGGCAGATGCTACGTCATGGCGACCACGTCGCTGCCCGAGATAGAAAGCAGCACCGCAGTCGTCGATGTCGCGGCAGTCTTGGAGTTCCTCACCACCGTCGAATAGCCGAGGCGTGTCGGTCAGCGGACGCACAATCCCGCGAGCGCGACTCTCGCGAAGTACGGGCGAGGCACCGGCCGTGCACGAGTCACGACTCAGATTCACCGGTCAACACGCGGAGGTGGCGCAGTTTGAAACTGCGCCACCGCTACCACATGGAGCGGAAGGGGTGGGATTTGAACCCACGGAGACGCACAACGCCTCAACGGTTTTCGAGACCGGCCCATTCGTCCGCTCTGGCACCCTTCCGCCCGACAGACTAGCGCCTCGCGAGGTGGCCACCTCACCCGAATTCGTGGCGGCGAAGGGGGTCGAAGCGTCAATTAATGCTCAAGATTCTCGGCGTCACGACCGATATCTCATTCGTGGCGGACCTCACCATGATTCACACCAACTCGGGAATGACATCGCCGAGTTTGGCCTCACTTCTGCATGAACGACTCGACCCTCAGGCCATCCTGAATTCGATCGTTCGATCTGTCGCCGGTGTGATCGGAGCAGCGCTGGCCAGCGCTGATGGACGAAGTGTGGCCCATTCGGACCACCTCGTGCACGACCCGAGTCGGGCGGCGATGATCGCGGCAACGATGGGTCTCGCCGGCCAACTGATCGGCGTGGTCGGTGGCCACCAGCTCGAAGAAGTGGTGGTTCGATCCGACGCTGGCTTCGTCATCGTCTACGCAGTCGGCAGCGAGGGCGTGCTCACAGTGCTCGCTCGTCCCAGTACGAACCTGCACCACATCAACACTGAAGTGCGATCACGGCTGGAAGGCCTGCGCGGCGTCGTCAAGGCGGGTCGCTGACCGTGACCACCGAGCACACGTTCAAGATCCTCGTCACCGGACCGTTCGCGGCCGGCAAGACCTCGTTGATCCAAGCGATCTCACAGAGCCCGGTCGTGACGACCGAGGTCGCGACATCGGGCGAAGAAGCTGCCGTCAAGGCGAACACGACGGTCGCAATGGACTTCGGCACGTTTGCCCTCAGCCCGCTGGACGACAGCGAAGAGCTCGTTCATCTCCTCATGTTCGGGACACCCGGCCAGGAGCGCTTCCGGTTCATGACCGACATTCTGAAGGCCGACGTCGACGTCGTCACGTTTGTCGTCGACGCCCGCGCCCCGGCCAGCTTTCAAGAAGCGCGCAGCATGCTCGCGCTCGTGATGAACGGGCTGCGCGTGCCCCTGGTGATCGCCGTCAATCGATGCGACGACCGCGAACAAGCTCGACAGGTCGCCGGCTACCTCGGCGCGGGTCCGGACATTCCGGCGATCCCATGCCAACTCATCGATCCAGAATCCGGCCGCGAGGTCGTCGCTGAAGTGCTCGTCGCTCTGCTCGATGCAGACGATTCGGCGCTCGTCACCCAGGGAGGCATCTCATGACCATGATGCACGAGAACAACGTTGACCACACCGACTCCGAGTCGCAGGCGATGGATGGCAGTCCTGTGGCTCTTCGCAACGCGTGGGATGTCATCGAGGACGCTTGCAACCACGCCGTGACAGGCGAGCTGACGCTCACCACCACGTCGTCGGCCAAGACCCATGTGTATCTGACCAACGGCCTGGTGTACTTCGCCGAGCGCGAGAGCGACGAGACATTGGCGACCCGGCTGGTTCTGGCCGGATCGATCAGCATCGAGCAGTTGCAGCGTGGTTCGATCCGCTTGAACGGCATCGAGCACCTCGGCCGGATGTTCGATCGTGACGAGACCATCGACCGCGACGCGGTCGAACTCGCGGTCGAGATGATCACCGAGGAGACGTTGACCCAGGTTGCTGACCAGCAGGTGCACGCATCGAACCTGACCCTGTATCGCCAGCATCCGTCCGGCATCTCGCGGTGGTTCAGCAGCCAACACGCTGCCGTCGAGCCTGTCGACAACCAGCCGAACGCAGCGGCCGTCGCGGAGCCCGCCAGCGCGGAGCGGGAGATCACGGCGCACGCCGACGCCCAACACTCGTCGATCGAGTCCAGTGTGATCGAGCCCGACACGATCGAATCCGGTGTGATCGAGCCCGACACCATGTCCGCGGCGGAAGCGTTCCATCATGTCGAGGCCTTCGAACCGGAGCCCATCGCCCAGATCGTGGCTGAACCGCTGGTCACTGGGCCGATCACGAATTCGGTCCCGGTCATCCAGGAGATGGCGTCGTTCGATCCGCTGTCATTGGTCGCAATGGATCTCGTCCCGATCTATGCGAAGCGGAACGACCCCGTCGTTGTCGAGCCGTCCGACGTCGTTGTCGAGGCGTCGATCGACCAGGTGTCGGTCGACGAGGAAGCACCGGTCGAACCTGCATCATTCGCAGACGAACAGGTCGAGGTCGAAGTCGTCGTCGATGAAGTCGTCGTCGAGGCAACTCCGGTCGAGGATTCGCTCACGGTCGAGACGGGCGACATCGTGCCGACCTCCGTCGACGACGTCGTCCCGGAGAATCCGGTGACCGACGGCGCAGCCGACGAAACCTCCGTGTTCCATGAGCCGGAGACGCTCGCCGCGTTCTTCTCCCACGCACTCGCCGAACCACCTGAATCCGAACAGGAGCTCGCAGCCCCGGGTGATTCGGTCGAGATCGCTGCTGATCAATCAATTGACGCCGACGTCGAGGAACACCACGGGTTCGAACACAATGGGTTCGAACACAATGGTCACCAACTGAACGGCTTCGATGTCCAGGGTGCCGACCGCATCGAACATCAGCACGAAGATCCGCAGCTCGACGGCTTCTGGCACGTTGACGCCGACCCCGAGGTCGCGGCCGCTGAACCGGCAAACGCAGAATTCGCGCCGGTAGAGACGTCGCTCGTCGAGCAGCTCGAATCCGTCGGGCAGCTCGAATCCGTCGGACAGCTCGAGCACCTCGAGCACCTCGAGTCCGTCGAGTCCGTCGAGTCCGTCGAGTCCGTCGAGTCGTCGATGTCAATCGTGGCGCACGCGGCAGACGATGCGACGCCGATGATGGATCAGTCGACGTCCGCCAGCCCGTGGGGCGCCCCCTCGCCGGTGCAAGCCGACATTGCATTCGACGATCTGACCGATGACGCTACGCACATCGACGCATCGCTCGACATCGCCGTCTCGACCGAGACGCCACAAGCCGGCCTCTCGACCACGACACCCGAGTCGGACGTCTCGACCGAGACGTCCGTGGACGACACGGTGCCCCACATTGCGGAGTTCGACACAGCCGAGGCCGACACGGAGCCCCACACAGCCGTGGCCGACACGGAGCCCCACATCGCGGAGTCCGACATTGCGGAGTCCGACATTGCGGAGTCCGCACCGCAGCCGGCGGTTGCGCAGGTCGTCCTGCCGACGCTGCCCACGTTGTCATCCCCACCGGTCATGCGGATCACCCAGCAACCGCATCCCTCGACCCGTCCGATCCCGTCGGTCCTGTCCAATCCCGCGCCAGCGTTCGCGCTCGATGTGAACGCGCCGAAGTTGCCGACTCTCGAGGGTTCGACGCCGGTCGTCGTCCCCGCTCCAGATCCGGAGGTCGTAGGGTCCGCAGAAGTCGTTGCGGAGCTTCCTCTGTCGGCTTCCACCTTGGCGGTGGTGTCACCGGGCGTTGCACCCATTGCCGCAGCGGCCGCGCCGGAGGAGCCGGGCATCGACTCCTGGGTCCAGTCGCTGTTGCAGGCCAACGACTCGCAGAACCCATCGCCCAACCCGCTCATCCCCTTGTATGGCGGCCTCCAGGCAACCAATCCAGCCCCCGCACCGAGCATCGCGGCGCGCGCCGAGCAACCGTCAGTCATCGACCAGCCGTTGGTTGTCACACCGCCCACCGAACGGGTCGAGCAATCGATCGCTTCGACAGGAACGATGGCCCCATTGGCAGCGATGGTGCCTGCGCCGAGCTTCACGACATTCACGCCGCTCGCGACGTCGGCCCCCGCGACGCTCACTCCGATGGGTGATCTCGCCTCGATGACATCGCCGATCAAGCCGATGACGTCAGTTCCTTCGCACCTCGATTCGGTTCCGGTGCCGGAAGACGTGGCTGCCGCTGTGCGTCGTGCGATCATGGCGATCGAGGCCGCGACACTCGCGCCGACGGGGCCAGCGTCGGTCACGTTCGGCCCGATGCATGTGACGGCGCTGCCCGGGCAGGTCACCCCGTACACCCCATACAGCCCAGTGCCACAGGACGACACCAATCCGCACGGTATTCCGACGCCGCAGGCCGCTGCTCAGTCGCCGTTGCCATCGTCAACTGGCGCCGAGGCGTTGATCTCCTTCAACGGTTCCCCGTCGAACGAGACGATGGCGTTGCTCGAGGATCCGATGTTTGCCAATGCGGCGGCTCCAGCGATCAGCACGGAGCGCAAGAGCGCGCTTCGTCGTCTGATCGACGGCATCCGTCGCCGCTGAGGACACACCCACCTCCGCGGATCCCACGAGGGATGGCTTCAGGCTCGGCGTCGCTCGACGAAGAAGGCGCGCAGCATCGCGCCTGACTCGTCGGCGAGCACACCAGTGGTGACGTCGCAGCGATGGTTCAGGCGCGGATCGGCGAGAACGTTGGACAGACTTCCGCCGGCGCCGGCCTTCGGGTCGCGGGCGCCGTAGACCACCCGTTTCATGCGTGCATTCACGAGGGCCCCTGCACACATCGTGCACGGCTCGAGGGTCACGTAGAGCGCGCAGTCATCGAGACGCCAATGTCCGACCACTCGTGCCGCGTCACGGATTGCGAGGATCTCGGCGTGCGCCGTCGGGTCGCCGGTCAGCTCCCGCTCGTTGTGGCGGGCAGCGATGACGGTGCCGTCACGAACGACGATCGCCCCGACCGGAACGTCGGCGTGAACCAGGGCGAGCTGGGCCTGATCCAGGGCCAGGCGCATTGCTGCTTCGTCGGATTGCATGGGCGGAGGGTGTGGGATTTGAACCCACGGAAGTTTGCACTTCACACGCTTTCCAGGCGTGCCGATTCGGCCGCTCTCGCAACCCTCCGTGCCGGCGTCTCCGCCGAGCAGGTGTGAGCAGGGTAGCGCCGGGCTAACCTGACCGCACCGTTCGATACCCGATGGGTGAGGTGGCGGTCGGGTCCTGTGCAACAGTCGTCCGGGAACCAGGTCAGGACAGGGATGGAGCAGCCTTCAACGGTCTCGCCTGTGTGCCGCAGGTCGCCTGGCCGCTACCTCAGCCATCGGGTCTCAGCGCTTCGCGAGTGCCTTGGCCCGATCGGCCAGGTACGGCGCCCCGAGGTCCTCGGCGACCTCGGCGAAGTCGTCGGTCGGTCCGGCCCAGCGCCAATCATCGACGCTGCCGACATCGATGTCGGTGACCACGGTGGCGATGCGGCGGAACAGCAGGGCATCGGCCAGGTTCGCCTGCAACGTCGTGGCCAGGCGTTCGCTGCCGCGCACACCGGGCAGGCCCCAGTCAGCAGCTGACGCCGGGATGGCCTCGATGTGGCCGAACTTGGCGAGCACTGCGCTGGCACCCTTGGCACCCCAACCGGGCAGACCCGGGAACCCGTCGGCCGAGTCGCCGACGAGGCCGAGGTAGTCGGCGATCGACGCCGGTGGCACGCCGAACTTCGCGATGACGCCGCTCTCGTCGATGATTTCGTCCTTGCGACGGTCGTATTGGACGACGCGGCCAGCACGGACACACTGACCAAGGTCCTTGTCCGGTGTCACGATCAGGACGCGCCCCACCCTCACATCATCGTCAGCCACCCGTGCCGCCGCGGCGAGCGCATCGTCAGCCTCGTATTCCACCATCGCCCACGTCGTCACACCCATCGCTGTCAATGCTGCTTCCATCATCGGAATCTGCACCAACAACTCCTCATCCATCCCTGCGCTGGTCTTGTAGCCCGCCCACAGATCGTTGCGAAAGCTCTCGATCACATGATCACTGGCGACACCGAGATGGGTCGCGCCCTGCGCGATCAACTGCAGGGTGGACGCCAGGACACCGATCGTCGCCGCGTTCTCGGCTGCTTCCGCGTGTCGACCCATCTGGCCGAAATGTTGACGAAAGAGTTCGTAGGTGCCATCGATGAGATGGACATTGATGCCTTGGTCGCCAGTCACGTTTTGCATTCTCGCAGGTCGAGGAGGCGTTTTCGCCAAAAATGGCACTCAAGTTACACCGCGGTAGTTCCTCAAGATTGCGGCAAACTTGCCGATCCTTTACACGTGGCGAGGAACCAACCAGCAGAGAAATCGGTGACCCCGATGGAGTCGGCGCCGGCGGCGCCGGCCGTTCCGGACGCAGCTCCTGCTCCGGCGCCAACGGCACCTCAAGCGGGTATCTCCGACGCAACCGCGACCGCGATCCTGACCGCGGTCGAGCAGCAGCTGACGCGCTACTTCGGTGCGATGGCTGCTCGCGCCGACGCAGTCCAGCAGGCCGGCGAGGCCGGCCGCACCGAGATCGTCAATCACTTCCAGAAGCAGATCGACACACTCAAGGCCGAGCTGGCCCAATCCCAGCAAGAGAACGCGAACTACGAGCAGGCGCTGCAGACCGCGATCGAAGATCGTTTGACCGAGTTCGCCTCGGGACAGCACTGGCGGTTCGGTGAGCTCGAAGGGCGTCTCGATCGCGTCAGCGAGGAGATCACGCTCGGCCTGCCGGCGTACATCGAGACCGGGACAGCCCCACTGCAGCGGCGCCTCGATCGAACGACGGAAGTGCTCGCCGGTCGGATCGAAGAGTTGCAGAAGGCCGCCCGTCGCTTCGACGAGCAGTCGTCCGCACTCGTGCAACACCTCAACGACACGACGTCGTCACTGAGCCGTCGGCTCGATGAAACGGGCCGCGCCTTCGGCGGCCAGCTCGACGAGCGCACGCTCGCGCTGAGTCAGCGCACCGACGAGGCGATGACGAGCATGCGTGCGTACGTCGCCGATCAGGTCGGCTCGTTCGGCCGCCGCCTCGATGACTCGGACAACCGAGTGGTCGATCGCATGTTGGCGATGGAGGAACGACTCAACGAGCAGACGGGCGTGCGCCTGGCCGCCGTCGAAGCGACCATCGGTCGGATCAGCAGCGGCATCGATGACGCGATCGTCGCCGTGTCGCACCGCGTGATCGAACTCGAGAATCACAACGACGCGATGATGCAGCGCCTCGACCAGATCTCGGAGCAGATGAGCAAGGTCGACGAAGAGGCAATCAGCCAACTGCGCGATCAGATGTCGAGCGCCGTCGGCGAGTCGATGCTCGTTCGAATCGAACTCGAGCGCGTGGCTTCCAGCACCGGCGAGGAGTTCGACAAGCTCAACGTCCGCGTTGCCGAGGTCGCAGCGATGGTTGCCGACGCCGATCTCGACGTCAGCACCGCTGTTCAACTCGAACGGTTGGAAGAGATCGAGCGGGCACTCGCGGAACTCGACCCGGCGCAGTTCGTTCGCAAGGACGAAGCCACGGTCGCCGCGACACCGTTCGCGTCAGCACCAACGACCGCGCCGGAGGCCGATGGCCCTGCTGCGCCCGTGCACACGAATCCCTCGGAATCCAACTTGTCGTCCTGGTGACACCGTCCCCTGACGACTCGATTGACCTCTTCCCCTCGGAGACCCACTGATGGCCCTGTTCACGAAAACCAAAGAAGCACCTGCGCCACCACCGACAGGCGACGGCGCGCACCTCGCGCACTCGGGGCCGGTCCAAGGTCAGAGCGCTGACGAGTGCATGAAGGTCGGCCAGCTGCTGGTCGAGAGTGGACAACTCACACCTGAAACGCTCGCTTCGACACTGCAACTCTCGAACGGGGATCTCCTCGAGTTCGGTCAGTTCGCCATCAACCGCTTCAGTTGCGGCCGCCAGGAGATGGCGCTTGCCGTCGCCCAGGTGTTCGGGCTGCCTGCTGCCGACACCAAAGGGATCGAACTCAACGCCGAAGTGATTGCGCTGCTCGACGAGAAGGTGATCCGCGAAAACCAAGTGGTGCCCGTCGCGCTCGACGGTGACACGCTGATCGTGCTCTCGTCGGACCCATCGCCGTTCCGTCGCACAGCGGTTGAAGCCGTTGCCGGCCGTCCGCTTCGTTGGTTCGTCGGCGACTTCGCCACGGTGCGCACATTCATCGACCGGATGCTGCGCGCGGACGCCGACGTCGATCGACTCGTCAAAGCATTCGACATCCCTGACGACCAGCAGAAGGGCATGGCCGAGGCCGCTGCCGCTGCGGCGAACTCCGATGATCAGGCGCCAGTCGTCCAGCTCGTCAACCGGATCGTCGGTCAGGCGATGCGCGACCGCGCGAGCGACATCCACGTCGAGCCGCTCGACGAATCGCTGCGGATCCGGTTCCGCATCGACGGCAACCTGGTCGAGGCATTCAACCTCCCACTCGGCGTGCACGCCGCGCTCATCAGCCGCTTGAAGATCATGAGCGGCATGAACATCGTCGAGCGTCGGCGTCCGCAGGACGGTCAGTTCTCGACTGTGATCGACGGCAAGCCGGTCGACGTGCGAGTCGGCAGCGTCGCGACGGTCTTCGGCGAGAAGGTCGTCATGCGAATCCTGGACAAGGGCCGATCGATGATCGGTCTGTCCGAACTCGGTTTCCCGCGTGACACCTACATCCAGTACTCGAAGATGGTGCACGCCCCGTTCGGCATGGTGATCTGCGCCGGACCGACGGGTGCCGGCAAGACCACGACCCTGTACGCGACGCTGCAGGAGATCAACTCGAGCGGCAAGAACGTCACAACGGTCGAGGACCCGGTCGAGTACATCTTCCCGGGTATCAACCAGATCCAGACCAACGAACAGGCCGGGCTGACCTTCGCCACCGGTCTCAAAGCCATCCTGCGTCAAGACCCCGACGTGATCCTCGTTGGTGAGATCCGAGATGCCGACACGGCCCGCATCGCGATCCAGAGCGCGCTCACCGGTCACTTCGTGCTCAGCTCGTTGCACGGCACCGACAGCGTTGCCGCGCTTCACCGCTTCCTCGACATGGGCATCGAGGCCTTCCTCATCGCGTCGTCCGTCGTCGGCGTCATCGGCCAGCGTCTGCTGCGCAAGATCTGCGAATCGTGCAAGGAGCCATACCAGCCCGGCGCCGACGAAGTCGCGGTGTACCGTCAGCACAGCGGCGGCAGCGACAAGACGCAGTTCTACCACGGCGCGGGCTGCAACTACTGCGCCGGCACCGGGTACCGCGACCGCATCGGCGTCTACGAACTGCTGCGCATCACGCCCGAGCTCCGCCGCCTCATCGTCGGCTGGGCCACCACCGAAGAACTCCGTCGGCTCGCCGTCGCCCAGGGCATGCGAACCATGCTCCGCGAGGCGATGCAACTCGTCGAGAACGACGTGACCACGGTTCCCGAAGTCGTCCGAACTCTGTTTGCTCACTAGGAGACGTATCCAATGCCCAAGTTCGCATATGCAGCGATCGACTCGACCGGAGGTGCCGTCGAGGGCGTGACGAAAGCCGACACGATCGGTGACGCCCGCGCGTACTTGATGGGACAGAACCTGTTCCCGACCAAGCTCGCCGAACACAAGGGAGCGCTCAGCTTCGAGCTCACCAAGGAGAAGGTGAAGAAGAAGGAGCTGATGCACTTCACGCGTCAGCTCGCAGTCTTCGTCAAGGCCGGTATTCCGCTCACCGAGGCGTTGCAGACGATCGGCGACGAGACGGAAGACCTCGCGCTGCGGCGCACGCTGAGCGCGATGGTGGAGGATCTTCGCGCAGGCGGGACGATGTCGGCTGCAGCGCGTAAGCACCCCGAAGCCTTCCCCATCTACTACATGGGCATCCTCGAATCAGCCGAGCTGACCGGACGGCTCGACGAGACGCTCGAGAACCTGGCCGGCTACCTCGAGCGTGAGGTCGAGACCCGATCGAAGGTCGTGTCGGCGCTGTCGTATCCGGGCGTCGTCATGATCATGGCCGTCTTCACGGTCGCCGTGTTGGCGGGCTACGTCCTTCCGCAGTTCAAACCCCTGTTCGCCGAACTCCACGCCGACTTGCCCCTGCCGACCCGAATGCTGCTGTTCGTGGCCGACCTCTTCACCGTGCTGTGGTTCATCCCGTTCGGGTTCTTGGTCGCGGTGATCGCGTTCATCATGTGGTTGACCAAATCCGAGAAGGGCCGACTCACCAAGGACAAGCTGGTGTTGAAGATCCCGGTGATCAAGGGCATCGTCGAATACTCGATCCTCGAACGTTTCTGCCGCATCCTCGGCGCGATGATCGGCGCCGGCGTGCCGCTGCCCGAGGGTCTCAAGACAACGACCGAATCCACCAGCAACTCGGTCTTCCGCCTGAAGCTGGAAGAAGCTCAGGTCGTCATGCTCGAAGGCGGCGGGTTCTCCCGGCCGTTGATCGATACAGGTCTGTTCCCCGGCGCCGCCAAGCAGATGTTCAAGGTCGGCGAAGAGACCGGAACGCTCGATCAGCAACTGATGGTTGCGAGCATCTACTTCGACCGTGAGCTGGAGAGTCGGATCAAGAAGTTCACGACGATGTTCGAGCCGATCATGATCGTGTTCGTCGGCATCATGGTCGGCTTCGTCGCGGTCGCCCTCGTGTCGGCGATGTACGGCGTGCTCGACAACATGAAGAAGCAGACCTGAGCGTCGGTCGATCAGCGATGCATCACAAGATCGATCAGCGGCTGGCCGAACCAGATCGCAGCGACGGTACCGGCGGCCAGGAACGGTCCGAAGGGTACGGCTGTCTTGCGACTGCCGTGCTTGGCAACGATGAGGCCGACACCGACGACGGCGCCCGACAGGAAGCCCAGGAACAGTCCCGACGCGACCAGCCCCGGATTGAGCCAGCCGAGATAGGCGCCCAACAGCGGCGAGAGGCGGACATCGCCGTCGCCCATGCCACCTCTGCTCGCGACGTAGACGATGCCCATGAACGTCACCGCAATCGCAGCGCCGAGCAGCATCATCCAGATACGACGCGGTTCGTGACGTACGAGCGCGGCGATGCAGAGCAGCGGAACGCCGAGGGCCGCGGTCCAGTAGATGATCTCGCGTGGCAGCCGTTGAGTCCGCAGATCGATCCAGCTGAGCGCCACGAGTCCGGCCGCGAGTACGCAGTACGCGCCGAGTTCCCAGCTCAGGCCGAAGTGGATCGCGAGCAGCAAGAACAGCGTTGCGTTCGTGATCTCCAGGACGAGTGGCTCGATGCCGATGCTCGCGCCACACTGCCGACACCTGCCGCGGAGCGCGAGCCAGCTGAACACTGGCACCAGATCGCGCACGCCAAGTTCGAGGCCGCAATTGCCGCAGGCGGAGCCCGGTTGCACGATCGATTTGTGACGTGGAACCCGGTCGACGACCACGGTCAGGAACGAGCCGATCAGCAGTCCCAGGATCGTCGTATATGCAATAACCATAAGCTCCCACACGGATGCGGCCATCGGCCGCAGCGTGCGGCTCTTCAACGGAGGCTACTCGCATGAGTCACCCAGACCCCGCCCTTGTCACCCTGCTCCAGGCAACCGTCTCGGCCGGCGCCAGCGACCTTCACCTCAGCGTCGGTCGCCCCGCAACCGCTCGCCGTGACGGCTACCTCGTCAAGTTCGAGGGCGTTCCCGTTCTCGAAGCCGAGGAGATCGAGCGCATCGTTCTCTCGCTGCTCGACGAGCGCAAGCTGGAAGAGCTCAAGGAGAACCATCAGGTCGACTTCTCGTTCGGCTTGCCGGACATCGGCCGCTTTCGAGCCAACGCCTACTACCAGCGTGGCACTCTCGCGTTGGCCTTGCGCGTCGTGCCATTCCGTGTTCGCTCACTCGAAGAGTTGGGCGCGCCGTGGGCATGCACCGAATTGCTCAACAAGCCCTACGGTCTCGTCCTCGTGGTGGGCCCGACCGGTTCGGGCAAGAGCACGACGCTGGCAGCGATGATCGATCGGATCAACGACGAGCGCCCCTGCCACATCCTCACGATCGAGGATCCCGTGGAATACCTCCACACCCACAAGACCGCGATGGTCAACCAGCGCGAGGTCGGCACCGATGTTGCCAGCTTCACCGATGGTCTTCGCAGCGCGCTGCGTGAAGACCCCGACGTCGTTCTGCTCGGCGAAATGCGCGACCTCGACAGCATCGCGATCACCCTGTCGTTGGCCGAGACCGGCCACCTCGTGTTCGCCACCCTTCACACCAACGACGCTTCCCAGGCCCTCGACAGAATCGTCGACGTGTTCCCCGCCGAGCGTCGTGACCAGATCCAGATCCAGCTCGCCGGTGCGTTGCAGGGTGTCATCAGCCAGCGTCTCGTTGCCGTCGAAGGCGGCGGTCGTGTCGCTGCGTACGAAGTGCTGATCGGCACCGAAGCCGTTCGCAACCTCGTCCGTGAAGGCAAGAGCCGGCAGATGCGCAACGTCATCACGACCAGCCAGAAGGACGGCATGCAGACGATCGAGATGGATCTCGCACGACTCGTCGCCTCCGGTCTGTTGACGATGGAAGCGGCGTGCGACGTCAGTGCCTATCCCAAGGAGATCATGGCCCACGCCGCGACCGTCCGGGCTCAGATGCAGGCTGCCGCAACCGTGGATTCCGGGCAGGGCGCGTCGATGGGCAACGCCGAGCTCGCCTCGAGCATTCGTTGAGAGCGCGGTAGCCACTCATGGTCGCCAAGCAACTGCCGTACAAGTGGCTGGCGGGGATCGTTCCATGCCCGAAGGGATGGCTCATCATTCCGGCGCGCCTCGCCGGCGTCACCGTGGTGGTCGAGGAGCCGAGTGTCGTGCGGACCCTGAACGAAGTGGTGGACTTCCGCCCCAAGTTCGACGCCGCCGCCATCCACAGCCCGCTCGGGTTCGAGGACCATCCGATGGCGCAGTACCGCGACTGCGACACCGAAGCGCGCCAGATGGTCGGTTGGCCGCGTCGCGTTGCGCTCCGGTCGGTGCCGTCCCGGGCGGCGCTGCTCGCGCCCACGAAGGCCAAGGCCCGTGAACTCGAGCCGTGGCTGACCGCTGACGACTTCCGCAAGTTCCGTTGGCTTCGCGAGGCAGCCTCGACGTTCCAGCCGTTCCACCAGCGAAACTTCTTCTCCGCCAACCCGGACCTGTCGTACACACTGCTGAACGGCGAGGTGCCGTTGACCACGTCGCCCTACCATCAAGATGGTGTCATCGAGCGGATGAATCTGATCAAGCAGAAGTTGCCGGGTTGCGAAGAAGTCATTCTGCGCACACCGCCCGATGGCTGCGGTCAGGTGCACATGGTGCAGGCCACCGGCTTGTTGTGGACGGCGCGCCGTGCGTCCGGCCGTGCCATCAACCGAATGCCGATCGATCCGGCGTGGGACGAGAACGGTCTGAGGATCGAACTGGTTCGCTGAGGTCTGTCGTCGATCTCACCGCTGGCACGAAGACGACAACCAGCGCGCCGACGCACGCCGTCAGACGCAGCACCGCGTGACCGGTCGATGACACCGCGGTGACCCAGTCGGGCAGCACCAACGCAGATGCAACGATCGTTGCCCACGGCAACCGGCGCTTGGACTCGCACAGGTCCCAGATCAACGCTGCGAACACGAATGTCGCGGTGTAGTAGTTCCACGTTCCCGGGTCGAGCGCGAGGCGCACCGCGACGCCTGCCAGAAGGGCGCCGTACGGCCGATCGCGCCAGACGGCAAGGGCGACGACACCAAGTGACAGCAGGAGCTGTCCCATCCGCAGGGCCGCCGGCAGGTTCTGGTCGTGGACCCCGAAAAGGCGCAAGACGGAATCCGGTGCCAGCAGGATCGCCGGTCGCATGCTCTTCAGCGAGTTCGGGTCGGCGATCAAGAACGGGCTCCACAGGATGACGCCGACGAAGATGCTCAGCAATGGCGGTGCGAGACGTCGTTCGCGCCAATCGGCGCGGCTGAAGGTGATCGGCAACATGAAGATCGACCACGGTTTGATCGCGAGAGCGACCCCGATCAGCACGGCTGCAGCGAGTCGCCGATCGGTTTTGATGAGCAGCAACGCCGCGGCGGCGATGACGATGACCAAGGCATCGTCGACATGGCCCCACGAGCGGAGGTAACCCCACCACAGCATCACGACGATGCCGCCGATGACAAGCGACGGTTCGAAGAGCCGGGCGGGGTCGACCACCCGGCTTCGCAGGCGAGTGATCATGGCCAATGTCGAGACGCCCAGCAGGGCGAACACGACCTCGCGAACGGCCGATCCGCCGAGCGCCGAGATGCCACGGACCGCCACGAGTGCCACCGGCCCAGACTGCAGGTTGTGGCGATACGCAAAGATCTTCAATCCGTCGGAGCCGGTCAGGTACTTCGCCATGAGTTCGAAGAACGCCCAGTCGCCCGAGTTGCGGCGGGTCGCCGTGGTCGCGATTCCGGCGACCACACCGAAGATGGCAGCGCACACGATGGTCGTCGTCCGGCTGCTCGGTCGACCCGACTCCTCGAGTCGCACCGGGTGTTCGTCAAGCATGTGACGGCACGCGACGCAGACGGTTTCGGCCGACCGGTGTCGCAGCCGGCGGCTTCGAGATCACCGCGATGACCGCGCCGGCGCATGCGACCAATCGCATCCATGACCGCAGTTCAGCTGATCCGACCATCCACGACGGGACCATCAACAGGCTCACGCAGATCGTCATCGTCGGAACGATCGACCGAGATTCACAGATGTCCCATGCGAGTGCACCGATCACGATGCCCGCACTGTAATAGCTCCATGTCCCCGGGTCGGTGACGATCCGACAAGCGACCGCCGCGACGATGACGCCGCCGGGGTGTTGCCGCTTCATCGCGAGCGCCGCCACGCCCACAGCGCCCAGGAGTTGGGCGACGCGAAGCCAGCTCGGAAGGTTGGCATCGTTGCCCCCGAACAGAGCGATGACGGAGTCAGCCGCGACGTGGACGGTTGCGCGCATCGACTTGATCGTGTCGGGTTGGACGATCAAGAACGGCAGCCAGACAGAGCCGGCGACACCCGCCGCGATTGCTGACGACTTCAATGCGTCACGACGCGTCGCGCACTTTCGCCAGAGCAGCGGCAGGAAGATGACCGCCCACGGTTTGGCCCCGATCGCGAGCCCGAGGCCGACCGCCGAGACGTCGAGCCGACGGAGCCGCGGAGTGGATATCGCATAGACCGCTGCGGTGAGCACGATCGCGTCGTCGAGATGGCCGTAGCCGCCCAACTTGGCCCACCAGAACATCGCGATCGCGCCGCCGATCAACGTCGTCGTCTGGGTCCCGATCGGGTCTCTGCGACGGTGCGTCGATTGCGACGTCTCGATTCGTCGGACGCAGGCAAGTCCGAGTGCGCCGCAGATCGCCACCTGTGCGATGAAGCCGTTCCGCGGTGTGAAGGCAAGCAGACGAGCGAACAGCAGCGTCAGCGGACCGGTCTGGATGTCTCGTTGGTGGACGAACACTCCGAAGCCCTCGGAGCCGAGCATCTTGCGACCGGCGTCGACGAAGACGTTCCAGTCGCCGCGCCCTCCCGCGACGACAGCTGCGGCCGTTGCGATGGCCGCGATGATGACGTAACGAGCGACGAGCGTCCGTTGCAACTGATCTCGCCACGGGGTGCTGAATCGCGCCGGCTCATGGTCGACGGGAGAGGTCGACCACGAGCCGGCGGGTTCGATCGAGGCGTCGACCGCGCTGTCGACTGACGAGTCATCAGCCATCGCTCGTGGCACGTGCACCGTCATTCCGCCTGATCGATCAGCTCGTCGCGGCTCAGGTCCCGGGAACTGCTGCGCCGATGGCGCCGCCGCACGACGTTGTCTTGTACTTCAACGAGCCGTTCGGCTGGACGTCGAAGTTCGTCGGCAGAGCGCGTATGTACTGCGCGTTGACCAGCGTTTGCCCCGCTGTGGTGCCTGCCGCGATCGTGGTGCCGGGCAGGTTGCCCGAGGTCACGATCGTCGTTCCGCCGTACTGAGAGAAGTAGGACTCGGCGGCGGTCTGCAATGTCACCTTGTCGGAGTTGCAGGCGCTCGTGGTGCCCTTGTCGGTGATGCCACGAACGGCGAACACCGTGACCGTGGCGAGGATTCCGAGAATCACGATGACGATCAGCAGTTCAACGAGGGTGAATCCCTTGTTGCTGCGTTCGATTGTCGGCGTCAGTGCCTTGAATCGTTGGGAAGTCTTGAACCTCATGTTGTGTGTGCTCCTTCGTCAGTTCTGTCCGGAAATGTCAGAAGGGCCGGGACGTTGGTCCCGGCCCCTCCACAGTTGAAAGTCAGTTGACTCAGGTGCCAGGAACTGCTGCGCCGATGGCGCCGCCGCATGACGTGGTCTTGTAGGTCAGCGACCCTGATGTCGTCACGTCGAAGTTGGTCGGGATGGCCCGGATGTACTGGGCTGCGACCAGCGTCAGTGCTGGGGTGGTGCCGGCGGCGATCGAGGTGCCGGGCAGGTTGCCCGACGTCACGATGGTCGTGCCGCCGTACTGGGCGAAGTAGGACTCGGCGGCGGTCTGCAATGTCACCTTGTCGGAGTTGCAGGCGCTCGTGGTGCCCTTGTCGGTGATGCCACGGACCGCGAACACCGTGACGGTGGCGAGGATTCCGAGAATCACGATCACGATCAGCAATTCAACGAGGGTGAATCCCTTGTTGCGCTTGCTGCTGGTCACTTCTTCTTCGATGTGGTTTTCCATGTTGGTGCGTTTCCTCCGCAAAGTAGTTGTCCCACGAAACACACCGAGGAAGACAACAGGAGTCGCTCGGGGTGCATGACATGAATCGGCACGACCATGGCAACCTTGAGCGGATTCAGGGAGAAATCTTTGCAATTCCCTCACATTGCAAATTCGTACCGGGCCAGGCTCAAGAAGGCGGCAAGAAGGGCCGATGTTCCACTACACGCGGTCACGGTTCGAATCGCGCGAGGGCTGGTGTGAGGGAGCAGAATGAGACGCAAGAGCGACATGTGGCGGGACGTTGGCGACGATTCGTCGTTCCTGCCAGGCGAACGCGAGCAGCAGGAGCGAACGGCCGCAGCTGACGTGATGTCTCGTCTCGGCGTCGTCGAGGAACAGCTCAGGGGTCAGTTCACCTCGATGGCCGCCTACGCCCAGATCGCGCAGCAGTCGGTCGACACGGCGCGAGCAGAAGGACGGGCCGACCTCGATCGCGAGATCAGCAAGGTCGTGACCCTCGTCGAGCGAGCACGCGACGAGTTCGGCACTCCCCGGATCGAATCACTGAACACGTCATCGGCGACACCGGCACCCGCACCTGCGTCCATCGACATCACGGCGCTCGCCCGCATTGCGCTGCTCGAGGACAAGTTCGAGGTCATGAGCCAGCAGTTCATCGAGTGCCTCCGCAGCCAACAGGAGCTCGCCAACTCGATCGCTTACATGTTCGAGCAACAGATGCGCAACCGCGGTTTCGCGCCCAGCTTCGAGGAACCAGTCGCGCACTGACGCCAGCCGCTCCGTACCCTTCTCGGGCATGGAACCCACCCTGGTGCTGCGCGCCGGCCGCGAGAAGTCGATCCGCCGGCTGCATCCGTGGATCTTCTCCGGTGGCGTCGCCGAGATCCGCGGTGAGATCACGCCGGGCGCCACGGCCTGTGTCGTCAGTGCGACCGGCGAGATGCTGGGTCGGGCTGCAGTCTCACCCGCGTCCCAACTGCGCGCCCGGATGTGGACCTTCGACGCCGACACGGTCGTCGACGACGCACTCATCGCTCGCCGGGTGATCGATGCGGCCGAGCGCCGTGCCCACCTGCAGGTCATCACCAACGCTGCGCGCCTGGTGTTCAGCGAGGCTGACGGGTTACCGGGGATCATCGCCGATCGCTACGGCGACGACGTGGTCGTCCAACTCGGCTCGGCGGGTGGCGACCTCTGGCGCGATGTCGTCGCCGACGCGCTGTTCGCGTTACCGGGCGTTCGCTGCGTGTACGAGCGATCCGATGTCGACTCGCGCCAGCGCGAGAACCTCGGCCCGCGCGTCGGGCTGCTGCGCGGACGGCAGCCCGACGCCGAGACCGTGATCGACGAGCGCGGTCACCGGTTCGCGGTGGGCTTCAGCGAGGGCCAGAAGACCGGCTTCTATCTCGATCAGCGTCACGCCCGCGCGGCCGTGGCCGAGGTGGCCGCCGGGCGACGCGTCCTCAACGCGTTCTCCTACACCGGTGCCTTCAGCGTGATCGCGGCGGCATCGGGCGCGTCGAGTGTGACGAGTCTCGACTCGTCCGGGCCGGCGCTCGTGGGTGCGCGGCGCAACGCCGAACTGAACGGGGTCGATGTCGGCGAGCAGATCGAGGGCGATGCCTTCGCCGAGCTGCGCACCTTGCGCGACCGGGCACGCAGCTACGACCTGATCATGCTCGACCCACCCAAGTTGGCGCAGACCGAGGCCCAGGTCGCCCGCGCCACCCGCGCGTACAAGGACCTGAACCTGCTGGCCGCCAAGCTGCTGGCGCCGGGTGGGATCCTGATGACGTTCTCGTGCAGCGGCGGGGTGAGCGCCGAATTGTTCCAGAAGGTGGTGGCCGGCGCGGCGCTCGACGCGAAACGGACGCTGCGGATCATCGGTCACCTCGACCAACCGAGCGATCATCCCGTGCCGCTGTCGTTCCCCGAGGCCGCCTATCTGAAGGGCCTGATCCTCGAGGCGGAATGACTCGTCTGATCGTGGCGTGATCCGGGTATGAACCGGACCTTCGCTCAATGGAACGTCAGAGGTACGAGATGGCTGATCAAGAGGTACTCGATGAACACGCTGGTGCCGTCCACCGGCGCGACGCCGGTCGCGTGTTCCGTTTCGTGGTGGTGGTCGCGTTCATCGCCGCACTCGTCATCGTCGGATTCGACAATCGGCGCGACGTGCGCATCGGTTACGCGGTGGGCGACGCAAGCGCGCCGGTGTGGATCGTGTTGGTAGCGTCGGCGCTGGCCGGTGTTGTCATCGGGTTTCTCATTCGCCACCGTCCCCGTCGCAACGTCTGAACGAACGCTGCCGAAACGGACTGCTTGGTGTCAGTGCGCCGGTGGCGCAGCTGATTCCTGAACCAGTTCGATGAGCGTCCCGAAGCTGCCCTTGGGGTGGATGAAGGCAACCGTGGTGTTGCGGCTGCCAGGCCGTGGTGCCTTGTCGATCGGCGTGGCCCCGGCAGCGATCATCGACGCCAGCGCCTCGGCGCAGTCGTTGACGCGGTAGCCGATGTGGTGCAACCCCTCGCCGCGCTTCTCGATCGCTTTCGCAACCGGTGATGCGTCGCCGGTCGGTGTGAGCAACTGGATGTAGCTCTCGGCGACCTTCAGCAGCGCTTCCTCGACACCGTCGGACTCGACGATCTCGCGGTGCTCGACCGTGGCGCCGAATGCTTTGGAGTAGTAGTCGATGGCCGCTTCCAGATCGCGGACGGCAATGGCGACGTGATCGATCTCGGTCAACAGCATGACTGCGAGCCTACGGTCCGGCTCGTGGCACTCGCCAAACCCTGTCGGCACTCGGCCAACAGGTGGCGCGGCTGCGGCCGCACCGATTGCGCAGTCGCCTGGCGTGGTCGCTGCGTGACGTCAGCTCACGCCCTGTGAGACGCGCCGATACGGCCGATCGGGTTGCGGTCAGCTCGCTGAGTTCGAAGGGATTGGGAGCTTCCAAGGTGGACGTTGCGCAACGGATGCTCCCGAGCCGATGGCGCGGTCGACAACTCGGGCGGCGGCAACGTGTCTCGCGTCAGCCGCCGTAGCGGCGGAAGATCGTGATCTTGTCCTCACCGATGCGATCGCGCTTTTCGGGGTCGTCGATGCCGAGGCCTTCCGTCGGAGCGAGACACAGGATGCCGATCTTGCCCTCGTGCTCGTTGCGGTGGATCTTCAATGACGCGTCGCCGACCTGATCCAGCGGGTACACGGCGGACAGCAACGGCTGGATTCGTCCCTGATCGATGAGGCGGTTGGCTTGCCATGCTTCCGCGTAGTTGGCGAAGTGCGACGCGACGAGGCGCTTGAGCTTCATCCAGAAGTGGCGATTGTCGAACTCGACCATGTAACCCGATGTAGCCGCGCACGTGACGACCGTGCCGCCGCGCTTGCAGGCGAAGATCGACGCGCCCATCGTCTGCCGGCCGACGTGTTCGAACACGATGTCGGGATCGTCGCCCGACAGCGTGCGAATCTGCTTGCCGAACCGACGCCACTCGCTCTCGTCCTGCGTGTGCTCGTCCTGCCAGAACCGGTATGCCTCGGCCTTGCGATCGATGACCGCCTCGACACCGAGCTCGTTGAGCAGCGCGGCCTTCTGCGGTGAGCTGACGATGCCGATCGGCGTGCCGCCGCCATTCAGTACGTACTGTGTCGCGTAGCCGCCAATGCCTCCCGTGGCTCCCCAGATCAACACGTTGTCGCCCTGCTTCATCCGTGCCCCGTGCTGGCCGACGAGCATGCGGTAGCTGGTGCTGTTGCACAGCGCGTTCACCGCTGATTCTTCCCACGTGAGGTGAGTCGGCTTCGGCATCAGCTGATTGGCCTTCACGATCGTGAGCTCGCCGAGACCGCCGAAGTTGGTCTCGAATCCCCAGATCCGTTGGTTGGCGGCGAGCATCGAGTCATCGTGCGCGGTCGGGTCCTGATCGTCGACGTGATTGCAGTGGACGGTGACGCGATCGCCCGGCTTCCAGTTGCGGACAGCAGAACCTGTGCGCAGCACGACACCGGCGGCGTCGGAACCGACGATGTGATACGGCAGTGCATGTCGCGCGCCCCACACGCTCTCGCGGCCGAGCCGATCGAGGAAGCCGAACGTCGGCAGCGGTTCGAAGATGCTCGTCCACACCGTGTTGAAGTTGATCGAGCTGGCCATCACCGCGACCACTGCTTCGTCGGGGGCGATTTCGGGCAGGGGCACGTCGCCGACGTGCAGACTCTTGCGCGGGTCCTTGTCGGCCGAGTCCAGCCCTTCGAACATCGCCGTGTCCTCGCGTCTGACGAACGCAGCCCGATACGACTCGGGCAAGGGCAGGCTCTCGAGTTCGCTGCCGGTTGCGCCGGCGAGGACGGCTTCCAGGATCTTCTGCATCCGCGTATGTTACCGATCGGTATCTTCCCCGGCCCAACCCGGGTTACCGGCCGGTAGGTGGTTGTGCGTACGCTTTCCGAGTGTTCTTCGGCCGCGGGCGCGGCCGACCAGAAAAGGAGTCGCCATGCCAGGTTCGTACATCGTCGCAGGAGCTCGTACGCCGATCGGGAAGATGAGCGGCGCGCTCGCCGGCTTCAGTGCCGCCGAGCTCGGCGGGATCGCGATCAAGGCCGCGCTCGAGCGAGCGGGCCTGGCGCCGGACGAGGTCGAGTACGTCCTGATGGGCCAGGTCCTGATGGCGGGCCAAGGGCAGGTGCCCGCTCGACAGGCTGCGGTCAAAGCCGGTATCCCGATGAGTGTGCCTGCGATCAACATCAACAAGGTCTGCCTGTCAGGGCTCAACACCATCTATCTCGCCGATCAGATGATCGCTGCAGGCGACGCCGACATCGTGGTCGCTGGCGGTATGGAGAGCATGACGAACGCTCCCTACATCGCTGCCGGCGCTCGTGGTGGTTTCCGGTACGGCAACACCGAGCTGGCTGATGCGATCATCAAGGACGGTCTGTGGTGCGCGTTCGACGCATGCCTGATGGGTCTCGGCACGGATCGCTACACCGCGGGCACGATCAGTCGCGACCAGCAGGACGAGTTCGCGATGAAGAGCAACGTGCGCGCCGCTGACGCCATTGCGGCCGGTCGCTTCACCGACGAGATCGTCACCGTCTCGATCCCGCAGCGCAAGGGTGATCCGGTGCTCGTCAGCAACGACGAAGGCGTGCGCGCCAATACGACGATGGATTCCCTCGGCGGGCTCAAGCCGGCGTTCGACAAGGACGGCACGATCACGGCTGCGAACGCATCACAGATCAGTGACGGCGGTTCGGCCGTCATCGTCATGTCCGAGAAAGCGGTCGAGGCCCACGGTGTGAAGCCGCTCGGACAGGTGATCAGCTACGGCATGGTGGCCGGACCGGACAACGCGTCGCTGCTGCACCAGCCGAGTCGGGCGATCATGCGTGCGCTCGAGAAGGCCGACATGAAGGTCGGCGACGTCGACCTGTTCGAGCTGAACGAGGCATTCGCGGCCGTCGGCATCGCGTCGATGGCCGAGCTCGGCATCACCGATGAGATCACCAACGTCAACGGTGGCGCGATCGCACTGGGCCACCCGATCGGCATGAGCGGCAATCGTCTGGCCCTGACGATCCTGCACGAGCTCGCCCGTCGCGGCGGTGGCGTCGGCGCGGTGGCCTTGTGCGGCGGAGGCGGTCAGGGTGACGCGATGCTGGTTCGCACCGTCTGACCTGCGAAGACGGCCGTTCGGCGGACAGCCGTGGAATTACATCGCTGATATATGTCGAATTCATGACGAAATGTCTTGACATCTCGGTCGAGATTTCGTAATGTAACTGCAACAACTGATCGCCATTGTCGCTGGCTCCTACCGGCAGCAATGAGCAAAACAATCTGAGGTACCGCCTTTGCAGCTGGCCCGTCCGCCCGCTACCAGCTACAGGGGCGGTACCTCAGCACTTTTTCCGGTGAGATCAACCGCGGATCCGATTGTTACGGAGTCGTGACGTATTCGTCGCCCGAAGCAGCCGGAGCAGCCGAAGAATCCGGCGCAGAGTTCAGCCGACGATGTCGCGGCGCCCGGTGAGGGCCCGGCCGAGCGTCAGCTCGTCGGCGTATTCGAGGTCGCCGCCGACCGGCAGGCCGCTGGCGATGCGAGTGACCTTGAGTTCGAACGGCTTGAGCATGCGGGCGATGTACAGGGCGGTGACCTCGCCCTCGGTGTTGGGGTTGGTGCAGAGGATGACCTCTTCCACCTCTTCCGGGCCGAGACGGGTGAACAGCTCCTTCATCTTCAGCTGCTCGGGGCCGATGCCTTCGAGCGGGCTCATCGCACCCAGCAGGACGTGGTATCGGCCGTGGAACTCGCCGGTCTTCTCCAGAGCGACGATGTCGCGCGATTCCTCGACGACGCACAGCACGTGACTGCTGCGCCGATCGTCGAGACAGATCGGGCACATGTCGGCCTCGGCGAAGTTGAAGCAGCGTGAGCACAAGCGCACGCGCGCCTTGGCGTCGGTGATCGAGTGCGAGAGCCGGGCGACGTCGTCGGCGGGAGCTTTGAGCAGATGGAACGCGATTCGCTGGGCAGACTTCGGACCGATGCCGGGCAAGCGGCCGAGTTCGTCGATCAGCGCCTGAACCGGCTGGGTGTACGTCGCGGCCATGTCAGCGCGGCTCGTCGATGACCATCGAGCCGGGGAACGCTTCGGTCAGCCGGTCGAGCGGCGTCTTCACGGATTCGGGCGGCGCATCGACGAGGTCGTCCATGTCGATGTCCTCATCTGCATCCGGTCCCGGCGACGATGCGGCCGCTGGAGCGCCGGAAGCGCCGGGCGAGTTGCTGCCGGACGGGCGCAGCGGGACGACCGGCGCGAGGTTGCCATCGGACGACGCCGGGTCGTCACCGCGAGAGGCGTCGACCACGAGTTTGACCGTCACCGGGTGACCGACATGGCGGGCGATCGCAGCCTCGACCTCGGGCTTGTACTGCTCGCAGCGCGTGCGATGCGTCTCGTTCGGTAGCCCGAAGCTGAGCGTGTCGCCATGGACATCGACGAAGTGGCCGGCCGAGAACAACGCCCGCGCCATGGGCTTCAACGTCGACAGGACCGCCGACTGCCAGTTGGTGACGACATCGGTGACGACAGCGCGCGAGTTGCCGGTCTGGCTGGGCGGGCTGGTCGGCGGCGACGACGCAGCGGGAGCGGCGGCTGCGGGAGTGATCACGGGTTGCGGCGACGGCGGCGGTGCGGTGGCAGGAGCGGTTGAGTTCACCGTCGGCGTGTCGGCGTATGGACCGGGTGTCGTGACAGAGGTGACCGATGTTGCAGCTGCAGCTGCAGCAGGCGCCGGTGACGTCCCGGTCGTTTCGGACGGCGCTGGGACGTCGCGACGGACGCGTCCGCCGAGTGCGGCTCGTCCGGTGGCCGGGTCGACGGGTGCCGGCCGAGCCGCGGGCGCCGCAGCAGTCGCCGCTGGTCCGGCCGCCGCTGATTTCTCGAGCCGTTCGATGCGGGCCAACAGTGCACTGAGATCGGCGCCCGCCGCGTCATGGGTGAGTTGCACGAGCGCGACATCGAGCAGCAAACGCGGGTCTGGAGCGTGCCGCATCTCGACCAACATCTCGCCGAGGCGCTCCATCGAGCGGACGATCGCGGCCGCGCCGAGCCGCTGCGCCTGGTCCGCGACGCGCCCTGCCTGCTGATCGGGGAGCTGCACGAGTTCGGGCGCCATCAGTGAGAGGAAGCAGTCGCGCAGATGCCGCACGAGGTCCTGAGCGAGCACGCGTGGGTCGCGCCCCTGCTGAACGCAGTACGCGAGCGCAGCGAGTGCCTGACCCGGGTCACGGGCGATGAACGCCTCGATGAACTCGTCGTACGACATCGTGTCGGGTGCTTCGCCACCTGACGCGGCGACGAGTTCGAGCGCTGACAGGGTGTCGCGGGCCGAGCCGCCGCCCTGAGCGAGAACCGCTTGAAAAGCGTCTTCGGACACGACCAGCCCGGCATCGGCGGCGACCCAGCGGATGTGTGCTTCGAGTTCGTCCATCGGCAGGAGATGGAATTCGAGGTGCTGGACCCTGGAGCGGATGGTGCTGCTGACCTTCTGCGGATCGGTGGTGGCGAGCACGAAGACGACGTGCGGCGGCGGTTCTTCCAAGGTCTTCAGCAGCGCAGCTTCGGCACCTTTGGAGAGCATGTGCACTTCGTCGAGGATGTAGACCTTGTGCCGACCCGGGGTACCGAGCGACGCCTTCTCGATCAGATCGCGCATCGCTTCGACACCGTTGTTGCTGGCGGCGTCGAGTTCGTGGACGTCGTAGCTGGTGCCGGCCTCGACCGACAGGCACGAAGCACACTCACAGCACGGCTCGCCATCGATCGCGTTCGTGCAGTTGAGGACCTTGGCGAGGATGCGCGCCGACGTCGTCTTGCCCGTGCCACGCGGGCCGCTGAACAGGTAGCCCTGACCTTCGCGCTGGTTGATGATCGCGTTGCGGAGACCACGCACGACATGGTCCTGCCCCCGGATCTCGCTGAATCGGCGGGGTCGATAGCGGCGGTAGAGCGACTGGGTGGCCATTGCTGTCGAGCCTACCGACAGGGTGTGACGGGGAAGGAACGGTCGACGTCGCTTCGATCGGGAAGTCGGTCCGGCCGTCGATCCACCCGCTCTCGGTCAATTTTCATATGATGTGCGAACGTCGTGAACCCAGCGCGGCGACCATCGAAGCGGGAGAAGCCGACGGATGAAGCGCAATCAACTGATCACCGGATCGATGGCCGTGATTGCCTTGACGTTGAGCGCGTGCGGCAGCAGCGGGCCCAAGACGTTGTCCGAGGACGACTTCGTTGCACAGTTGAACGCCATTTGCCGCACGGCCAACACGGCGCTCGGCGATCTGGACACGAACTCGAAGTCGTACGTGAGCGACATCGTCGACATCTTGTCCACTGGCTCCGACAGCCTGGCCAAGCTGACCCCGCCGAAGACGTTGAAGACCGACTACGCCGACTTTCAGGACAACATCGCTTCGCAGTTGACGCAGGCGCAGAAGTTGGAGAAGGCCGTCAAGGCCGACGACAAGGCAGCGGCGCAGGCGGCGTCGGACAAGGTCGCCAAGCTGGCGACCGCGGCCGACAAGCTCGCCACGTCGATGGGCGCCTCGCGGTGCGTCGGCGTCGGTGGCGACGGAACCGACGGCACGGCCAGCACCGACAGCCCCACCACCGATTCAGCGGCGCCAGAGACGACGGTCGCGGTCACGACGCCACGCACGACGATCGCGGTCACGACCACGACTGATGGCGGATCGGTTGCGACACCACTTCCGATCGACACATCGGGCGTCGTGACGAGCCAGCCCTCGAACGGCACGGCACTCGAGGCTTCAGACCACTGGACCGCGCCGACCGGATACACGTGGGCGCCTGCCGGCACGGTCGGTGGCGCAAGCACGCCGAGCAGCGATCCCGTGCTCGGGCCGATCCTGAAGGCGTACTACAGCGGTGCCTTGGTGACGAAGGACGGTACCGACATCGGCATCTACATCACCCAGCTCACGCAGGACACCGACTGGACCCCTGCCCAGCTCGCGGCGTACGACGCGTTCGAGTCGTTGACCGGCGCCGCGGACTCCAAGACACCCGGTGGTATCCCCGTCAAGGTCATCAACAACGTCGACGCCGGCGAAGGTCTCAGCCTCGACGTCGCTGACTTCGTCGTTCCTGGCGCCGGCATCCTCGTGGTCGCACCGAGCGGAACGAATCTTCTCGGATTGATCGACGCCTTCTACACAGCCAACACCATGGCCGGCTGACCGATGAGGCGGTTGATCGTCGGTGTCGTGACGGCGGCGATGTTCGCGGGTTGCAGCAGCAGCGCCAGCACGTCGTCGAGCCCCGAGGATCTGTTCTTGGATTCGGTCGAAGCGGTGTGCCGCACCTCGCATGCCCAGATCCTCAAGCTCACCGTGACCGACGCGAAGTCGGTCAGAAGTCTCGGCGACATCCTGAGCACAGCGGATGACCAGCTCGGCGCGCTGACACCCCCTGCGTCGTTGAAGGCGGGCTTCGACAACTTCGTGTCGAACCTCGACGATCAGACCTCGGCGATCAACAAGCTGTCGGTGGCCGTCACCGCCAACGACTCCGCGGGCGTGAAGACTGCCACGGACACGATCACCAAGCTGGCCACGAAGGGCGACGATCTCGCCGATGGCATCAACGCGATCAAATGCATCGGCCTCACGCCCGCCGATGCGATGGCCCCGCCGGCGACGAGCGGCACCGGCGTGCCCTCCAGCGATGTGCCGTCCACGCTCGCCCCAACGACAACTGCCCCAACGACTGCGCCGGACACGACCGTGCCGGTGACGCCAACCGCGACCACACTGCCGGTGGAGTTGTCGATCAGTGCCCCGCCGCCAGCCGGGTACACGTGGGTGTCCGAGACCCTCACCGACGCGTCGGGGTTGTACGCGAAAACGCACCTCGGCCCGCTGGTGTCCTTCTATGCAGGTGGACGCGTGAAGTCCGATGCCGATGGGACATTTGCAAGCATCTTCCTGATCAAGGTCTCCAAGGACTGGTCCGTCGAGCCCGAGGCGCTGAAGGAATATCTGTTCTGGGAGCGCGTCGACGGCGGCACCGCCGAGGACACGCCAAGTGGTATCCCGGTGACGAAGAAGGTCGGCGCGGCGAAGGACACCGATTGCGTGACGTTCGCGGGCGGGGCTTCCGGCATCTCCGTGTGCTCGGTGACCGGTGCCGATGTCGAGTCGATCCTCGACAAGTTCGTCGACGCCCAGAAACCCGGCGGCTGATTCTCCGAGCGCGTTACCCGATGTGGCTCCCGCCCACTGGCTACGGTTATAGCATCTCATGAAACGCGGCCTCTGCATTCTTCGCCCGCGCCGGCTGCTCGCCGTCGCCGGCTGTGTCGCGATCGGGTTGCTCGTTGCGTCCCCTGCGGATGTGCACGCCGATTCCGTGAACCAGGTCGCTTCCACGCCGGCCGACGGTGCTTCGGTACCGACCTCGCCGGCGGCCGTGTCGGTCACGTTCGATCAACCGATCGGCTCGGCGCTCTCGGTGATCGTCGCCTGCAACGGCAACCAGGAGGCGGTGCCCGCTGCGGCCGTCGGTGCCGATGGCAAGAGTCTCGTGATCAACACCGCGGCTGCGCCATTGCCCAAGGGCAGTTGCACGGTCGACTGGATCGTGCAGGGCACGACCGCCCCCGGCACGAGCCAGGGTCATTTCTCGTTTCGCGTCCTGGCCGACACGGTGGCAACGCAAGCGGCCAGCCCCGGGGCGGCCAAGAGCTCGGCCGCGGCAGCTGCTGGTACCGGCTCGGCGGCGGCCGGGACCTCGACCGACAAGGCACCGAACGTGGGCGGACCGTTGGGCCTGGCGCGTCTGCTCTCGACGCTGATGATCGCGACGCTGTTCGGCGGCCTGGTCCTCATCACCGTCGCATGGCCGGAAGGCGTCGAATACATCCTGACGATCCGCTTCCTGCGCTACGCCTGGATCATCGGCGTCGCGAGCACGGTGTTGATGGTGATCTGCCTCACGGCGCAGGCCAAGGGTCAGAGCTTCACCGCTTCGCTCAGTCCGACCGGATGGCTGGACCTGAAGGACAGCCGCCCAGCCGGCCTTGCGGTGCTGGCCCGTCTCGGCCTGGTTGTCGCAGCCGGTTGGGTGGCGGTGCGACCCGAACGCGTCATCGATCCGGCCACGCAACTGCCGGCGCTCGGCATCACCGGGCTCGCCGTGGCAACGATGGGTTTCACCCGTTCCGGGGGCTCGCTGGAACTGCTCGGCTATGTCGCCGGCGTCGGCCATGCACTCGCGGTCGCTGTCTGGCTCGGTGGTCTCGTGCTCCTCGCACGTGTGGTTCTGGCCGGGCCGGGAGAAGACGATCTCGTACACGCGGTCCGCGGCTTCAGCCGGCTTGCGACACCGTCACTGGTGATCATCTTCGTCACGGGCGTGATCGAACTGCGCCGGCTCGATGCCGGCCATCTCACCGACTCGACGCACGGCAGGATCCTGGTGTTCAAGGTGCTGGTGTTCGCGGTCACGATCTTCATCGGGGTCGCGACGCGGCAGTTCGTCAAGTCACGGCTGGCGCGAGCCGAGGTCATGACGGCTCCGCTTGCGGGTCGCCTTCGACGCGCCGTCGGCACGGAGGCGTTGTTCGGTGTCGTCATCCTGGCGCTGACGTCGTGGATGCTGGCGACCGTGCCCGGCAACCTCCACGCCAGCGCACGGTCGTCCGATGATTTCGCCTACCAGATCCGGCTGCGAGATCCCGACGGCAACTTCAACGTGAAGCTGTCGATCAATCCGGCCAAGGTCGGTACGAACGAGTTGCTGTTCGAGGTCACCAAACCGGTCAAGGGCATCGTGTCGATCCAGATCACGTTCACGCCCCCCGTCCACACGAGCGCACATCCCGTCGTCATGACCATCACCAACCTGCCCGGGATCGGTGGTGCCTACCTCGAGCGATCGATCGGCATCCCCCTCGGTGCTGGCGGGGCGTGGAACGTCACGGTGCAGATCGACGCCGGTGTGGGAACGCTCAAACAATCCACCGTCATGAACGTGAAATCGAGTGGAACCGAGCCGGTTCCCGTCGTGCCCGACGTGACGCAGCCCCCGGTCACGTCACCGCCCACATCCTCGACGTCGACCACGATCGCCGGCTGACCCGACTCAGTTGCTCATCAGGTCCTCGAACGCCACGGGAGCGGCGACATCGAGTTGGTCGTAGGTGCAACTCGCCGGCGTGCGGTCAGGGCGCCACCGCTGGAACTGCACGCCGTGACGGAAACGGCCGTTCTGCAGTTGGCCGAACGTGACCTCGACGACGCGCTCGACGCGAACGGGCACCCAACTCAGATCTTTGCCGGCGTTCCATCGGCTCCCCGCGCCCGGCAAGCGCGCGTCTGCGTGTGCCATCGCATTCGCCCAATCGGCCCAGGGGTGATCGCCGAGCGCGTCGTGCGTGAAGGGTTCCATCTCGGCCAGCAACTCGGTGCGGAACTTGGCGGTGAAGGCCGCGGTGACGCCCACGTGGTGCAGCTGACCCTCGCTGTCGAACAGCCCGAGCAGCAGCGAACCGACACCCTTGCCGTCCTTGTGGATGCGGTAGCCGGCGACGGCGCACTCTGCGGTTCGTGTGTGCTTCACCTTCACGAGCGTGCGCTTGTCAGGCGTGTACACGTCACCAAGACGCTTCGCGATCACCCCGTCGAGTCCGGCACCTTCGAAGCGGACGAACCAATCGCGAGCCACGTCCGGGTTCGTCGAAGACGGGCAGAGGTAGATCGGTGGCTCTGCATCGGCCAGTGATCGTTGCAAATGCAACAACCGGTTCGAGAGGGGTTCGTTCATCAGGTCCGTGTCATCCAACGCGAGGATGTCGAACACGACGAAACTGGCCGGCGTCTCGGCTGCGAGCCGACGAACCCTCGACTCAGCCGGGTGGATGCGCTGCAGCAGTGCGTCGAAATCCAAACCCTCGCCCGCGGTCGATGGCACGACGATCTCACCGTCGACGACGCACGCCACAGGCAGCGCCTGCTTCAGTGGTTCGATCAGCTCGGGGAAGTAGCGGGTGAAGGGTCTCTCGTTGCGGCTGGTGAGCTCGATGTCGTCGCCGTCGCGGAACACGATGCAGCGGAAGCCATCCCACTTCGGCTCGTAGTGCCACTCGGCGCCCTCCGGGATCACGTCCGCCGACTTGGAGAGCATGGGGGAGACCGGAGGCCGGATGGGGAGCGCCATTGCAACAGCGTTGCCGATCAGCAACGTCGATGCCAGCCTCGGGCCTGCAGGGAACGACCTCGGCCGCGAGCGGAGTTCCCGGCCGTTGGCGATCGGCAGTAGCGTCAGAGCCGTGACGAATCCAATGCAGGACAAACTCGACGACCTTCGTGTGCGGCGTGACGAGGCGTTCCACGCCGGCTCCTCCCGGTCTGTCGAGCGCCAGCACGAGAAGGGCAAGTTGCTCGCCCGTGAGCGGCTCGATTACTTCCTCGATCCGGGCAGCTTTCAAGAGCTCGACCTGCTCGCTCGCCACCGGGCACATGCGGCCGGCCTCGAAGAGCGGCCTTACACCGACGGCGTGATCACCGGTTGGGGAACCGTCGACGGCCGCAAGGTCTTCGTGTTCAGCCAGGACTTCACCGTGTTCGGCGGCGCGCTCGGTGAGGTGTTCGCGGAGAAGATCCACAAGCTGATGGACCTTGCCCTCAAGGTCGGTGCGCCCGTCATCGGCCTCAACGACGGCGCCGGGGCGCGCATCCAGGAAGGCGTCGTATCGCTGGCCAGCTACGGCGGCATCTTCTACCGCAACGTCCTGTCCAGCGGTGTCGTCCCCCAGATCTCGGTGATCCTCGGCCCGTGCGCCGGTGGCGCGGTCTACAGCCCGGCCATGACCGACTTCATCTTCATGGTCCGCGAAACCAGCCACATGTTCATCACCGGTCCCGACGTGGTCAAGACGGTGACGGGCGAAGATGTGACGCTGGAAGAACTGGGTGGCGCGATGAGCCACGCGTCGAAGAGCGGCGTCGCCCACTTCGTGTCGGCCGACGAGAAGAGCTGCCTCGACGACGTTCGCTTCCTGCTCAGCTTCCTGCCCGCCAACAACCTCGAGGAGCCACCGCTGGTCGAGACCGGCGACGACCCCGATCGGCTCTGCCCCGAACTGCGCGACATCCTGCCCGCGTCGCCCAACCAGCCGTACGACATGAAGAAGGTCATCGCCGCGGTGGTCGATGACGGTGAGTTCTTCGAATACGCGACGCACTTCGCGCGCAGCATCGTGTGCGGTTTCGCCCGGGTCGACGGCAAGCCGGTCGGCATCGTCGGCAACCAGCCGCTGATGCTCGCGGGTGTGCTCGACATCGAGTCCGCCAGCAAGGCTGCTCGTTTCGTCAGGACGTGCGATGCGTTCAACATCCCCTTGCTCACGTTCGTCGACGTGCCCGGCTTCCTGCCCGGTGTCGATCAGGAGTACGGCGGCATCATCCGCCATGGCGCCAAGCTGCTGTACGCCTACTGCGAGGCAACGGTGCCGCGGATCCAGATCATCACCCGCAAGGCCTACGGCGGCGCCTACGTCGTGATGGACTCGAAGTCGATCGGCTCCGACCTGTCGTATGCGTGGCCGACGGCCGAGCTCGCCGTGATGGGTCCGCAGGGCGCCGTCGAGATCGTGTATCGCCGCGAGTTGCAGCAGGCCGCTGATCCGGTCGCTCGCCGCGCCGAGCTGGTCGCCGACTACACCGAGAAGTACGCCAACCCGTATGCCGCCGCCGAACGCGGGTACATCGACGACGTGATCGACCCGGCCGAGACCCGACAGAAGATCGTCGCCGGCCTGAGGATGCTGCGCACCAAGCGCGAGGAACTGCCTCGCCGCAAGCACGGGAACATGCCGCTCTAGATCATGAGCACGTCGATCACACCGACCCCCACCGACGAAGAAGCCGTCGCCATCGCCGCCGCCGTCCACGCGATGTGGCCGGTGCCGATCATCGTCACCGACGAAGCACGTGTCCGCGACACCGCATGGAAGTTCAGTGGCCGATGGTGGAACCGGCCGTTGCCGTCACGTCGCGATCGCCCATACCGCTGAGACAGCGGGTCTAGGTATCGAGCGTGCGACTCGGCTGACACGAGGCGCGCGGCGCGGCGGGAATGGTTAGGGTTCGCTCGTGTACGTAGCGGCGGGTGACCGGACGGCCGTGCTGGCGGCGTTCGATGAGTGGGGCGCGGCGATCTTCGCATCGCTGTGTCGGCTGACGGCCGGCGACGCTCCATGCGCGCTCGAATCGTTGGTCCGCACCTTCGATCACCTCCGGTCGGCGTCCGAGCCGACCGGTGTCGAGGTGGATCGCACGTGGCTGCTTGCCGCGGCACACAGCGTCTACCTCGTCACCAATGACGCATCGACGGCCGCGCCGAGGGCTGCCGTCGGTTCGCTGAGCCCGACGGAACGCGTGGCCCTGGATCTCGTTCAGGTCGAAGGGCTGGGCCTCTCGGTCGCCGCGACGGTGCTCGACGTCTCCGACGATCGCGTCAGCGAGCTCGTTGCCGCTGCGGTCGCGCGGCTCAGCACGTTGGCTGAAGGTGTCAGCGCGGCGTCGGCGATGCGCGCGTGTGAGGTCTGGTTCGACGATGCCACTCGGGCGCGAGCCCGGGCCGCGGTACGCGACGGTTCGCCGCTCGGCGGTGCTGCCGTTGCGACCCCGACGCCGCTCGACCTGGGTGCTTCGTTGGGCGTGGGTCCTTCGTCGCCGCCATACCTCATTCCCATCGGTTCGCCGCTCTCCGGGCTGCCGACGCGACAGTCGATTCAGCCCGCCGGACTGCCCGAGTTCCGCCGACCGAAGCGTTCTCGGTGGGTCGTGATCGGTGCCGGGATCGCGACGGCCGCAGTGTTGGGTATCGCTGCCGTGTGGGTGTCACCCTCGGCGAGCAGCGGCCACGGCTCGACCCTGCCGACCGAGCTGCCGCCTCGCACGACGACGAAGCCATCGACGACCACCGCGCCGGCCACGACCGAGCCGGCAACCACCGCCGTGAGGGCCGACGGCACAGCGTCGACCGACACGAGTTCACCGGGCGACGTCGTCGTGACGTCCGGATCGCTTGTGTTGGGCCTGGTGCAGTCAACGGGCTACATCGCCAGTCCGCTCCCGGATGGCTTTGCGATCACGGATGCGTACTCGAACCAATCGCAGGACTTCAGTCCGCCCGGCTGGCTGCAGGTGTGGGCTTCGCCAGGTGCCACGTGGTCCAGTGGCCGCTGGTTCGCGATGGTGACGGCCAGTGTGCAGTACGAAGGATTCGGGGGTGAGCCGGTCGGGTCGCAACGGGTCGACATCGCTGGCCACAAGGCACTCGTCTCGATCGAGCCGGGCGGCGTGCAATGGACAACCGTCGAGATCGCGACTGGTGGTGGAGCCGGCACACCATCGATCGTCGAGTTCGAATCGCGTGGACTGACGAACGAGGTCATCGCCCAGCTGGTTCGTTCCGCGTCCACCGACTCGGTCGGCATCACGTTCTCCGCTGCGGCCGACGCCGCCCTACGAGGTCTCGACCTGCGCGTGTCGCGGTCGACCCAGTCGAGCAGCCTGCGCTGGGACCTGTCCACCACTCAGACGTTCCTCGTCGATTACGCCGATCCGATCCTCGGCCGTCAGTTCCAGCTCTTCGTGACACCGCAGACGGTCAACGATCTGGAGATGTCCTTGTTGATTCACCCCGCGCCGACAGAGCAAGCGGCTACAGCGTTTCCCGACAGGCATGTCGAACTCGGCGACCGCAGCGTGATCATCGGAGCGCTCGACCAGGGCTCGGACTCGAACCCGCCCTTCGTTCAGTGGCACGAAGGCACCAACACGGTCTCCGTCATCGGCTACGGCGCGTCCCTCGACGTCTTGCTGGAGGTTGCCAGAACGGCTCGGTTGGCCACGACGGACGAATGGTCGGCTGCCGTTCACACGCCTCCTGCCCTCACCCCCTCGAACGGCTTCTCGGAGTCGACGGACGGCGCGTCCACCGTCATCGGTGACCAGAAGACGTCGACCGGCGTTCGTGTCATCACCAGCCTCGATCCGACCGGCCAAGGCAAGATCAACGTCGACGACACAGAGCCCTCGGGTGTCGAGAGCTCCGGCGGGCTCATCGTCTCGTTGCGTGACAGCGGATCGCTGGACCACGTGAGCACGTTCCAATCCCTGGCGGCGACGCTGCTGATCTACGCCACCGAGACGCCCAGCTCCGGGGTCGCGATGCGGGTCACGATCGATGGATACGAGCCGGTCGACACTCCTCTGGTGGCCGTCGGTTCCTACACGGCGGGGTCGTATGTGTTCAGCGAACTCGGGCACTTCTGGGTTGCGATCGTCGACGCCGCAGGTGCGGTCGTCACCCAACTCGTCCCCTGAGGTGGGAGCGTTCAGCGCGTCCGGACGCGCCGGACGCGCCCACGGCCGATGCTCCGGACTAGGTTGCGACCCGCATGGGGGCACAACACCGAACACTGACGCGGGCCGCGATGGCCGTGGCCGTCGCGACCTTCATGGCGAGCGGGTGCTCGAGCAGCAACTCGGGTGGCGCAGCGCCGACGGTTGCCAGCGCGGGCGCAGGGTCCACGACTGCATCGACCGCCGCGGCCTCGACGACTTCCTCACCACCGTCGGCCGCGACGAGTCCGAGAACCACAACTGCCTCGACCGTGCCTGCCACGACGGCTCTTGCCACGACATCGCCCGCAACCACGACCACGATCGCCGCACGCGACGTGCCCGCCAACCCGTCAGCCGGTTGCAGCGCCGCTCCTGCCGCACCTGGCGAACGAACCGTGGCGTTCACGGGCGCGGGCGAGGCCGGGTCGTACATCGTCCATGTGCCGGCCGCTCGGCCGGCCGGCAGCGCGGTCGACGCACCCTGGCCACTCGTCCTCGATCTGCACGGATACAGCGAGCCGATCGCGGTCCAGATCCTGCAGAGCGGGCTGGCCGCATACGGCGAGTCGGCAGGCTTCGTCACCGTTGCTCCGGGCGTCGACCGTCCCGTGCCTCTGTGGCACCCGTCGGTGGGCAGCGACGACACGAAGTTCATCGCGGCGCTGCTCGATCAGTTGGAAGCAACCGTGTGCGTCGACGAGAACCGCATCTTCGTCGCCGGACTCTCGCACGGTGCGTTCATGACGTCGATCCTGGCGTGCGATCTCAGCGACCGGATCGCCGCGGTCGCCCCGGTCGCGGGCATCCAGGCGCCCGACGACTGTGCGCCGAACCGACCGGTGCCCGTCGTCGCGTTCCACGGCACGGCTGACACGTTCGTGCCATACACGGGCGGCCTCGGTGCGTCGGTGTCGAGCCTGCCGACGCCGGACGGCACGGGAACTCTGGGTTCGATCACACCGACGAGTGATCTGTCCGCGGGCTCGCCCTCGGTGCCCGAGCGGGCCACGACCTGGGCCGTGCGCAACGGCTGCAGCGCCACACCTGCAACAGAAAAGGTCGCGTCCGACGTGGATCTGCTCCGCTTCGATTGCCCATCCGGCGACGAGGTCCTGCTCTACCGAATCGACGGTGGTGGTCATTCGTGGCCGGGCAGCGCGTTCTCGAAGCAGATCGCGGCCATCGTGGGCAAGACGACTTCGTCGATCGATGCCACGGCGATCATGTGGGCGTTCTTCCAGGATCATCCGCTTCGCCCGTGAGCGATCCGCTGGGATCCGGTGATCGACCGAGTCTGGTGACCAGCTCCACGAGATCATCGGCGCTCGCGATCGTGACCGTCTCACCGGTGTCGACGATCTCGGCGTTGCCGACCAACCGGCCATTGCGGGCGGGTTCGGCGAGGAAGCGCAGCACGAGACTGAGGTGCCGGCGCGGTGACATGCGGTGATCGTGGCCGACGTGCGTCCGATCAACGTCCGACGCGGCACGGCGAGGCTGACCACGTAAGTTGGCGCCGTGGACATCACAACGATCGCCGACGATCTGGTCGTCCTCCACGACGGCCTCGACGTGTATCGCTTCGACGAACTCTCGCCGGGCACCGAGTACGACCTGCGCGGTCATTTCGTCCGCACGCTCGAGCGGCCGCCAGGTGAGCTGCTCTGCCGAATCGCGACCGTCAACGACGTCCACTTCGGCGAGACGGAATGCGGCCGGATCGACAACAACCCCGAGGGGCCGATCCAGCGCTCGGCGCCCGGCGAGGCGCCGTATCCGGAGACGATGAACCGTGGCGCGATCGCGGAGATCGCTGCGATCGATCCGCTCGCGGTCTTCGCCAAGGGCGATCTCAGCGCCGACGGTCGACCCGACGAGTGGGCTGCCTTCGAGGACAACTATCGCGGCGCGTTCGGCGCTGCCCTGCACGTCGTGCGCGGCAATCACGACGCGTACCAGATGCAGACGCGTTACGCCGGCGACCAGTGGATCGACCTGCCCGGGCTCAGCGTGGCATTGCTCGACACCGTCATTCCGGGGCAGACGACAGGCTTGCTGCGCGACGAGCAGATCGGGTGGCTCGACACCCATGCCGCGGCGGCGGATCGACCGGTGCTCGTGATGGGTCATCACCAACAGTGGACGGGTTCCGGCGCAGACAACGGCTCGCGCGGTGAGGGCTACTTCGGGTTGCACCCCGACTCCAGCGACGCGCTGGCGGCCGTCGTGGCCCGCCGCCACCGGATCATCGGCTACACGGCCGGCCACACGCATCGTCACCGAGTGCGGTTCATGGCGAACGCGGCGAACGTGCCGACGATCGAAGTCGGCTGCGTCAAGGACTTTCCGGGCACGTGGGCCGAGTACCGGGTCTACGAGGGCGGCGTGATGCAGGTCGTGCACCGCATCTCGACGCCGGATGCGCTGGCATGGAGCGAGCGCTGTCGCCACCTGTACAGCGACTTCGGCATCGACTACGAGCACTACGCCCTTGGCGCGATCGAGGACCGCTGCCTGATCCTGCCGCTGCGATGAGGCCCGCAGGAGGTCGAGGCGCCGAGGCGTCGCTGCGCGCCGCGGCGGTTCCACCCTTCCACGCGATGGCGATGGGCCGACGGGCGACGGAACGCGAGGCATCTGGTCAACGCGTCTTCCACCTCGAGGTGGGGCAACCGTCGACGCCGGCTCCCGCCGCTGCGATCGCGGCCGGCGCGGCTGCGATGGGCGCGCAGCCTCTCGGGTACACGAACGCGCAGGGGCTGCTGTCACTGCGCCGCCGGATCGCCCGCCACTACGTCGAGTGGTACGGCATCGACGTACCGGTCGCGCGGGTGATGATCGTCGCCGGAGCGTCGGCAGGGTTCTCGTTGGCGTTCCTCGCCGCGTTCGATCCCGGCCAGCGCGTCGGCGTCCTGGAACCCGGCTATCCCTGCTATCGCAACACACTCGGTGCGCTCGGGGTCGAGGCGGTACCGATTCCCGTCGGTCCGTCGACGCGTTGGGCGCCAACGCCCGAACTGCTCGACCGAGCAGGTCCGCTGGATGGTCTCATCGTTGCGTCACCGTCGAACCCCACCGGGACAGTGCTCGATGCCGACACACTCACGATGCTCGCCGGGTACTGCGCCGAACACGGGGTCCAGCTGATCAGCGACGAGATCTATCACGGCATCACGTACACCGGTGCCGCGCCGACGATGCTCGCTCACTCCGATCAGGCGGTCGTGATCAACAGCTTCTCGAAGTACTTCAGCATGACCGGCTGGCGTCTCGGCTGGACCGTGGCCCCCGATGCACTCGTCGACGCCTTCGAGCGATTGCAGCAGAACTTCTACATCTGCGCCCCGCACATCTCGCAGGTCGTCGGCCTCGCAGCCTTCGACTGCCAGCCCGAACTGGACGCCTTCGTCGATCGCTACCGCAGCAACCGCGCCCTGCTGCTCGACGGCCTTGCGGCGGGCGGCATCGATGTCGTCGCCGACGCGGACGGTGCGTTCTACGTCTATGCAGATGTGTCGCACCTCACCGACGACTCGATGCAGCTGTGCAACCGGTGGCTCGACGAACTCGGAGTCGCGTGCACGCCCGGGCTCGACTTCGACACCCAACGCGGTCCGGCGTGGGTACGTTTCTCGTACGCGGGAGCGACCGACGACATCGGCGCCGCGTGCACTCGCATCGCAGAATGGACACCGTGAGCTCGACCCCAACACCTGCCGGACCGCTTCGCGATCTCAAGGTCATCGACATCTCGACCGTGATCGCCGGGCCGAACTGCGCCCGGTACCTCGGCGACTTCGGCGCCGACGTGATCAAGGTCGAGAACCCGGCGACGGGCGACAGCCTGCGCAACATGGCGTGGCGAGATCCCCGCGACGGCCAGGGTCTGTGGTGGAAGATCATCAACCGCAACAAGCGCACGATCGCCCTCGACCTCAAAGACGACGTCGATCGCGAACTGCTGCTGGGGTTGGTCCGCGATGCCGACGTGTTCGTCGAGAACTTCCGTCCTGGCACGCTCGAACGTCTCGGCCTCGGCCCCGAGGTCTTGCACGCGATCAACCCGACGCTCGTCGTCACCCGCGTCACCGGCTTCGGCCAGACCGGGCCGTACAAGAACCGTCCCGGCTTCGCGAGCATCGCCGAAGTCATGGCCGGGTTGTCGGCGATCAGTGGCGTGCCCGGCGGCCAGCCGCTGCTGCCACCGATCGCGCTCACCGATGAAGTGACCGGCCTCGTCGCTGCGTTCGCGACGATGGTCGCGCTGCACAGCGGCATCGGTCAGGTCGTCGATGTCAGCCTGCTCGAGAGCGTGTTCCAGATGATGGGTCCGCTGCTGTCGCTGTTCAAGCTCACGGGCGAGCTGCAGGAACGGTTGGGCGCTGGTCTGCCGTACACCGTGCCGCGCGGGACGTATCGGTGCCGCGATGATCGCTGGGTCGGCGTGAGCGCGAGCAGCGACACCGTGGCGATGCGGGTGTTGGGCGTCCTGGGTGCCGACGGCGACGACCGTTTCACCACCTTCGCGGGACGGATGGCGAACCGGGCTGCGCTCGAAGTCCTGATGGTCGAATGGTGTGCGCAGCGCACGCAGGCCGAGGTGCTGCAGATCCTGACCGAGGCCGACGTCGCGACCGGCCCGGTGATGGACATGTCCGACATCGCCGTCGACCCTCATTACGCCGCCCGAGACGCCATCGCGGATGTTGCCGGCACGCCGATGCAGGGCTTGGTCGCGAAGCTGAGTGCGACCCCCGGGGCGTTGCGTTGGCCGGGGCGCACGATCAACGCTGACGGCGACGATATCCGCGCCAACGGCTGGGGTTGATCGGCTGAAAACGCGATCGAGCCGCAGCCCGAAGGCTGCGGCTCGATCTGACAGAACCGAAGACGGACTGTCCGGATTCACTCCGTCATTTCGGAGCGTCTCCGTGGCCTGGGATCATGTCTTTGAGCTTGTCGGTCACCGCTTCCACCTTTTCCTTCACAGGATCAGGAAGCTTCTCCTCGAGCTTTTCGACCTCAGCTTCGGCCTTTTCCAATGCATCTCCGGCCATGTCCTTGGCCTTGTCAAGAAAGCCACTCACGATGAAGGGCTCCTTTCTGTCGAGGGATGTGACAGAGAGCAGGCTAAGTGACCTGCGGACGGCTGGCAACCGATCGCGGGGTACTCGCACTCCCAGTGCTGAGGCTCAGGCGCTGAGGCCGATCGGGCAGCTGACGCCGGTGCCCCCGAGGCCGCAGTAGCCGCGAGGGTTCTTGCCGAGGTACTGCTGGTGATGGGGCTCGGCGTAGTAGAACTCGCCGGCCGGCGCGATCTCGGTTTCGATCCGGCCGTACCCGGCGGTGTCGAGCTGCACTTGGTACAGGTCGCGACTGGCGAGGGCCTGGGTCAACTGCGGGTCGGTCGTTGTGTAGATCGCGCTGCGGTATTGGGTGCCGACATCGTTTCCCTGGCGGTTGAGCTGGGTCGGGTTGTGACTCTCCCAGAACACCTTCAGCAATGCTTCGTAGCTGACTTCGGCCGGGTTGTAGACGACGAGCACCGCCTCGGTGTGGCCGGTACGGCCGCTGCAGGTCTCCTCGTAGGTCGGGTTCGGCGTGTAGCCGCCCGCGTAGCCCACGGCAGTCGAGTACACGCCGGGAACCTGCCAGAACTTGCGCTCGGCACCCCAGAAACAGCCGAGACCGAACACCGCTGTCTCGTACCCTTCCGGCCATGGACCGACGAGCGGATGATGGTTGACGAAGTGTGCCTCGGCCACCGGCATCGCCTGATCGGTACGACCCTTCAGGGCGCCCTCGGCAGACACCATTTCGACCTTCTTGTTGAAGAACACGATGGACTCCTTTGCGTTCGCGATTCGGCGAGATCACGATGTCGGGCGTTCCGACCGTTCTCGCCGGCGTGCCAATCCAGTCACACGTGGCGGCTGATTCGTTACGCCAACGCGGCGACATGACGGACATTGCACCGGCGGACGAGCCATAGTGGCACCGGATGGGACACTCGCATCACCACGCCCCTCATCCGGGCTCGAACGCTGATGCTGACAGCGGTTCGGCGTTCAGCGTTCACGACGAACTGACGACGGCTCGGACCGAGCGAACGCTGTGGCTCATCGTCGGACTCTGCGCGCTGGTGACCGTGATCGGTCTGGTCGTTCTGTGGCCGCGAGGCGCGGTCAAGCACTCGGCCGCGGACCCCAGCGACCTCGATGCTGCGACGCTCACCGGTCCGCGGGTGGAGGCGACGGTCAGCGCCGTCGCGACGGCACCGTGCAGCAACGATCCGATCGCCGGTTGTCACGATGTCACGCTGCAGGTCACCAGCGGCCAGCATGCCGGCACCACGACGACGTGGGAGGTGCCGTACGGCAACGGCCAGATCAGTTACCACACCGACGACGACCTGTATGTGTACGAGACGACTGCGGCAGACGGAACGATCTCGTATTCGTTCGCCGACTTCCAGCGCGGCACGCCGATGTTGTTGCTCGGTCTGATCTTCGTCATCGCCGTTGTCGTGCTCGGCCGCTGGCGTGGTGTCGGCGCGCTCGGCGGGCTGATCGCAAGCCTGCTCGTGCTGGTCGTCTTCATGTTGCCGTCGCTGTTGCGCGGGCACAGCGCGATGAGCGTCGCGCTGGTGGGATCGGCGCTCGTCGCGTTCATCGCGCTGTACCTCGCCCACGGTGTCAACATCTCCACCACCGTCGCCCTGTTGGCAACGTTCGCGAGCCTGGCCTTGATCGGATTGCTGTCGTGGATCTTCGTCACAGCGGCGCACTTCACCGGGTTGACCGAGGAGAGCACGCTGTTCCTCAGTGGGCTCGGCATTCAGATCGATGCCCGCGGATTGCTGCTGGCCGGCATCGTCATCGGCTCGCTCGGTGTGCTCGACGACATGACGGTGACACAGGTGTCGGCTGTGTGGGAGCTGCGTCAGCTGCAGCCCGAGGCGTCGCGGCAGGACATCTACCGGTCAGCCGTCAACATCGGTCGCGACCACATCGCGTCGACGGTCAACACGCTGTTCCTCACCTACGCCGGGGCCGCGCTGCCGTTGCTGTTGCTGTTCTCGGTGTCGGGTCAATCGAACTCGGCGGTGTCCACGGGCGAGGTCGTCGCGACGGAGATCGTGCGCTCGATCGTCGGCTCGATCGGGCTGGTCGCCTCGGTTCCGATCGCGACCTGGATGGCGACGAGAGTGATCGCAGGCGCCAAGATCACTGAGTGATCCCCTTTGACCTCGCGCTCCGGCAGCGAGTTGCCGACAACCTCGACCGCCACACCCGTCGCGCCCACGAGCTGGACGGTCGGCGGCATGCCGCCGTGGCCATCGTGCTCGTCGACAGCGATGCCGATCGAGATGGCGTCGACCCGCATCCGCGCGATGCGGCAGATCTCTCGGTCATCCCCAGCGACGTCACGGGACTCGACGGACAGATGACCGACGTCGCTGGCGGCGCGGCATTCCTGCTGTGCCGGCGAGCCGCGAAGATGCGCGCTCACGCTCGCCAGTGGGCGCTGCCCGGTGGCCGGTGCGAGGAGGGCGAGACCGTCGAGCAGGCGGCGCTCCGCGAGCTGCACGAAGAGCTCGGCCTCGAACTCGGACTCGATGCCGTGCTCGGTCTGCTCGACGACTACCCGACGCGCTCGGGATATGCGATCACGCCAATCGTGGTCTGGGGTGGCGGCGATGTCGAGCTGACGCCCGACCCGAACGAGGTCGAACACGCATACCGCATCGGTCTCCACGAGCTGTGTCGTGCCGATTCGCCCCGATTCGTGAACATTCCCGAGAGCGAACATCCCGTCGTGCAGGTGCCGCTCGGAGGCGACATCATCCACGCCCCGACCGGTGCAGTGCTGGTCCAGTTCCGGTGGGTCGGGCTCGAGGGCAAGATCGACGAGCGGGTCGACGGCTTCGAGCAACCGGTGTTCGCGTGGAAGTGAGCGTGCTCGGCTGACGGCCCCTCGTCAGCGGCCGCTGTGTCCGAAGCCGCCACCGCGGTCCGCGCCGTCGAGCGAGCGAACGACGTCCCACATCACTTCTTCGACGCGCTGCAGGACGAGCTGGGCGATGCGGTCGCCGCGATGGATCCGGTAGTCGAGATGGGGGTCGGTGTTGAGGAGCACGACCTTGACCTCGCCTCGGTACGCGGCGTCGATCAGCCCCGGGGCATTGACCACGGTGATGCCGTGCTTGGCGGCCAGCCCGCTGCGGGGCAGGACGAATCCGGCGTAGCCGATCGGGATCGCGATCGCGATGCCCGTTGCCATCGTCAACCGGCCTCCGCCGGCGGCGATGGTCGCGTCTTCACGGGCGAAGAGGTCGGCCCCGGCGTCTCCTGCGTGCGCGTAGCCGGGCAGCGGGAGATCGGGGTCGAGCTGCACGATCGAGACGGGGAGCACGTTGCGACGATAGTTGGCGAACCGATGATCGACGGGGGACCGACGTTCCGGCGCACTCTCATCCGGTCCGACACCCAATGTGCCGACTAACGTCGGACCACAGTGTTGCTCGACGATTCGCCGCCCGTCGACAGTCCCGAACTCGTTCACGGAGTCGGTGTTCGAATGACGTGGGCAACCGTTGCTCGCCTCGGTGTCGTCTTCGTCGTGTCGAGGTTGGTGGTGTCGTTCGTCGCCCTCTGTGCCATCTGGGCGAGCAACGGCAAGCAGACGATCTACGGCGCCTTCACGACCTGGGATGCGACCTGGTACGGGCTGATCGCGCGTGATGGATATCCGTCCGACGTGGTCAAACGCGGCGGCGGAAGTCCGTGGGCGTTCTTTCCGGGGTGGCCGACTTTGCTGCGACTCACTCATGCAGCGGTCGGCGGCACATGGCAACGCAACGGAATCATCTGGGCGCTCGTCCTCGGCTTCGCGACGGTCGTACTGCTGTATCTGGCAGTGGCGGATGTGCTCGGTCAGGACACCGCTTTCGACACGGTGGTTCTCTCCACTGTGGCGCCCGCGGCGGCGGTCCTTTCGATGGTCTACTCAGAGGTTCTCTTCATTCCCTGCTGCTTGGCGTGCATCGTTTTGCTCGGCCGCCAACGCTGGCTGCTCGCCGGTCTGGCCGCGCTCGTCGGAAGCACGACGCGAATCGGCGGAGTCGCGTTGATCATCGTGTGTCTGGTCGAGGCTGCGGTGACATTTCGTCGGACCCGTTCGCTGCGGCCGTTCATCGCGCCGGCGATTGCCCCATTGGGAATGATCGCGTTCTTCGTGTACCAGCGCGTCCACGCCCACAGCTGGAGTGCGTACTTCACCGGCCAACGGTTCTGGGGCAATGGAAACTCGTGGGGTCTGGAAGTGTTGGCCGCGTTCCGCACACTGATCACTGACGGATCCGCGTGGAAATACCCGCCCGGTGTCCTCGTTCCGATCGTCGTCCTCATCGCCGCGGCTTCGGCGGCAGCGTTGTACCGCACGCCGGCCGTCCCGCGTTCGTGGTGGGTGCTGACGATCATCTTGGGCGGTCTCGCCGTTTCGCCGACGCTCATCTACTCGGGTCCGCGACTCTTCCTGCCGATCTTCCCGTTGGCTGCGGGCGCTGCAGCTCGAATCCCCAGGCGCTGGTTCCCCGTCGCGGTCGCGACCTCAGCGGTGCTGATGGCAGTCGTGGGCGTGTTGTACTTCAACACGACGGCGACGCAAATGGCGCCGTGAGATCACGGATCGTGACGGGCCGGGCGCCGTCGCCGTCGCCGTCCCCGGTCGATGGGATCAGGCCGTGCCGTTGCGGTGCTCGGCAGCCAGGTCGGCGATGTCGCGCATGATGCGAGCCAACTCGTAGTCCTTGGGGGTGTAGATGCGGGCGACGCCGATCGCTTCGAGCCCCGCCCGATCCTGTTCGGGGATGATGCCACCGAGCACCAGCGGCGAGTCGACGCCGAACTCGGCGAGGCACCTCATCACGTCGGGCACGAGGGCGAGATGTGACCCGCTGAGGATCGACAGCCCGATCACATCGGGATCCTCGTCGCGCGCCGATGCGGCGATCTGCTCGGGTGTGAGCCGGATGCCGCTATAGATGACTTCCATGCCGGCGTCGCGCGCCGCGACGGCGATCTGCTCGGCACCGTTCGAGTGACCATCGAGTCCGGGCTTGGCGACGAGGAACTTCGGCGGGCCGCCCGGCATCGAGCGCACGAAGTCGACGACCGCTGCGAGTTCGCCGGTGCGGTGCCCGACGGCCGCCGACACGCCCGTGGGGGCACGGTATTCGCCGAAGACGAGCCGCAGCTCGCCCGCCCACTCGCCGGTGGTGCCACCGACCTGGGCCAGGTGGATCGAGGGGCCCATGATGTTCTCGCCTGACAGCGCTGCCGCGCGTAGATCGGCCAGAGCCGAGGCGACAGCGTTGTTGTCGCGCTTGGCGCGCCAGGCGATCACGTCGTCGATGGTCTCCTGCTCCACCGCCGGGTCGACGATCAAAATGTTGTCGTCGCCGCCGAGCGGGCTCGGCGCAGTCTCGGTGAACCGGTTGACGCCGACGACGGGTTGCTCGCCGGACTCGATCCGGCGAGTTCGCTCGGCCATCGAACGCACGAGGCGGCCCTTCAGCTCATCGACCGCTTCGAACGCGCCGCCCAATGCCAACACGTCCTGCAGCTCGGCCCACGCCGCGTCCTGCAACTCGGCGGTCTTCTTCTCGATCACCGTCGAACCGTCGAAGATGTCTTCGTACTCGAGCAGGTCGGTCTCGAACGCGAGAACCTGTTGCATCCGCAACGACCACTGCTGGTCCCACGGCCGCGGCAGCCCGAGCGCTTCGTTCCACGCCGGCAACTGCACGCTGCGCGCTCTGGCCCGCTTCGACATCGTGACGGCGAGCATCTCCAGCACGATGCGCTGCACGTTGTTCTCGGGCTGTGCTTCGGTGAGGCCCAGTGAGTTGACCTGCACGCCGTACCGGAAGCGGCGCGCCCGCTCGTCGGTGACGCCGTACCGTTCGAGACCGATCCGGTCCCACAGCTCGGTGAACGCGCGCAGCTTGCAGATCTCTTCGATGAAACGGATGCCGGCGTTGACGAAGAACGAGATCGAGCCGAACACCTGAGCGAACTGTTCAGGGCCGACCTGGCCGCTGTCGCGAACGGCATCGAGCACACCGATCGCAGTGGCCAACGCGAACGCAATCTCCTGCACCGGCGTCGCCCCGGCCTCCTGCAGGTGATACGAGCAGACGTTCATCGGATTCCACTTGGGCGCGTTGTTCGCGCACCACGCGACCATGTCGACGATGAGTCGGCGCGATGCTTCGGGCGGGAAGATGAACGTGCCCCGACTGAGGTACTCCTTGACGATGTCGTTCTGGGTCGTGCCCCGCAAGGCCTCGGACGGGACACCCTCTTCGGCCGCGTTGGCGACGTAGAGCGCGAGCAACCATGCGGCCGGCGCGTTGATCGTCATCGACGTGTTCATCTTCGCCGGGGGAATCGAGTCGAGCAACGTGCGCATGTGGCCGAGATGCGCAACCGGCACGCCGACCTTGCCGACCTCGCCTCGTGCCAGTTCGTGGTCCGGGTCGTAGCCCGTCTGGGTCGGGAGATCGAAGGCGATCGAGAGTCCGGTCTGGCCCTTGCCGAGGTTGGTGCGGTACAGCTCGTTCGAGGCCCGGGCGGTGGAATGGCCCGAATACGTCCGCATCAACCACGGGTCGTCGCGATGCGTCGGTTCGGGTCGCTCGTTCATCTGCACAGTGTTACCCGTCGGTAGCCGTGACTTCCACCTGCGCCGTCGCGCCGATTGACCGGACGGTGATCGTCCATCCCTTCAGCGACCACGATGAGCCCGGCGTGTGCAGCAGATCGGTGTACGGCTTCGGGCTTCCGAGTGTGGTCTGCAGGCGGTCGATGCCGGTGCACGGCTCGGTGGAAGTCGCCGGTCGATGACAGGCCGCCGGCGTCTGATCGATGAAGTTCGCCGTGATGCCCGAGGTCGGCAGGAAGTCGTCGAAGCCGGTCTTCGTGAGGTACTCGACAGTGAGGAACGAATCGTTGTCGACAGGCAGCACGAGCAGGCGAAGCCCGGCTTCTCCGGTCGACGGATCGAGCTCGAACACGTGACGGTGGCGAGACGCAACAGCGATGTCGGTTGCCGGCAGCCATCCGAGTGCGAGCCGATTGACCGCGATCGTGTCCTGCGCGTTCCGACGATCCGGCTGCACGTCACGCGGCGCGGCACTGTTGCTCATGACGTCGAGGGCGCTGGCGTGTTCGTCGACGGCGGGATCACCGCTGTGCGGGAGGTCCAGCGTGTGGCCCAGCTCGTGTTCCATCAGGTCGAGCAGCGGTACCGAGCCGTTGTCGGGATAGAAATCCGAGGCACCGACGTAGACAGCGCGTCTCGTTGCGGTTGCGGGGCAGAAGTCCTGCGCACACGCCGTGCCCGGTCGTCCCCATCCGCCCGGCTCGGTGTCGAGATGTTCAGCGGTCGCCACCACGAAGACCACAGACACCGCCGGCTCGCTGGCATCGATGGCGTGCTCGACACATTCGGTATGGGTCTCGTCGGACGTCATCGTCAGCGTCGCTCCGGTGATGAAGCGTGGGTGGTAGAGGCCGTGCGAGAGTGCTTCGTAGTACGGCCGGAGGTTGTGTTCCAGGGTGGTCGCAATGGCCGCGGGGTCGAGCGTGAGCCGCAGCGGCAGGGTGCCGTACAGCGGGTCGTTGGTCGGGAACGGCACGGCACAGACGAACACCTGCACCGTGTCGTTCGTCGGCGCGTGCCGGTGGTCCAGCACCAGTTGCAACCCGGTGGGGTAGAGGCTCGGCGGGATCGTCGCCGAAGTCGCCGAAGTCCCGCCGCTGCACGCAGCGAGACAGACCGCGAGACACGTCGCGATCGGGGCGAAAAGCTTTGTCGAAACTTTCCTCAAGATCCGCTCAAGTCGGTCACCCACCGGACCGATATCTCTTGTACAACGGCGCACGTACGGGACATGCGCCGTCTGGCTGGTTGGGCGGACATCCTGTCCAGCGGATTCATCGGCGTCGGTGTTGGCGGAAGCCACCGACGCCGATGAACCATTTTTCCACTGCGTTGCGCCGTGTCGCCGCTGGTGCTCGAGACCACGGTGGCGCATCTCAGCCGGACCCGACGGCAGCTTCGAGCAGCCGCAGGTATTCGTCGCGGGGAACGTCGATCGCTCCGAGCGAGATCAGGTGCGGAGTCGTCCACTGCACGTCGAGCAGTCGCGCGTGGTCGGCATTGAGGGCCTCGACCAAGGCGACGAGAGCGACCTTCGACGCGTCGTTGGCGGCGGAGAACATGCTCTCGCCGGCGAACAGACCGTTCACCTTCACGCCGTAGAGACCGCCGACCAGCGCACCCTCGGCGTCGTAGGTCTCGACGCTGTGTGCCCAGCCCAGGCGGTACAACCGCTCGTACGCATCGATGAACGGTTTGTTGATCCACCCGTTCGGCCGGCCCGGATCAGCGCAACGCGTCATCACTTCACGGAACCGCGTATCGAAGCGCACGGTGTACTTGCGCAGGCTCTGGCGCAGCGACTTGGTGATGTGCAATCCGTCGAGGGGCAGGATGCCGCGCGGGGTCGGCGACCACCAACCGACGTTGCGCTTGCCCATCGGCATCGGGAACAGGCCGGCCCTGTAGGCGGCCAGCAACGTGCCGGGTTCGAGGTCGGCGCCGACTCCGACCAGACCTTGGGGATCGGCGAGATGGGCGGGTGGAAGTCGCCACGTCGTCGGAGGCGGCTCGATGGGCATCACGTCGAACACGCTCACCCGTCCAGCATGACGCGAACGACGGGTGCGGACAAACCGCCCGCAGAGTGGTCAACCGCGGAGCAGCAGCCGCGTGTGTTCGACGTCGAGCGCGAGTTGTGCGACGAGTTCGTCGACAGAACCGAAGCGCTGTTCTTCGCGCAGCCAACGTCGAAATCCGACGTCGATTCGCACGCCGTAGAGGTCGCCGTCGAAATCGAGCAGGTGCGCTTCGACCAGCACATGGCCGTCGCGTTCGACAGTCGGTCGCACGCCGATGTTGACCGCAGCACGGTGCTGCGAGCCGTCGGCGAGGTCGACCAAGGCGGCGTAGACGCCCCGACGGGGGATCAGGGCGTCGGCCCGCAGATCGAGGTTGGCGGTCGGGAATCCGATCGTTCGGCCGAGCCCGCTGCCGTGCACCACCGTGCCGATCAACGAGAATGTCCGTCCGAGGAGGTCGTTGGCCCGGGGGATGTCTGCGGTGCGCAATGCATCTCGGACCGCGTCGCTCGTGATGAACTGGCCGTCGGGGTTCCGCCATCGGGGCACCTCGACGACCTCGATCGAGCGCTCCGCGAACTCGGCACGGAGCTGCGGGAATCGAGCGGTCGACGCGTCGTCGGGAAGGCACGCCATCACGACTGCGCTCGGGGCGAGTCGATTCGCGATCTGATCGACGATCTCCACCGCGATCGCCGGGTCTGATGCGTCGACGAGCGACACGACGAGCGCGCTCGACGCGCCCGAGGCGAGCAACGCCCAGCATCGCTGATCGACCGTCGTGAGCGTGTGAGCGGCCCCCATGTCGGCGAGGACGGCGGCAACCAGTGGTCGACGCTCGCGTTGCGCGACGCGCAATGCTGCGTCAGCCAGTTGACGGTGACCGAGGTGGAATCCGTCGAATTCACCGAGCACCACGATCGGACTGACCGCGTCGCGCGACGAGCGCCTGACGTCGAGCCGATCGTTCATGCGTCAGCGACTGTAATCGAAGAAGCCTCTTCCGCTCTTGCGGCCGAGACGGCCGGCAGCCACCATCCGACGCAACGTCGGCACGGCCGAATAGTTGTGATCGCGGAACTCGTCGTACAGCGCGTCGAGGATCGCCAGTGACGTATCGAGGCCGACCAGATCGAGCAGTGCGAACGGTCCCATCGGGAAACCGCAGCCGCCCTTCATCGCGGTGTCGATGTCGGCGACGCTCGCGGTGCCCTGCTCGGACATGCGAATCGCGTTGTTGAGGTACGGGAACAGCAGCGCGTTGACGATGAACCCGGCTTGATCCTTGACCTCCACCGTGTCCTTGCCACATGCCGCGGCGAACGCCGTCGCGATCTCGATCGTCTCATCACTGGCCGTCAGCGGGCGGACGATCTCGACCAACTTCATCGCCGGGGCCGGATTGAAGAAATGGATGCCGCACACCTTGTCGGGCCGCTTGGTGGTCATCGCCAACTCGACCACCGCGAGGGTGCTCGTGTTCGTCGCGATGATCGATTCGGGCTTGATGATCTGATCGAGCTCGGCGAACAGGGCCTTCTTGATCGCAAGATCTTCGACGACGCTTTCGATGATGAGGTCACAGTCCGACAGTGCAGACAGATCATCCGTCGCCGAGACCCGAGCCAGGATCGCCGCACGATCGTCGGGTTCGAGCTTGCCGCGATCGACCTGCTTGGTCAGGCTCTTGGCCAACCCGCTCACCATGTCGTCGGCGCTGGCCTGCGATCGCGACCGCACGATCACGTCGTAGCCGGCCCGCGCCGCAACTTCCGCCAACCCCGAACCCATGATCCCCGAACCGAGGATGCCGATCTGCCTGATGTCCGTCATGCGTCGCGACAATACTTACCGACGGGTAACTTACCCAAGCCGGACACGTCTGAAGGGCCGCGGCGGGCTGGCGGTTTCGATTGCTGTTCGCGGCTTGGTCACCGTCTGTTCATCCTCTCCCGATACCGTCGAGGTCGTGACGAAGCCGACCACACAGCCCACCGCCGGAGACGTGCAGCGGGCGCTCGACGATCCACGCCGGCTCGTGGTTCTCGACGGCGTGCACAACTTTCGCGATCTCGGCGGCTACCCGGCCGATGGCGGCGTGACACCGTGGCAGACCGTGTACCGCGCCGACGGCCTGCATCGACTCTCGACCGACGACGTCGCCAACCTGCGCGGTCGCGGCCTGTCGTCGGTCATCGACCTGCGCACCGAGGTCGAGATCGCCGAGCGCGGCCGATATCCGATCGAAGATCACGCGGTCTCGTACCACCATCTGCCGGTGCTCGACCGCACGTGGGCCAAAGAGGATCTGCCTGATGTCGACAGCGATCGCGAGTTCCTGCTGTGGGCGTACCGCGACATGCTGCGCGTCGGCGGCGACAAGCTTGCTGCTGCACTGCGCGTGATCGCCGACCCAGGCTCGACGCCGTTGGTCTTCCACTGCGCCGCCGGTAAGGACCGCACTGGCCTGCTGGCAGCGCTGCTGCTGGAGCTGCTCGGCGTCCCCGACGAGTACATCGTCGCCGACTACGGCAAGACTGCCGAGGGCATGGCGAGGATGAAGGTTTGGGCCCTGGCCCAATCACCCGAAGCCGCCGAGCGGTTCGCTGAAGTCCCACCCCACTTCTTCGCGTCGCCACCGGCGGTGATGCAGGCGTTGTTCGACGAGTTGCGTGCCGAGCACGGATCGATCACTGACTACGTGTGGTCCCTCGGCGTCTCCGATCAGACGATCGACGCACTGCGCGCCCGCCTCATCGTCCGCCCGTAAGTCCCACCGATTGTCGTGCCTGGTCGTAGGTGACGGTGGCAGGCGTCGCCGTTAGGGTGAGCGGCCTATGACCGGAACGATTGCACTCCTTGGTGGCGGCCCTTTTGTGGCCAACGATGAACTCGATCGCCGCCTGATCGCGGCCGCGCAGGCGACCGAAGTCGTTGTGCTGCCGACGGCCGATGCGTTCGAGAATCCGAGCCTTGCCATCGCGATCGCGAAGGAATGGGGCGAGCGGCTGGGTGTGTCGATCGATGGTCGGCTGGTGTTGCGCCGCGCTGACGCGAACGATCCGGAGCACGCTCGGGCCGTGGCTCAGGCGAAGATGGTCTACCTCGTCGGTGACTCGCCGCTCCACCTGCGTTCGGTCCTGAAGGACACAGAGCTGTTCGACGGCCTGCGGCATGTGATCGCGAACGGCGGTGTCGTCGCCGCGACGGGCGCCAGCGCGGCGTGCCTGTGCGACCCGATGACGGATCCGCGCGGCGGAGCCTTCGCTCTGGGTCTGGGACTCGTCGACGGGTTGGCAGTGCTGACCGAATCGGAGACGTGGTCGCGCGAGCGCTTGCACCGTGCCCTGCAACTCGCCAACGGATTTGCTGTCGGCGTCCTGCCGACGGGGTCGGCCCTGTTGCGCACCGACGCCGGCTGGGAGCAGATCGGCGCGGCCGAGGTGCACGGCCAACTCATCAGCTGACTCGCGGCCGGAAGTCGCCGGTTCGGGAGCAGCCACGGTTGAGCGTCAGCACCGGATGCTCCCAAGCGGCAACTCAGGTCATCGGCGAGGTGGCGTGATCGAAGGCGTCCCACAGGTCGGCGTAGCGGCCGCCGAGCTCGACCAGTTCGTCGTGGCTGCCGTCCTCGATCACCTTGCCGTCGTCGACCACCACGATCCTCGACGCATTGCGGGCAGTCTGCAACCGGTGCGCGATCAACAGCGTGGTGCGGCCCTTCGAGGCCAGGTTCATGGCCCGTTGCACCTGCGCCTCGGTGGCGAGGTCGAGGTTCGATGTCGCCTCGTCGAGGATCAGGATGCTCGGATCGATCAGCTGGGCTCGTGCCAGGCACAACAACTGCTTCTCGCCGGCTGAGAGCGACCGGCCGGCTTCGGCGACACGGGTGAGATAGCCGTCGGGCATCGAGACCACCAGATCGTGGGCGCCAACGGCTCGCGTCGCTCGCTCGATCTCCAGGTCGGTCGCCGCAGGTCGGCCGTAGGCGATGTTCGAGCGGATCGTGCCCGAGAACAGGAACGGCTCCTGAGGCACGTAGCCGATGTGGCGCCGGTACGCGTGGAGATCGATGTCGCGTAGATCGATGCCGTCGACCAACACGCGCCCTCCGGTGGGATCGTAGAAGCGAGCGACGAGCTTCACGAACGTCGACTTGCCGGCGCCCGTCGTGCCGACGAGGGCGACGCTTTCTCCGGGCTTGATCGTGAGGTCCACCCCGCGCAGTGCCTCGGGGGCACCTGCCGAGTAGGCGAAGCGCACCTGCTGCAGCTGGACGGTACCGGTGACCGAGCCCGGGTCGACGGGATCGGCACGCTCGGGCGTGGTCGACGGTGTGGCGAGCAGTTCGTCGAGCCGGCCGAGCGACACCCTGGCCTGGATCCACTGGTCGAACACTGCAGACAGCTGCTGCAACGGGGAGAAGAACTGGTCGAGGTACAGCAGGAACGCGATCAGCAGTCCGGATGTCAGGGTGTTCTGGCCGATCAGACGGGCGCCGTACCAGAGCGTCAAAGCCTTGGCGACCGTGCTCAGCAGCTGACTGCTGGCGAAGTAGATCGACATGAGCTGCATCGACCGCAGCCGCGCGTCGCGGTACTGCGTCGAGCGCGCCGCGAAGCGGACCGAGTTGTTGTCCTCGCGCCCGAGCGACTGCGTGACGCGCACGCCGGCGACGCTCTCCTGCAGTTCGGCGTTGACGGTCGAGATCGCGTCGCGTGCGCGGAGGTACGACTTCTTCGACGAGCGCTGGAACCACACCGTGACCACCGCCAGAATCGGCAGGACAGCGAACGCAGCGAGCGCGAGGCGGATGTCGAGCAGCAGCAGGATCACGACCACGCCTGCGCAACTCACGATGCTCGTGAGCGCCAACAGCAGACCCTGCTGCAGCAGCTGCGCGAGCGCTTCGACGTCGGTGGTCATGCGGGTCATGATCCGCCCGCCCATCTCCTTGTCGTAGTAGTCGAGCGAGAGCCGTTGGAGGTGGGCGAAGGTGCGAGCGCGCAGGCTGTACAGCATGCGTTCCGCGGTGTGCGAGGTATGCATCAACTCGATGATCGAGTTGCCCCAACTCACCAGCTGCACGGCCAGGAACGCGAGGCACATACCGATCAGGACGCGCGCGCGATGCATCTCGACCCCGCCGTCGAGGCCGTGGCGGATCAACAACGGGCCGACGAGAGTGGTGCCCGCGTCGATCGCAACGAGCACTCCGACGAGGATCAGGGCACCGCGGAATCGCGTGACGAGGCGGCTCAGGCTCGGCCGGCCGTCAGGTGCGACGGCTTCGGCCAGGTCGACATCAGGGTCGCCACGCAACGGTGGGAGCGCGGCAACCTCGGCCAACAGCTCGGGTGTTGCGGCGACGAGGCCGGCGCGTGCTCCCATGACGCCGACTCCCTGCGCCATGCCGGCGAGCAAGCTGGCCATCTCGATCTGCGGCGCGCCTCTGCCGTCGTCGTCTTCGCCCGAGCGTGGCCAAGCGGCGGGATCGATCGCGTCGACCATGCTGTCGATCGACTCGACCGGATCGAGCTCGGGACCGGTGAGCAACTCGCGGTACAGGGCCGAGCTGTGCCACAGCTCGGCGTTCGTTCCCTCCGCCACGATGCGCCCGTTGTCGAGCACGATCACGCGATCGGCGAGACGCAGGGTCGAGGACCGGTGGGCGATCAACACCGTCGTCCGTGATTCCAACTCGGCCGCCAGCTCGGCGTGGATCGCTTCCTCGGTTCGGGCGTCGATGGCCGATGTCGCGTCGTCGAGCAGGAGCACCTTCGGGTTGGCAAGCGCGGCGCGGGCGAGCGCGATTCGCTGTCGCTGTCCACCGGAGAGCGTGAAGCCACGTTCGCCGACCATCGTCTCGTAACCGTTGGCGAGACCCAGCACGAACTCGTGTGCCTGCGCCACGCGCGCAGCCGCTTCGATCTCGCCGTCGGTCGCGTCTGGGCGACCGAACGCGATGTTCTCGCGGATGCTCGCCGAGAACAGGAAGCTCTCCTCGAACACGACGTTGACCGCTGATCGAAGCGAGTTGAGCGTGAGCCCGCGAACGTCGGCGCCGTCGAGATGCACCGAACCGCTGATGGGGTCGTAGAAACGAGCGATCAGGAACGCGAGCGTGGTCTTGCCCGAACCCGATGCGCCGACGAGGCCGATCTTCTCGCCCGGCTGGATGGTCAGCGAGATGTCGTCGAGCACGATCGGTCCCGCGCCGTAACCGAACGTGACGTGATCGAGGTCGACGCGGCCGTCGGTTCCGACGACCTCGACGGCGTCTGATGCTTCGGTGACTCGCGGTTGCATGTCGAGCAGCTCGAACACCCGCTCGGCCCCGGCTCTGGCCTGCTGCGTTGTGGCGAGCATGCTCGACACGAGCCGGACCGGGGTGATGATCTGGACCAGGTAGCTGGCGAACGCCAGGAACACGCCGAGGGTGATGCGTCCGTCGTACGCGAGCCAGCCACCGAACGCGAGGACGCCGAGCTGACCCAGCATGGGCAGTGCCTGCAACGTCGACGCGTACCGGGCGTTGAAACGGGCGGTGCGCATCCGTGACTGGTACAGCTCGTGAGTTCGGCTGATGAGACGATCGAACTCGCGGTCCTCTTGCGCGAACGCCTTGACGACGCGGACCCCCGACACGGCTTCGTCCACCACGCCGGCGACGGTGCCCGAGAGCCGCTGGTCGTTCCAGCTCGCGGGGAACACCCGGTCGCGAAAGCGGACCGCGACGAAGGCGAAGATCGGGATGAACACGACGACCACGAGGCTGAGCAAGGGCGAGAGGAAGAACATCACGACGATCGCGACGAGCAACAGCGTCATGTTGGCGACGAGCATCGGGACCGAGAAGAAGAACGCCTGGATCAACGTGAGGTCCGCCGTCGACCGCGACATCACGTCGCCGACGGACAGTTCGTCGTGGCGGGAGAAGTCGAGCTCGTAGAGGTGACGGTGGATGGCCTGGCGCAGGTCGTGCTGGAGGTCGACGCTGACCTTCGCCCCGTAGTAGCGGCGCGCGTAGTTGGTGGTGAAGCCGAAGACGCCGGTCACCACGAGCAACACCAGCATCGGCCCGAGGGCGCGATCGTGACGGATGATGCTGTGGTCGAGGACGCGCTGTTGGATCAGCGGGAGCAGGCCGATGAGGGTCTGGGCGACGACGGAGAAGACCATCGTCGCGATCGCGGTGCGTTTGTAGCGACCGATGAACGGGCCGAGTCGCCGCAACCAGCCGACACCCGGACCGACGGGGGCAGGCCGGGTGAACGCCGGTTCCGGTCGTGTGGTCATCACAGGTCGGCTCATCGCGTCGCACCCTTCCGTGCGGCGGCGACCTGCTCGCGGCTCCGGTCCGCCCAGCGATCGTTCAACGCCTGACGCAATTCGTCCAACGAGGCCACGACGACGTCGGGATGAGCACACCGACCGAGGAGATCGTCGAGCACGTGATTCAGCTCGGTCTCGGTGCCGCGCAGGGCGGCCGTTCCGGCTGCGGTGATCGACAGGCTCACCACGCGGCGATCGCCACTCTCCGTCTCGCGAACGACGAAGCCACGATCGACGAGGCTGTCGATGATCGCGGTCAACGTCGGCTTGGCGACGGCCAGCCGTGCTGCGAGCTGGCTCGCCCGCTCGTCACCGCCGGCGAGAAGACCGAGGACGCGGTACTGCGGCAGGGTCAGGTCCGCGGGGACGTGGCTCTCGAGCAACCTGCTGAGACGGGCGATGGTGAGGGTGGGCGCATCGGGCTGCATCGGATCGGTGGCTCGGCTTCTGTCGTACGGAGATCGAACTGTTCGTGTATCGAACTATCACGATAGCGGTGTGGCATCGCTGCGAGCCGATCCGCAAGATCGGCTCAAGGACACGACGCTCGGCGTCGATATCACTCTGCGGCGCGGTGCGCGGCGGGACACGACGGTCGGTCACTCGGAGACGATGACCGCAGAGAGCAGGACGAGGCGATGGGCAGGTGGGTGCGCGACGACGATTGGTCGAGGCAGCTCGGTCGCCGTCTCGGTCTCCTCGCGCTCGTCTGGTCGGCGGTCTATCTGGTGTGGCGAGTGGGTTGGTCGTGGCGCGATCCGCACGGGGTCGTGTCGCCGTGGCTCGCGGTGCCCGCCATCGCAATCGAACTCCTCGGATTCCTCGCACTGGTGCTCCTGATGAGAGCACTCTGGCACGGCACGTCGGCCACGTCGGCCACTTCCGCCAGGTCCGACGGCACGGGCACGTCCGACGGCCCGGACACCGATGTGCTCCTCGCCTGCGACATCGCGGTGGTCACGCGCGATCATCACGTCGAGGACATTCGCGCGACACTCGTCGCGGCGCGGCTCGATCAGCCGTCGACCGGCCTGATCGTCGTCGATCACCTCCGTCGGGCCGAGTTGGCCGACATCGCCACGGAATTCGGAGCGCGTTACCTCAACCCGACATCCGCCGACACGACGGGTGTCGCCGCGATCGTCGCGGCCGGCGGGCCCGACTGGTTCGTCATGCTCGACGGAGGGGACATTCCTGCCGCCGACCTGACATCGCGGCTTCTCGCCGTCGCTCACCAGACGGGTACCGCTGCCGTTCAGTGCGTCGTCGCATCGACGCCGAGCGACTCGGCAGAGCACACGCCCAGCGGGCGCCACGATCTCCACTTCGAGCGCTCGGTCCTCAACCCGAGTCTCGGGGCTTGCGGCGTGGGCTTCCTTGCCGGCACCGGGTCGTTGCTCCGTCGGTCGGCACTGGTCGACGTCGAGATGCCGACCGGATCCCGTCACGATGTGTTCTGGCAGCTGACGCCGCTGCTGCTCGCTGCCGGGTATCGAGTGCGGACGATCGATGGTGTGCCGCTGGTCGCTGCTCGTCCGCTCTCCTCGTCGACAACGGTTGCCGTGGATCGCGACGAACGCGCGGGCGCCGGATGGCGCCTCGTCGTCGGTGGCCGTGGCGCCCTTCGCACCAAGGGACTCGCCGCAACGGATCGGATGCGAATCGCAACGTGGGCCGTTCGCCCGCTGGAAGGCGTTCGACGGTGCGCGCTCATCATCGTGCTGTTGGCAGCGTTGGTCGCCGGCCGGAGCCCGTTCACCCCGTCGATCGCTGCAGTCCTCACGCTGTGGGCCCCAGCGTTCGTGCTGGCGTCGGTGGCGCTGCTCTGCCTGTCCGCCGGAGCACTGCGACCCGGTGATCGACTGCGCGGTTCGGTGAAGTCGGTCAAGCTCGCCCTTGCCCTTGCGATCGGCATCAACATCGTGCTCGTGATGCGCGGCATCTCCGACAGATTCACCCACGGGATGCACCCGATGAGCGCCGCCGCTCAGGTCGGGTTGGTGCTCGCCGTGCTCTGGGTCCTGGCCGGCTGTCTCGACGCGCTGCGCCTTCTCGCCCATCGCCACGACCGGCGCGCCGTCCGCCTGACCGCGTCCACGACCGGTCGTCTCGGCGACCAGGCGGTTTCGGTGGCCGACGTCAACATGCTCGGTGCGGGACTGCTGGCCGGGACCGAACCGTCGCTCGGCGATCGTCGCAACCTCGTCTTCTCCCTGCCGAGCGCGAGTGGCATCACGACCCTGGACGTGCCGTCGGTCGTCATGAACGTGCGCCCGCATGAAGCCGGGATGTACCGGGTTGGTGTCGAGTTCGACCTCTCGGACCCGTTCGCTCTCGACACCCTCGCTGAGTGCTGCGTCGTCCTGCCGGCACGGGCCGGGATGGTGCCGACGTCGGGCCGATCCTCGATCGGCCACACCGAACTCGAGACGGCGTTCGAAGACGACGTGCTCGTTGTGCAGGGACCGCGCCGTCTCTCGCTGCGATTGGCGACTCTGCTCGCCCTCGGAGGCGTGATCTCGTCCGCCGCACCACTCGGTGCGCAGGCGGTCGCGCCAAGTGTACGAACCGTTTCCGGGGTCGTAGCGCTCGCGGAGCCCGCTGCGCCGGACGCGACGCTGACAACGCCCGCCGCGACCACGGTTGTCGTCGCGACGACCGATCCGGGAGCATCACTTCCCATCGCACCAGTTCCCGCTGACTCCGTCAGCACACCGATCACCGCCATGAGCACAAGCGGGGTGACGACAGATCCACTTCCCCTCGGATCAGCCGCGGCCGGCCCACTCGTGAGCGACCCCACGTCCACGGATTCTCCCCTTTCCGTGGACGTGGGGGGTATCACCGTCGTCGGAGCATGCTCCCTCGATGCAGGCGCGGACGGCGCGTTCGGCACGGCCGACGACGTCTACGGTCCCACCGTCAACACGCTCACCAACCCTGACGGCAGCTATTCGCTCACGCTCGATGGCGATGCGTGCTGGATCAGCATCGCGCCACCGGTACCTGGCGTCGCGGTCGTCGATGCGTCGACGTCGGCTCCGGCCACCACCGCCGCGACTTCTGCCATCGGTGACCCGCCGGCAGCGGAGACCATTCGGGTCGTCGGCCTCGGCCACGCAGGCAAGGTGCGAATGCCGACGGTGCTCATGTCCGGCGCGGCGCTCGCGTCGCGCGCCAACGCCGTGCCGGCCGCGGGTGTCGGACGGGTCACCGGCGCATCAGCGATGGCAACGCTGGTTTCGTTCGGCGCAACCCTGCCGACGCCTTCCGCCGCTCAGGTTCGCCATGCGCCGGTTCAGCGTGGTGGGGGGCTGTTGACGATGCTCGTCATCGTGGCTGCGTGCGTCCTTGCTGCCAGCGTGCTCTTCGCTTCGGCCCGACCGCTGCTGGGTCGACCTCAGTCGTGATCCTCGCCTGATTTGGCGATGAGGTAGCCGATCGCTCGTTCCGCCTTCGCGTAGCGGCGGGCCAGCGTCCAGAAGGCGTCGGAATGGTCGGCCACTTCGAGGTGGGCCAACTCGTGCACGATGACGTAGTCGACGACCCAGGCCGGGAACGCCGCGATGCGGCTACTGATTCGGATCGTGCCGGTGCCCGGAGTGCACGACCCCCATCGCGACAGCATGTCGTCGGACCAACGAATCTCGCGTGGCCGTGGCAGATCGTGACGGCGGGCGAGCGTGGTCGCGCGTTCGCTCAAGTCGATCCGGTCGGTGGACATCTTGCGCCGGAAGCGCCCGCTCATGACGTCGACCCAATGCTCTTCTTCCGCGCGACTCATCCATGCTGGTACGACGATCTCGAGCACGCCCGCGACGAGCTGGGCACCCACGGTGCGCCGCCGCCGAGCCGAGCGCTTGATCACGACGGTGAACGGGTCCGTCTCGGTCGAGGGCATTGCCATGGTCGGTGCGGTCGGTGCGGTCGGTGCGATGGCCGCGGGCGGATCGTCGTCGAACAGTCGCGGCTCGTCGGCGGCGGTCGATCTCATGAGTTCAGAGTGCCATCCCGGTCGGCTCGGCGCCGGCCAGGTTGACGAGATCGCCGGCGCTCACGTCGTCGCCGCGAACGGTGAACCAGCTGGCACCGAGATTGGGCATCCGGGTGTCGGCGGCACCGAGCGCGCGTCGAACGGATCGGATCGCGCCACCGTGGCTGACGACCAACACCTCACCTCCCGGCGAAGCGGCGGCGATGTCGCGAAACGCAGCCATCATTCGCTGCGCGGCGTGGTCGTAGTCCTCGAAGCCGACCGGACGGCGGTGGTCCGCGAGGTAGCCCGGCCATCCGGCCTCGACTTCGGCGTGGGTGAGCCCCTGCCACGGACCAACGTCTGTTTCTCGTAAACGAACGTCAAGCAACACCGGACCGATGCCGATGATCTCAGCGATGATGCCTGCCGTGAGCGATGCCCGTTGGAGGTCACTCGCCCACACTGCATCGAACACGCCGAGCTCGAGCCCGGCGCCTGCCGCCTGGCGCATCCCCTCGTCGCTGAGCGGCGCATCAGCCTGGCCCTGCCAGCGCCCGCTGGCGTTCCACTCACTCTGTCCGTGCCGCGCAACCAGCAGCCGGGTGGGCAACGGCCGGGTTCTGGAGGCTGTATCTGCGTTCGTCGGTCGGGACATCCACGGCGAGGGTAGCGGCACGGGTACGCTCTCGGTGTGGCTATTCTGCGCCTCTTCGCTTCCGCCCGTGAGGCGGCGGGTACGGGGCGCGACACCATGCCGGGAACGACGGTCGGTGAAGTTCTGGCGGTCGCTGTCGACCGCTACGGAGCTGGCTTCGGCGATGTCTTGAGCACCTGTCGTGTGTGGGTGAACGGTGAGTCGGCGCACGCCGAGACGCCTGTCACCGGTCAGGACGAAGTCGCCGTACTGCCACCCGTCTCAGGCGGGTCGGACTAGGAGAGATCATGGATACATCAGAAATCGAACCCTCGGAAATGTCGCTGCCCGACCTGCGTGCCCTGCGCGCCCAGTTGCAGCACGACGAAGACGCGATCAGCTACGTGCGCCGCCTGGTCCAGGCGCGGATCGACATGGTCCGGGCCGAGAAGCACCGGCGCGCATCGCATGACGGGCACACCGAGACGCAGGACCTGCCAGCCGTTCTCGGCCAGCACCTGACCGGTGGACCGGCCCGTCCGCCCCGACCCACCGAAGATGCCAGTGATCATCCCCTCGCGATCGAGCTCGACGAGATCAGCGCGCGGCTCGGTGCCAATCATCTCGACGAGTTGAACAGCGACGAACTCGATGTGTTGTCATCCACCCTCGAGCAGTTCGAGCACGCCCGTTCGCATGAGCGCCGTGAGTTGTTCACGCGGCTCGACGCGTTGAGCGCCGAACTCGTTCGCCGCTATCGCGACGGCGAGGCCAGCGTCGACGGCCTGCTGGCCGACGAGTGAAGCAGACCGGCGTGCCGGCTGATCTGCGCACCGAGATCGAGGGCCGAATCGCCGATGTCGGCGAGTTCATCCGGTCGCAGCGCGAGGTCGCCAGCATGTCGGTTCGGCGCCTGGCCGAAGCAGCCGGCGTCTCCAACCCGTACCTCTCCCAGATCGAACGCGGGTTGCGCCGTCCCTCGGCCGAGATCCTGCAGCAGATCGCGAAGGCGCTGAAGATCTCGGTCGAGACGCTGTACGTCCGGGCCGGCATCCTCGCCGACGAGTCGCCCGCCGACATCGGCGTTCGCGAAGCCATCGGCCGCGACGAGTTGCTCACCCCGGAGCAGAAGCAAGCCCTGCTCAACGTCTACGAGAGCTTCGTCGCCCAACCCCGCTGACGCGTTGGTGTGCGCGGCTGTTGCTGCGAGGTGCCCTGATCCACGAACCGCGCCGGGTTTGCCGTGCTGGAGAAGGCGAAACCGGCGCGGTCCAACGGTGTGCCGGGTGGCGTGCCGGATGGAACCGGCGCGTCCAGTTGCGCCCTCGGTCAGCCGGCGGGGGTGAGAGGGACGACCGTTGGCCCGGGGGCGCCGGGACCCGACGTCGGCATCGTGGGGATGGAATCCGGGGTCGTCGTGGTGGTGGGGAATGCGGGCACTGTGATGTTCGGAGTGCCGCCCGCGACGACCGTGTCGGTCGTGGCGCCGCCGCTGGTGTCGACCGGGGCGACATCGGTGGTCGCGGCCTCGGTGCTCTGCTGGATGAACTGGTCGGGAACGGCGATCACGCTGTACTGGCCGCTGTCGGTGCTGGAGAACGTGTATCCCGGCAGGAGCCACACCGTCCCGTCGGCTGCCCACAACTGCTGCAACGAGGGCTTGGCATCGGTCAGTGTGACCGTGATCGGGGTGGTGTCGAGCGGAGCGCAATCAACAGCTGCGTTGTCGAGGCAGCGCACACTCGGATCGGGGACGATCGAGGCAGGCGGTGACACGACGGCGGTGCCGGGGACCACGGTCCCATCGCTGGGTGGAACGTACCCGGGGGTCGAGGCACTGGGGGCTTCTGCAACAGCCGGCTCGGGCGCGATGTCGGTGGAAACTCCACCACGCGCCGAGGCCCAGATGCCGCCGCTGCCGACGGGTCCGCCTTCCATCCACGGCATGTTCTGGTCGCTCAGCCGCTTGACCGCGGCCTGCACGCCGATGCGGTCGTAGTCGCCGCCGCGCTGGGGTGTGGCCAGGAACCCGTTGGCCCACGTGATCGCGCCGTCGCCGCCGAAGCCGACGTTGATGCTCAGGTCGCTGCGGACACCGTCGAGATTCAGGTAAGCGGTGACACTCGCGCTCCACTCGTCGGCGTAGACCTCGAGGTCGTAGTTGCTCAGGTCGACGCCGACCTTGGCGAAGAAGGCCGTCGCCTGGGTCTTGGCCTGATCGCTGGTGGGCACGTTCGCCGGTGGCTGCGGCGCAGGGCAGTCGTCGACGGGCATGGTGTCGGGAACCACCGTGTCGGGAACCACCGTGTCGGGAACCACCGTGTCGGGAACCACCGTGTCCGGAGCGCCGGCGGGCGCTGTCGTATCGGCTGTGCCGTCGTCTGCGGGGATGCCGCCGTCGGTGTACCCCGACACGTTGCACCCGACCGTGTAGCCCTCGGTCGACTGGGTCGGGTTGTAGTACCACGACTGCATCGGGTCGTCGCTGACGGTGACGTTGGCGGTGGCATCGGACTCGGGCAGCGAGTCGGTGGTGTCGGGCACGAACACGTGGTCCTTGGCGACGCCGAGTGCGCTCGACACCTTGTCGAGCGCCTTCGTGTCGATCGGCGCACCTGGTGCGAAGTACCACGATGGCGCCGGGGCCGTGAGGTCGGGCGGCGTGCCGTCGTACACGTACGTGATGTTGGCCATCGCCATCATCTTCGAGTCCGTGCCGGCGCCGGCCACCGACGGCGCTGCTTCGGCGGAGGCCCCACCCGAACCTGTGGAGCCGACGACGATGACCGCCGGTTTGCGGTTCGAGGTTTGACCCGACGTCGCCACAGCAACGGTCGTGGTCGATGCACCGCTGGAGACCTTGGCCTGACTGCCGCACGCGGAGAATCCGAGGACGGCGACGCCGCAGGCAGCGATCAACTGGCGAGAACGAGAAGGAGTCATGGTGGCTATGACGATCGTAACCCTGGGGCTGGTTCCCGAGACCGCGGGACATTTTCCGCGACCCGAGCACCTGTGGCGCATTGCCGACCAACTCGGTAGGGTTTGTCCACTGTGCAACGAGTAGCCGTGCTGTCCCTTCACACTTCGCCGCTGGCACAGCCGGGTTCGGGCGACAGTGGCGGTATGAACGTGTACGTCCGCGAGCTCGTCTCCGCGCTGGCCCAGGCCGGTGTCGATTGCACGACGTACACGCGGGCTTCACGCCCCGACGTGCCCGAAGTCGTCCAGGTCGAGCCCGGCCACCGCGTCGTGCACATCCCGGCCGGCCCGTTCGACCTCGCCAAGGAAGACCTCCTCAGCGTCGTCGACGAATTCGGTGACGGCGTCATCGATCACCTCAAGAACGGCGTGGGTGCCGACGTCATCCACGCCAACTACTGGCTCAGCGGACTCGTCGCCCACCGCATCAAGCACGAGCTGGAGATCCCGTTCGTCAGCACGTTCCACACGCTCGCTCGCGTCAAGGCCGAAGGCGGTGACGACGAGCCGTTGTTGCGCGATCGCGCCGAGGCCGAGATCATCAACTGCGCCGATGCGATCTGCGTCAGCTGCACCGAAGAAGAAAGTCAGTTCCGTCGCCTCTACGGCAACCCGCGTGGCCGGATCGAGATCGTCGCCCCTGGTGTCGAGCACGCGTTCTTTGCGCCTGGCGACCAGCGCGGGGCACGCTACGCGCTCGGTCTCGGCGCCGGTCCGGTGTTGCTGTTCATCGGTCGTATCCAACCGCTCAAAGGCGTCGACGTCGCGGTGCGTGCGCTGGCGGAGATGCGTCGGCCCGACGCGCTGTTGCTCGTCGTCGGCGGCGCCAGCGGGCTCGAAGGCGGCGCAGAGGTCAGCCGGTTGGACGCACTGATCGACGAGCTCGGCGTGCGCGATCAGGTTCGCTTCGTCGAGCCGCAGCCGCACCACATCCTGTCGACGTACTACCGTGCCGCCGATGTGGTCGTGGTACCCAGCCGCAGCGAGAGCTTCGGGCTGGTCGCGCTGGAGGCGGCGGCGTGCGGCATCCCCGTCGTCGCCAGCGCCGTCGGCGGATTGCTCACACTTGTCGACGATGGCCTCACGGGATACCTCGTCTCAGGCCGCGATCCTTCGGTGTTCGCTGATCGCATCAACCGCATCCTCGACGATCCCGCGCTTGCCGCGTCGATGAGCGTGCGGGCCGCTGCGCGTGCTCGCCGCTACACGTGGAGCTTCGCTGCGGCTCGCCTGCGTCGTGTGTACGCCGACCTCGCGGTGCACGAGCTCGTCGCCTGCACGTGAGCGACCTGTTCGACAACGAGTCCCTCGCTGTCTTCGAACGCCAGATCGACGAGTGGTTGGAGGGCTTCGCCACGGACAACCCCGTCGTCGCCGCGATCGATCGCGACGATGGCGACCAGCTGCGTTGGTATGTCCGCATGCGCGGCGAGGACAAGGAGTTCATCACCGTGTGGCTCACCCTTGGACAGCGCACGTTGCGTTACGAGGCATACGTGATGCCGGCACCGGAAGAGAACGCCGAGCAGCTGTACGAGAACCTGCTGCGGCGCAACGAGAAGTTGGTCGGTGTGCACTTCGCGATCGGCATCGAGGACGCCGTGTTCCTCCGTGGCGACCTCCCGCTCGCGGCGCTGTCGCGGGACGAACTCGATCGCGCGATCGGTTCGCTGTACGCGACCACCGAGCAGTGCTTCCAGGGTCTGCTGCGGATCGGCTTCGCCAGTCGATTCAGCTGACCAGCGCAGTACTGTCACTCGCGATGGGGGATCGCGTTCTTGTTGTCGGGGGCACCGGCCCCACCGGGCTACCGCTCGTGAGCGGATTGGTCGAGCACGGCCACGACGTCACGATCCTGCATCGCGGCACCCACGAGCACGACGAGACACCGTCGTCGGTGACGCACATCCACGCCGATCCCTACGATGCCGCATCGATCGGCGCCGCGCTCGCCGAAGACGCGCTCGACGGCAGCGCGTTCGATGTCGCGATCGTGATGTACGGCCGCCTGCGGCGCATCGCCGATCTCCTCGCGGGGAAGGTCGGTCGGTTCATCAGCGTCGGCGGTGTGCCGGCGTATCGCGGCTGGATGAACCCGTGGCTGCACGAGCCCGCCGGCCTGCCCGTGCCGGTCGCCGAGGACGCGCCGACGGTCGCGCAGCCGGAAGAAGACGAGAAGGGCTACCGCATCGTTCGAACCGAGCAGGCCGTGTTCGCCGCGCACCCGACCGCTGCGCACTTCCGCTATCCGTACGTCTACGGCCCTCACCAACTCGCGCCGCGCGAGTGGTGCGTCGTCCGCCGCATCCTCGACGGTCGACGCCGGATCATCGTCGCCGATGGCGGCCTCACGCTGCACCACCACGGTTACACCGAGAACCTCGCCCACGCGCTGCTGCTGGCCGTCGATCAACCCGATGCAGCGGCCGGCAAGATCTTCAACGTCGGTGACACCGAGGTGCTCACGGTGCGCCAGGTGATCGAGCTGATCTGCGTCGAACTGGGCCACGAGATGGAGATCGTCTCGATGCCGTTCGAACTCGCGGCTCCTGCACGCCCGATGCTCGCGCAACCGTCGACGACTCATCGGGTGCTCGACCTTCGGCGTGTCATCGACGACCTCGGTTACAGCGACCTCGTCCCGGCCCGGGTCGCGATCGGCCGCACCGCGCGGTGGCTCGTCGATCATCAACCGTCTCCGGGAGGCACCGAGGAGATGGTGATGACCGACCCGTTCGACTATGTCGCGGAAGATGCCCTGCTCGACAGCTGGTCGGCCGCCCTCGCATCGATGCCGCATGTCGACTTCGCGGTCGCGCCCGGCCATGGTTTGGCCTACAGCGGACCGGGTGGACGACCGCGATCGAAGAAGGAGTTCGTCCAATGACAGCGACATCATCCGGCGGTGGAGCCCATGTACACCGCGGACCGATGCGCGGTGTGCGCATCGTCGACTTCTCGATCGCGCTGACCGGGCCGTATGCCGCGGCGCTGCTCGCTGATCAGGGCGCCTCGGTCGTCAAGATCGAACGACCGGGCATCGGCGACATCGCCCGCTGGATCGGTGTGTCGGTGAACGGCATGTCGTCGCTGTACCAGACGTGCAATCGGGGCAAGCGAGCGATCGCGATCGACCTCGGCAGTCCCGAAGGTGTTGCCGTGGCGAAGCAGTTCGTGCGCGAGGCCGATGTCGTGATCCAGAACTTTCGTCCCGGTGTGATGGACAAGCTCGGGCTCGGCTACGACGCCCTGCGCGCCGATCACGACGACCTGGTCTACGTGTCGTTGTCCGGCTTCGGCCCGACCGGACCCTACGCGCACAAGGGCGCATACGACACCGTCATCCAGGCGTACGGCGGCATCGGTGCCAACCAGGCCAATGCCGAGACCGGCGAGCCGACGTTCCTCAACCAGACCGCGGCCGACAAGATCACGGCGATGTACGCGGTGCAGGCGATCACGGCCGCGCTGTTCGCGCGCGAGCGAGGCGATGGTGGCCAGCACGTGGAGTTGTCGATGCTCGATTCGGTCGTGTCGTTCCTGTGGGCGGACGCTGCCGGGAACGAGGTGTTGCAGGACAGTGACGGCAGCCTCCCGTCCAGTTTCACGAACGCCTTCAAGCCGTTCCGTTTCACCGACGGCTGGGGCATCTGCACGCCGACGTCGGATGCCGATTTCGCGGGGATGTGCAAGGCGATGGGAGTCGACGGCTACGACGATCCGCGCGTCGCCGGGGCCGCGGCGCGACGCGTCAACCGCGATGTCTCGGGTGCCATCATGAACCGAGTCCGTGAAGCCGCGAGCACGATGACGACCGCCGAAGCACTGGGCCGCTTCGATGCGTACAAGGTGCCGTGCGGTCAGGTGCTCTCCACCGTGACGTTGGCCGACGACCCGCACGCGCAGGCCATCGGCCTGCTCGAGGAGTCGGTTCATCCGACCGCCGGCCGCCTGCGCCAGCCTCGTCATCCCGCTCGCTTCGGGGGCACCCCGGCGCACGTGGGCGGACCGGCCCCGACGCTTGGCCAGCACACCGACGAGTTGTTGGCCGAGATCGGACACGACGCCGCATCGATCGCGGCCATGCGTGCTGCCGGGACGATCGCCTGAGTACGAATTTCCTTTTCCGCTTCGGCAGTCGCGAAGCACTCAGTCGGTTGTCGGCGTGAGCGTGATCGGGGAAGATCGTGGAGCTCGCGCCGACACCCAAACCCGAAGACGTCGAGCGAAGAACCTCGCCGTTGATCACAACGTTTAGCGTGGGGTCATGAGTGCACACACGTTCGCCGTCATCGGCGGAGGCAACATGGGAGCCGCGCTGGCGGGCGGTCTGCTCGATGCAGGTTGGATCGAACCGGCTGATCTCGTCATCGTCGAAGTGATCGCGTCACTTCGCGAGCAGCTGCAGCAGCGCTTCCCCGGGGTGACCGTCACCGACACGGTGCAGTCGTGCACGGCGGCGGTGATCGCGGTCAAGCCACCCGATGTACCGGCCGCGACCTCTGCTGCAGTCGCAGCGGGGGCCACGCGGATCGTCTCCGTTGCGGCCGGCGTCTCGATCGCAACGCTCGAGGCAGCGGCGGGTCCCGGTGTCGCGGTGATCCGCACGATTACGAACACGCCCGCGTTGGTCGGCCGTGGCGCCGCCGGGATGAGCGCTGGGTCCGCTGCGTCCGCCGCGGACGTTGCGTGGGCCGCAGAGATCCTGTCCGCAGTGGGCACCGTCGAACACGTCCCCGAATACCAGCTCGACGCGGTCACCGGCCTCACCGGGAGTGGACCCGCCTATTTGTTCATGGTTGCCGAAGCGTTGATGGATGCCGGTGTTTTGGCCGGCCTGTCACGCTCGGCATCGGAGGCACTGGTCACGCAACTCTTCGTCGGATCGGCCGAGATGCTGAGCCAGCGTGGCAATGCGACGGCCCTCCGCGTGATGGTGACGTCACCCGGCGGCACCACGGCGGCCGGGCTGAAGGTGCTCGAAGACCACGCGATGCGAGCCGCGTTTCAGTCAGCCGTGCTGGCCGCGACGGAGCGAAGTCGAGAGCTCGGCCGCCCAGCGCGGTGACCGCTGGCATGCGGTCTGCAGTCGCCAACGCACTGCAGATGCCGGGTCGAGGTTTCCGGCTGATGAAAATATCTTGGTGTGACTCTTTTCTCGCGGCACATGTTGTGTCTATTGTGATGACACGAGGTCTTCACGGCCTCCGCTTGCGAAAGCAAACGGGAGTCGCGCCCCGCAAGGGCTGCGCCGACAGGGGCTGGTGTCATCGGGGGGTTGACACCAGCCCTCGTCGTTTCCCCGACGAGTTGTGGCTGCGGCCGACAGCCACCCGAAGCAGGGCACGCGGCGCCAGTAGCCTCGCTGCTCATGGGCCGTCGCTACGACACGATCTCGTTCCTCACCGACTACGGGACGGTCGATGAGTTCGTCGGCGTCGTCAAGAGCGTCATCCGCGACATTGCTCCGCATGTCGGCGTCATCGACCTGACCCACGAGATCCCGCCGTTCGACATCCGCGCCGGGTCGCTTGCGTTGGCGCGCACGATCTCCTACGTGGCTTCGGGAGTCGTGCTCGCGGTCGTCGACCCGGGTGTCGGCACCGACCGCAAGGGGATCGCGATCGAGGTCGCCGACGGCGAAGGCGTGATGGTCGGGCCCGACAACGGTTTGCTCGCACCTGCAGTGGCGATGGCCGGCGGCGCCGGTCGGGCTGTCGTCCTGACCAATCCGGCATATCACCTCGAAGCGCCAGGGGCGACCTTCGCCGGCCGGGACATCTTTGCCCCGGTGGCCGCCCACCTCTGCAACGGCGTCGACCTCTACGAGTTGGGTGACCCGATCGAGGCCGATCTGCTGTTGCCCGGCGTGGTGCCGTTGCCGCGCGACGAGAAGGGGGCGATGGTCACCGAGGTCCTGTGGGTCGATCGCTTCGGCAACTGTCAGCTCAACGTCGGACCCGACGACATCGCCCATCTGGGCACGACCGTGCGTGTGACGGTCGGCGAGTTGAACGGGACGGCGATGACGCGCGTCGCCAAGTTCTGCAACACGTTCTTCGAACTCGGCCAGGGATCCCTGGGGCTGCTCACCGATTCGTACGGCATGCTGGCGCTCACCCTCGATCGCCGTTCTGCGGCCGACGAACTGAAGATCGGGCCCAGCGACCAGGTGGTGCTGGAAGCGATTGCCGACACGGACAACGGCCCATCCGCCGCGAACGGCGCACCCGTCACCAGCCCGGTCAACCTGCGTATCAAGCGGTAGCGTTTCGCGAATGCGCCCTGCCACCACACTCGCCCTCGGCTTGTTGCTGTTGCTGATCCTCGTGGCCGGAACGATCTCGCTGATCCGGCTGTAGGTCGTCCGTTGCGCCGGGCGCTGTCCGGGATCACGTCGCGACGGGATGTGGCGCCACGACCGAGCCCGCTAGCATCGGGCGGTCGGGGGTCAGTCGTGAATCTTGCCAACATCATCGAGGGTCACGACGCGGGCCACGTCGCGTTGATCAGCCGCGGCCGGGAGACCACGTACGGCGTGCTGCGCGAGCAGATCGCTGCAGTCCGCGGCGGCCTGGCCGGCCTCGGGATCGTCAAGGGTGATCACGTCGCGTTGTTGATCGGCAACAACCGGTACTTCGTGGTCTCGTACTTCGCAGTGATCGGACTCGGAGCCGTTGCCGTCCCACTCAACCCGACCAGCCCTGGCCCGGAGATCGAGCGCGAGTTGACGGCTGTCGGCGCGTGTGCGGTCATCGTCGGCCCCGCGGCCATCGCCGGCTGGCGCAACGTCGACCGAACGACGGTGCCCACATTGCAACACGTGATCGCAGCCGAGGGTGACATCGACGGGGCACCGACGCTCGACACGCTGATGGAGTCCGCGCCGATGCCTGTTGTCGATGTCGACGCCGATGATCTCGCCGTGCTGATCTTCACCAGCGGCACGGCCGGCTCGCCTCGCGCAGCCATGCTCAGCCACGGCAATCTCCAATCGAACATCGATCAGATGGTGAACGCCGGCTCGGCCACCAACGATGCCGACGTCGTCTACGGCGTGCTGCCCATGTTCCACATCTTCGGGCTCAACGTCGTTCTCGGTATCTCGCTGTCCGTCGGCGCAACCGTCGTGCTGGTGCAGCGATTCGATCCGTCGACCGCGCTGGAGACGATCCTCGAGCGCAAGGTGACGGTCGTCCCCGGTGCGCCGCCGATGTGGGTCGCGTTCTCGACGTTCGACGATGCGCCGGCCGATGCCTTTGCGTCGGTTCGGATTGCGTTCACGGGCGCCGCGAAGATGCCCGAGGAAGCGATTCGCCGCATCCAGTCCCGCTTCGGCATCCATGTCGCCGAGGGTTACGGGCTGACCGAAGCGTCACCTACCGTCACGTCGTCGAGCAGCAACGAGTTCCGCGTTGGCTCGGTGGGCAAGGTCGTCCACGGCATCGACGTGCGGCTCGTCGACGAGAACAACGACGATGTCCTCGACGGTGACGCCGGCGAGATCTGGGTCAAGGGCCCGAACGTGTTCAAGGGCTACCTCGGCGACGCCGAGAGCACGGCGCGTGTGCTGACCAGTGACGGATGGCTGCGCACTGGCGACATCGCGATCACCGACGACGAGGGGTTCCTGTACCTGATCGACCGAGCCAAGGACCTGATCATCGTCAGCGGCTTCAACGTCTATCCGAAGGAGGTCGAGGACGTGCTGGCCGAACATCCCGGGGTCAGCGAGGTCGGCGTGATCGGTGTGCCACATCCGCACACCGGTGAAGCGGTGAAGGCGTTCGTGGTGACGAAGCCCGGCGCGCACCTCGACGAAGACGATCTGATCGCCTACTGCATGGATGAACTGGCCCGCTACAAGTGTCCGTCGAAGATCCTCTTCGTCGACGAACTGCCGCGCAACGTCAGCGGGAAGTTGCTACGCCGCTCGCTGATGTGAGTCGGTCTCGGCTGCGTTGATCCGACGAGCGGCGCCGCCGCTGGCGACGAGGAAGCCGGCGAACAGGATCGAGATGCCGATGACGAGCGTCAGTCCGAACGCTCGGTCCTTGCCCAGCCGCCCGGCCAGTGTGCCGCTGGCAGACAGCACGAGGGTGCCGACAGCAATCAACACGTTGCCGAGTGCGAGGCGTTTCGGTGCGGTCACGGTCCGCTGCGCATTGCTGCCGACCGCAGGGACCCGTCCGCGAGCGACCTGCCATGCAGACCACAGCGCGCCGACGACGATGACGAGGGCGGGAACGCCCGAGCCGACACCGGCCAGCACCCGCGGACCAACACCGAACACCTCGCTGCCCTGCGGCAGTTGCGTCCCGGACACGGCGACCTTGGTCGGCGAGAAGAGCACGATGCCGGTCGCCAACCCGGACAGCGCGATCAGCCAGGTTCGGACCTTGCGGCCCCAGACCGGTCCGGCGAGCAGGTACACCGTCCCCAGCCCGAGCCACGGCACGTTGAGCACGGCCCCGGCGAGGAAGAAGAGGCGGAACGTTGCCGTTCCCCAGCCGTGGGCTTCGGCCCACCACAGCGACATGCCGCCGAGGGCGAACAGCAGCAGCGAGATCGTCCACGCGAGTTCGTGGTCGCGGCGACGACGCTGCCATCGGTCGAGCGTGCTGAGGGCGAACGCGACGGCCACGAGCGTGGCCGCGGCAGCGAGGGCGGCGTTCACGTTCACCGCCTCACGATAACGGCGAGGTGTGCGCTCCGACCGGTCGCGCCGACTCGCCGTTGGCCACGTCGAGACGTCGATGCGTCGTCGGCGCGTCGTCGATGTGAGGTGACGCAATGCACGCTGAGTTTCCCCTGTGGATCGCCCGACGCGCTTTGTGAACGTGTGCACGAATGCATAGCGTGTGTGATGCATGCCTGTTGAACGAGTTCGTCGTCGAATTCCCGAGGCCACCGTGGCCCGGCTCCCGGTGTATCTCCGCATCCTGATCGAACAGGCCAACGAGAACGTCGAGTGCATCAGCAGCGAGGGTCTGGCCGAACTCGGCGGGGTCAACGCCGCCAAAGTCCGCAAGGATCTGTCGTACCTCGGCAGCTATGGCACCCGTGGCGTCGGATACGAAGTGGCTTTCCTCGTCTATCAGATCCGACGCGAATTGGGTCTCACCCATGACTGGCCCGTCGTCATCGTCGGCGCCGGCAATCTCGGCCAGGCGCTCGCCGGCTACGGCGGCTTCGGCGAACGCGGTTTCCCGGTCGCCGGCGTGGTCGACATCGAGCCCACGAAGGTCGGCAGCCTCATCGGTGGTGTTCGGGTTCGACACATCGACGACCTGGCCCAGATCGTGCAGTCGCGTCGGGTCAGCATCGGCGTGGTGGCAACACCGCCCGAGGCCGCGCAGGACGCCGCCGATCGCCTGGTACGGGCCGGCGCGACAAGCATCTTGAACTTCGCCCCCGTGGTACTCGTCGTGCCGCGAGGCATCAATGTCCGCAAAGTCGACCTTGCGGTCGAACTCCAAATCCTGAGCTACTACGAACAGCGCCGCGTCGGCGTTGGCTTGCACGCGATCGCGGCGAATGACGCCGGCCGCGGAGCAAGCGCGTAGGGTTGGACCGAGCAGAAAGGTCGTAGCGCACGTGTCAATCGTGGTCATCGGCGTGAATCACCGCACTGGGCCATTGGCTCTGCTCGAACGCGTCGCCGTGTCGGTCGAGTCACTGCCGAAGGCGATCTCCAGCCTCACCAGCCGGGTCAACATCCGTGAGGCCGTGATCCTGAGCACCTGCAACCGCACCGAGGTCTACGCCGTCGCCGAGCGCTTCCACGGTGCGTACGCCGATATCCGTGACTTCTTCTGCGAGCTCGGCGGCCTCGACGCCGACGAGTTGCACGACCACCTCTACAGCCAGCACGATGATGGCGCTGTCGCCCATCTGTTCGAAGTCGCGGCCGGCCTCGACTCTGCTGTGCTCGGCGAGTCCGAGATCCTCGGCCAGGTCCGCGCTGCGTGGGAACTCGCCCAGGGAGAGGGCGGCGCGAAGGCGACGCTGAACCTGTTGTTCCGGCACGCGCTCGAGACCGGAAAGCGGGCACGCACCGAGACAGCGATCAGCCGTTCGACCACCAGCGTCAGCCACGCCGCGGTCGAGATGGCCCGCGAGCATCTCGGCTCGCTCGTCGGCCGACGAGTGCTCGTCGTCGGAGCCGGCGACATGGGCGAAGGCGTGGCCGTCGCTCTGGCCGCAGCCGGCGCGCGCGACATCGTCGTCACCAACCGCACCGAATCTCGTGCCGATCAACTGGCCGCCCGCGTGGGTGGCCGGGTCGTGCCGTTTCGCGAGATGCCGTCAGCCCTCGCGAACATCGACGTGCTGCTGACCTCCACCGGCTCGGGCTCGGTGCTCATCGACCACGAGATGATGGCGACCGCACGCGATGGTGTCGACACGCCGTTGCTCATCGTCGACATCGCCGTGCCGCGCGACGTCGACGGCGCCGTCGCCGCACTGCCGGGTGTTTCCCTGCTCGATCTCGACAACCTGCGCGACTGGGCAGCCAAAGGCATCGAGAAGCGATCGGCCGAGGCTGCTTCCGTGCGCGTCATCGTCGGCGAGGAAGTCGAGCGCTTCAGCATCGACGTCACGTCTCGGCAGGCGGCACCGCTCGTCGCCCAGTTGCACGAGCACGCCGAGTCGATTCGTCTCGCCGAGCTGGATCGGTTCAGCGCGCGCCTGTCGTCACTCGATGCGACGCAGCGTGCTGCAGTCGAAGCCGTGACGAAGGGCATCATCGCCAAGCTGATGCACTCGCCCAGCGTGCGGCTGAAGGAAGACGTCGGCACACCGAGCGGCGAACGCAATGCCGCGACCGTGCGCGATCTGTTCGATCTGAGCTGACGCCGATCATGTCCGATGCCATCGTGCGCATCGCCACGCGATCGAGTCCTCAGGCGCGAACCCAGGCCGAGGTAGTGGCGGCAGCGATCGAGGCGGCCAATCCCGGCATCGAGACCACGCTGGTGTTCGTGGACACGATCGGTGATCAACGCCAGGACGTGCCGTTGCACACGATCGGTGGTCAGGGTGTGTTCGTCAAAGAGGTGCAGCGAGCTGTTCTCGACGGCCATGCGGACATCGCCGTCCACAGCGCCAAGGATCTCCCGTCCGAAGCCGCTCCCGGTCTCACGATCGGGGCGTTCACGGCGCGTCGCGACCCACGCGATGCGTTGGTTGGATCCACGCTCGACGGCTTGCGACTCGGTGCCACGGTCGCGTCGGGGTCGGTGCGGCGCCGGGCACAACTGCATGCGCTGCGCCCCGACCTGCGGTTCGTCGAGTTGCGTGGCAACATCCAGACCCGCTTGTCGAAGGTTCCCCCCGACGGCGCAATCGTGATGGCCGCTGCCGCACTGCACATCCTCGGTCTCACCGAAAGGATCGGCGAAGTGATGGCCGTCGACGCGATGGTGCCCGCGGTCGGCCAGGGATGCGTCGCGGTCGAGCACCGATCCGGCGATACGCACACGGCGCGTGTCTTGGCTGCGATCGATGATTCGTCGGCCCGGCACGACGTGGAGACCGAGCGCGCATTTCTGGCCGAACTCGGATCAGGGTGTTCGCTCCCGATCGGAGCGCACGTCGCCGACGGTCATCTCGTCGCGTTCCTGGCCGACGACGCCGGACGTGCCCTGCAGACGACGGTTCGCCTCGGACATGACTGGCACGCGACGGCGACGGAGACCGCGCGGTCCCTGCACGCCGAGCTCACGCGGTGACTGCGGGTCCGCTCGAGGGGCGGCGGGTGGTTGTCACACGCGCCGCCGATCAGTCCGAATCCCTGGCGCGGAAACTGCGTGAAGCCGGCGCTGAGCCGCTGTTCGTACCGTTGATCGAGATCGCCGAGCCTGCCGACGGCGGCGCCGCGCTCGCCTCGGCGTTGTCGCGTCTCGACGACCACGACTGGTTGATCGTGACATCACCCAACGGCGCGTCGCGGGTTGCGGCCGCGGTTGGGGCTGAGGCCGACGGCGCGTCGATCAAGATCGCCGTGGTCGGATCTGCCACCGAGGCCGCGCTCAAGCGTCCGGCGGATCTCGTGCCGGGGCGGCAATCGGTGAGGGGATTGCTGGCCGAGTTCCCCGCCGGATCAGGCCGCGCGCTTGTCGCGCAGGCCGAGCAGGCCGGGCCCGAGCTCGTGGACGGTCTGCGCGCGAAGGGCTGGACGGTCACGGCCGTGACGGCCTATCGCACCGTCGCCGTTCATCCGTCGGCCGGTGTTCTGCTGGCTGTTCTGGCGGCCGATGCAGTGCTCTTCGCGAGTGGTTCGGCGGTCCTGGCGTGGGTCGCTGGGTTCGGTCTCCAGACCCCCGCAGTGTGCATCGCGATCGGGCCGTCAACTGCGGCGGTAGCTGGGAAGATAGGACTCAAGATCGACGCGGTGGCGGCCGATCATTCACTGGACGGTATGGTCAGCGCCCTGCTGATGTATCTCAGTGGTACGGAGTAAGATCCGCAGGTCGTCCGCCGAGGTTGAACGAGCCGACGATGCAGCGAGGGCGTATCACAGCAGACATGGGACAACGGCACAGGATTCAGCGCTCGGCGCTCCTCACGGGGCTCGTCGCGGTGGTGGCAGTGGGCGGCATCAGCTCGTCTGCCGCGCCTTCGCGCGTCGCCGCCGATTCGCCGACATCGAACGGCCCGTATTCGTTGGTGTCGTCGTCGCCCGGTGTCACCCCCAGCGTCTCCGCCAACGGGCAGTTCGTCGTGTACGTGGCTGCGCCCGCGACCGCTGACGGCCGGACGAAGAGCGTCTGGATCGATGATCGGACGACGAACATCTCGAGCGAGCTGACGGTGCCGAAGGACGGTCTTCGCCTCGGCGACAGCGTCAATCCTGTCATCAGCTCGGACGGTTGCGTCGTCGTGGTCACCACCGAGATGTCGTACGACCTCTTCCGTGACGACGACAGGGGCTCTCGCTGGGACGTCTACCGTACGACACTGCCCGGCTGTGGTGGGCGGGTCAACGACTGGACCCTGGTCTCGACTCGCATCAATGACATCGGTCAAGCAGAGGCCCGCAACGACATCGATCCGTCGGCGGCCGCTGCGTTGTCGAGCAGCGGTTCGGTCGTTGCGTACGTCCGTCCGTTCGAGTCGGCGTCGGGAGCAACGAGCCTGACCACCCAGCCCGACGCGATCGATGTCGTCGATCTCTCGATCCAGATCGACGATCGCACACACACCACACCGGCGCCAGGGCTGCCGACGGAAGTGTCCGACAGCAAGGTCACCTATGCCGGCCAGCGTTCGCCGGCGCTCTCTGCAGACGGTACGTACCTCGTCTTCTCCTCTGACGCCACGTCGAGCGACGCCGTGCCCGATTGGGTTTCGGCGCAGGGGAACGCGACGACGGTGCCCTCCGAGGTCTTCGCCTGGAGCCGCGCCGAAGCCGATCCGTTCAAGGCGGTCACGCTCGTCTCCGAAGTTCGGAACGTCCCCGCCGACCAGAGCGCGGTCACACCGTCGATCTCGGCCGACGGTCGCTTCGTCGCATTCTCGTCATCGGCCACGAACCTCGTCCCCACCGGGAACCTCGCGGCGTGTGGCAGCGGCTGCCCGGCGCAGATCTACCTCGCCGATCGTGACGCCGACAACAACCAGGTCTACGGCGAATCCGGTGACGGCCAGACATCGGTGTCGTTGCTCAGTGCTGTTCCGTCTGACGACCATCAGTCGCTGGTCGCCGGCGACGGCGCATCGTTCGATCCGACGATGACATCGGATGGCCAGACCGTCGTGTTCGCCACGCAGGCGTCGAACCTGATGAAGATCCAGACCGCGGGTGGCGGCGATTCCGGTGACGGCGACGTGCTCGTCGCCGATGTCGCGAGCAAGACCCTGCGCCGTGGATTCGACACGCCAACACCGACGCCCGGTGCGTACTCACATCCGCACGTGTCCGCCAACGGTCGCCTGCTGGTTGCCGACACGCTGGTCGCCGACCGGTTGATCGGCGATCCGACCCTCACCGATCGTCGTGTCGTGTCGGCATCGATCATCCCGACGGTGTCGTTGGCCGACAGCGACTTCGGCACGATCGCCGTCGGTGTCCCGGGCCAGGAGTGGTACCTGAACGTGATCAATGCTGGGCCCGGTTCCTTCGTTCCTGCCTCCGTCACGATCAGCAACCCAGCGTTCACGATCACCAAGGGCTCGTGTCTCGACAACGCGCCGGTCGCGGCCGGCCAGTACTGCTCGGTGATGATGATCCTGACGCCGACCGCGCCGGGCCCAGTCGCCGCGACGCTCACCGTTGCGGAGGCCGGCTTCGGAGCAATCAGCGTCAGCGCCGCGGTCAAGGGCGCCGGTGGCGACCCCGCCCTGTTCACGGCGACGAGCGCCGCCGACTTCGGCTCGATCAAGGTCGGCCAGAGCTCGCCCGGTGCGGCGCATTTCGACATCGTCAACGTCGGGCTGAGTCCAGCGGCGATCGGTTCGATCACCATCGGCGGGGCCGATGCCGGCGACTTCAAGGTCAGTGCGAACGGGTGTCACGCTGTCGACATCGGTGGGACATGCGGCATCGAAGTCGTCTTCAAGCCCACGGACAGCGGGCGCCGTACCGCGACGATCAAAGTCAGCACGGTCCTCGGTCAGTACACCTCGATGCTGCTCAGCGGGTACGGCTTCTATGCTCCCAAGCTGATCGGCAACACAGCGGTGACACCGGGCCAGAACCTGGGCATCGGCGGCAACGGTTTCCCTCCCAACACGGCGGTCACCCTCGGCTGGAGCGACGGGCGTGGCCGCACGACCACGATCATCACCGATGCTCACGGCGACTTCCTCACCAACGTCTTCGTCCCGAGATCCGAGCGCGCGGGCACGCGGACGCTGATCGGGCAGATGTTCGGCGGTCAGCCGGTGACCACCGACGTCCAGATTCGGCGTCCGGCGTCGTCTGGTTCGTCGAATGTCGCCACATGGAACGACTGAGACCGTCACGAGCGTGACGTTGCTCGCTCGCTGAGTGATCAGCTCGCTGGTGCGTCGACGAGCTGACCACTGACCAACACGGCGGTGGAACACGCGCCGCCGGCCCCAACCGCGTTGCAGGCGATCTCGTAGTTCAACGTCGACCCGGCATCGATGACGATTGGGCTGCGGAACGCATTGCTCTCGTCGCCGGGCACATTGGTGAGGTTCCAGACCTGCAGCACGTCCTTGTTCCGTGACAGCGTCGCCGTCCCGCCGTCGATGTTGGGGTTCTGCAGCAACACATCGGTGATCTGCAGTTCCTTGCCCGCGGGGACCTCGTAGGAATCGCTGCCCGGGCTGTTGAGCTTGGCCGCGGCGGTGAAGCGCTTGCTGAAAGGCGATGACGTCGGCACCGTGGTCGGTGGAACGGTGACCGCAGTCGCAACCGTGGTGGTCGGTGCGGTCTGGTTCCCGGTTCCCGTTGCCGTGGACGGTCCGGGCTGGTTGATGATCACCGTGGACGGTGCCGTCGATCGCGCCGCCTTGCGCGCTGCGCTTTCGGTCTGCGGTTTGATCACGCCGAACCATGCCCCGACGAGTGCGGCGGCGAGAACGATCATCCCGACCACGCGTCGTCCGACGTGTTCGGGGATCGCCGAAGTCTGGACGAAGTAGGCCTGAGCCTCTGCCGTCGGGAAGCCCTGCTGGTCAGCTTCGATCGAGAACGGCATCGATCGCGATCCGCGTCGCCAATGACGGCGAACGGAACGCATCTTCAGCTGCACCAGGCTCGTTCCCCCCGGTTCGACGCCAACCGCAGGCGGATCGAAGTCGCCGTCGAGTCGACGCGTCGTGTCGATCAGGTGCAGGCGGCAGCTGGCCTGCGAGTTGCCCTGGTTCTCGAGCAGGAACTCGTACGTCGCGCGGTGCCGAGCACGCACGACGGGTTGCAGAAGATGCACCCGGCGGTCGTGAAACGCCCCGATCGCCACGGTCGTCTCGGCGATCACGACATCGTCGGGGTCTTCCTGGGGGATGATCCGAATCGTCAGCGGTGCGGGGCCGGCGGGAGTGGTCGCCAGCTTCGGCGGCTTGAGCGTGACGCTGACGGTCTCCATCGAGCCGCCGAACAGCGTGACGGTCGGTGGGACCAGGCGGACCCACCCGGCGAGGAGCCCGGAGGGAATGAGCGTGAACGTCTCGGTGTGGTTGCCGAGGTTGAGCACGGCCAACGACAGCGTTTCCGTGTCACCCGGTTGAACGGTCACGTCCGAGGTCGAGAACTGCGCTTGAGCCACCATCGCCGTGTGACGCTAATGGTTGTTCGGCGCCGTGACCGGGCATACGTCGCCGATGTTGGCTCGCAGGCGTCCGGTAGCGTTCTCGGACGTGTTGACGACAGACCTCCCCGCCGCGATCGTCTTCGATCTCGACGGCACCATCGTCGACACCGAGACGATCGAGTTCGAATCGATCCGAGATGTCTGGGCCGAACACGGTCAGCCGTACACACTGTCTCAATTCGAACACGTCATCGGCGGGACCGGGGGCCCGCCGTGGGTCGACGAACTCGCGAACGTGCTCGGGACGACGCTCGACCACACCACGCTGATCGCTCGCCGTCGCGAGATCCAGGCCGAGATGCTCATCCGGATGACGCCGCGCGACGGTGTGGTAGCGCTCATCGAAGAAGCGTCTGCGGCAGGAGTACCGCTGGCCATCGCATCGAACTCTCCCCTGTACTGGATCGAATCGCGCCTCGCCGCGGCCGATGTCGCACACCACTTCTCGGTCCTGATCGCGATCGACACGGCATCGCGGCCCAAGCCCGATCCGGCGCCGTATCTCGAGGCGTGTGCCGCACTGGGTGCTGATCCGCTCGACTCGATCGCGTTCGAAGACAGCATCGTCGGCGTGATGTCGGCGCGCGCCGCCGGGTTGTACACGATCGCCTGCGCCGGCCCGCTCACGACCGGGCACGATCTCTCGGCTGCGAACCGGGTCATCGCGTCACACGCCGAGATCTCGCTCGCCGATCTGTCGCGCGCCAGCCGTCGCTGATTCTCGGGGCTCGCGCATCCGCTCGTCGATCGCCGAGCGTCGATCGCCGAATGTGGTGGCGTGGGCCCAGCACGTACGATGACAGCCGTGGCAGCAACCTTTCCCATCGCTCGTCCGCGTCGGCTTCGCCGCACGAGTGCGCTTCGCGAACTCGTCGCCGAGACTCGCCTGTCCGTCAACGATCTCGTGGCTCCGCTCTTCGTCCGTGAGGGAATCGACGCGCCCGAACCGATCGTGTCGCTGCCCGGTGTCGTCCAGCACACCGTCGCCAGCGTCGTCCAGGAAGTGCGCGAACTGGCCGATCTCGGCGTGAGGGCGGTGATCCTGTTCGGCGTGCCGGCGGTCAAGGACGCCGTGGGGTCGGGAGCGTTCGACCCCAACGGCATCATCCAGGTCGCGCTGCGGGCGTTGCGGGCCGAGCTCGGCGACCGTGTCGTGCTGATGTCCGATCTCTGCGTCGACGAGTACACCGATCACGGACACTGTGGTGTGCTCGACGCGAACGGCGATGTCGACAACGACCTCACGCTCGAGATCTACGCCAAGGTTGCGATCGCTCAGGCCGATGCGGGCGCGCATGTCGTCGCCCCGAGCGGGATGATGGACGGCCAGGTCGGCGCTATCCGGGCGGCACTCGACGGCTCGGGCCACACCGACGTGTCGATCCTGGCGTACTCGGCCAAGTACGCCAGTGGACTGTATGGACCATTCCGCGACGCGGTCGATGTGCAGATCGTGGGTGGCGGTGATCGCAAGGGGTACCAACAGGATTGGCGCAATGCCCGCGAAGCACTCGCCGAGGTCGACGCCGACATCGCCCAGGGCGCCGACATGGTGATGGTGAAGCCGGCGCTGTCGTACCTCGATGTGATCGTTGCGGTGCGGGCCCATGTCGATGTCCCCGTGGCGGCGTATCACGTCAGCGGCGAGTACGCGATGATCAAGGCCGCCTCTGCCAACGGCTGGATCGACCACGACGTCGTCGCGCTCGAGCAGCTCACCGCGGTGAAGCGAGCCGGTGCCGACGTGATCCTCACGTACTTCACGCGATGGTTCGCCGAGCGCGAAGCCAACGGCGGCCGCTCGTGATCCCGTACTGCGATCCCGCTCGTTGCCCGGCGGCGGGCTGCGTCCCCACTGTGTGCACGGGGGCCGGTGTGCCCTCGAACATCGAGACGTTCGAACGTTCGAAGCGGGCGATCCCCGGTGGGGTCAACTCGTCGATCCGGGCGTTCAAAGCCGTCGGCGGCTCGCCGTACGTGGTCGCTCGCGCCGAAGGGCCGTACGTCTTCGACGTCGAGGGCAAGCGCTACATCGATCTCGTCCAGAGCTACGGCGCGGTGATCCTCGGCCATGCCCACCCGGCGATCACGGCCGCGGTGATCGCTGCCGCCGGTGACGGCACGTCCTTCGGCGCGCCGACACCGCGTGAGATGAAGCTGGCCGAAGCGATCCGCGAGCGTGTCCCCAGTTGCGAGCGAGTGCGGCTGATGAACAGCGGCACCGAGGCCACGAGCACTGCGGTCCGTCTCGCTCGCGGTGTCACGGGGCGGGATCGGATCCTGACCTTCTCCGGCAACTTCCACGGTGCCACCGATGCGCTGCTCGTCGCTGGTGGCAGCGGCGTGGCGACGCTCGGCCTGCCCGGAACGGCGGGCATCCCCAACGCCACCGTCGAGAACACCATCGTCGCCCCGTACAACGTCGTGCCTGCCCTCGACGATCAGGTGGCGGCGATCATCGTCGAACCGGTGGCGGCCAACATGGGAGTCGTTGCTCCGGCGCCCGGTTTCCTCGAGGGTTTGCGCGCCGAATGTGATCGCGTCGGCGCGTTGTTGATCTTCGACGAGGTCATCACCGGCTTCCGTCTCGGTCACGGGGGCGCGCAGGCCAAGTACGACGTGCGCCCCGACCTCACGTGCTTCGGCAAGGTGATCGGCGGCGGTCTGCCGATCGGCGCCGTCGGCGGGCGGGCCGAGGTGATGGAAGGCCTGACGCCGATCGGCAAGGTCTTCCACGCCGGGACCCTCGCCGGCAACCCGATCGCGACGGCCGCGGGTCTCGCCGCGCTCGACGCGCTGACCGACGACGTTTACATGGAGCTTCTCGCGCGCACGCGCCGGCTCTCGGGCGTGATGCGTGACGCGTGCGCTGCCGCCGGGTTGGTGGCCCAGTTCCCGGTCGTCGGCACGCTGATGGGCATGTACTTCGGTGACGGTCCACTGCCCACCAACTTCGACGGTGCGAAGACGACGAACGAAGCTGCCTATGCGGCGCTGTTCCAGGGTGCGCTGGCCGAGGGCCTGGCTTTCGCTCCGGGCGCGTACGAGGCCGTCTTCGTCGGCCTCGGGCACACCGACGACGTGATCGACGCGATCGCCGTTGCCGCGTACGCCGCCGCCGAGCGCGCCGTTCGCGCGCTCGGCTGACGCGCCGCGACAACGCGACTGTCCTACGCTCGTCGCGATGCGGCAGTTCTTCTCGTGGCGAATCTGGGCCGCCTTCGCCGCGCTGCTGGGGCTGTTCGTGATGTTGCGCGTCGTGCTTCCCGCCGACGCCGGATCAGCGGCAACGATCTCGCTGCATCCGCCCGATCGCACGGTGGACTTCGTCTCATTGATCTACGTCGTTCAGCCGTCGGCTGATTTCGTGGTCCACGGCGGGCTCGTCACCGGTTCAGCCGACTTCGTGATCGACTCCCAGCGGACGATGCACATCGCTGCGGGCACGCTCGCCGACATGCAATGCGACAACTACACGCAGGTCGGCAAGTGCGCCGTGCTCGCGGATCTGCTCGGCGATGCCGTCATCTGGTTCGCACTCGTCCCGGTGGCCGACTCGTTCCGCATCAACGCGCCGCCGATCATCGATCTGCTCGACAACGGCGTCGTCCGCCTGCAGAACGGCTGGCTGGTTCGCGTCGCGAACACGATCGACCGCAGCTGCAAGCAGCCCACCGACTCGCTCAAGGAATTCCTGTCTCGTTTCGGCCCGAAGAGCACCACGGTGATCGACATCGCCAGCCAACGCGTGATCCAGGTCAAGTGCTCGTCAGCCGTGACAGCGAACTCCGACGGCACCCCGTCCACCGACAGCTCGACGACCACCACGACGCCGCTGCCGGTCAACACCGGGGTCACCGCCGTCACTGACGAGAACGGTGGCAGCGCCCCCGCAACGACGACCGGCTGATACCTCGACTGCGGAGCCTGCAGCCGAATGTTCAGCGTGCGGTAAATCGCGCCGTGCCTGCGACCCCGCACTTCACGTGTGCGTGGTACAAGGGCAGTTGTGATTCTTCACGACAAGCGGCGTCCAGAAGGATCCCGCGCGCGCCTGACCGAACTCGACGCATTGCGCGGTCTCGCAGTTCTCGTCGTCGTGGTGTACCACTACTTCCACGAGTTCCCACTTCGATACGACAGCTCGATCCCCGTGATCAAGGACGCCGACTACGGGAAGTACGGCGTCGAGTTGTTCTTCATGATCAGCGGCTTCGTGATCTACATGACGGTCGAGCGATCAGATCGACCGAAAGACTTCGTGCTGGGTCGGTTCAGCCGGCTCTATCCCGCCTGTTGGGTGGCGAGCTTGGCGACGTTCATCGTCATCAGCACATCCCCACTTCCCGATGTTCACCTGCGGCCGGTGCACTTCCTCGTGAATCTGACCATGCTCGAGGGATTCGTGCACACGCCGTACGTCGACGGTGCATATTGGTCGCTGACGATCGAACTCTCGTTTTACTTCCTGGTGTTGTTCCTCATGTTGTGCAAGCGCACGCGCTGGACCCTCGTCTCGCTGTGGGTCGCCGTCGTGGTCTTTCTGCTCGGCCGCGCCGCGTGGAACCACGGTGTTCGGAATCGCCTGACCAATCTGCTCTTCAACAGCCAGACGCTGCTGTCGTACGCCCACCTCTTCGCAGCCGGGATCGTCTTCTTCCTGATCGTCGTCAAGAAGCAGCGGTCGGCTGTGCTGTACGTTCAGTTGGCGACGGTGCCCGTTGTCGACGCTGGCATCAACGGGTTCCGGTCGGCCGTCGTCATTGCACTTGCAATGGGCGTGATGGCCGGTTCCCTGCTCGTCCGACCTGCGTGGTTGAGAATCCGGCCGATCCTGTTTCTCGGAGGGATCTCCTACTCGTTGTACCTCGTTCACCAGCGGATCGGGTACGTCTCGATCCGCGAACTCGACCGCCACGGGATGGATCACTGGCTCAGCGTCTCCGTCACCATCGTGGTCGCAATTGCGGCAGCGACGCTGCTCAACATCTTCGTGGAACGTCCGGCGCAAGCGCTCATTCGCCGCCGACTGAGAGCGCGGGTGCTGAAGACCTCGACGCAGGCGGTGCCCGGCCCGATCAGTTGAGGGTCGCGCGTGGATCTGCGACGTGCGTGACCGGGCGGCGCACGGCGGTCAGGATGCGGTGAGGGCGAGGGCTGCGGCGAGACCCGACAACGCTGCGCCCTCGATCTTCGGGCCGGCGAATGCGTCGCCGCCGACGACGAGTGGGTTCGACTCGCCCGGGGCGATCCAGCAGGGATCGGGCCAGATCGTTCGCGGCGTGGCGAAGCGCCACTTCTTCACCTGCGATTCGATGACCGTCGCGTCGCCGATGAACGGCGCAGCCTCAGCGCAGAGCGCGGCAGTGACCGTTTCCGCGTCGTCGCCCCAGTGGGAGTCGGACCACGCAGCATTGGCATGCACGGTGAGCGCCGGCGTGGCGCTGATTCCCTTGCGTTCGTTGTCGGTGACGAAGCTCAGCGTGTCGGTGGGATGTTGGCGACCACCCGGATCGGGTACGGCAGATGCGCGGTCGAGTACGAGCAGCACGGCGATCGTCCGGTCGTAGTCGGTACTGGTCAGGGATGTGGGCAGCGCGACTTCCGCCGGCACCAACAGTGAGAACGCCTGCGGTGTCGGGCACGTCACGATCACCGCGTCGGCCACAACCGACGTGCCATCGTCGAGTGCGACGCTCCAGCGGGTATGGCCAGGGGCCGAGCGATCGCGACGGATCGCGAACACCAGCGAGCTGCACCGGACATCCAGACCCGCGGCGAGAGCCTTGGCGAGCGCGTTCATGCCGCCCCGGACTGCGTAGCGCGGGTATCCGTCCGCCGGGTTGTCGAACCCGCGGCACCACTCGTACACCAGGCCGGAATCGAGGTGCGGTCGGACCAGCTCGGCGAACGAGTCCGATCGAATCGTGAAGAACTGAGCGCCGTGATCGAGGGTGGCCGAACCGATGCGTCTGGTTGCCATCCGGCCACCCGGCGATCGCCCTTTGTCGAAGAGCGTGACGTCGTGGCCGCCGGCGATCAGCGAATTGGCAGCCGTGATCCCTGACAGTCCTGCGCCGACAACGACGATACGCATGCTGCGAGCTCCGTCGCCTACGACGCAGCAGCCGAGGGCGCGACCGACACGACGGCAGTCGCTCGCTCGGCCTTCACACAGCGGTCGAGGAAGTCGAGCAGCAGTCGATTGAACGTCGACGCATGCTCGACCATCAGACCGTGCGCCGCGCCGGAGATCACCACGAGTTCGGCGTTGGGGATTCGCTCGGCGAGTTCCTCGCTGTCGCCGCGCGGCGTGAGGATGTCCTGATTGCCGACCATGATGAGCGTCGGGACGTCGAGGTTGTGCAGTTGGTCGGCGAGGGCGTCGTCAGTGGCGAGGATGGCTCGTACCTGGGCGACGAACGCATGCGCCGGACGCCCGAGCGCAAGCGGCCCGAACCAGCCGATCATCGGCCACACCCGTCGAAACGATCTCGGCCCGATCACCCAGCGGGCCGCCTCGCCCGCCATCGAACCCATGCCACGCTCGCTGGCTGCAGACGCCCATTCGGCCAGGAGCTCGCGGCGCCACGGGTGGTGGCGGCACGCGGTGCAGGCGAGGGTCAGCGAGCGGACTCGCTCGGGATACTTGAGCGCGAGGACTTGGCTGATCGCCCCACCCATCGACGCGCCGATCACGTGCGCGGATTCGATGCCGGCGTCGTCGAGCACGGCGATCGCGTCGTCGGCCATCTGCTCGAGTGTGTACGTGCCGAACGGCTTGTCGCTGCGGCCGGCGCCGCGGTTGTCGAGCGCGATCGTGCGATAGCGAGGCGCCAGCGCCAGGCGCTGAAGATCCCAGCCGTGCTTGTCGGCGCCAAGACCCTGGATGAGCAGCACAGGTGGGCCACTGCGGCGGCCGACCACTTCGTAGTGCAGGCGGATGCCGTCGCTGGCTCGGGTGTACGACATGATCAGCCTTCCCCGAGCCAACCGAGACCGGGGACACCCGTTCGAGTCCCGCCGAGCTCGTTCAACAGTTCCTGCAGTTGCCGCTGGGCCTGCTCCGCGATCTCCGACTCGGCCAGCGACCCGCGGCGCTTGTGACGTGGCCGCAGCACCGACGCGACTTCGACGCGCGCCTGGCGGCTGATCATCGTGCTCATCGTCGCCGCGATGTGCACCGGCTTCTTTTCGCGCATCGCGGCGGCGACGAGCGTGTGATCGATGCGTCCTGCTCGACGAGGATTGCTGGTGGCATCAGCGCCGAGCACGACCAGTTGCCCGGCGCGCAGCGCGCCGGCGATCTCGTCCGGTTGCGCGAGCAGCCCGCCGATGCGACGCATCACGGGACCGAACGGGACGACGTCGGAACGTCCCACGAAACGCACGGGGCGGTCGAGGGCCTGGCTGAGTGCGAGGGCAGTCGAGATCGGCGTGAGCGCGAAGCGGCGCGTGTTGACGATGATCAGCGCGCCACCGCGGGGGAGATGCTGCTGTCCTCCGACCGTGACGTCCCAGCGCAGATGAGCGAGCGGCATGATGACGTTGATCAACTGCTGATCGCGTCCCCATTCGTCGACTGTCGGACGCGGCAGCACCTTCTCGACGGGTTCGGTCGCGAATCGTAGGACGCTGTCCAGTGGCACCCGGCGCGCGTCGCCACGTTCGAGAGGGATGATCTCAGCGGTGGCCTTCGCCATCACGCGGCTCCGACCGATGAGGAGTCGGGGCGGATCACGTGGATCACGGAGGGCCAGGCGAACAGGCTGTCGATGACCTCGGATGTGGATGCCGCGGGAGTCACGCCGATCGCGTCTCGTGCACGATCGCCGTCGATCAGGCGGCCGCGGTTGAGCGTCTCGACGACGTGGTCGGGGATCGGTGCGCCGAAGAACTGACTGAGCCGTCGCGTGATCGCCCACTCGGGCCCGATGGTGGGAGCGGGGATTCGATGACCGCGCAGGATGGCCTGCGATCCAGTGATCGCACCGTGTGCGGTGATGTTGAGCGGATGATCGAGACCGACGCGGGCGGCCGCGACGAGCGCGTCGGCGGCGTCGAGATCGCGCAGGACCGAGAACGGTGGATCGGCGAGAAGGCTGAAGGGCACGACTGGCATCCGCAACAGTCGACCGAGCGGGCTCGGCACGTGTGGGCCCAGTACCGGAGCGAGTCGCAGGGCACCCACGGTCACGCCCACGCGCGCCGCGACATCGTTGGCGGTCGACTCGATGCGCAGCGCCATCCGCCCGAACTCCGAAGTCGGTGCGGTCGGTGCCGATTCGTCGGGTCGCGTCAGCGAGTTGCGCGCTCGTCCGTAGATCTCGGCTGCGCTGCGGACGACGATGTGCTCCAGCGCCGGGCACTCGGCCGCTGCGCCGAGGATCGACGTTGCCGCGCCTTCGGTCAACGACCGGGCCGTGCCGGTGTTGACGCGAGCATTCGGTTCCCACACCGCGACGTGGATGAGGACGTGCGGGTTGAAGGCGGTGACGATGTCGACCACGCGGCTGCGGTCGTGCGGCGAGACTCGATGGAACACGGCGCGCCGCAGGCGGCGTCGCGGCGGGTCGATGTCGATGCCTTCGAGTGCACCGACCCAATCCTGCGACTCGAGCAGGGCGGCGACGAGCGAGCCCAGCTCGCTACCCATCCCGCTCACCAACACCCGTTTCCCGCGCATCACGGCAAGGCTATACGTCGCTCAGATGCGAGGCATGGCTACGAACCGAACGTGAACCGAGGCGGTGAGTTCGATCTCGCCCGCATTCACACTCATCGCGTCGCCACTGTCGGCGGTTTTGGCCGAACGGAACATCGGCATCGGGGCCGTTGGATCCGCACCGGTGATCGGTGATTCGCTGATCTGCTCGATCGCACCGAGCTGCAGATCGAGCGCTGTCACGTAGGCCTCGGCGCGCCGCCGGGCATCGATGGCTGCCTCTACGAGCAGCTCGAGCCGGGCCGCGTGATCGGCAGAGACCGACCACGTCAGGCCGCGAACCTGGGCGCCGCATTCGTCGACGGCGGCGCGCACGAGCTGTGCCAGCTGGCCGAACACGACGAGACGCACGGTGATGCCGGCCGTGGCGCGGAAGCCGACGTTGGTGTTCGTGTCGTTCTTCCACTCCCACTCCTCGGTCAGGCTCAGTGCCTGGGTCGTCCAGTCACCGGGAGTGACACCGAGCGCGGAGAGCACTGATTCCAGCTGGTGCGAACGGGCTGCGATGTCGTCGATCGCAGCGGTTGCAGTTGGCGCAACCCGGGTCAGTCCGAGGTCGAGGGTCGCCCGATTCGGAGCGACCGATCTGTGTGCATTCCCGCAAACCGTGACCGAGCCCATACGGAATCTTGACACGGAATGCTCAAGGGTCGGCGGCGCTCGACCGATACCTCATGTAACGGCGAAAGGAGACAACCGTCATGGTTGTTGGGGCCTACTCATCGAAAATGCGCGCGCATTCGGCGCGACGCATGCAGCGTCTCCACGTCTGCGGCGCTGGCGTCATCGCCCTCGTCATGACTGTCGCCGGGTTGGCATTCGAGCCGAACGGCGGCCGCGCCGTGTCAGCCGCGGCGACGACGTCGTCCGTGATTCCGGGGCCCGTCGTGCCGCTCGCTCAGTTTCCCGTTCAGGGCAGGTGCACGTTCACGGACACGTACGGTGCACCCCGTTCGGGCGGCCGAGTCCACGAAGGGGTCGACCTGATCGCCAAGTCCGGCCAATACGTCTACGCGGTCGAGGACGGCGTGTTGACCAAGCAGTTCCTCGACAGCCCCGGCTCGCTGTCCGGTAACGGCTGGCGTTTGACGATGCCTGATGGCACGTACTTCTTCTATGCCCACCTGTCGGGTTTCGCGGCAGGCCTGACCGTGGGGACCAAGGTTCTCACCGGTCAGATCATCGGCTATGTCGGCATGACCGGGGATGCCGGTACCCCACACCTCCACTTCGAGATCCATCCCGGCGGAGGAGCGTCGATCAATCCCACGCCCAGCGTCAAGGCGATCGACGCCTGCAACGTCACGGCAGTGCCGGCAGTCGGTGGCAACCCGAACAACGCCACGACGCCGACCGATCCGTCGACCACGCAGGTGACGACTCCCGCCACCAACCCCGGTTCGTCATCACCGACGACCACGGTCGCGCCGAGTGAGTCACCGGCGACCGACCGCTGGCAGTTCATCGAACCGGTGGTCGTTTACAACGGTGCGTCGTTGTCGTCGGTCGCGGCCGGTGTCACGAAGAAGATCAAGGTCGTCGGGACCGCGGGGATCAGCACGACAACCGGTGGCGTGCTCGTGCGGGTCTCGTCGTCGGTGTCCAAGGCCGGAAGCGTTGTCGTGCACGCATGCTCTGACGCTGCACCGATCGCGACGACTCTGTTCGTCGAGCCGGGAGCGATGGCGATCGGTGTCACCCAGGTGACGCTCGTCGACGGCGCGCTGTGCTTGACGACGAACACCGCGGCAAGCGTCAAGATCACGGTCATCGGTCAACTCGCGCCCGTCGGCGTCGGCCTGTTCCCCGTCAGCGCGCGGGCACTCGACACGCGCGACAGTGGTCGGCTCGCCGTCAACGTGCCGGTCACCATCACGCCGGCCGCGTATCACGCGACCGGCAACACCAAGGCCGTCACGGCAACGATCACGATCGTGAACCCGGCTGGTGGCGGCACGCTGTCGATCGGCCCGTGCGGCGGGACACCGCTCAAGGCGCCCTTCCCGAAAATGGCCTACTGGGCGTTCACCGCCGTGTTGATGACGAGCTCGACCGGACTGTGCGCCAGTTCAACGGTCGCCGTCGACGTGGTCGTCGATGTCGACGGGTTGTGGACGGGTGAAGGCCAGATGGTGCAACCCGCGCAGCCGCTGCGTGAGTTCGATTCGCGGACCACCGGTGCACCGGTCGGCGCGACGCCGATTCGCGTTGCTCTGGGCGGTTGGGACGGCGGCCCCAGTGTCATCGCCACGGCCGTCGTCGATGTGACCATCCTGGGCGGCGCAGGTGGCGGATCGGTGTTCGTGTGGTCATGCGAAAAGGCACAACCGGCGGCTGCTTTCGGTGTTGTCGGCCCGAACAAGCGCGGCACGTTCGCGATCACGACCGCGACCACCAACGGCACGATCTGCATCGCTGCCAACCATCCGGTCGATGTCATCATCGACATCAGTGGCGCCGGCTGAGGACCCAATCAGCGCTTCTGATCCGGTTTTTCGACCCGGGCGGTCGAAAGACCGCCTCGGTTCGGGGGTCTGCGCGTCAGCCCCACCTGAACCAGCCGAGGCCGCGGGAATTTCACATCGTCCACGTGTGTTGAGATGATTGTGCGCGCAACTAATGGGCGCAAAAGGACGAATGATGGAACAGCAACTGGAACTGGGATTGGACACGTTCGGCGACGTCACGTTCGGCGCTGATGGCACGCCGCTGTCCGACGCGCAGGTGATCCGCAACGTCGTCGAGGAAGCGGTTCTCGCCGACGAGTTGGGTGTCGACTTCATCGGCGTGGGCGAGCATCATCGTGACGACTTCGCGATCTCCTCGCCGGAAACGGTGCTGGCGGCGATTGCCGGTCGGACGAAGCGGATCCGGCTCGGGTCGGCCGTGACGGTGCTCAGTTCTGATGATCCGGTGCGGGTGTTCCAGCGCTTCGCCACGCTCGATGCTGTATCGAATGGCCGGGCTGAGGTGATTCTCGGTCGCGGCTCGTTCACCGAGTCGTTTCCACTCTTCGGCTTCGAGTTGAGCCAGTACGAGCAACTGTTCGAGGACAAGGTCGAGCTGTTCGCCGAGCTCCTCAAGGAGCTGCCGGTCACGTGGTCCGGACAGACGCGGTCGAGTCTCACCGATCAACACGTGCATCCGCACACCGAGTCGGGTTCGTTGAAGACATGGATCGGTGTCGGCGGTAGCCCCGAATCGGTGGTGCGCGCTGCGCACTATGGCCTGCCCTTGATGCTGGCGATCATCGGTGGCGAGAGCGTCCGGTTCGCGCCCTACGTCGATCTGTACCACCGCGCGCTCGCCCAGTTCGGCATCGCAGATCAGCCCGTCGGCGTCCACTCGCCCGGCCACATCGCAGAGACAGACGAGCTCGCCCGTGAGCAACTCTGGCCGCACATGAAGAAGATGCGCGACCGGATCGGCGCCGAGCGCGGCTGGGGCCCGATGAGCCGCGCGGAGTTCGACAACCAGGCCGGTCCGAACGGCTCGCTCTATGTCGGATCGCCGGAAACCGTCGCCCGCAAGATCGCATCGACGGCCCGAGCCCTGGGCCTGTCGCGCTTCGATCTGAAGTACAGCGCCGGCACGTTGCCGCACGAGACGATGCTGCGCAGCGTCGAGCTGTACGGCACCACGGTGATGCCGCTTGTCCGCGAGATCCTCGCCGAACAGCCGGTCGGCGCGAATCAGCGGTTCTGATCCGGTTTTTCGACCGCGCGGGTCGAAAAACCGGATCAGTTCGGATTCGAAGCCGGCGTCAGCCGAGGCCGCGGGAGTCCTGCTTCAATGCCGTGTCGACCGACAGGGCTGATGCCACCACGAGCGACAGCAGCGGTTGGGGGAGTTGCGCGTGGAATTGCACGACGTAGTTGTCGGCGGTGGTGAAAAGGGTCTTGGCCAGACCCTCGAACGTCTTGGTGATCCGGGCGACCTCGTTGCCGGTGTGGTCCTCGATTCGGAAGTTCCATGCCCGCCAGTTCTCGGCGCGGATCGATCCGTAGGTGTTGCCGCCGGACTGCAGCGTGAAATGGATCTTGCCGAAGACATTGTCCTGTACGATGCGACCGATCTCCGCACCTGCGCCGTCGCCGACGATGATCGTGGACTTCATCACCTTGGCCGGGCGGGTCAGCTGCAGCACCGCGGCGCCGGTGCTGTCGGTGATCAGCAACCGGTGAGTCAAGAACTGGTCGAAGTTGGTCAGCAGGCGAACGGCCTTCTTGGCCTTCGATTGGCCGACCTCGTTGACGGCGCCGAGCTGCTGGCCCGAAGCGTTGAAGACGCTGTACTGGTTGTTGAGCTCGATCAGCTTGGCCTTCTGGTTGACCACCAGGATCGGCTCGGTGAAGATCGTGCCGCCACCCTGGAACGCGACACCGGAGATGCCCGCGCCGCGGTAGCCCTGGCCACCGACCTGCTGCGCGATCAGGCTCGGGTCGCCCTCGTTGCCGACTGTCAGCGCGGCGTCGAGCCGATCCAGACCGGTCGGCTGGCCCCACTGCTGCTGTGTCTGTTGTTGTTGGACCTGCTGTTGCTGGGGCTGCTGGCCCGACATCGGGTCGACGCTGGTGACCCCGTTGTCGCTGACGTGGTCGGTCCAGTTGGTGCCGTCCCAGTAGCGCAGCTGGTGGCGGTTCAGCGGGTCAGGATGCCAGTTCGGCGGCGAGGTGCTCATCCCCAGAGGTTAGAACACGAGCGTCTGCGCTGGCGCTGAACGGCCTGCCCGCTGGTCGTGATCGAACAGATCAGCGCAGAGTGTGGGCCATGAGGATGACCTCACGGGCGAACGGATCGAGCTGACGCTCGGCAATCCGTTCGGTGATCATGATCGCCTGCGAGCTGTCTTCGACCAGGCCGCTCCAGCGGATGTAGCCGCCCATGATGCCGATGATCCGGTCGCCGACCTCTTCGTTGTGGACGATCACCTTGGTGCCGGCATCGAGCAAGGTGCGCAGCTCGACGTAGAACGACTTGAGCCAGATCGCGAGATCATCGCCGGTGAACGGGCGGTGGCGGTAGTTGACACCGAGCTCTTCGTAGTTGTGCAGGTTGTGCGGCGCCGGGATGATCGAGATCAGGCAGCCGAAGCCGTTCTCGCGGATCCAGATGATCTCTTCCTGACGACGGACGCGACGGTGGTTGTCGCCGTACCCGCCGGGACGCTCGCAGACGGCGAGCTTGTCCTTCAGGATCCACGTGAAGTTGCGTGGTGTGATGCCGAGCGCCCACTTACCACGAAGACGAGGCGGCACTAGATCACCTCACGAGACGGTCGGACACAGCAGGACATCGGGCGGAAGGCTACCGCAGGACTTGGCCATCCAACGAGAGGCGCTGGCGATGTCTGGTGATTCGTCGCCCATCGTTGGTCTCACACCCCGACGCATCGCCGCGGGCGACCGCGAGGACACGTTCGATCGTCGCCAGATCGGGTGGATGCTCAGTGGCCAACCACCTCCGAACCGCCCGCCGAGCGAGCGCAACCGGGGCAGCGGCCAGGGCCTTGGCGTCGGTCGGGTCGATGGCGAGGGCCAGTTCGTCGAGCAGATCGGCGTCGTCTCGCCAGACGTCGGCCTGCCGGCACAGCAGTGGTACGAGGTCGCGTCGGCTCAGCGCGTCCATCAACGGCAGCAGCTCGGCTCTCACTCGATTGCGAAGGTGAATCGGAAGGCGGTTGGACGGATCGTCGACGACCTCGATCTGAAGGACCCGGCACACCTCGTGTGTTTCCGATCGACGCAGATTCAGCAGTGGATGCCGATGTGGACGCATGCCGCCGAGCCCATTGAGGGCCCCGCCGCGCAACAGGTTGAGCAGCATCGTCTCCGCTTGATCATCAGCGGTATGACCCGTCAGCGTGTCAGGGCCGAGGATCGCGTGGCGCGCGACGCGGGCCCGCGCCTCGAGGTTCGGGCCGTCGCCGACCTGCACCGTCTCGCGCCGGCACGCGGCGCCGAAACGTGCCGCAGCGGCGGCGACCAACTCGCCCTCCGTCGCCGATCCGGGGCGAAGTCCGTGATCGACGTGGACGGCTGTGACGACGCAGCCGGCAGTCGTCGCGAGGGCAAGCAGTGCCATCGAATCCGGGCCACCGGAGACGGCACAGGTCACGACCTCGCCGGATCGGAGTTGCGGACAGCGGGCGAGCAGCGAATGCAGCAGGTCGAGCTGCTCAGGCAACGGCGGCCTGCGCATGAACGCGATCGAGCCAGGTCTGCGGTTTGCGGATCTCGTCGAGCGACGGCAGGTTGTGCGGGCCCTGCCAGCACACATCGACTGCTCGCTCGCCATGCTCGGCTTCGATCGCGGCGATGAACTTCTCACCCGCCGCATACTGGCCCATCTTGCCTTCGAGACCGATGAGGCGTTGGATGAACCGGCCGATCGGGTTGACCCGCTTGCGGCGTTCGTGCAGCACGCGCGAGAAGCGAGCGGCCGACGGGATGAGGTCGGTGCCGGCACGATCCATCACGACGTCGCCGTGGCCTTCCAACAACGACATCAGGCCGCTCGTCTTGGCGAACATTGCCTGTTGCTCGGGCGTCGCGACCATCGCCGCGATGCCACCGTCGCGCAGTCGCTGCATCGCGCCCTCGCGGTCGCTCCACGCATCGCGCAGCGCAACGGCGAGTTGAGCGGGGTCCGGTTGGACGAGGTCGATCGTGTCGTGGACCAACCCGACGAAGTAGTCGCGCATCCACGGAACGCCGGTGAACTGGGCACGATGCGTCAGTTCGTGCAGCGTGACCCAGAGCCGAAACTCGCCGGGCGGGAAACCGAACGTGTTCTCGAGCGCCAACATGTTCGGACCGACGAGGTACACGGCGCCATCGTCGATGGCCGGTGATCCGGTGTCGGTGGCGTCATCGCCGGCCCGGCCGAACAGCAGGTCGTACTGTCCGAGGACGCGCCCACTCATCCAGCCGAGCATCAGACCGACTTCCGCGCCGGCAACCTGGCTCGTGATCGCCTGCGCCGGTGCTGCAATCCAGTGCGTGCGGGAGTTCTGCGTCAGCTTCGACAGCATCGGGTCGATCAGGGCACGGAACGATGCGATGTTGGCGCGGATCCAGTCGGCTCGATCGATGACCTGCACTCGCGCGGGGCCCGCCAATGACCTCAAGCCGGTGGTCGCCTCGACCCGGTCCTCGGCGAGGCGAGCGATCGACGTGAAATCATCGGAGTGGATCGAGCCGGTGATCGGCTGTGGATGCCTGGCTGCGACCCGAAGCGCGACCTGCTCGGCTCGCTTCCAATCGACGAACGCTGCCATGTGCGAACGCCGCGGTGGCGCTCAGTCCTCGCGACGGCGCTTGCCGTTGGGGTACTTGGCCGCCGTGACCACCTTCAGGTAGCTGAGCACGAGCGTGAGCACCGCAAGGCCGCCGGCCAAGATCAGGATCATCCCGAGCCAGTAGTGGAAGATAATTGCGATCACGTTCCGAGCATAGCGACCACAGTTGGCCCGGTGTTAGCCAGTGACGACCCAACTCACGTCGCGGAATCGACTCCGCCCGACGGGCTGCCCGCGGTGCCCGTGTTGTCATCGGGGTCCGGCCCGAAGCACTGCGCGATCTTGTCCATCAACCCCGGTGGCATCTGGTCGCTGTGGCACTTGGTCGCGATGACAGTGCGCAACTCGGCGTGGAAGTCGAACGCCTGCAGACAATCGGGACAACCCTCGAGGTGGGAGTGGATCGTGTCTCGAGCGTGCTCGGTCAACTCTTGGTCGAGGAACTGTTCGAGTTCGCGCAGGGTCTCGTTGCAATCAGCCATGGTCTGGGTCCGTTGTCGTGTCGCTGTTGGTGCCGGCAACCGATGCAGTGGCAATGAGTCCACGTTCGCTGGCGAAGTCGTACAACAGCTTGTGCATCGCTTTTCTTCCCCGGTGCAGCCGACTCATCACGGTGCCGACCGGGATGTCGAGCATCTCCGCGATCTCCTTGTAGTGGAAGCCCTCGACATCGGCGAGCAGCACCGGCATGCGGAAGTTCTCGGGCAGTTCTTCCAGCGCGGTCTTGACCTCGTCATCGGTGAACATCTCGAACAACGTGTCCTCCGCGCTGCGGTTGCCCAATGCGGAGTCGAGCGAGCTCAGCCGCTTGTAGAGGTAGAGATCTTCGATGTTGTCCATCCCGGTCTCGTCGGGGCGGCGTTGCTTGGCGCGGTACTTGTTGATGAAGCTGTTGGTGAGGATGCGATACAGCCACGCGCGCAGGTTGGTGCCCTCTTGGAAGGTGGAGAAGCTGCGCCACGCGCGCAGGTACGTGTCCTGGACGAGGTCCTCGGCATCAGCTGAGTTGCGGGTGAGGCGCATCGCGGCCGAATACAGCTGCGGTGCGTACTGCATGGCCTGTTCGGCGAAGTCGGCGCGGTCGGCCATGCCCCGACCCTAATGGCAAGTTGGCGGTGCGGCACAAGACACCTCGGGCGGACTCGGAGACCTCCGCGCTCGATCAGTCAGCGCACGCCGCCGGACGGGGCAGCGTCTTGACCACGTCGTCGAGCTCGTGGACGAAACGGGTCATCAAGTCGGCCAGATCGCCGCGTTCCTCGACCGTGAATGCGCTCATCAACTGGCTGATGACGTAGCCGCGGCGATGGTCGATCTCGCGGTGGATCGCGCGTCCCGCTTCGGTCGCGTTCACGACCACCACTCGGCCGTCGGCGCTGTCGGTCTTGCGCTCTGCGAGATCGACCTTGACCAAACGCTGGACCGCGCGTGTGGCGGTCGATGGATCGACGCGCAACGCTTCGGCGAGGTCGCTCATCCGCCAACACGGCTTGCGGACGAGCGCGTCGAGCGTGTCCATCTGGCCGGAGTCCAGCCGATCCTCTTCCGCACCGAAGAAGTAGTCGCGGAGCAGCGCCATGCTCGCCCCGCGCCGAAGGTCGCTCCACGCCTTGCCGATTCGCACCGCCACGTCGACATCGCGCGCGAGGCGGAAATCGACCGGTGAACGACCTGTCGCCATGGGCACATAAGGTACAGCGGTGGCTGATCCGGAGGATTACCCAGCTGACGGCGCCGGTGGAAGCCGATCGGCGACCGATCGTGGGAGGCAGACACCGTTGGATGCGCTCGGTGTCATCGCCAGCCAGGACGTGATGATCACGCCATCGCTGCGGCATGCCGAGTTCTTCACGATGCGCGGCCTACTCACGATCCTGTGGCACGAGCCGTCCGGCGTCGCCGTTCAGCCGGCAGCGATCATCGCCTGCGGCGGGGCGATGGGCGGACTGCTCGGTCCGGCCGATGGTCTGTACCACGCGCTGGGCGAGCGGTGGGCCGAGCGTGGCGTACCCGTGCTGCGGGTGAGCTATCGCAAGCCCAACGATCTCGATGCGTGTTGTGTCGATGTCGCGGCTGCAGTGCAGCTCGCCGTCGTCGGTGGCGGCGCCGAGCGCGTCGTGGTGATGGGGCACAGCTTCGGTGGCGCAGTCGCCGTGCGCGTCGGCGTCGGACTGTCCGACGTCATTGCGGGCGTCGTCACGTTCGCGACGCAGTCGGCCGGTTGCGAGATCGCCGGTGGGCTGGCGGGGCGGCCGTTCCTGTTGTTCCACGGCGACCGCGATGAGATCCTTCCTCTGCAATCGAGCGAGATCGTGTGCGCCATCGCGGGCACCGGCGATCTCGTCGTCTGTCCGAACGACGGGCACCTGCTGGCCAAGAGCGGACCGATCATGATGGAGCGACTCGAAGCCTGGCTGCCCGGTGTTCTCGGCTTGCAGGTGTGACGCTCTCGTCACAGATGGAGCTGGTGCATCACTGTGACCATTTCGTCACACTGATCTCCTATTCGCGATTGTGACGGTATGGTCACAGCATGGTCCAGACGCAACGATGGTCGGTGAAATCGTCCGGTGACGTCGCGCGCGCAATTGGCGACATCCGAAGAATTAACGGCCTCACGCAGCATGAGTTGGCGGAGCAGAGCGGCATCAGCCGAGATTCGTTGGCGCAACTCGAATCCGGGCGGTCGGGAAGGGCTGTCGACCAGATCCTGCGAATCCTGCGCAGATTGGGAGCCGAGGTCACGATCACGAGGGAAGATCACGATGGCGAAGCGTGAACCCCTCGGCGTCTACCTCTACGGCAGACGCGTCGCGGAGCTGACGACAAACGGCAGACCGTCGAACATCACGCTCCGATACACCGCAGCCGCCCTCGACATGGCCGACAGAAACACTCCGCTCTTGTCGTGCTCGATGCCACTCACCGACAAGAAGATCGACGCCGCCAACTACTTCCGCGGCATGCTCCCGGAGGGCCAGCACCTGCAATCGCTGGCCGCAAAGGCCAAGGTCCCGACCTATGACATCTTTGGCCTGTTGGCCCGATACGGCCGAGACGTCGCTGGCGCCGCGGTCATCTCAGCCGACGATCCGGAGCAACGTCCAGGGGATGCTGTGCCGTACACCGAGCAGCAACTCGCCGACGAAGTCGCCGGTCTCGACGATCGGCCGCTTGCGATCTACGACGACAGCGAGCTGTCCATCCCTGGGTTGCAGAACAAGTTGCTCCTCATCCGCACCAAAGAGGGTTGGGCACGACCCGCCGGCGGGCGACCGTCGACGCACATCCTCAAAGTCGAAGACCGCCGGTATCCCGGCATGGCCAGGATGGAGGCTGCGTGCATGCAGCTCGCTCGCGCTATTGGCCTGACAACCGCCGACGCCAAGGTCAAGACGTTCGATGGCATCGACTGCATCATCGTGTCGCGCTTCGACCGAATCGTCGATGATGACGGAATCGTTCGACGAGTCCACCAAGAGGACAGCTGTCAGGCGCTCGACCGAAACCCCGAACTGCACGAAAACAAGGCCAAGTACGAGCGATGGGGTGGACCCAGTCTTGCCGAGATTGCTGGACTGCTCGATGTCTACGCAGCCGACTCGTTGCGCGAACTCGAACGGCTCCTCTCGGCAGCAACATTCACGGTCATCATCGGCAACGCTGACGCCCACGGAAAGAACGTCAGCGTCCTTCATCGCTCACCGGGCGTCGTCGAACTCTCGCCGGTGTACGACACCGTTCCGACGGTGATGTGGCCGAAGCTTCCCAGCACGGCAGCCATGACGGTGAACGGCGCGTTCGACTTGGGTGCCATCACGATTGACGACCTCATCGCCGAGGCCGCGCGATGGCCGATGTCGACCGATGCGGCTGAACGCTACGTCAACCAGACCGTTGAGGCGATCGTCGCGAATCTCGACATCCTCCCTGACAAGCTGGCAGCGTTGGTTCAGCGACGAGTTCGGCACTTCACGAAGGGCAGGAGGCGCTGACTTCGTTACGCGGGTGGGTCAGCCCCACCAGAACGCGGCAGAGATGACGCCGTAGATCGCCACCAGAGCGACACCCTCGAGCCACGTGGATTCACCGTCGAACACGACGACGAACGTGATGACGACGGCGAGGATCATTGCCGCCAGCAACAGTGGCGGGAACACGAGCGTGAGCACCGAGCCACCGACGACGTGCGACAGCAGGACGAGCGCGGGCGCGAGTGCGAGAGCGACTTGCAGCGGACTCTGCAGGATCACGCTGACGGCGTAGTCGGCCCGATTCCTGGCAGCGAGTTGGATGCCCACCACGTTCTCGATCGCGTTGCCGGCGATGGCGACGACGACCAACCCGGCGAACGTCTCCGAGATGCCGATCGCCTTGATGGCAGGCTCCAACGCGTGCACGAACCACTCGGACACGAACGCAGCGCCGACGCCGGATATTGCCAACATCACGACGGCGAACCACACCGGCCACGCGTGCTCGCCGTCATGGTCCTCGACCTCGGTCACGGCGTGATGCTGCCCGGCCACTTCGACCGATTGCTTCTGGAGCGCGGCCGGCAAGCTGAGCGCGAACACCACCAACAACGCGATCGAGACGATGTTGCTGAGCGCGACTTCGTGGCCGGCGGCCGGCGTGTGCAGCGAGGCCGTGAGTGATGGGATCGCGAGCGCGCCGACGGCGAGGACCAGCAGCATCGAGATGCTGCGGCCCTGGGTCTTGCCGAAATCCTGCGGACCGTTCTTGACCCCGCCAACGATGAACGCGAGCCCGAGCACCAGCAAGACGTTCGACAGGATCGATCCCACGATCGTCGCCTGAACCACATCGACCAAACCGGCGCGCAGCGCGAAGATGCACACGAAGAGCTCGGGTAGGTTGCCGAGCCCGCTCTGCAGGACCCCGGTTGCTCCGGCGCCCAGCCGATCGCCCAAGGCTTCGACGCTGACACCGACCAACATCGCCAGCGCGGCGAGCGCCCCACCCGCGACGACGAACGGAACGACATCGCCCACGTCGACGTAGCGGAACACACCTGCGAGCAACGTAACGACGGTGCAGATCGCGAACAACCGAATGTCACGGCGGCCGAGTTTCATCTCACAGATGTACCAGCTCACGCACCCGCGTGTGAGCGATGGCGTGTGGAACTGCGGCGCGACTTCGTCGGCGTGTCCAGTCGTGCACTCGCGGCTTCGAGTGCCAGGCGGCGGATCTCGGCCTGGATCCGTTCGAACACCAGCGTTCCGATGACCATCGTCTCGACGGCAGTGGTCCGGTCGCTCATCGCTCTCGCGTAGGCGACCTCGTCTGCCGCGTTCTCGTCGGCGATGTCGGCCATCCCGCTGAGCATCTCGATGCTGATCGGGAAGTCGAATCGGCGCAGCGTGACGAGCAACGCGGCGAGCGCCGGCACTGCCGGAGCGTTGGGTTTGATCACCCAGCCGCGGCCACTGATCCAGTCGCCGACCTCGGTCATGGCTTCGGTGATTTCGGCGTCGTCGGTGTGCGGTTGTGTGGTTCCGAGTGAATGCATGACCGACCCGAAGGCATCGTGCAGAGTCGTTGACTCGTCGTCGACTGCGGCGAGGACGGCGCGTACTCGTGCGATCGGCAGCCCACCGACATCGATCAGTGAACGGATCAGGCGAAGCCGGTCGACATGCGCCCCGCCGTAGTCGGCCTGATTGGCAGCGGTGGCGACGCCGGGTGCCAGTAATCCCTCACGCAAGTAGTACTTGATCGAGGCGATCGTGACGCCGCTCGCCGCGCTGAGTTCGGAGATCTTCACACGATTCCTCTTGACATCACGAGCGGACAGTATCACTATCCATTAACAGATAGTGATACTATCCGTATGATCGAAGCAATCGAGGAACGAGAGAGAGCGTGAGGACGATGGCTGGCAATGGACGTCGCAAGGTGCAGAACGGTCGGTTCACCGGCCAGATCGAGGGCGACTTCGTCGTCTTCCTGATCGGCATGCGGTTCAACAAGTTGTGGAAGGTGCATCGGTGGATCCCGCCGTTCATGGCGATGCCGAAGATGCTGAACGAGCTGGCGAGCCACCCCGCCAAGGGTTTGCTCGGCTACCGGATGATGATCAGCGGGCGCACGGTCACGATGGTGCAGTACTGGCGTAGCTTCGATCAGCTCGAAGCGTTCGCCCGCAACACGGACGACCCTCACCTGCCCGCATGGCGCAAGTACAACGCCAAGGTCGGCACCAACGGCGATGTCGGCGTGTATCACGAGACGTACCGAATCGCTGCCGGCAACGCCGAGACGATCTACGCCAACATGCCTGTCATGGGCCTGGCCGCGGCGGGCGTCAGCCGGCAGGTCGGCAAGGGTTCCGATCGTGCGAGGGAGCGGATCGATGCGCCTGTGGCTCGCTGACCGCCAGCCGCCTCCCGTGCCGTCGAGCCGGCTTCCCGTACGGATCAGCCGCGGCTCCATCGAACATGTCGATGGGTACGCTCCGGACATGCTCCCCCGCTTGGCCGTCGTTCCCGTCGCCGTTGTCGCCCTGCTGTCCGCCTGCAGCAGCTCGTCCTCGTCGGCGCCGACGAGCGCAGGAGTGGCATCCACCGCAGCGGCGACTTCGAGTGTGGCGACGGTGGTGACGGCGACCAGCGCACCGTCGGGAGCGACGCCGACATCCGCGGTCGTCTCGACGTCCGGTGCGGGCGGCAGCTCGACGACCGTCGCAGATTCAGCGGCATCCAGCGACCCCGGATGCGATGTCTCCGAGGCCGTCCAGGACGCGCTCGCCAGCGATGCGGTGCAGGACGTGTCGGTCGATGCGCAATGCACGTCAGTCGACATCGCGACGTCACTCGCATCGAACAAGGGAAAGGTCGCGATCGCGCTGTGCAACGCCGCCGCGCCGACGGCCTACGCGGGCGCCATCAGCGCGATCAACGTCGAAGGCGCGAACGGCAACATCCTCGCCTCCGGTACGAAGTCGAACGGTGTCGTCGTGCCCTGCGCCACGAACGGCTGAGCGCCGGCGGGTCAGCCGCTGTTGCGCAAGCCGGTGGCGATGGCGTTGATCGTGAGTTCGAGCGCCCGTGCCACCAGCTCGTCATCGTCGCCCCGCCGATAGCGGCGGAGCATCTCGATCTGCAGGACGTGCAGCGGATCGAGGTAAGGGAAGCGGTTGGCGACGCTCCGAGCCAGCGCCGGGTTGTCGGCGAGCAGGTCGGTCGATCCGGTGATGGTGGCGTGCCAGCGCGTCGTTCGCTCGTGCTCGGCGGTGATCTGGGTCATCACGCGTTCACGCAACTCGGAGTCGTCGACCAACTCGGCGTAACGACGGCCGATCTGCAGGTCGGTCTTCGCCAGCACCATGCCCATGTTGGCGAGGATGGAACGGAAGAACGGCCAACGGCCGTGCATCTCGACGAGCAGATCCGACGCGTCTGGCGTGTGCGCAGCGAAGGAGTCCAACGCTGAACCGACGCCGTACCATGCCGGCAGCGACAGACGACACTGCGACCAGCCGAAGACCCACGGGATCGCGCGGAGATCCTCGATCCGGTTCGATGCGGTTCGAGACGCCGGCCGCGACCCGATGTTGAGGCGGGCGATCTCGCCGATCGGCGTGATCGCGCGGAAGAACTCGACGAAGCCGGGGTCGTCGTAGACGAGCGCTCGATACGCGGTCATCGCCGATGACGAGAGCTCGATCATCGTCGCGCCATAGCGATCGTCGAGACCGAGTACCTCGCCCCGATCCAGCGATGCCGCGAGCGTCGCTGCGACCAGCGTTTCCAGGTTGCGGCGGGCCGACGCCGGTTGGGCGAACTTGGCTGCCACCATCTCGCCCTGCTCGGTGATGCGCAGCGTGCTGTCGACGCTGCCGGTCGGCTGGGCCAGGATCGCCTGGTATGCGGGTCCGCCGCCGCGGCCCACCGTGCCACCACGACCGTGGAACAATCGCAGCCGCGCCCCGGCTTCATGAGCCACGGTGACGAGCTCGGTCTGGGCCCGATACAGCGACCAGGTCGATGTCAGATAGCCGCCGTCCTTGTTCGAGTCCGAGTACCCGATCATGACTTCTTGCCAATCGCCGCGACCGGCCACCAACGACCGGTACACGTCGAGCCCGAGCAGTGCAGTGAGCGTCTGCGGCGCCCGATGAAGATCGTCGATCGTCTCGAACAGCGGCACGATGTCGATGCTCGTGCGAGGTGCCGAGCCGGGTGTCAACAGTCCGGCTTCCTTGAGGAGCACCGCGACCTCGAGCACATCGCTGACGGATTCGGCCTTGGAGATCACGTAGTGAGGGACGATCCTGACGCCGTGGCGAGCGACCGCACGGGCGATCTCGTCGAGCACGGCGAGCTCGCTGATCGTGATCTCGCGATACGTGGCCCACGGGCTGCGGAGCGGACGGGCTGACAGCAACTCGGTGACGAGCAGATCAACGCGTGCCGACTCGTCGAGCGCGAGGTAGTCGGCTTCGGTTCCGGCGGCAGCGAACAGGTCCGCGACGACGACCTCGTGGACGGCCGAGTTCTGGCGAACGTCCAGACCGCAGAGATGCGCACCGAAGGTCGTGACAGCGCTGCACAAGGGGGTGACGTGCGCATCGGCCAGCGCCCGCGCGCCGTGCGACGCGAGCGATGTCGCAACGACCAGCAGATCGTCGACGAGTGCCTCGATGTACGGATAGGGGGCCAGCACGGCGTGCGGCGGCGGCCCGGGAACCGGGTCCGTGCTGTCGCCCAACGTCGCCGACGCAAAGGCATGAAGGCGCGCATGCATGCCGCGCAGGGCCTGGCGGTACGGCTCGTCGGCACGGAACGGTGAGTCGTCATGAGCTCGTTCGGCCAATTCCATCAGCTCAGCGGTCGGCGTGATCAGCCGCGAAGACATCGACAGTTCGATCGACAACCGCTGCAACGCAGCGAGGTGATGACCGAGTGCGACTCGCGCCTGCTGGGTTGTCGCGGCACGAAGGACATCGGCGGTCACGAACGGATTGCCGTCGCGATCTCCGCCGATCCACGATCCCATCGAGATCACCGGACCCAGCACTGGCCGGTTCACCATGGCTGCCGGCCAGCGTTTGGTGAATTCACGTCCGACGTCACGCTGCAATGCGGGGACGACCTCGAACAGACTGGACTCGTAGTAGCGCAGTGATTCGTTGATCTCATCGCGGACGCGCAGTTTCGACAGCCGCAGGATCGCTGTCTGCCACAGGGCCAGGATCTCGAGCCGCAGCGATTCCTCGATCCGATCCGTTTCCGTCAGGTCGTTTCCGTGGCGGCCGCGCTCGTCGAGCAGGTCGGCGATGCGCCCCAACGCATCGAGCACGGTCTTGCGGCGGACCTCGGTGGGGTGTGCGGTGAGCACCGGGCTGACGTCGAGCTCGCTCAACACCCGGGCGACATCGTCGCCGGGCGTTCCGTCGGCGAGCAGACCATCGAGCACGGCCGCGATGCTGCCCTCCTGATGACTGGAGCCGGCGATGCGGTGGAACCGGCGGCGCCGTTCGTGATGGACGTCTTCCGCTGTGTTGGCCAGCAACGAGATCCAGCCGAAGGCGCGGATCACGTGGAGCTGCTCGTCGATCGTTGCCGGCAGCAGTTCGCGCGCGAGTTCGGCGATCGGTGCACCACCGTCGCGGCGCTCGCTGACTGCGATCTGGCGGACGCGCTCGATCAGGTCGAAGACATGTGCACCGGCGTCGTCGCGGACGACATCGCCGAGCAGCCGGCCGAGCAATCGGATGTCGTCACTGACGTCGGCGTCGGAACCGGTGGGCGGCATGAGCCACAGGGTACGCGGGCACAGCATGACTGCGACCCACGAAATACAGCCGCAACAAAGTCCTGACGCGGGTCAGGCAACCGAGGCGTAGACGGGCTCCGATGCACCCATCCGTTTGGACTCGTACATCGCGCGGTCGGCGGCGGCGGTGAGCGCGTCGGGCGTGACGTCGACCGCCGAGGACCATGCAACCCCGATGCTCGACCGGATTCGCATCGGCAGCCCGCACACGATCTCGATCGATTCCATCAGTGCCTCACGAAGTCGCATCCCGATCTGCATCGCTTGGTCGTGACCGCTGACGTTCGGAAGGACGACGATGAACTCGTCGCCACCGAGTCGGCCGATCACATCACCAGCCCGCATCGCGCTTCGCAGGCGCGCCGCCGCGCTGGCCAGCAGCTGGTCGCCGGCGAGGTGACCGAAGGTGTCGTTGACGTCCTTGAATCCGTCGAGATCGAGGAAGACCACGGCCGTTCCCGGAGACCCAGTTGCGTGGCCACGGACCACGGCATCGAGGTGGAACAACACAGCGGCTCGGTTGGAGCAGCCCGTGAGTTCATCGGTGGTGGCGCGCCGTTCGAGTTCAGCCCGTAGCTCCGACGATTCGGTCACGTCGTCGATGCACATGATCGCCCCTGCGGGCTCGCCATTGGCGTCGGTGAGTGCCCGAATCGCGATCGAACACAGATGCAGCTTCGGGTCAGCGACGATCCGGAGCCGCACCTCGATGTCGGCGTCGATGCCGTCGGCCATCACTGCATCGAGCGCGTCGTTCAGGGTCGCCCGATCGTCGCCGATGATGTTGGACAGCTGTTCGTCCACGGTGCTCGACGCCCCGATACCGACGAGTCGATGGAGCCGAGCGTTGGCGTACACGATGTTGCGATTGTGATCGATGTGCAGCACTCCGGACGGTAGTGCTTCTGTCAGGCGGGCGAGGAGCTGCTCGCTCTGGCGCAGCGTCTCGAGCGCGACCATCTCGTCGGTGATGTCGATCATCTCCGTGGTGACGCAGGCGTTGGACTGTTTGAGCATGTTGCTGTTGGTGAACTCCATCCAGATCCAGCTGCCGTCCTTGCGCCGATGTCGGGCCCGGAGGCGGGTGGTGGCTCCTGGAGTGGTGAGCATCTCCATCCACGCGTCGATCGCCTTGACGTGATCGTCCGGGTGGATCAGGTCCAGTGACCGCATACCGATCAGTTCTGCCGCTGAGTATCCGAGGATGCGGCACATCCGGTCGTCGACGAACTTGATGACTGCCATCTCGTCCTTGTCGATGCGGCCGGTCTTCGGCATCACCGGCGGCCGATCCGCCAGCGTGCCGGCAAGCTCGATCAGGCTGTCGGCAACGACCAGGCCGATGAACACGCCATGGCGATGACGGACATCGACGAAGTAGAGCGATGCGTCGGCCCCGTTGACGAGCACGACCGCTGCCATGGCGGCGCCCCGCGATTTTGCGCGGTCCCAACTCTCGATGACCGCGGGCCTTGAGGCGGGATCAACGAGGTCGAGCGCCGAACGCGATTGAACTCGTTGCTGGCCGTTCAGATCGACCGAGTCCGGCACTTCCACGAACAATCCGTCGTCGTCGATGGCCGCCACCAGCGCGCCAGGATGCTGGCTGAACAAGGCGGCAAGCGTTGCGTCGCGACCCGGTCCGTCGAGCGCAGGCAGAGCCCCGTCGTTCATCCTCGGGTCCCTGATCTTGGCTGTGACATACCTGTAATCATCATCGGCCGAAACTGCAGTCGACCTGAGGGAAATTCGCGTCCGTCAGTGGTCGACGACGTCTTCCGGTTGCGCCTTCTGCATCCCGGAACACACCCGTTCGGGTGATTCCTGGGTGGCGAGCGCTGGTGCACGGTGCTGCGACCGTTACGGTGTGCGCGTGTTCGACGATTCCACCAATGAGGTTCGGCTCTCTGCCTGTGTGGTCACGACGACATCGACCTCGACCGCCGTCGTCGTGTCCCTGGCGGGCGACATCGACCTCAGCGACGCGGCTGCGGTTCGCGATCTGCTCGTGGCCGCGATCGAGGCGAATCCGGCGCTGCTCAGCGTGCGGCTCGATGCTCTCGACTTCGCCGACTCGTCGGCACTCTCTGCGCTGCTCGTTGCGCGCCGCACGGCGCGAGAACTCAACGTCCCGTTCGAGATCGTGAACCCTCAGCCGCGGGTGCAGCGCCTGTTCAACGCAACCGGGCTCGACGAGGAACTGAGTGTTCGGACCGAATGATCGCCGCCGGTCGTCCGACAGCCTTCTGAGCCACAATCGCCTCACTCGTCGCGACGCGCAACGAGTGCTCTGGTGAGGTCGGCCATGACATCGAACATCGGCACCATGTCCGGACATCGTTGGGTAATCGTGGCGCGTTGCATTGCCACCGTCGACTCGTCGCCGCGAGCGATGGGTCCGGTCAATGCGGCTCGGCCACCGCCGGCAGCCCAGTTCTCGACGGCCGCGCGCACGAGCGGCACCAGTACCTCGCGGCTGTTTCCTGTCGTCGCCATGAGGCGTTCGGCGGCATCCTCGAGTGCGGTCAAGAAGTTCGCGGCGATGCTCGCGGCGGCGTGATATGCCGGGCGGTCGGCCGTCGAGATCTCGAACGGTGACATGCCGAGGCCCGCGGCGAGGGACCGGGCGACCGCGAGCGCCCCGGCGGTCGTGCCCTCGATCGCCGCTGTGGCGCCGAGGAAGCTGGCACCCTTCGCGGTCGTGACCGTCATCAACGGGTGAAGACCGAATGCCTCGCGATCGCCGAGGACGTCGAGCCCGAGCAAGCCCGAGCAATGACCGACCAGCGGCCCGGTGATGACGGTCGCAGCGGCGTTGGCGATCTCGCGATCCGGTACGGCGAGGATCACGACGTCGTAGCCGGCTCCGTCGAATCCCCGCCCGAACGGCTGATCCGGCAACGCCAACGCGCCGGCCAGTGCGTGACCCATCCGGCCCCGTCCGACGATCGCAATGGTCGGCGCGTGGGCTCCCTCGTCGGTGTGCATCGGTTCATCGTGTCACGGTCATCAGCGAGTGGTTCGAGGTTTGGAAACGGTCGCCACTGGATACGAACATCCGTCCCACACTGCAAGGAGCTTTGCCATGATCGGTTTCATCCTCTACCTCGTCGTGATCGGCTTGGTCGCCGGCTTCATCGCCCGGGCCATCGTGCCCGGACGCGACCCGATGACCGTCGGAGCCACGATGGTGCTCGGCATCGTCGGGTCCTTCGTGGGCGGATTCATCGGGTACGTGCTGACGCACCACGACTCGACCGACGGAGCCTTCCAGGCCTCCGGCATCATCGGTTCGATCGTCGGATCAGTCATCGCGTTGTTGATCTACCGAGCGGTCACCGGCCGGGGTCGTCATCACGTCGTGTGATCTCGGCGATCTTTCGAGCCAGGACGTGCCCAGCGCGATTTTCGTGCTGGGCACGTTCGCGTTCGCCGTTCACGCGATGCGTGGCGTTCGGCGGTCTCGTTTGGCTCAGTTCGGGTAAGGAAGAAGTGTGAACATCGACGGCCGCCCCCGCAACGGACCCGATGTGGCGTTTCGCTTCGGGCACACTGCCTCGGCGGCGCGCCAGGCACGGCATGTCCTGGATCGGATCCTTGTCGGCTCGGATGTGAACTTCGCCTGGGACGTCTCCCTCGCAACGAGCGAGATGGTCTCCAATGTCGTGGCTCACACCGACAACGGCGGCGTCCTGAATGCATGGGACACGAATCCCTTGCGTATAGAAGTCCATGACACCAGCCACGTGATCCCGCTGATGCGGACCAGGGTGGACGAGCCGGGTGGACGCGGCCTCGGGATCGTCGACACGCTGGCCACGACGTGGGGGGCGCGTGAGACCTCGGACGGCAAGGTCGTCTGGGCCGAGTTCAACCGACCTTCGATCGCGCTGCCGAGTGCGGGAGTGCGTCGGGGCGCTTGACGACGCAACTGTGGCGACGACCCGACTATGCGTTGAGCTCTGCGACGCGGATCGTCTTGCGCACGGCCAACGAACCGCGTGCGCCCTTGGCGATGTATGTGCCCGCCGTTGGGGCGACGTCGAGGTAGTCACGTCCGGTTGCCGTCGTGACGTAACGCAGATCGGTGCGCCTGTCATGGGTGGGATCGACCGCGACGACCGTTGAAGTGCGCGGGTCGCGCACTTCGATCCACGCGTGACTCGCCCCGTCGCCGACCATGTGTCCGGAGACATACCGGGTCGAGATCCCGATGGACGCGCACATCGCGATCGTGACGTGGGCCATGTCCTGGCACACACCCTGGCGCAGAGTCCACGCTTCGGCCGCGGTGGTGCGAACGCCGGTGACATCGTGGCGATATGCCATCGACGAATGGACGAACGCGCTGACGGCCTCGGCCGACCCGATTGCGTCGTCGGACGCGAACGGTCGGGCGGCATCTCGAAGTGCCTCGTCGGGCCGGGTCAGTCGAGTCTCATGCGGAGTCGTGCCCGTCCACGTCGGCTGCGCTGGACGGTCGAGCTCGCGGACGAGGACGGCGCGCATGCGGAACTCGACGAGCGAATCGACGGCCGGCGCCGAGACGTTGACGACGACATTGCCGAATCGGTCGATGCGCCGCCGCGCGTGGTGGGCGGCTGAGGAGCTGATCGAGAACCGCTGCGCAACCCGCCGTTGATCGCAGTGGAGGCGGCGCGGCATGACGACCAACCGTTGGCGGAGGTCGCGAATCGGGCGATCGTACGAATAGGTGATGTCCTGATGGATCACGTACGTCGCCGAGCGCGCCGACAGCAGCGCCTCGCGCTCGCACCCGGGCGCCAGCGTGTCCAATTGTTCGTCGTGCAGCAGTTCTTCCACTCGCATGTCCGTGGTCCCTGGTTCGATGTGTCGACGGAACCGTGTCGGCCCGCCGACATCGGTGACACCAGCGTTGCACACCGAGTTCGTCTGCTGGTGTCTCGCCTGTGAACGCCGTGTCGCGAGCTCGTCCATCCGGCGTCGGGAGGGGCGGTACGATTGGCTCAGCGAACGTCGAGACGAAGGAGACGGATGATGAGTGAGACCACGGAGACGGCGATTCTCGCCGGCGGTTGCTTCTGGGGCATGCAGGATCTGATCCGCAAGCGTCCTGGCGTGATCGCGACGCGAGTCGGATACACCGGAGGCGAAGTCGCCAATGCGACGTACCGCAACCACGGCTCGCACGCCGAAGCGATCGAGATCACGTTCGATCCCGACACTGTGTCGTACCGCGATCTGCTCGAGTTCTTCTTCCAGATCCACGACCCGTCGACCAAGAACCGGCAGGGCAACGACATGGGAGCCAGCTACCGATCGGCGATCTTCTACACCACCGACGAGCAGAAGGCCGTCGCGATCGACACCATCGCCGACGTCGATGCCTCGGGCCTGTGGCCGGGCAAAGTTGTCACCGAAGTCGTGGCCGCCGGGCCGTTCTGGGAAGCCGAACCCGAGCACCAGGACTACCTCGAGCGCTACCCGGCCGGCTACACGTGCCACTTCGCTCGACCCGGCTGGAAGTTGCCCCACCGCGCCTGACAGTCAGGTGCGCACTGAACGTCGGGCTCGAGGCCAATCGAGAGCGCCGAACGGCCTCTGCAAGCGCAATCTCGCGACGGAACCGTGAGAACGAACGGCAAATCGGCGCCGAACTGAAGGTGATCGATGCGGTCAGCGCAACGTTCGCTGGTGCAGGAGGTGGAGATGCGACACAGCGGCTGCATCGACGTCGGGTGCCCGTCCTGGCTGTGCCCAGCAGACGGCGGCAACGAGGAAGCTTCGGGCCGCCAAACATCGGGCGAACAGCCATGGGTCACCGAACGGTGCGGCCTCCTCGCCGAATGCCGAGAGATCCCATTCGAGCGGGCCGACACAGACGGCCTCGAAGTCGAGGAGAATCGGACCAGCGGAGGTGGCGACCAGATTCCCGCCGCGCCATGGGTCGCCGTGGAGCACCATCGGTGGACCGGCTTCGTCCGCGAATTCGGCCAGGAGCCGGTCGCCTGCAGCGAGACAGAAGCGGCGCTCTTCAGGAGGAAGCGCGGGTGTGAGGCGCTGATCGCGATACAGACCGTGCGCGGCTGCCAAGGTGTCGGTGAAGGTCGGCAGGGGTGCCTCGAACTCAGCCAGCGCGACGTGCGTGCGCTCGAGTGTCCGGACGGCGTCAGCGACTCCGATCTGCTCGTCGACAAGGTGGACCCGTTCGAGGAACAGCATGCGCAATCCCTCGATCTCGTGTGGACCGGGCGGGATCTGATCGCTGAATCGAACCACCGGAGCATCCGATCCGTGGAGGTGGTGAAGCACGGCGAACTCCCTGGCAAAGGAGTCGTCGCCGCCGCCGGGAAGCGTCGTGGTCGACACCTTGGCAACGATCGGTGACGAGCCGAGGTCAACGACCGTGTTGTTCGAGTCCTTGATGACGCTCGCCCCGACCGCGCTCAGACCATGGGCGGTCGCAACAGCCACCACAGCACGTACCGCATTCGCTGCTCGCGCCGAGGTATTCATTCCTGCATTCCACCACGCCGGGGCGAACCGAGCGATCCAGATCTGGACTCGTTCACGAACTGTGAAGGTCCGAAGTCTCTGATCATGGGATCGGTCCGGTTCAGTGGGAGAAGTGGACATGGGGAAGTCGCTTGTCGAGCCACTCCGGGATCCACCAGTTGCGGTCGCCGAGCAGTTTCATGAGCGAGGGGACCAGCATCATCCGCACGACGGTGGCGTCGAGGAGGACGGCGAGGGCCAGGGTGATGCCCAGCTCGGTGGGCGGGATGGGTCCCGTGACGCCGAAGGCGATGAACACCACGATCATGATGAGTGCAGCGTTGGTGATGGGTCGGCCTGTGCGGGCGATGCCGTCGCGGATCGCGAGTTGGGTGTCGCCGGTGGCTTCGTAACGTTCGCGGATCGCAGCGAGCAGGAACAGTTGGTAGTCCATCGACAACCCGAAGAGGAGCGCGAAGAAGAACAGTGGTGCCCATGCGTCGACGAAGCCTTGGGGGTGGATGCCGATCAGGCTCGCGCCCCAGCCGTGTTGGAACACGAGGGTGGCGAACCCGAACGCTGCGCCCACGCTGATGAAGTTGAGCAGGATCGAGGAGATCGCGAGGGCGAGGCTGCGGAACACGACCAGCAGGAGCACGAACGCGACGAGGGTGATGACCGCGATCGCGATCGGTGCCCGTCCCGTGAGCACGCGGGTGAGGTCGTAATTCTGGGCAGCAGGTCCGCCGACGAGCGCGCTCGGAGCGGCCGTCGGGATCGAGGTGCGCAGCCGGGCGATGAGGTCGGATGTCTTGGCGTCGTCGACGGCGGTGGTGGGTGTGATCCGCACGACGGCGCGTCCGCTGGTGTCGGACGGGGCGGAGACGATGCGGGCGTCGACGACACCAGCATCAGCAGTGGCGGTCGCGACGACCTGGGCGGCTTGTGTGGCGTCGACGGTGACGAACAGGGGTGCGGCCGCGCCGGGGCCGAACGAGGTGACGAGCATCTCGTAGCCGTCGCGGCTGGAGCGGCCCTTGTCGACGACGCGGGCGCCGGGCATGCCGAGACGCATCCCGAGCGCGGGTGAGGCGAGCAGGATCAACACGCCGAGCCCGGCTGCCAGCGTGGCGCCGGGTCGTTTCATCGCGCGGGCGGTCCATCGGGTCCAGCGTCCTTCGGCGGCACGGTCGGGGTCCTTCTTGCCGCGTGTGACGAGGACGCGGTCTCCGAGGGCGACGAGGAGTGCGGGCAGCAGGGTCAGCGCGGCTGCGGCGACGGCGACGACGGAGAAGATCATGCCGAGCGCCATCGACCTGAACACCATCACGGGGACGAGAAACACGGCGGAGAGGGAGAGTACGACGGTCAGTGCCGACAAGAACACGGCCTTGCCGGCGGTGTCGAGGGTGGACGCCATCGCATTCTCGGCGTCCTTGCCGTCCTCGCGTTCCTCTCGGTAGCGGGAGACGATGAACAGGGCGTAGTCGATGCCGACGGCCAGCCCGATCATCATCGAGAAGTTCATCGACCACACAGACAGCGGGGTGAATGATGTGGCGAGGTGGAGACCGGCGAAACCAACAGCGATCCCGGAAATGGCGAGCAACAGCGGAAGGCCAGCGGCGATCGCGGACCCGAACGCGACGAACAGGAGCAACATCGTGGGCAGACCGGACAGCAGCTCGGCCTTGTGGAGGGCCTGTTCGTTGGAGTTGTTGAAGTCGCTCCACACCGGCCATTCACCCGTGACCGCAGCGGTCGTGCCCTTGGCGAGCTGTAGTGACGCGACCCGATCGATCACGAGTCCTGCGGACTCGGGAAGCTGGGCGTCGTTGGAAGCTGCGAGCTCGACCGGGATCAACGCAGTGAGCCCGTCGGCCGAGATCAGACCCGAGTTTGCTGGCATCGACAACGGGTCAGCGACCGCTTTCACCCCGTCGGCGGCGGTGAGTGCCGTCACGATGGCGCTGACCCCGGTGCCGTCCGTGCTGAGCGGTGTGGTCTGGTGGACCACGACGACGGCGGCTTCGGCTCCGACGTGCGGGAAGTCGGTGCGCAACTCGTCGCGCACGCGTTGGGCGATCGATCCCTGAGCCTCCCAGCCGGCGCCCGAGAGCGCTCCGTTGACGGTGATCGCGAGCGGGGCTGCGCCGAGCGCGGCGATCAACCAGATGAGCATCAACGGCTTGCGCCGGCGGGCGGAGAACCGGCCGAGACGCGAGAACCAGTGATCGCGAGGGACCTCGGCGTCGATCGCCGATGGCAGCAGGGGCGGGTGCGGTTCGGTGATGGGGGCAATGGACATCGGAGACTCCTCGTGAATCGGGGCGCGTTGAAGCAAGGGGGTGGGTGTGCGGTGAGCGGTATCGGTCCTCTCGAGCCGGGGGCTCGAGAGGTTCAGGCGAGTTTCATGAACATCTTCTGGACGTCCTCCAGCGCGTACCCCTCAGCCGCTGATTCGGGGTGAGCGATGCACCAAGTCAGCCCGCTGGCGACGAGCAGGAACCCGGCCTGGTCGAGTGCCTTGCTCGCGGCCGACATCTGGGTGACGATGTCTCGGCAGTCGCGTGTCTCAGCGAGCATCTGCTGGATGCCGCGGATCTGTCCTTCGACCCGTCGCAGGCGGCGGGTCAGGTCGGCCACAGTGTTCTCGGGAATCTCCATCGTCGACGCCTCCTTCTCATGATACCTGCAGGGGTATACTAATAGATACCCTAGTGGGTATACAACCAAATGCCGAAACCGAATGTTCTGCGATCCGGATGCTCCGCGGGCGTGATTCGCGCGCGTCATGCACTGTCGATCATTTCGGCAACGCGTACGACTCCTGCCGATAAACCGCGAATGGCCGCACCATGCTCGCCGTGCCAGCGTCAATGGCGTGGACGTCGTCGAGGACCTCGACGAGTTGACGCATCCATCGCATGCCCGCCGACCGATCCGGTCGACCGTCGAGTTCCGTCATCAACACCGCCGGCGTGCCCCCTCCACACCTGTCGGGTCAACACCGATCAGCCGTGGTGTCGGCGTTGCGATCCGTTCGATGAGCTCCCGACACGATCACCGGAATAACCGCGACGTCATTGATCGCGACGAGCCGCCTCGTACTTCGGGGTGCGCGTTCTGTTCGGTTCGCGTCTTTCCGAGGCGGGATAGAGAGGCAGATCGGTGTTTGGGCGCGACTCGGTCGGCTCGGGTGTCGATCCGGTGGGCGCTCCACCTGATCGACACCCAATCGCCCCAACCGCGACTGGTATGAACAGGATTGGGAGGATCCGATGTGGGCGTTCAACCTCAGATGCTCCCGAGCCAGTATTTACCGAGCGATACCGCCCCGAATGCCCGATAGTCGCTCCCGACGCAAGCGTGATCACGCGAGCAGAACGACCCACACCAGTCGTCATACGGCGCATAGTGCCCAGTGAGAATAGGACGTGTCGAGTCAGACCAGAATCCGCGCCGGGCTCGCACTGGTTGGTCATGCTTGATTCTGCAGCTTCGGGGCGCGTCACGTCCCGTTCGCTCTTCGCTCGCGATGCAAGAGCAATCACCCGTGCGGAACGACGAGCGTGAGATCGGGTCAAGTGCTCGCGTACGGCAGCACTGCATCGATGACGTAGGTGTTCGTCAGGCTGAGAGCCAGGACCACGATGACACGAGTCGCCTGTGGTGCCTGCTGGCCGCGTGGCAGCTCGGGGAAAGGGATGTCGAACTTCACTCTGGTCGGGAGCCCCGATCTTGATGGCGTGTCGGTGCGTTCGGCATCGGCGAGAAGCAAGTCGGTTCTGGCCAGCTCGGTGGCGTTTCCAGACATCCGGTGATCCGGATCCTGGCACGCAGCGATGGCGTCTTGATCGTTCCGGCGGACAGCCTCGATGAAGTCCCCGAGCACGATCACCGGATTCGACGAAGCACACTCAGGAACGGTTGACGGCTGGTGGGTGCCGACCGGCTGGGAAGCGGGCACCACGATTGACGTGGTGTGCAGTGTGACCGCTTGGGAGCTCTTGGATCGTCCCGAGGAAGCTGAACATCCGACGGTCGTCAACAGGGCGATCAACACACCGTCACCAAGCATCCGTGCGGATCGTGTCACGTGACTCAGACGACCTCGCCGGTGGCACCGGTTCCCCAAACGCGCCGAAATGCCGGATCCTCGCTCATGACGCAAGCGCGATGTCTGGCGCAGAACGACGTACGCAAGATCGGCAGTTTGGCGCTCAAAACCTGACGGCCTCATGGAGTCGGCACGTCGATCTGGCCATCGACTCACGCCGGGCGGCTGTCAAGGCGCTGGCGGGCTTCCACATCCGGGGTCGGCGCCTGGTGGGGCCTCGAACCGAACACCGTCGGAAACCGGCGAGTCGAGCGTGATCGTCTGTTCGATGAACCCACACTCCATGGTGCAGGACTCGCCTGCCTTGGCAACGCTCTTGGCGAAGGCAGAGATGACGACAACGTCTCCGCGAATGTCAACGTCGATACCGTCCGGCTGCTTGGCGCAGAACGGCGTTCTCGGGTATCTCGTCGCGACGGTCAAGGTGCGTCGGTCAGCAGAAACCTTCACGGAAAATGGCACAACGGCCGTCCGATCGGTGCCGTCGTGTCCACAATCGGGCAGGACGAGGACCAACCCAACGAGAGCCAACCTTCTCACGCCACAAAGCGTCTCACGAAGTGAGGTGCAGTATCGCCGCGCCGCCGCGAATGCCGGGTCCTTCGCGCTGGCGCAAGAGCAATCTCGACCACCGACACCGACCGTCGATCGCGCATCAGGGCCACCGACGCTCGCTGCGAATCAGCGGTCGGGGACATGTGGTCAGTCGATCTCGACTGTGCGCCAACTGATGTTCTCGGCGTCGAGGATCTCTGGCAGGACACCTCGGGCGGCTTCAATCGACAGGAGCATGATGGCGTCGAGCACGAGTCCGGTTGCAGCGGCTTCGAGGTTCAAGACGTTGAGGCGCGGGTGGCGCTCGGACAACTCGGCCATCACTGGAACCGTCGAGCGCGGGTCGGGGAGTCCGATGGTCTCGGGCGGCGACAGCAAGCTGCGAATCGCCGTCTTCTGGTGGGCGGCATCGAGACCAAGAAACGGACCCGAGAGGTGTCCTCCGGCTCCGATGACGGCGGCACGGCAGGCCCGGTAGTACCAATACGTCGTGGTGTGACGGTCGCCTTCCTCGTCGAGGCCGACGAGGAGTTCTTCGATCAGGAGCCGGTCGTCGAGGATGATCGTGGGAACGACGGCCACCTACTGATCGGCCAGGTCTGGGTCCTCGATGCTGGCGAGGCCGGCCTCGTAACGGTCTCGGAGCACGTGGCGGAGTTCGCGGCGTGCGGTCTGCATGCCGCCAGGGACGATGAGGGCGGCATCGCCGAGATCGATGATCCCTACTTCGCCCCCGTGTTCGATGCCCCACCGATGGCGAAGCTCGGCAGGCAGATTGGTCTGGCCGCGGTGAGACACCTTGGCCGTCGAGGTACCGGACATGTCTGCATTGTAAACAGGGATGAACGACAAAGCATCGCTCTGAGCACCAGTCTCCCCGCGAGCCCGTTCCCGAAGTACCACCCTGCCGTCGAGTGAGATTGTTGGAGCCCAGAGAGAGAATCGAACTCTCGACCTTTTCATTACGAGTGGCTTGTCGGCCAGGTTGGCTGGTGTTGCCTGATCACGCCTCGTCCGGATGTGCCCTGCTCAGAGCGCCTTTCTGGGCTACTGCTGTGTTGCCTCGTCCTGCCTGATCTCGCCTGGTGCTGAAATTTCTGTGACCAATTTGTGACCAAAACGAGGCGCCTCACTCGTCCCGCGACACGCCCCGGCTGCACGGCGGTCCTGATCGAACAGACCCTCACGTCGGAGCGGCGAGCCGATGCTCTCGAAGTGCGGCGAACTCGAGCGCAGCGCGCACATGGTCGGCACCGAACTCTGGGAGGTCGGCCATGATGTCATCACTGCTCATGCCAGATGCCAGGTACTCCAGTACGTCGTACACCATGATCCTCGTGCCGACGAAGCACGGCTCCGGCCGCGCACGTCCGCACGCACGTCGACCAACGACATCAGATCCACGACCGCGGGAGTAGGTCTGAGCTCTGGACGCGCTGGTCGACTCTCTTGTGCGCTTCACGAATCGATGTCGGGCTCGCGGGTATGGTGAGTGCATGGTTCGCACGTTGGATCTACATCGCTGGGCCGGCCAATGGGTCGCCGTAGATCCCGATGGTCACGTCCACGCGTCGGCGGAGGAACTGTCCGACCTGATTGCTCACGCCGAACAGCTGGAGGCCGACGACCTCGAGATCATGCGCGCCCCGGTGCCTGGCGAGCCTGTCGCGTTCGGTCTTGGCTGACGCCTGGGTCTTCGGCTACACCGACTTCGGTGAGTCGCACGGAACGCTCGGTCGGCCGGTTCTTCGGGCTGCTCTGCGCGTGGCGGTTCCGGGCTGGCGGTCGTCGTTCACTGCGTTGATCGACACGGGCGGTCCGCTGACCGTTGTCTCCGAGGAAGTAATCGCGTCAGCGGGCGACGCGGCAGTCGCCACGGGACAGACGCTCCCGATCCGGCTCGGTGGCCGCGCGTTCGAGGCTCGATTGTTTGAACTCGCCTTGCAAGCGATTCCGCCCGTCGGGTCCAACGATGCTCGACGGTCATGGCACGGACTCGCCGGGGTGCTCGATCCGTGGCCGCACCAGGGAACCTCCGTCATCCTCGGGCAAATCGGGTTCATGGAGAACTTCACGGTCACGTTCGGTCCCGATCACTTCGCCGTCGAACCCGGCAACGTTTTTGGGAATCGCTTCCGGCCGATCGACAGCGTCTGACCCGTTCCTCTTGCCATCCGCGAGATGGCCTGACCGTTACAAGATCACCGGCATGAGCGCCGATCTGGCGCGCACGCGGCGGCGAAATCGCTCGTCGTTCTGCAGCGCGCGTTCTGCGCTCGTTCCGACGACGGCCGGTCGGTGCCGAGCGGCGAGTCGGGAGCCGGCAGCGGATGCCGTCATCCATCGAAGATCGACGAGCGTTCTCGACCGGATCACGCCTTGGAAGCCGACTCTGCATGGGTTGACGCAAGTTCTGATCATGGCGCGGTAGCTCGGACGTCGACTTGGGTCATGATGCGGTGTGAGCATGATCCGGTCGCGGCGGCGCAGCATCGGTGTCGCCGTTTCGGTAACTGCGCTGGCCACGATGATCGGTTCGTGCGCGAGGACGACGAGTTCAGTGCAGTGTCAGCCGAGCGACTTCCGGTCCAGCCATACGCTGATCATCGCTCACGCCAGCGGCGACTTCTTCGGCCCACCGAACACGATCACGATGATGCGCGCCGCAGTCGCCGCCGGGGCAGACATACTCGACACCGATGTACGAGTGACCAAGGATGGTGTCCTCGTCGCCGCCCACGACGACGTCGTCACGACCAAGTCCGGCGGAACTGTATCCATCGCGAACACGACCTACGAGGTCCTGCAGCGCATTGATCTCGGGGACTCCTGGGCGGGCCCCTCGAAGAACTATCCGCTCGCCGGCACGCTCGTCAGCGTGCCCACGATCGAGAACGTCCTGAACGCATTCCCCGGATTCCAGGTGGGGATGGAGTTCAAAGTCGACGGGGCCGAGGACACGCTCTGTGCTGTGCTTCGCAGACTCAAGCGCACCGGTGACGCTTTCATCAGCTCCGGGGGTGACGGACCGGTCACCCGTTTCAAGGCGGTGTGCCCCGAGGCCGTCACAACGATCACCGACGCAATGGAAACCGAATACCGCCATGCCGAGGCCACCGGATCCCCATGGTGCGCCCCGGTCGGCATCGGTCAGCCGCCCCTTGTCGACCGTGGCGTCGCCTTGACGAAGAAAAACGTGAAGTGGGACCACGACCACGGTCTCGCCGACTACACATACACCGCCAACACCGAGACGGCGCTTCGTGCGGTCGCTCTCCTCGGCGTCGACGCTGTCTACACCGACCGGGCCGATCTCGCCCGCGCCATCTTCAAACGCTGACACCGCGCCCACAACGTCACAGGGACCACGCCGGATGGTGCAGACGCGCCGTTCTGGCGCGTTCATGGCCGGGAGGGTCTCCGTTGTTCTGCTTGATCATTCTGTGCGATCACAGCGAATACCGTCGTGAGATGGACATCGGAGAACTGATCTCGCTCGAGACCAAGGTGTGGAAGGCACTCGTTGACGGCGATGCTCAGGCTGACGCTGGACTGCTCGCCGATGATTTCGTCGGCGTCTACCCAACGGGTTTCGCCGACCGCACTGACCATGTCGGTCAAATCGCCGCCGGTCCAACGGTCGCTCGCTATGAGCTCTCCGACGCACGGATGATCGGAGTGTCGGACTCGGCGGTGCTGTTGTCGTACCGAGCCGTGTACGTGCGCGTAGGCGAGGCTGCGCAAACGGAGGCGATGTATGTCAGCTCGCTCTGGTGTCGACGCGGTGTCGGTTGGGTCAACGTCTTCAGCCAGGACACTCCTGACACTGGCATCGCCGTTGTCTAGCAGTCTCCTAGCTCGGGCTGGGCACGTGCGTTCGGCGTCGCCAACCGCCACGCGATGCGCCGATCTGGGCGGTGCCCGTAACCGAGCACGGATGCGCCGTTCGGGCGCGTTGGCTGGCGGTCTTCGTGGTGTCGTTATGTGTCGCGCGTTCTGCGGTGAGTGCTTCGGCCGGGACGATCCAACGGCTGCTGCTGTGATGACAGCGTCGCTTCATTGGACTGCAGACCGCTGCGCGCCTGGTGTGCGGAGTCCACGTCGGGCACAGTGGTGCCATGACTCGCACAAGGTTGTGGGCGGTCGCCGTAGCCGTCGTGTTGACTGGGGGCGCGTGCGGTAGCGGTCGCTCGGACCAGGCGGCTATCGACCCGACATCGTCTTCGAACGCCCTCGCCGCAGATACGACTGCCTTCACTGCCGATCCGGCCACCTCCGCGCCGGTGGTAGTCACTGCGGATTCGACGACAATCGTCCCCGTGATCGCTGCGACAGATCCGGCGGTGACAGCGGATACCGCCGATGACGCTGTGGTCGCCGGCGAGGCGCTTTCGGCGGGTGCGTGGGAGGGCGCGAGAACCACAGACGACGGAACAGGGCTGGTCCTGTTCGTCGTCGGAGGCCCTGAGTTCGATGGCAGTGATCCATGCACGGTCAGATATGTGCCGAGCGCCGAAGAAACCGCGGAGGCGGTGATGGTCACCGTTGGCGCGGAACGTCCACCCGGGAATGCTGTCTGCACGGCAGTCGGGTACATCCGGACCGTCGAGATCAAACTCGAGCAACCCATCGGACACCGATTGTTGATCGCGCTCGGCGCCACCCGGCCTGTGTTCGACGCGTCCACGCTGTTCCGTCCGGGATGGATGCCCGACGGTTGGCAGCTCCTCAGAGAGACTCCTGGCCACCCCGAACCCAACCGAGCCCAGTTCTGGACCCGCTTTTGGGGGTCACCGCGGTTGCCTGACACGGCGTCGTCCTGCACGCCGTCGACGAGTCCGCTGCAGCTCTCACAAGGCGCTGTTGATCTGGTCGAACAGTTTCCGAGGGAGTTGGGCGAGACGGACGTCGGTACGTTCGATGTGAATGGAGCGACCGCCACATATTCGACGCAAGTCGACCACGGCATCGCCCGCCTCAGGTGGACAACACCTGACCACGGGTTCGTCCTGAAGACCGCACCGTCGTGCGTGGGCGACCAGCCGCCGACGCTCGACACAATGCTCACCTTTGCTCGAAGTCTCACGTCGTCCTAGGCGCGGCTCTCACGGCGACGACGGCCAGGAGCACGAAGCGGGTAGCCGCCCTCTTGATCGAGTAGCGATCGCCGAACGGCACTCCGCGCGACGCTTGAGCGCTTGACGGGCGCGGATGCGCCGATCTGGGCGGTCGGCCGAGCAGCTGGTCACAGCTGGTATCCGCGGTTCTGCGTTGCGCGTTCTGTGTCCCGTTCCGGCGATTTGATGACGTTCTGTTCACGACGGTCGGTGAGCGCTATAGGGCGGGGCCGCGACAGTTCGCCGGATATGGCCCAGCTCGCGGCGGTAGGTCGCCGAGCGGGGTGTGCGCTCTGCGCTCAGGGTCGTGTGATTGGGAGGGCTGTCGGGCCACGGACCGAGAGAGATCGTTTCCAATGCGTGTTTGCCGGATTGAGTTGGTAGTCGCCGAAAGCATCGAGGAAGGCGGGGATCGCGACTCGCAGTTCGAGGCGCGCGAGCGACGCGCCGAGGCAGTGGTGGATGCCATGTCCGAACGAGAGTGGCTTCGGGTCGGGGCGATCGAGGCGGAGTTTGTCGGCGTCGGGCCAGCGTCTGACGTCACGGTTCACGAGTCCCCACAAGATCGCGACCTGTTTTCCGGCCGGGATCGTTTTGCCGCCCACGCTTATCGGCGCTGTCGTCGACCGTGGCGTTGCTTGCACGGAGGTATCGAACCGGATCAGTTCTTCGACGGCGTTGTCGATCAACTCTGGGTGATCGCGCAGCAAAGTGCGCTGATCGGGGTGCTGAGCCAGCGCGACCAGGCTGTTGCCGATCAGGCCGGTCGTTGTTTCGTGCCCGGCGAACAGCAGGAAACCGAGCATGGCGAGCAGTTCGTCGTTGACCAACTTCTCGCCGTCATCTGCGGCAGTGGCCAGTATCGAAATCAGATTGTCGCGAGGCTCAACGCGACGTTGCTCGATCACCTCGCTGAAGTAGGCGTTGAGTTCGGCCATTCGAACATTGACGATCTTTGGGTCGAAACCGTGGAGCGGATCGATTAGCCCAGTGATGTCATCAGACGCCGACTTCAACCACGCCCACCGCTCAGGCGGAAGCCCAAGGAGTTCACCGATCACGTAGATCGGCAGCGGCGCGGTGAAACCTGACACGACATCGGGGCAGTGCTGATCGGCAAGATTGGCGAGGAGTTCATCAGCGATCGCCCGCACGCGCGGTTCGAACGACTTGATCGTGTTCGGGGTGAACGCCCGCTGAACCAGCCCGCGCAGTCGCGTGTGGTCCGGTGGGTCGACGAACAAGAGCCAGCGCGCGAAACTCGTCCTGGCCTCCTGTGACAACAGTGAGTAGGGCCGGATGTCCATGATGGCGTCCATTGCCGACTCGACCGACAGCGCAGGCGAGCGGAGCAACTCGAGCGCTTCGTCGTAGCCGACCACGAACCATTGACGGAAGACCTTGCGGTAGTACACCTGGCCGTACTTCTTGTGCACCGCCTCGAGGGCCGGATACGGGTTCACGTAGTAGTCCGGGTCGAACGGGTTCTCGTCGTTCGTCAACCGGAACACTGCCCGGGCGAGCCGCGGCCGATTCGCCAAGAACCGCACAGCCGGGATGGCGATCTGCTCGATGCGCATCAACGAGTCTGCCATCAACACGCTGAGCATCCCACGCCGATCAGATCTGCCCGCCGACACAACCACCTACCCCGCCGTCACAACCAGCCAAGTGGAAGCCGTTGACGTGCAGCGTCGAGGCGCCGATCTGAGCGCGTCGCGACGTAGAGGTACGGCGAGAATATGCGCTGCGCGTTCTGCGTCACCTACCGGCACTTCGGGGGCAGTCTCGATGGTGCCACCGCTGACGCTCCGAGGGCCCGGCCGGATGGAGGCGACCCGATCGACGGGGAGTGACCGAGTCAAGCGGCTCAGGTGGGCTTCAGGCGAGGTCGCGGAAGATCACAAGGCCTTGAGCGAGGAGGACGTTCGCGATGCGTCTTGCTTTCGCAGTGTCCGCTTGGCCGCCCGCCTGCAGATCGAGCAAGGAGCCGTGGAGACGTTCGGTCCAGCCGGCGAAGCCCCATGGTTCGGTCACGGTGCGGATGAGGAGTTCGACGCAGTCGAGGGCGAGCGCCACTTCCGTTCGGCTGTCGATCAGCTCGCAAAGTGCTTGTCCGACCGGGTAGCTGAGTCGAATCGCAGCGCCGGTGGCCAACACCCAGCGGAGCTCCGAGAGTGCCCAGAGGGGGTCGAGCTTGCCGCTCGTGAGCCAGGTGCAGAAGGCTCCTGGCTCGTCCAAGCTCTCGAGTTCGGGTGTCGTGGAGAGGGCGAGGTGACGCGACTCCCAGAGGCCCGTGAGCTGCGTCAGCACCTCCGGCTCCACGTCACCGTCGGTGTTGCTGAGCGCGGAACCGACGAACTCGATCGCATGGGCTCGGACGGCGTCGGGCGCGCGGAAGAGGTCGGCAGCATTGGCTCCGAAGGGCTGCTGCGCTTGTTCGAGGACTCCAGCCCAGTGGAAGACCATCACATGTTGGGCGAGTTTGTGGTCCGCGTCCGTGGCCGGCTCAGAGGACCCGTCGAGCTGTTGGAGATGTCTCTTGTAGACGGGAAGCAGCATGGGAAGCGTGAAGCCGTAGGCCTGCTCGTCCAAGTAGGCGGCCCACGCCGGGGTTGCCGATGGGTGAGCACCGAAGACGGGCTCGGCTTGCATCGTGGCCCACGACGAGTCGAGGCTGCAGATGAGCGCGTACTCGCGTCCGAGTGCTGCGAGTACGTCGTCGACGGTTTCGTTGCGAATGCGTTCCTCGATCACGTCTTTGACCTCGGTGAGCAGTTCGGTGGAGCCTTCGGGATCCTGCGCCAGCGATGCGAAGAGTCGGATCAGGGTGGTGAGGCCTCTACCTCGAACGGTGTTCAGTGCGATTTCAAGGGGGGACCGTGACGACGTATCGTGCTCATCGGCGGGGTGTGGGTCGCTGCTGAGTGCTTTGGCCAGCGGAACGAGCCAGTGAGCGTCGTCCGATTCGAGACCGGCGGTTGGCGTCCGCAGCGCGGCTTCGATGAGGTTGGCGATGCTCAGCCTCAGCCAGAGACTTGGGTCGTCGAGACCTTCCCGAGTCGGTTGACTTCGCACGGCGCGCTCGAGGAGAACCCGGGCACTGGCCCACGGGATCGAACGGCCGGCAGTCAGGGCTGAGATCAGTCCGCCGACAGCCGCTGAGTGATACGCAGGTGGGCATTCGACTATTTTTGTGAGGAAGTTGGCGAAGCGGTGCGGATCTTGCGCGATCGCTTGCGACAACGAGTCCCCGAGCCCTTCACGAGACGGGATGCTCGGACCGGACTCGTCTGGGCTCCAGTTCCTCAGGTGGTCTTCGAGTTCTGCGTCTGACATCTCGGCGATCTGCCCGGAGTCGAAAGGGCTGGTCGTCCCCGACCAGGCCACAACGTGCCCGGCGTCGCGGTGCGAGCTTTGGGGATGTCGTTCTTGTAGCTGGCGAAACCAAACGAGCTGAGTCGAGTCGAGGTCGGCTTGGATCGGCCAGAGCCGGCTCAGCTGCCACCACTCGCGATTCGCAGGCTCGACCTCAGGCGTGGTCCCATCGAGACGCGGCGGATAGGTCGGCCCTTCGGCGATCCAGCCGAGCACCGTGGCCTTTTGACCCGCCTCGAGCATTGGATACACGAGCGTGAGCAACGCTGCGTACTCTCGGTCGAGATCTGGCTCAAGGAAGATGCTGTGATCGAGAATCGCGTCGGTCGCGTCGGGGGACGGTCCGAGTACTCGGAGAAGGTCGAGCCCCATCCGACGAATGATGTGCCACCTCCCTTGGAGAAGTGTCATCGCCAATGGGCGTGCGCCCGTTGGGGCGACGCGAGCGTGGCGTCGAATCAATGAGACCAGGTGCGTCACGAGCGACTGCCACACCTCGCCGGGTTCGTACGGATCGCCGTCGAGAGTCTTTCGTCGTATTGCCGAGCTGTCGTGCGGGGGAATTGTTCGGTCGCCGACGGCAAGTTCGGTGGCGTGATCGAGAAGGTCGATCAGCATCGAGATCAGTTCGGTGTCCGGAATCGATTCCGACATCGCGGCTCGCAGCTCGCTGCAGGCTTCGTGGTACTCGTGCTGACCGAACCGTGACGTCGGGGAAGCTGACCAAGACTGACCCGTCACCCCGTCCGCAGGCAGCGGCTCAAGGACCATCCGTGCTAGAGCCACAGCGTCTGCGCCGCGAGAAGACTCGGCGAGGTGCCGCACCAGCCTCACGATCTCACGCAAGGTGAAGTAGATAGCGGAGCACGATCGCACCCACTCCTCAACCGTCTCGCGCACTCCTGGGTAGAGCTGCACCGGGAGCGCGGCGGCGACGGAGCACACCGACGCGGCCATGAACGGATTGGAGTTCCGCGGCAGGTTCCGCAGAACCTCTGCGACTGCATCACCTTCGGCAGCGGCGATGCGCTGCAGGTAGAGCCCCTGTGGCCACGTCTTGAATCGAACCGTGCCCTTCACATCGTCTCGCTCAACTTCGGCCGGCGCGTCGAAGAAGTGCTTACGGCGCAGAGGCTCGAACCACGAAGCCCGTTCCAGGCGCTCAAAGAAGTAGCCGAGCGTGGATTCGTTCCACGGAACACCGACGGTCATCCGGGTGATCTGGGCGATAGTCGGGTTCGTGATGGAGAGGAACTCATCAAGACGCCGGTACCAGTCGGCAAACCGAACCTCGAACTCTGCGAGCACCATGTCGACGATCTCCGCATAGTCGTCCACGAGTCGATTCGGTGAGAGTTCATCGACGCTGTGCACCACCGAGCGTGAGTGAGCGATGCCCTCGTAACGGACTGCTTGCCACTTCTCCGCGATCTCACGATGTAAATCCAGGCTCGCTGAGATCAGATCGACCTTCTGCTTCCGCGAACCTGAGGGCTCGTCGGGCGAACTGCTAGCGAACTCGGTGGGTAACAACAGCGCGATCAATGTTCCGTCGACTTCACGCAACGCATGCGCGACTAGGGACGACGGTCCCGAGAACATCGCGCTATTGGCGGCAACCACACAGGCATCTCGCCAAGACCGAGCAGCCGTCGGAGACGCTCGAGCGAGTCTGGTGTAGATCCGGCGCCGACGAGAACCATCTCGACCCGAGAACGCCCCGTCCCACACCGCTTCCATCCGCCGAGCCTACGCAGCTCTTCGTCGCTCCAGCGGCTCGCCCCTACCGCCGGCTACAGGACGCGCCTGATGCGCCGTTCGGGGCGGCCTGCGCATGGTGTCGACATGGCCGATCTGCTCGCGCGTTCTGTGCGTGGCGGCATCGGCGATACTGGCGGGGTGGAGCTTCCTCCATCACTCTTCGGCAGCATGCAACGTCGCCGCGGACCGCTGTTGCGGCAGCGGTGGTGGCTGCGCGGCCATGTGCTCGCGCCGACCCGGTGTTGGCTGTCGAACCGGTGGCACTGGCGCGACAAGCGCCGCTTCCGTGCGTGGAACGCCGTGATGCAGCCACTGACCGTCCCACTCGCCGATGTGACCGCCCCGATGTCACCGGCGACGCGGCGGGTGGCGGGCTTGGTCGACGCCACGGGCGTGTCGAGGGTCTTCGACCTCGGCTACGGGATCGGTGAGGCCGTCGCCGTCGCCGCGGACCTCGCGCCGGAGCGGATCCTGTCCCTCGTCGACCGCCTCGCGGGGTTCGACGACGACGCGATCCGCGGCGTCCCAGACACGCGTGACGTGCACGCGGCGGTACACGCCCGCAACAACCTCGTGGAGGTATGTCGGGACGTCCTCACTGCTCACCCCAAACCAGGACGCCTGCCTATGCCACGCACACGGCGCCGGCGGCGACACCCGCCATTTCGCTGACGGTACCGTGGTTCTATCCGCCTCGGCATGCACTGGTGCTCGCTCTGGCCACGCGGCCCATCCGTAGCGATGTGATGCCGGTCGCGCTTCTCGAGGCGCAGCGATTCAGCAGAGGCGCTACCACGTTCAACAACAACGCAGCGCGGCCTCCACGCACTACCCCGCCCGCTCGCAGCCTGACTCACCGAGCCGAAGCGTAGTTCTGGGCGATTCGGAGGCGCATGCGCCGCGGTGGTTCTGCGTCGACAATATGCGCTCTCTTCGGGCAGGTCCGCCAGTGCTCGACTGCTGGCGTCAAGATCGGTGTCACACCCGCCGGGTACGCTTTCGCTGATGGTACGTACGCTGGATCTCACGCCATGGGTCGGCCGCTGGGTAGCGGTCGACACGACAAACCACGTGCGCTGCGACGCGTCGTCATTGGCCGAACTCCTCGACGTACTCGCCACCGCGGACATCGCCGACGTCGAAGTGATGCGAGCCCCGGCAGCCGACGAGCCGGTGGTCTACGGGCTTGGCTAACGCCTGGCGGCGGTTGGTTCACCTCGGCGTCTGACACAAGCGCATCGTGCCCGCTCGTCGCTCGGTACGCAAGGACGACGTCGGGCGCCGGGTGATGCCGACTCCCCCGGCGTTGACGATGCATAGGCGCCGACATGTAGGGGCCGGGCCTTGTTTCACTCCCGCGGTTCTGCGGGGTTGTTATGCGCTTTCGCCAGCGAATGCCTGAGGATCGAGTCGATTCAACGACAGCTATTGCGGCGACACGGTCACCGACTCTGACGAAGCTCGAGCCCAGCGTCCGGCACGAGATGACGCATGGCGACGACGCCAGACGTGAGTGCTTCACAGGCTGGTCGACTGACCGCGCCGCGCCCAAAGAGTCGTATCAGTCACGCACTGGCTGGCGCTTCGTTCGATCACCGACCCAACCGACCCGCAGCAGGCGATTCGAGTGCGAGTCGTTCGGACGACTGGCGAAGGCGTGGGGTCGGATCTGCGCCCCAGGATCGATGCCCAACGTGATCGCCACTACATCCCAGCTCAGTGGTCCGAGGTGTAAGGTCGCGTTGGTGCGGGCGCTGCGATCGGTCCTTGTGATTGGTGTCGTCGTGCTCGGAGCGTGCTCGTCGACGTCCTCGCTGGGTTCGCCGGTCTCGGGTCCGGGCGCTGCTGTCACGACGACCTCTCCTCGATCAGTTGTCGCTACGACAGGTGGCGGTACGTCCGAGACCTCAACCGTTGGAGCGAGCGTTGGGCCGACTGTCCTGGCGCAGATCGAGAGTGAGATCGGTGCCGATGGATCGATCTCGCTCCCGGCAGCTCGCCAGCTGTTCCAGTTGGCCTACGGCGGGTTGTCCGGAGTCGACCTTCCGGCCGGCGCTCGCGACCATCCGATCGACGGAACGATGGCGCTCAATGCCATGGCCGCGCATCGCGACGAGCTCACCGCTGACGAGCAAGCCAGGGTCGACGCGCTGCTCGCGCCGAGCCCGGCGAGCGTCGTCATCCCCGCCGCGACGACCCCGACGACCCCGACGACTCCGACGACCCCGACGACTGCCCCGGCTGGTGCTACGAATACCGCAGCCGTCGCCACCGCCGCCCGATGGGTGAGTCCGGCCCTCGTTGCAGAGCACAGGACCGACGTTCCGGCGTGTGCGTCGAAGACAGTCGACCCCGCACTCGGAGCGCCGGCCGGCAACGACAGCAGCGATGTTGCAGATCTCTCGGTTCGGGTCGCCGCGTGGAACGACAAGATCGCTGCCGAGCTCGGAATGCCGCTTGGTATCCCGATCCAGGTCACGTTGTTCCCCCACGGCACCTCGACCAGCGCGGCCGGCGGCGTCGCCGGCGCCAACGCGACGACCTTCGACGCCACGTGCGGCGGCGGCAAGCCAGCCATCTGTCAGATCCGGTTCTTCAAAGCCGGGCTCGACGCGGACGGCTACGACTGGCGCGACACCCTCACCGCGCACGAGCTCTGGCACTGCTACCAGTCCGTCATCGTCGGCAGCAGGCAGAAGACCTACGCCATGGCCAGCTGGCTGATCGAGGGCCAGGCCGAGTGGGTCGGCTCGACGGTGACCAAAACCCAGGACTACTGGTTCGAGCGCTACCTCAAAAGCTCCGGGACCGGCCTGTTCTCGCGCACCTATTCGGCCATTGGCTTCTACGCGTCGATGCACAGCGCCGGGGCCGAGATGTTCCCCGCGCTGGTTCAGATGCTCCTCGACGGCAAGAGCGGAAGCCAAGCAGCGTTCGACGCTGCTCTCGCCGCGACACCGGATCCGCTGTTGGACCAGTGGGGACCGATGGAGTTCCAGGATCCTTCGACCAGCGGCTGGTACTACGCGACGCCCGATGGCGACCCGCCGCCCACCGATTTCGCCGGCGGGATACCAGAGGCCCCCAAAGTCGATGTCGGTGACGGCACCAGCGTGGCCGTCGCGACGCCAGCTCACTCCACCTCGTTGCGTCGCGTGCACCCGACGACAGACTTCATACACGTCACAGCCACCGCGCACGCCGGCCTGCTCGACGACGCGAACAGCTTGCACCGCTTCACCGACGAGTGGTACTGCACCCACGACGACCCCGAACAATGTCAATGCCCGGAAGGCGCCGACGGCGAGACCCCGCAGAGCACCGCGATCGATGGCGACCTGCGCGTCGCTCAGAGTGCCGGGGACCAGGCAGAGAGCATGTCGATCACCGGTGCCTCGATCGAGTCGCTGTGCAAGGATCCGGACAAGTACTGCGCCGACGTGCGCAAGCTGGCCGACGTCGAGACCAAGATCTCGAACGATGTGACCAGCGGCCGCAGCGATCTCGGCACTGCCGCCTACCTGTCCGCTACCCTCCCCGCTCAGGACGGCGCGCTCGCCGCGATGGCCAAGGACGCGCCCCCGGCCATCGCTTCGACAGTCAAGTCCTATTTCAGTGCCGAGCACCAATACGAGTCGCTACTCGCGCAAGCGGGCTTCAACGTGACCCACGCGGATCGCACAGCCATCGCAGCCGCAGTGAAAACCTTTGGTGCCGCCACCTCGGCCCAATGGCCGCAAATCGTCGCCGACGCAAAAACGCGTTGCCACATCGACTTCCCACCCAACATCCATCCCTGACAGACACAACGAGCGCGACGAGCCGAGCCAGCCGCGTGGCGCCGCGGTCAAGCCCGCACCATGCAATACATAGGCGGTGCCACGCCACAGCACACCTCTCCGCAGAACCATCGACAACGAAATCGGCGACACAGTCACCGCCGTACTGAAGCACCGACTCGACCACTTACGTACGAGGACGCATACGTCTGGTTCCAGAGGTTCGCAAGCGCGAACCGAAGCGATCGGCGCTACTTCGCCCGATGATCGCGGGCGTAGTCCTGCGCTGGTGTTGTGTGCACATGGGTGGCGCGCCAACAGGAGTCACCGAAGGACACCACAGGGTGGGCGCAGAGCGCTCGATTCCGGCGCAGTCCGCTCCGCATCACTGTGCACCTCGATAGGCCACTCCGAAGCGGCGAGCCTGCACCACGGCCCGGCTCCACGGTGGCATCGCAGTTTCTCGTCGCCGTCGCGACACGAACTCTTCCTCAACGAGCTCGGCAGACTTGGACCCATGCTTTCGATTCCAGACTCACACGTCGATCTGCTGACCCGGTCGTTGCCGGCTGTCCTGGTCACGGTCATGCCCGACGGTCGCCCACAAGCGAGCGTCGTGTGGGTGGACTACACCGACCAAGTCCTGACCCTCAACACCGAACGCGGACGCCGCAAGACGAAGAACATGGAACGCGACCCTCGCGCGACCCTCGTCGTCGGGCACTGTTGCGTTGGCGGATCGCGTGCGGGCGGCGAGGATGCCCCGATGAAACATCAGCGTCGTGTTGCACCGTCGAGCCAACTGTCGTCAGCGTTCACTGGGTTCCGCTTCCCGCCGGAGGTCATCTTGTTGGCAGTGCGCTGGTACCTACGGTTCGGGCTGTCATACCGTGACCTCGAAGAACTCCTCGCTGAACGGGGTGTCGAGGTGGACCACGTGACGCTGCATCGATGGGTGCAACGATTCACACCGTTACTGATCGACGTGGCGCGACCATGCCGCCACGCTGTCGGTCGCCGCTGGTTCGTGGATGCGACCTATGTGAAAGTCGCCGGTGTGTGGCGGTACGTGTACCGCGCTGTCGACGGATACGGCCAGGTCATCGACGTCTACGTGTCGTCCCGGCGTGATATCGCCGCGGCGCGCAGGTTCTTCACGACGGCGATCGCCGCTCACGGCGAACCGGACGAGGTCGTCACCGACCGCGCGGCGGCGTTGGCGAAGGTCATCGAGGAGTTGTTGGCGCGGGCGTTGCACAACACGATCAAGTATGCGAACAACCGGGTCGAGTGCGATCACGGCCGACTGAAAGCACGACCACGGCCGATGCGCGGGCTGAAGACCGACCGCACCGCGACCGTGATCATCCAAGGTCACGCGTTCATCCAGAACCTTCGCCGCGGCCACTACGAACTCGGCATCGACGCGCGGACCGACCACCTTCGCTGCGCTGCTGCGTTCGACGAACTCGCTTCAATGATCTGACCAAATCGAGGTCAGACCCGGACTCCGCCGCGAACCCGATCGAACAACGCAACAGCGCCCGTGAAGATCACGACACCACAAGATGCTGTCAACGCGGCAGGTTTGCCGTTGCAAGCAACGGTCGCCATGGCTGATGTCGGGTCAGCGATGAGAGAGGGGCTGCTCGCGTTCTCGGCGGCGGCTGGTCTGGTGGTTATGCGCCAGATGCTCGATGCCGAGCTCGAATCGATCGTTGGTGCCAAGCACGCCAAGCTCGATGAACGGGTCGGGAACTGGCATGGCAGCACGACTGGTCAGGTCGTGTTGGGGGCCCGCAAGATCAGTGTGCAACGACCGCGCGGCCGTTACGTCGATGGTGGCGAGGTCGAGTTGGACACGTGGGCCACGTTCGCGTCGGAGGACTTGTTGCGTCAGGTCGTGGTCGAGCGGATGCTCGCAGGTGTGGCGACCCGCCGTCACGAGTTGGTCGGTGAACCCGTCGGGCAGACCGGCACAGCGGTGTCGAAGTCGGCGGTGTCACGTCGTTTCGTGGCCGCGACGACTGCGGCTGTCGCCGGGCTGCTCGAAGCAGACTTGTCCGGGTTGGCCACGGCGGTGTTGATGATCGACGGGTTGAACGTGGCCGGCGAGATGATCGTGGTCGCCCTGGTCGCCCTGGTCGTCACTGCGGACGGCACGAAGGTGCCGGTCGGGTTACGTCTGGGTGACACCGAGAACAGTGTCGTCGTCAAGGATCTGTTGGCCGATCTCGTCGATCGAGGTCTGCGTTTCGAGCATGGCATCCTCGCCGTCTTGGACGGCTCCAAGGCTCTCCGCAAGGGTGTCGCCAAGGTGTTCGGGGCGAAAGCGATCGTGCAGCGCTGCACCCTGCACAAGAGACGGAATGTCACCGATTACCTGCCGGTCGCGCGGCGCAAGGCAATGGACAAACGGCTCGCCGGGATCTTCGCGAACGCCGACGCCGCGGCGGGACTACGTGACGCCCGCCGTCTCGCGGCCCAGTTGAAGCGCGATCATCCCGACGCGGCCGGGTCACTCCTCGAAGGACTCGAGGAGATGTTCACCGTCGCCCGACTCGGGATCGCCGGAGCGCTGCGCCGGTCGTTGACGAACACGAACTGCATCGAGTCGATGATCTCAACCGTGCGCGTTGTCACTCACCGAGTCAAGAACTGGCACGACGGCGACATGAAGAAACGATGGATCGCGACCGGCATGATCGAAGCCCAACGCACCTTCCGACGCGTCCGCGGCCACACCCAGATGACCGATCTCGTCACCCGCGTCGGCCACGCCGTCAACCCTGCAACACCCACCATCTACACTCAAGAAGTTGCCTGAACAGCAACCGGATCACCATCCCACTTCAACAACAAGCGGGACATCCTCGTCTTCTCTGCGCTGCCGCCTTCGACGAACTCGCATCGATGATCTGAACAAGCCGACATCGGATCTGGTCTCGACGCGACACCCGATCGAACAACGCAACAGTGCCGTCGCGGTTCTGTCGGTCGTCAAGCTGCGCATCGGCCGCAGCCTTGCTTTCAACCGTCCGTGGTCGCACTCGACCCGGTTGTTCGCATACTTGATGTTGTGCAACGCGTGCGGCAACAACTCCTCGATGTCGTTCGCCAACGCCGCGGCGCGGTCGGTGACGACCTCGTCCGGTTGGCCATGAGCGGCGATCGCTGTTGTGAAGAACCTGCGCGCCGCGGCAATATCGCGACGGGACGACACGTAGACGTCAATGACCTGGCCGTATCCGTCGGCGGCGCGGTCTCGCGGCGTCGATGAGCAATGGTGTGAACCGTTGCACCCAGCGATGAACTGTGGCGTGGTCCACTGCGATGCCGCGTTCGGCGGGCAGTTCCTCCAGATCCCGGTATGACAAACCGAACCGCAGATACCAGCGCACCGCCAGCACGATGATCTCCGCCGGGAGCCGGAAACCGGTGAACGCTGACGACAGCTGGCTGACGGGTGCGACACTACTTTGACGCTTCACGTGGGCATCCCTGCCGCTGGCACCCGATCCGCCAACGCAACGGTGCCGTCACTGCTCTTGGACGATGAGCACAGTGGTCGCACCGGTCTCGTCGATCGAGGCGGCGATGGTCAGGCGCCCCGACGCCGACGTGAAGCCGATCTGGCCACCCTGGTCGGAGACGGCTGGGATGTCGGCCGTCGGTGCCCAGCCCAGGGTCGGCAACTGTTGCTGGTAGAACGCCAGGGCATCGGCCGGCTTGGTCGGGCTGGAATACGTGATGTACCCGGGCTGGCGGTCAGTTCCGGTCGCATCCGGAAGGAGCGGTGCATCGATCTGCGCAGGACAACCGGCGGGCAGGACCACGTTCACGGACTGGTTCACCGCCGTGAGCTCGTAGTCGAGGGTGAGCGTGCCGTCGCCGTCATTGCCGAGCATCGCTCGGGGGCCTTTGCTGGTGAGGGTGTACCGCGTGACATAGCCGCCGCTCGACGCGATCCAGGCCCGCGCCGAGACGACGGCGGGATCCAGGTTGCCGAGTGCGCGTTCGTCGAAGGTGTATTGCTTGGACGGGACGTTGTTGACCGTCTCGGGTTGGGCGACATCCGCGCCGATGAAACCGTTGAGCAACGACGCCGGGTCGAAGGCGGCGGTGTCCGTGGGCAACGACTCGTCCGTCGTAGCGGTCGCGTCGACCGGGCCAGGCACCGAAGCCGTGCATGTGCCATCTGCCCGCGTCGCGTAGACGGTGCCGTTCACCTCGGCGTGGAAGTCGGATGTGTTCGCTGCGTCCAGCACAGATTGGATCGTGAGAAGCCGAGCGTTGAGGTCATGGCTCACGTTCAGGACGTAGGTGTGCTCGAACTGCAGCGGCTGACCGGCCTTCGTGCCGACGAACGACAGTGTCAACGTTGCGGTGTAGCTGGCGAGTTGGTCGAGGCCGACCGACGGGTCGAGGAGGCTGAACGGTCCTGGACCGAACTGAGACGGCGCCACCGTCGTGCTGGTCGCCGGAGCAGGATCAGATTCCGTCGCCACCGGTGGCGACGGCGCGGGCGCCGAGGACGACGGTGGTGACGATGCGCTAGACGCCGACAAGTTCGAGCTGTGGGACGACGACGTGGCACTGCAACCGCCGAGCACGAGGCTTGCGGCGAGCGCGGCGAATCGAACGGCGAGCAGCCTGGCGTGAGCGGGCATCACTTCACCCTCTCCGGAACGACGACGTACAGCATGTCGCCCGATTTCGACTTGCCCAGACCGGCGAGCGACTGGGGCAGCCTGTCGATGTGCGGCAGATACTCCGAACCGATCGGGTTCACCGTGCCTGGCGTGAGCGAGAGCGTCGCCGTGTGATCGTCCTTCGGACATTGAACGTGGTTGTGCACAGTGGTCGCCCCGTAGGCGATCTGCAGCGACAGCTTGCCGCTGTCGTCGAGGGACCCGGTGACGACAGCTGTGCTTTTGTCGATCGTCTCGGTGACGACGCAGCCCGGCCCGACGATGAAGCCGCTTCCCCATGTCACTGGAACGGTCGTGTTGACGTGTCCGGACGTGTCCAGCTCGAGGAGCGCGTCGCTGATGTTCGCAGTCACGGCGAGCCGGGAATCGCTGAATTGCCAGTTCGACGTCGTGTGCAGCTTGAACGCGCAGGTTCGCACGTGCACCGCTCGCGTCACTGTCTCGATCGTGGGAGTTGCGCTGCCGTCGGGAACCACGAGTCGACTGAGATCGGCTGTGAACGTGACCGCCGACTCCCCAGCCTTGACCGCGGTGAACACGAACTCGGCGCCCCCCGTGCTGACGTTTGTGGTCTGCGGTTGCGATGCCGGATCGAGGACGTCCGAGGGAACTGAGGTTGACTTGACCGACACGTCGCCGAGTCGAGACAGCACCCCGGTGGTCTCACCGGTCCGAGGTCCAGCCGACGGGATCCTGTTCTCGACCACCTTGACATGTATTGCAAACTGTTCGCCGACACACGCGGCCAGCGGCGGATCGACCTGCATGAAGTACGAGATGTCTCCCGGACTCGTCCCGCCGGCACGCACGTCGCTGTGTACCGATCCGAGACCGGACACGACGAACACTGCCATCGCTCCGATCAACGTACGCCGTCTCACCGACGACTCGATTCATTCATGGCTGCACCGTAAGGACGCTGCGACGATCGCACCACTAGGGCAATCCCCAGTTCTCGGCCTCGGATTGGCGTGCCAGGCGGAGAAGGGGCCGAGTGCAGACGTTCGGCCTCACCGCGTTCTTCGTCGGTGCCGCGGCGGCGCCCCAGGCGACCACGACTGGGCAGATCATCGGGTGCCGCGCTGTGTTGGGCCTTGGCGCTGCCTTCATCATGCCATCGACCTTGTCGATCCTCGTGAACGTCTTCGCCGACGGTGAACGCGCGACGGCGATCGCAATCTCGGCCGCTCAACCGCACGCGAGTCGCCGTGCTCCGCAAGTTCACCTGGCGCTGCGGCGTCAGAGGGGACAGACAACCCCGACGCTCTCTGCTGCTTCAACGGCAAAGACGGATCATCCGGGAGCGACGAGCGCGCCCAGATGGAACAATCAGCGGCGCAGAAGACGCGGGATCGGACGATCTCGACCGGCGCCGCTCGGGCAGCGCAGAACGCGCGGTGATGGCGCGCACCGAAGGTGCGACGAGATGAAGAGAAGGTGCTCCGAGCCGGCGTACGGCCCGCGTTCCCCCGATCAACGACAAGAGCGCCGACGCGCCGATATGCACTCGTTCGAGTAGGCCGGCGTGGCGTCGTTCTGCGCCGTCATTCTGTGTCATCCATCCACCGGCACTTCCGGGGCGCAGGCTCTAGGGTTTGTCACCCTTGGTAGCAGGGTCTCTCCCGAGATTGCGAGGTTCAAGGGCTACGGCTGACGCGCCGGAGGTAGTCGGCCCGGTCGAGGGGGTTGCGGTCGGTCCGTGGGCGTGTGGGTGGCGGCCCATCGATTGGGCGGTAGCCGGCGAACGCGGACTCGAGCGTTCCCTCGCCGCGGGTCAGGTCGGGCAGGTGAGATTGAAGCTGATGAAAGCGTGCCACTTGGATCGTGCCTGTGAGCACGCAAGTCGAGGCATCGGTCTCGGGCGGGTTTGGTTCGGCTTCGAGGTTGCTGAGGACCGACATGATCGCGCCAAGGTCCTGGGCGGGGAACTCCATGCGGAACTCGAGGACGGGTTCGTGAACTGTCGTGCCGGCCTGTTTTAGCGCGGCCATCAGCACGAGTGGGGTAAGAAGGCGGTAGTCGGACGATGTCGTGCCCGGCCACTTGCGCGGAGGCGCCTGGTAGTTACAGGGCGCTGTTGCGTTGTTTGTTTGGGTGTCGCGTCGCTGTCCAGATCCCGGTCTCGCCTCGATCAGATCATCGACGCGAGTTCGTCGAAGGCTGTAGCGCAGCGAAGATGGTTGGCTCGGGTGTCGATGCCAAGCTCGTAGTGGCCGCGACGAAGGTTCTGAACGAACGCATGGCCCGCGATGACGACTCTCGCGGTGCGGTCGGTCTTCAAGCCGCGCATCGGCCTCAGCCTCGCTTTCAACTGACCGTGATCACACTCCACCCGGTTGTTCGCATACTTGACCGTGTTGTGCAACGCCTGCGGCAACACTTCCTCGATCACGTTCGCCAACGCCGCGGCCCGGTCAGTGACGACCTCTTCGGGTTCGCCATGCGCGGCGATCGCGGTCGTGAAGAACCTGCGTGCCGAGGCGATGTCGCGACGGGATGAGACGTAGACGTCGATGACCTGGCCGGATCCATCGACAGCGCGGTACACGTAACGCCACACGCCAGCAACCTTCACATAGGTCTCATCAACGAACCAGCGTCGCCCGACAGCATGCCGGCATGGTCGGGCCGCGTCGATCAGCAACGGTGTGAACCGTTGCACCCAGCGGTGCAGCGTGACGTGGTCCACCTCGATGCCGCGTTCTGCGAGAAGCTCCTCGAGGTCGCGGTATGACAGCCCGAACCGCAGATACCAGCGCACCGCCAACAAGATGACCTCCGACGGGAACCGAAACCCGACGAACGCAGACAACAGCTGGCCCGACGGTGGAACACGACGACGTCTCATCCGGGCATCCTCGCCCGCCGGCACGCCAACTGCCAACGCAACAGTGCCGTTGACTCTCTGCTTCTCGTAGGCTGGCATGCAGTGGATATCCATGAGCGGTGAGCGACGTACTGGTGTCGGATTTGTCCGCGGGTCTCTGGCAGTGCTGCGTGGGTCTGCGCATGCGGCTGGCAGGGTGCTGGCCGTATCCGGTAAGGCGCTGGCTGCGTTGACGTCCCGTTCGAAACGCACCAAATCTGACTGACGGTCCAACGGACGCCGTCAGCGCTGCTTCGGACGCGTGGCAGTCTTTTCGTGTCGGCCATCGGTGGCCGCCTCCTACGCCACGAGCTTGGACTCATTTCCGGCCCATCGTGAGCAGTGTGTTCTTGAGCGCGCGGTCTGCTCATTTCGCGTATTTCCGAGATGGGACAGATCGGCAGTTAGGTGCTGGGCGTGGTGTCAGAGTTGAGGACTGGCTCACCGTTGATGAAGGTGCCGATGGGGTTGTCTTTGGCGTCGTAGATGATGGTGGGTCCCGGGGTGACTTGGTGGCCGCATTCCGTGTAGTTGTTGTGGATGTAGCCGATGATGATGCCGTCGCGACTGACGGGGATAAGCGGCGGGCACTCGTCGGCTGTCCATGGTGTGTCGCTGACGATTGACATGACCCAGTCGGCGCGGATTGGTTTGCCGACCGGGATTGGGTCACCGATTGCGGGAAGCGGGTTGGCGACCTGTGGAGCGGAACTGTGTGGGAAGTCAGACACGAAGGTCTTCTCTGTCTGAGTGAATCGGAGGTCCCAGCCCTGGGCCGGTGTGTTGCCGGTGCAGATCCACACTGTGATCGCCCCGATCTCGGGAATGGGCGTTGGCTTGAGGTCGCAGGCCTCGCTGCCGTCCTTGTTGAGCACGGCGAGTTGGGTGTTGTCCGGTGCAAGGATTGTGATGTCGAACGGGGCGACGAGACGTGTCGTGGGGTGGGAGCGTTCGTTGACAAAGGCAGCGATACCCGGGTAGTCGTAGCAACCAACGGAGGCCATTGCGACATCCAGTGATGGCAACGTCCAGTTCAGGCAGAGGTTCCCGTTGCTGCTTGCGATCGTCAGGGTCTGGCCCTCCGAGGCTGCCACGTTGACGGTCGAGGTGCCGGGGTTGATCTGGAGCGGTCCGAGAGCGCCTGTGAGGTCCTCGGTCGGGATCCGTTCGAACATCGACGGCTCGGTTGTCGATGTCGCCGCGACCGCAGGTTCTGTTATCGACGGTGTGGTCGGGGCGGCGGTCGTGTCCGCAACGGTGTCGACAGACTTGATCGATGGATGGCGGCTCGACACCAACACCGCGGAAACGGTCAGGCCGACGGCGACGATCACGAGCGACGCCGCGACCGCCGCAAATCGGCCGTGTCCAGGTGTTCGGACAGCGGCACGCAGCGCGGGCGGTGTCGGTGCGTCGAGGGCGTTCAGCGCCTCGCGTGCATGCTGCAATCGTTCATTTAGCGTGACCATTGGACACCTCCTCATCGACGCCGAGCAACTCGGCGAGCTTCAATCGGCCTCGCCGCAGATGCGTCCGCACCGTCGGCTCCCCGCAACGAAGGATTCGGGCCACATCAGAGACAGAACGATCCTCGACTACCACCAACACCAGCACCTCCACCTGGCGCTTGGGCAGTGTTCGCAACGCACGCCACACCTCCGCCGTGCTGTCGGGCGCTGTCACCTCGCTGAGACGCTCACGCGATACGCGAGCCAGACCCGACGTTTCGACCCTTCGTCGCCGCAGCCACGACAACGACTGATTGATCGCAACACGACGGACCCACGCCCCAGGATTGTCATAGCGCTGAATGCGCTCCCACCTTCGATGCGCTACCACGAAGGCTTCCTGCGCGACCTCCTCAGCAATCGCGCGATCACCCGTCAACGACCAACCAATCCGCACCACCGACTCGTAATCCGACGAATAGAACACATCGAAATCGACGCTCACAACGGGATGCCTCGTTTTCTCGATGGGAGTTGTTTCGGATGACACGATGACCGTATACACGCATCAGCTCCAGCGAACGATTACACCGACTGACAACAATTCCCGACGACACCGACGGTCGCAGATCGGCAGTTCGGCGCATGGCGTTGACCCGCCTCAGGCGACCGCTATTGCCTCTACCTCGATCTTCCAGGCGGCGTTGGCGAGGCCACCAATGATCAGCGTGTGCGCTGGTTTGCGGTCGCCCAGCGCTTCCTGTCGTCCCGTGCGGCTGGCCGCGACGTCGGCGGCGTTCGGCAGAATGGTGACGAACTTCACGACGTTGTCCAACGTCATCTGTGCAGCCCGGAGTTGAGCTTTGAGATTGGCCCAGACAAGACGGCTCTGCTCTGCGATGTCGTCGGGGATGTTCCCCTCGGCGTCGATGCCGACCTGGCCGCTGATGTAGAGAGTGCGCGTGATGCCGGTCACCTCGACCGCCTGGGAGTAGGCACTGATCGGCGCGGGTGCATCGGGCGCGTTGATGTCTCGGCGTTGCATGGCGTTGTCTCCGTGGCTATTGGCGTCGATCGCGCCGCGTCGACGCTATCGCGAGCCACCGATCGGCAGTTAGGCGCGCGCTGGGATGCCGCTGGGTCGGCGCTCGCCGACCGAGCAGTGGTAGCAGTGATCGACCTCGGCGGTGGACTTGTACCACTCATGTCGGCCGCAATCGCGCTTGCCCTTGCCTGCGATTCTGATTCTGACGAACGACATCGGAAGACGTCGTCGAACCGCCGTCCGCCACCTGTAGCGCCCTGAAAGGCCGTGCCGATCCATAGGACCCATCATGCCCAACGAGGCAGGCAAGTACCAGCGCGTAACGGCAGTTCGGAGCACCTTTTGTCGAGGGGCAGGTTCGTCAAAACAGAGCAGCCCGGTCGCTCAGTCGCTGGAGTAGGCGCTCGCATCGGTGACGAAGTAATCGCCAGTCGAGTCCGCCTGAAGCGTGACAGCGATGCCATTCTGATGCGGCGCCAGGACGAACGTCGTGCCGCTTCCCTCAGCGATGTTGGGGACGTCACGTGACGGAATCGATACCTCGTTCGCGTACCCGGGGGTGACATGTGCGGCCTCGAATCGCAGTGGACCCCAGTCGCGAATGAGGTCGAGTCGATCACTGCCCGGCCCGCCCTCAAGAACCTCACATGCCGAGTATCCATTGGCGTCACCTTGCTGGACCGCCCGAACGAACGCCACTGCCACGTCGATCTCGCTGAGGGCACACGGACGCCGGGATTCGTCGGTCGCTGGTGACAGAAGTGCAGTGGTGGACGGCGCAGCAGTAGCGACCGACGGCTCGTTCCGAGAGCCCGTCCCAACCGCAGACGAGCACGAGGTGCAGACGATCGCAAGTGCCAGGCCAACTACTCCGCGGTTCACACGCATTCGACGCTCCGCGAGGCTCTGGAAGTTCCCCCACCAGAGCCAGGGGATCGCTTTGCCATGTGAGAGCGCGGATCGGCAGATCGGCGTCCCTGCCCTCTGACTGCACATCCGCGTGAACGTACAATCCGATTTGCAGGCGGAAGGCTCGGGGTCGAGGTGGTGCTGGCAATTGGGCAGATTTCGTTGCACGGTCCACCGGATCTTCTCCCGACCGGAGCACCAACGAAACCGCACCGAATGCCCGCTCCGCGCTCGTTCTGTCGAGCGCGGAGCGGACATTTCTGGCTACCGAGATGCGCCGGCGATGAAGGTCGACACGATGTATGTGGCGTGCCGGTCGAGTGACACGCGGGCCCGGTCGTAGCGCATCGTGGTGCGCGGGTCGGCGTGACTGGCCGCTTCTTGAACGTCGCGGAGTGGGACACCGGCGTCGAGCGCGGCGGTGATGAACGCATGCCTCAACGTGTGCGGACCGACCTTCTTGTGGATCCCAGCGCGCCGAGCGATTCGCCGCACAATCCTGGCGGCGCCGTGACGATCGAGACGGCCGCCACTGCGGTCGCAGAAGATCGGGCCGCTGCATCGTTCACCAACGGCGAGATCGACCGCACGAGCGGTTCTCGGGGCGAGCGGGATGGTCACGGTCTTGCCGCCCTTGCGGTGAATGACGAGGGTGCGGTGCCCTCGTTCGAGACCGAGCTGTTCGATGTCGGCACCGATCGCCTCGGAGACGCGCAGTCCGTTCAAAGCGAGCAGCGAGATCAGGGCGTGATCGCGTGCGCCCGCGAGTCCGGCGGCGACGAGCATCGCTCCGACCTCGTTGCGGTCCAGACTTGTCGCGTTGGACTCGTAGTCCAACCGTGGGCGACGGACATGCACCGCTGGTGAGCGGTCGAGGAGTCCTTCTTCGACGGCGTACCGGTAGAGGCAGGTGATCGTGCACAACCGTCGCGAGATCGTGGCCCGAGCGCGACCGAGGTCTTCGAGGTTGCGGGCGAACGCTTCGATGTCGCCGCGCGCAACGGCGAACAGCCCGGTGCGGCGGTCATGGCACCATTGGGCGAACTGGCGGAGATCAAGCGCGTAGGCGTCGCGTGTGAGACCGGAGTTGCCGCCCAAGAACCCGGCCAGGGTTCGGAGTTCGGCATCGGTGAACACGTCGTCGCGGAACACGCTCAACGTCGTGGAATGGGTCATCAGGGTTCCTCTCGAGAAAGGTCGGAACCGTCGCGCTTGACACCGGACGAGACGATCTCAACCAGGCGAACCTGAAACCGTAGACCTCCCACGACCGCCCCACGAACGAAGGCACCGGTTGCATAAGAGCGCCAGACCGGGCAATATGCGCACGTGTTCCGGCGGCTGAGTTCAGTCACGCTTGTCGCGAGCGTTGATGCCAGTCCGACGACAACGTTCTTCGTGGGCGGGTCGAGCGCACCGGGCGATGGCGAAAAGTGATGTCCTGCACCTCTGCCGTCCACGGAAGACCTGGTCGGGCGCGTCGGACTGGACTTGCGCTGATACTCGTCGTGTCAAGCACGATCGGGTGCGGATGCTCACAGCGAACGGGCATCAAGGATGGTCTCGGCTGTGCGAATCCTGTGGCCGAGTTGTCCGACCAAGACACCACGTATCTGGGCGCGATCGCCGTTCCCTCAAGCCCTCGCATGAGCGCCTTGCAGACGGGCCGCATCGCTCCCGCTGGCCCGTTTTCACTCTTCGCCAAGTGGGGCATCCGCTACCGCGCCGACGTCTCGTTCTCGATCGAGTCGATGGATCAAAACGTCGGCATGGCGTGGTCTCCAGAGACCGCGCAGCCACCGCTCTCGTAGCTCGTGCATCGCGCGTGCGAAGGTACGTCGTCAGATTGGCGCGGGGCACGTGGTGGCTACTGGATGGCGAAACCGACCTGCGCGCACTTTGTTGTGCGGTCGCAGGGCAAGACGGCCGAATTCGAGATCGGGCTCGGCGTAGCGTGCCCGGGACAAGCCGCGCCCGGCGGCCCCTCAGAGACCTAGCGCGGAATAACTGCCGATCCGCGCTCGTCGTTCTGCACTCGACATCGCGCTTGCACCGAGGAGCCGGAGCGGGCATTCGGGGCGGGTCGGAACATGACGATCGAAAGGGGTTCGGTTTCGAGGGGCCGTCGGTTCTGGAAAGATGCCTGGACGTTCACGTAGAGCAGGAGAATGGTATGGGAAAGTTCAGGTTGGTGCATGTTGGGGTGGCGGCAGCTCTTGCGGCGGCGGCGGTGACATCGGTCGGGTTGATGCAGTCAGTCGGTGCGGCGGGATCGGGTACGGCGTCGTCGTTCGTGCCGATCGTGCCATGCCGGTTGGCTGACACGCGTGGAACCGCAACAGAGGGATCCCGACACACCCCACTCACCGCAGCCGAGACCGTGACCTTCGCAGTGTGGGGCACCAACGGCAACTGCACCATCCCGAACACCGCGACCGGTATCGCCACCAACGTCACCGCTGTCAACCCGACCGCCGACAGCTACCTGACCGTGTTCCCTGCCGACGCCAACTCGCGCCCAACAGCATCGAACCTCAACGTCACCTCAACCTCACCACCAACCCCGAACCAGGTCACCGTCGCCCTCTCCGCGACCGGAGCGATCGCTATCTACAACAACGGTGGCACCGTCAACGTCGTCGTCGACATCGTCGGCTACTACGTCCCATCCTCCAACGGACCCGCAGGGGCTACCGGGCCCGCTGGTCCGACTGGACCGACATGCCCAGCGACTGGCTGCACCCTCGTGCTCACCGCTTGGAACAGCGTCTTCCCCACCAGCGGGTCCACGCTCGACCTTTACGGCTGCCGAACCTTCGGCCAGTTCAGCGCCACGTACCTGCCGATCGGCCTCCCGGTCGGGGCACAAATCATCGGAGTCTCGGTCAGGTACATCGACAACAGCGCTTCGACGGCGTACTTCAGCCTTCAAATGATCACGGTTCCCGGAAGCGCATCCGTTTTCGCCAGCCAGTCTCTCGGAAGCGTCGACTACCAAACCAGTGGGTCCTTGGTGTTCTCCAGCCCGCCGCCGCCGGTCGGCCCGGGGAACGTTCCCTATATCCAAGCGTCGATGGCCAGCGGCGCAAGCCAAACGTTCTGCGGTGCAACCGTCACGTACACATTCTGATCACCCACGGGTCCAATCGTGGGCCGAAGAGCCGCCCTGAATTCTGGAGCTCGGTCGCTCGCGACGGGATACCGATCTGCCGTACTGTGCTCGTCGTTCTGTGTCCGCGATCGCGCTTGCTTCGAGGAGCCGGACCGGGCAATCTGCTCGGGTTTGAGATAGCAAGCGGGGGCTATCGGGCGAACCGAGCACCGCGTCACCGAGGCGGCGTTAGGTGAAACAGCGGCTCGGGAGGATCCGCGCAGGAGCCACCGATCGGTGCCCACCGGCTTGGCGACGCCTGCTCCCGTCAATCGTGTTCCAGGACCTGTCCGAGCCACTCCAACGCGACCTGCAGACGCTCATCGGCCCGTCCACCGTGGTTACCCGGGTTCTCTGTAATCTTGTGGGCGATGCCCGCCTCGGTCAGGCGGTGACTCAACACCCGGTGACCCCACTGCAGCTCGTAGTTGTCGTTGACACCGGCGTCGAGCAGGATCCCCGAAAGGCTTCGAAGGTTGTCGAGACGATCGCGATAGTTTTCCACGGGATCACAGCGCAGCCAGCGGTTCCAGACCTCCTGGATCACCTCGCCGCTGGGCCAAGCGATCGGCAGGTCAACGAAGTACGGAGGGTTCTCCGGGTTCGGCGAGTAAGCCGCAGAGTAGGCGTAGGTCATCATCGCCCAGTCGTCGCCCTCGACGGGACCGTTGGGGGCTGCGGGCCAGATGTTGTTGAAGAACTTGTAGGGAAACACCTTGTGGGTCATGTCGAGGAACGTGTCGGCCGAGAGCACCGCCATCGCGGCGAACACCTCGGGGTTCTGCGACACGATGTTCCACGCGCCCATCCCACCTGAGGAGAAGCCGAAGACCCCCCGGCTCCTGCGGTCCGAGATCGTTCGGTACGTGGAATCGACGAAAGCCACCACATCCGTCGCAACGTACGACCCGAACCGGCCGCTGACCGGCGAATCGACCCATTGCCCGCACCCCCAACGTGAGTTGCCGTCGGGTATGACCACGATCATCGGCGCCACCCCCATCCGGCGGAACACGGGGTCCAGCACATCCTCGATCGGTGGCGACCACCGTTGGCCGTCCCTCGCCGGGGTCACCACTTCTTCAGCGGATTGGCCGAAGGCATGCAGCAAGTACACGGTCGGGTAGCGGCGATCCGACTCCCCATACCCCGGAGGCACGTAGACGAACAGGTCGCGCTCGCCTGGATCCCCCAGCATGTTGTCTGCAAGGAACGCGCTCTCATGCCGGGTACGGATAATCATCGGGTTCCCCTTGGATCGTCGAGGGAGTCTCGCACACCCTCGTCTCGACTGCCACCGATGCGCGTGCTCGATCCGGGACACTCGCGAACGCAAGCAACAGCGCGTGGATCCAGCGCGCCCGAACTGCCGATCTGTAGTGCCCGCCGAGTCGTTCATGTGGGGGTTAGCGGGTTGATCGATAGCCGTGGTCGGTGAGCCATGCTCTGGCTCGTCCGAGGCTGGCATCGTCACGGAAACGATGCCAGCGGGTGTACTCGTCGTCATGGCGGCTGAGCTCTGCCTGGAAGCGTCGAAAGGCACCGGACCCGTTGATCTCGGCCTGCAATCGCGAGGCGAGTCCGGGACTGTCGATCGTCGCGATGAACCGCTCCATCACGGCGTAGGCAGCCCTTGACCCGTCGCCGACGACCGGTAGCCACCGGTTCGAGTCGTTCGCATCGAAGTCCTCGGGTCCCTGATCGACATCGAACAGCTCTCCCGGCCACACCGTCGCGTCGGAGAGGTCGATGTACGACACAGTCGCCGGAGATTGATCGAGCGCTTCGCCAATCTCGTCGAGATCGACTGCCAACAACGCCAGCTCGGAGGTGGTCCCGTCGCGGACATGCACGAGTTCGGCGATCAGTTCCGGATCGCCGGACCAGTCCCGCCGCGAGAGCGACTCGATCAGCGCTGCCGCCGCCGAGATGAACTCACTCGACGTCGAACAGCGAAGGACGGCCTGTCCCGCGTGCTGCAGCCCGTCGTCAGGAACACCGCCCGTGATGACGCTCGCGACGGATGACGCATCGATGCCGGCCACACGAAGCTCCCTCACCCACGTGTCGCGGCTCACCCCTCTGGCCCCTGGTGATGCTGCTCGTCGTCGCTGTCGCGTCGGACCTCGGCGAACTGTCGGGCCTCCTCAATGATCGAGTCCTGGATGGCGATGAACTGCGCGGCGTCCGCCTGGCATTGGGCGCAGATGAAGACGTCGCCGGCATCGTTGCGGCCGCCACGAATCCTCGACGGATGACAAACGGCGCAAATCCCCGCGGTCTCAACCACGCCGACATCTTCGCACGCCGCCTCAAACCAGCCCGGTGACCTGTGGCGCATAATGTGCAACCGCCAGCTCCGGGACGTGCGCGACCAGCCGGATAACAGCGCACGGATCCGGCGTTCTGTACCGAATTTGTTGGGTAGGTGCGGGTCAGTCGATTGACAGTTCGGGTCCGTGTGAGCGTTCGATTCCCTGCCTGGTGCGATGGATGATGGCCGTGGTGTTCGGGTCGTTGAACAGGGCCGATCGCAGCGTGAAGAATTCGCCGATCGAGTCGCTCGCGACGTACAGTTTGGCGTTCATCTTCTCGATCTGGCTGGCGGTGAGTTGGTGGCCGGTGGCCCATCGGCGCCAGTTGTCGAGCGCGTCGAGCCGGTCTTGGAGGACGGTGATGGTGTCGGGGTTGGTGAGCCATCGGTCGTACATCTGTTGTCGGGTTTGTTGATGGCGCAGGTCGCGTAGTCCTGTGATGGCTTGCGCGGTGAGTGTTCGGGCGGGCCGGGCCTCGGCGACCGCGTGGTCTCGGTTGACGGTGGCTGTTTCGATGCCTCGTTCGGCGGTGGCGATCGCTGGTTGCAGGGTGCGGCGTTCGCGTCGTTTGGCGGTGGCGAGCCGGTCGTGCAGCGATTGTCGATTGTTGGTGGCGGCCTTGAGGGCGGTCTCGGCGATCGTGACTGCGTTGTTGAATGGTTGGGCGTAGTGCTCGACGTTTCTGAGTTGACGCTCGGCAGCCGCGATCTGGTCGTTGAGTTCGGTCGCTCGTCGCTGATGCTCGCGATAGTTGTCTCGGGCGTGGTCGAGTTGTTCGACGGTGGCGGCGCGGAAGGTGTTGAACCATTCCGGGACCTGACATTTCGGCTGCAGTAGGGGCACCGGCCGGGGTTGACGGTCTTGGCCATGCAGTGTGCGGCGTTGGGTGGTGGCGGGGGTGTCGGCGCGGTCGATGGCGATGACGGTGTCGAGGACATAGCGGGCGTCTTCGACGTTGTGGGTGTCGGTGATGACGCAGACGGTGTTGTCGTGTTGGCCGCGGGTCATCGCGACGTACAGGTTGCGACACGTGGTGGCGGTTGAGGCGAGTTCGACGCTGCCGGTGACGGTGTCGGATTGGGTGCCCATCTCGGTCGCGGCGTACCCGAGGCGAACATGTTCGGCCACGTAGTCGGCTGGGAGCGTGATCGAACCGTGTCCGGTGACGGGTGTGAGGGTGAGGTCACCGTTGTCGTGTGTGGCGGTGACGGTCCACAGGTCACGGTTCCGGACCCGTTCACCGGTGGTGGTCGTGAGATAGCGGTGGTTGCGGCGGGTGGCGACGATGTCACCGATGTCGGCGGACTCGCCACCACCAATCAACACCGGATGGACAGACGCGATGTGGCCGAGGTGGCGGCGCACGGTTTGGACGCGAGCGTTGATCAAGTCGACTTGTCGGTTGGTGGAGGCCATCAACGCAGTCGTATCCCCTACACGATGGTTGGCGATCCAGGTGTGGGCGAAGTGGTCGAGGTGCTCGGCGAGGGTGCCGGCCCGGATCCGCCCGTGGGCCTGGTAGATGTCGAGAGCGCGCGGGTCGCCCTGACGCAACAGGAGTGACGCTTCGGCTTCCCATGGTTCGATGAAGCGGTGGACGTGTTCGAGCTCGATCGCACGTCCGGTGTTGCAGAGCTCGGTGAACATCCCGCCACGCCCGACGGCCTGCAACTGGCGCGGGTCGCCGACGAGGACGAGGCGCCACTGATGTTGATCGGCGAGCTGGATGAGGCGGTGCAGGTTGGGCGTCCCGATCATGCCGGCTTCGTCGACGATCACGGTGGTACCCGGAGCGAGTCGCCATTCAAGGTCGGGTGGTCGTTCGGGTAGTCCCCATTCGTGGACGAGTTTGGCGATCGTGTCCGACCTCATCCCGGTCTCACGCTCCAACGTCCGCGCGGCTTTCGCTGTTGTCGACACCCCGTACACGTCACGACCCTGAGCGTGGAGGTCGAAGACGGCGGCGCGCAGCATCGTTGTCTTGCCGGTTCCGGCTGGGCCGACAACGATCACCAACCGATCGACACCAGCGACCGCTTGGGCTGCGTCGAACTGCACGACGTCCATCACGCCGCGATGCACTGTCGTCGACGGGGACGGCTCACTGATTTGGGCGTTGAGGGCCCAGGTGAGGATTGCTTCTTCTTGGGTGAGGATTGGTTCGGTCGTGCGGTGGGCGGCGACGGGTTCGATCCATTCCGAACGACCATCCGAACCACGCACCCGACCACCTACACCACGGTTCGGGTCGAGGTCGACACCGGCGGCGATGAACCGGTCGGCGGCCTCCTCGATCATCCCCGCCCATTCGGTGCCGCCGATACCGGGGACGGGTTGTTGGAGATCGCAGTACGCGCGGATCACGTCCTCGCGATGCCACACCGACCCCGCCGCCGACAACACATCGACCACATCCGCCACAGTCACCTTGCGCACCGCTGGCCGGTCGCGTGCCGCGTCCGTGACCCACACGATCAGGTCTTCCGGTGTGATCCCGGCGTCGAACGCGGCGTCGAGCCACTCCCTGCGGAGTTCGTCGACCGGGCGGTCAGTCTTGCGGACCCTCGTGTCCGCAGCGGCCTCACGAGTGAGCGCGGCCTTCTCCCACATCGTCGGGTCCC
>JBBRPP010000006.1:0-182563 GCA_038227995.1 Acidimicrobiales bacterium
CGGATACTCGTCCTGGTGCTCGAACACCATCCGAACCCCACGCTCACGCATCTCGTCCGGGTACTTCCCACCACGTGTTGCTCCTGTCATTACTCCATCCTCTCAAGGGTTGAAGCAGTCACCGATCCCGGGGCGGTTCACCCCCGCAGACGGCGACACCACACCCTCCACCTGCATGTACACCTACAAGCACTCCAGCCAAATCGACCCCACCGGCACCTTCACCACCCAACTCAGCACCACCTGGGCCATCACCGCCACCACGAACACCCAACCCGGCACCACCAACCTCGGCACCTACACCACAACCACCACTCAACCCGCCACCATCAAAGAAATCCAAGCCATCATCACCGGCTGACACGACTCACCGATCCGCCCGCCCCCGGCGGGCAAACCCGACACCTCTCCCCGTCAACCGCCCCATCCCGTATCTCCGCGTGACAAAACCCGCGAGCGAAACCCCAACCGCGCCGCATCCACCTTCACCAGGCAGGCAAACCCGGCGCGGTGCGAACGCCGCCGGGCCTCACCGAGCACCGAGCACCGATCGCTACGACAGCGGCAGGCGGCGGTAGGTCGACGGGCGTTCGGGTTGGTGATACTTGTCCATCGGACCATCGTCGACGAACAGCCGGTGGGCGCTGGCCAGCTTGTCGCGGTCGAGCGTGACGCCCAATCCCGGACCCGTGGGAATCGGAACGACGTTGTTTCGGGGGCGAAAGGGGCCTTCGGCGATCACGTCGATCGGCTGCATCCGCAGCAGGCTCTGGTTCGGCTCGCGGATCCAGCCCAACGCGGCACACACGTGCAGGTACGTGGCGGTTCCGATCCCCGAATCACCGGAGTAGCACCACAGATCGATGCCCATCTCCTCGCACGCTCCGGCGAAACGGACGAAGCGACCGATGCCACCGACGATCGCGGGGCTGGTGACGAGCGCGTCGGGCGCACCAACGTTGACCGCGCGTGCGAGGTCGATGTTGTGGGTGCTGAACGGGATCGAGCAGTGTCGGCGCAGCCGCGCCATCTCCTCGAACGTCGCAACCGGATCCTCCCAACCGCGCACGCCGAGCTCCTGCAGTTCGGGCGCGATCCGCAGCGCGGTCGTCAACGAGTAGGACGCGTTCGAGTCGACGCGGATCAACGCATCGTCGCCCAGGCGCTCGCGGATCAACCGAACCGCGCGCAAACCCAACTGCGGATCTGGCGTCGAGAGCTTGCCCTCGAAGTACGTCGTGCCGTGTTCTTCGTTGAGCCGAACGCAGTAGTCGGCGACCTCTTCAGCGGTTCGCTCACCGCGCACACCTGGGCCGTCGGCACGGAAACTGAAGTAGTCGGTGAACGGGATCTCCGTCCGCACGGCGCCGCCCAACAACGCGTGAACGGGCTGGCCCCACGCCTTGCCCTTGATGTCCCACAACGCTGTCTCGACGGCACCGAACGCGGCGATCATCGCGTTCTCGTTGATGCTCTGCACGCCCTTCCACCACGGCAGGCAGACGGCCTCCGCGCCGTTGATGTCGACGACGTCGCGGCCGATCAGCATCGGCGCGAACAGGTCGAGGATCGTCGCGACAGCGCCGGCACCGTTCACGTCGCCGACACCCACGATGCCGTCGTCGCTCTCGACCTCGACAATCGTCCGCGTGAACCCTGGTAGCTCGCCAAAGGCCCACAGGTACGGGGCTTCGAGCGGGATGTTCACGGGAGTGGCGCGGATCGCGGCGATCTTCATCACTGCCCGAAGCTACTCGTAGAGTGTTGGCCTGTGACGACGTACGGGCCCGACATCTACACCGAGGCGGCGGGCAACGCAGACACGCTCGCCAACCTCGGCCCGTTGCGTGGCCTGGCCGGCAGCTGGACCGGTGTGATGGGCCACGACGAGCATCCAGCGGCACAGGGCACCGAGTTCGACACGTTCATCGAGCGCTACGACGCCGAGCCGATCGATCGCCAGACCAACGGTCCGCAGATCTTCTACGGTCTGCGCTACCACACCCACATCGTCAAGCCTGGCGAGGTCGAGACGTTCCACGATCAGGTCGGCTACTGGCTGTGGGAGCCTGCCGCGGAGACGGTCACGATGACGCTCGCGATCCCGCGCGGTCAGGTGCTGATGGCCAGCGGCCAAGCACGCGCCGACTCGACCGAGTTCGTCCTCGACGCGACGCTCGGCTCCGAAACCGACGGCATCATCTCCAATCCGTTCCTCGCCGCGAACTTTCGCACGACGTCGTATCGAATCCACGTCACGGTGAACGCCGACGGCACATGGTCCTACGAAGAGGAAGGCGTGATGACGATTCCCGGCCGAGCGGAGCCCTTTCATCACATCGACCGAAACACGCTCACTCGCATCGGCGAACCCGCGCTCAATCCGCTCGCCGCCGATCCGTCGCCGCCGTCAACGCCGGCAGATCCGACAGTTGGCCCAACAGCCTCCCCCGCCGTCAACATCTCCGGCACGGAGTCACTCCGTATCGGCTCACTTCGCAACGAAAGAGAGAACCTGCTGTGAACCACTTGATGAGAGATCGGGCGCCGCTGACCGACGACGCCTGGGCAGCACTCGACGGGGAAGCGACGCGCTCGCTCAAGCATTTCCTGGCCGCGCGCCGCGTCGTCGACTTCGTCGGACCGTTGGGATGGGAGGCATCGTCGGTGGATCTCGGCCGTGTTGTCGTCCTCGACCGAGGACCCGTACCGGGCACCGCCGCATCGCTGCGCAAGGTGTTGCCGTTCGTCGAGTTGCGGACGCCGTTCACGGTGCTGCGCGAGGAGATGGACGCTGCCGCCCGAGGGGCGACCGATCTCGATCTCGACCCCGTCATCGATGCCAGTCGCGCCGCAGCGCTCGCCGAGGACGCAGCGATCTTCCACGGCTACGACAGCGCCGGTATCCGCGGCATCGCCACCGCTTCGCCGCATCCGGCGATCGCGATCGGTGACGACTTCAGCAACTACCCGACGTACGTCGCCAACGCCGTCGCGGTGCTCCGCGCGGCGGATGTCGCCGGACCGTACGCAATCGCACTCGGTGCTCGCGCCTTCACGGGCGTGACCGAGACCACCGAACGCGGCGGGTATCCGGTGCTGAATCACCTGCGCGAGATCCTCGACGGACCGATCATCTGGGCCCCAGCGGTCGAAGGCGCGATCGTGCTCAGCCAGCGCGGCGGCGACTACGAGATGACCGTCGGCGAGGATTTCTCGATCGGCTACGCCAGCCACGATGCAACCACCGTCAACCTCTACCTCGAGGAGAGCATGACGTTTCGAATCAACACTCCCGAAGCTGCGATCCAACTCGCGTACGCATCATGAGCGCGATGACCGCCGAGGCAACTGTCGACGAGTTCATCAAGCGTCTCGTCGCCCTCGACCTCGACGGCGCGGCCGAACTCGTCAGCGACGACATCGAATACGACAACGTGCCCGTCGGCAAGAACCACGGACCAGCCGAGATGAAGGCCCTGTTCACCGGGATGATGGGCGGCTTCGAGGAGATCGAGTTCATCATCCACCGCCAGACGTGCACCGGCAACATCGTCATGAACGAACGCACCGATCGCTTCCGCACCGGTGACCGGTGGATCGACCTGCCGGTCGCCGGGGTGTTCGAGGTCGACACCGAGGGCAAGATCTCGTTGTGGCGCGACTACTTCGACATGCAGATGTTCATGTCGCAGCTGACGCCACCAGCTGCGACCTGACGCCAGGGCGGCCAGAGCTCAGGCTGCCACGCTCAGGCTGGCAGGCCGGCGAGGAAGTCGAGGATCGCAGCGTTGACCGCTTCCGGGTGGGTCAGGTTGGCGGCGTGCGAGCCGGGCACCTTGACGACACCACCGCAGCCGACGAGTCCGGCCGCAAGCGCCTCGGCCTTGTCCATCGAGATCGACGCGTCTTCGGTGCCGTGCACGACCAGGGCCGGACACGTGATCTCACCCAGACGATCGGTGATGTCGTCACGGTGGTGGAGGCAGTTGGCCGGTTCGAGCAGTGATTCCTTCGGAACCGCCCGCCACTTGGCGATCCACTTCGGATTCTCGACCGGATCATTGATGATCAGTTCGGCCACCGGATTGGCGAGGTCATCGACCGGCCCGACCGCCATCCAGAAGTCGACCATGCCTTGCTCCATCGCCATCGTCTCGGCGTTCGGAACACCGGCCTCGGTGTCGAGCAGGATCAGCGCGCGCACCCGATCGGGGGAGGCCATCGCCGCGCGCAGCGACAGGAAACCACCCTGGCTCATGCCGGCCAGCACGGCGCGATCGATACCGAGGTGATCGAGCAGACCGATGCAGTCGGACGCTGAATCCCAGTAGCTGAACGGCTTACCGTCGTAGATCGTGCTGCCGAAGCCACGCTCGTCCCACGTGATGACACGGTACGAATCGCCGAGCGCGGCCAACTGGGGCGCGAACATCTCGTGGTCCATCAGGAACCCGTGCGACATGATGACGGGAGGGCCGTCGCCACCATTGTCCTCGAAGTAGATCTGTTGGTCGTTGATCGAGGCGTGCGGCACGCGCCGCAAACTAGCACTGCGCTTTCAAGCCGTGCGCCGGGAACGGAACAACGGACGCAACCATGCGCGCAACCGTGCACGCGCCTCGAGCTACTGCTGGTAGCCCTCGACGGTCTTCTCGTCGCGGACACCCGAGAACCCTTCGCCGAGATGCATCTCGCGCCGGGCGCGGCGCTGGCGAAGGAGATCCCACATCTGATCGAGGCGGACATCGAGATGGTGCATGCGTGCCGAATCGTCGTCGTTCAGACCTTCCGGATGACGTTGGCGCAACGCGTGCTCCTCGGCCACGAGCGCCTCGATCTGAGAAATCACGTCTTCGTCGGCCATCACATGTCTCCTGTCAGCCCCGCCCGCCGAACATTACCGTGATTCCGTGAGCGCGGGTTTCCAACCGGGGCCACGCAACACATGACCGACCTTGTTCCGCCAGCCTGCGGCCGAGACGACGTCGCGGGCGATCGCGCCGTACTCGTGATACGCCACGCGAAGCGGGTTGTGGGTCGAGATGTTCTTCGTCAGCCCGTACTTGATCCGGCGCACCTCAGGCTCGAACGTCCCGAACAACCTGTCCCAGATGATGAGGATGCCGCCGTAGTTCTTGTCGAGGTACTGGCGATTGGCGCCGTGGTGCACGCGATGATGCGACGGTGTGTTGAAAACCTTCTCGATGGGAGCAGGCAGGCGATCGATGGTCTCGGTGTGGATCCAGTACTGATACAGCAAGTTGAGTTGGCCGGCGCGGAACGTGGTCTTGGCCGGGAACCCCAACAGCGGCATCGGCAGGAAGACCCAGGCCAGCGACAGCCCTGACCACGGCTGGCGCAGCGCCGTGGACAGGTTGTATCGCTGGCTCGAGTGGTGAGTGACGTGGTTGGCCCAGAACACCCGCACTTCGTGTTGCACCCGGTGGTCCCAGTAGTAGAGGAAGTCCCACAGGATCATCGCCCCGACGAACGCGCCGCGCCGTGAACCCACGTTGCTGACCTTGCGTTTGAAGATGGCCCGATCGAGCTTCTGCAACACCGATGCCGTGGCGAGCCCGAACGCAACATTGCCGACGAGCATCAGCAGACTGGTGGTCGTGTCCTTGCGTTCATAGCCGATGGGCACCAGCTCATCGGCGGGAAGGTCTTTGCCCGACAATGTCTCGAGGTCGGCGTCGCTGAGATCGCCGAGCGTGCGTTTGGCCGCGACACGCCGCAGGATCAACGCTTCGCCCACCATCGTCACCACGAACAGCGGGGCCGACAAGAGGTCGATCGGGTCCAAGATCTGCGCTGTTTTCTTCATCCCGCTCCATCCACGATCGGTACGACCTCGGGTGCCGAGAGTCTACGAAGTCGTCGTCGCAGACAACGGATCCGCAGATCACGTGAACAATCGCTCAAGCTCAGGGCCTCAACCACCGAAGATTTGATCGTGAATGACGGTGCCGAGAGGGCATTTCGGTCGATGGACCAGACAGCAGGTCAGTACTCGCTGCTCCTGGACGAGAACTTCGACATCGTCTGGCACAGCGAATCGACGTCGGCGATCCTCGGATTCGGCGATCTTGTCGGCCGCAACAGCACCGAGTTCGTCCACCCGGACGACCTCGAGCTGGTACTGAAGATCATGCTCGAGATCAACGAGGCAGACGAGCTCTACAACGCGATGGATGCGGACTATTCCCCCGAGTCCGCAGACATCCGCATTCTCGACGCACGTGGCGTCTACCGCCCGTTCGAGACGGTCACGTACAACCATCTCGACGACCCCGACATCCGGGGTGTGCTGTGCACCTGCAAGGTGATCAAGGATCGATCCGACATCGCCCGCTCGATCGAGCTGCTCGGCAGCGGCGCCGACATCGATGACGTCCTCCCCGTCGTTGCCCGCTTGGCCGATCGCTCGATGGGTGGCGACAGCCGCTGCGCGTTGGCGTGGCGCGCCACCAACGGCCTCGCGTTCACGACCGCGATCGACGAACCCGAACTCGACCAGCGTCTCATCGACACGGCGGGTCTCGTCTGGTCACTCGGCCTGACGGAAGCAACCGCGATCACCGATCTCAGTGATCCGCGCCTCGACGGTGTGGGCGCCGTCGCCGCCGAAGCCGGCTTCCGCGCCGCGTACCTCGTGCCGATCGAGGCACCGACCGGTCCGGAGATCATCGGCGCAATGGTCGCGTGGGGCAGCACCACTGTCGACTTCCAGATCGCCTTTCAGTCGCCGATCCACGTCGCGCTCCGCCTCGCCGCACTGTCGATCGCCGACAGCCGAACCAAGCGCGAACTGCGCTGGGCAGCCTCCCACGACCCGTTGACCGGGCTCGTCAACCGGGCCAAGTTCGGGCAGCGCCTGGACGAGATGGCCAACGACGATCTCGTGCTGCTGTACATCGATCTCGACGACTTCAAGCCGATCAACGACATGCACGGGCATCCGGTCGGCGACAGCGTTCTGATCGAGGTCGGCCGCCGCATCACCCAGGTGATCGGCCCGAACGACCTCGTCGGTCGCCTCGGTGGCGACGAGTTCGCCGTCGTCTGCGCCGGCACCAACGACCCAGTCCACGGCCGCGACATCGCCGATCGAATCGTCGAGGCGATCCACGCCCCGATCGTGACCAACGGCTTGCGCCTGCGAGTGGGCGCGTCCGTCGGCGTCGCCGTCGGGGCACAACCGTTGATCCCGGCCGTGCTCGTCCAGCGCGCGGACGAAGCGTTGTACGCCGCGAAGAACAGCGGCAAGAACACCGTCTGCCTCGCCAGCTGAGGTCGGCCGGCTGACTACCATGGTTGCCCGGCGCAGCAACTGCGCAGAGGAGCCTCGGCCATGCGGAAGTTGTTCGTCATCGGGATCGGCGCCGGCAACCCTGACCATCTCACCGTGCAGGCTGTCGCCGTGAGTCGCGGCATCTGCGCGACCACGGGGTCGTTCGTCGAACAGGTTCGCGCCGGGGCGCAGGCGCGCCAGGGCTGGATCGAGCACATCGACATGCTCCAGCCGGGCCGATGACCTTCGGCACGCTCGCACTGCTCGTCGCCGCCGGGTTGATCGGGCCATTCGTCGCTTCGATACACCGCTTGGCGCCACCCGCTGTCGTGGGAGAGATCGTGGCCGGTCTCGTCATCGGGCGCAGCGGCTTCGGTTGGTTGCACACCGACGACGAAGCCCTTCGCCTGCTGTCACAGGTCGGCTTCGCGATGTTGATGTTCATCGTCGGCACTCACCTGCCGCTGCGCGACCCGACGTTGCGACCGGCGATCGGTCGTGCACTCGCGGCGTCTGCGGTCACCGCGGCGCTGGCAATCGGTGCCGGCTTCGCGCTGGCGCCGCATCTCGCCGTGCATCGACCGTTGGTCCTCGCGGTCCTCATCGCCGCGACTTCGGCAGCCGTCGCCCTTCCCGTGCTGCGCAGCGTCGGACCTGCGTTCGCGAACACGGTGGTCGTCATCGGTTGGGTCACCATCCTCGACATCGTGGCGGTGCTCGCGATCCCACTGGTCACGCCGTCGGGGAGGCTGGTACGAATCCTGCTCGGTGGAACTCTGGTTGCGGCGATGGCGACCACGATGTTCCTGGTCGGCCGACGCGTACTCGACGATCGAGCGGTGACCGTCGTGCGCAAGGCATCGGTGAGCCACGGCTGGGCACTGGACCTGCGGATCTCGCTGCTGATGCTGTTCGTGATGGCGTGGATCGCAACTCGCTTCGGCACCAGCATCCTGATTGCCGGCTTCGCGGCCGGGGCCGTCGTCGCGTTGCTCGGCGAACCGCGACGCGTCGCGCAACAACTCGTCGGCATCGGCGAAGGGTTCCTCGTCCCGATCTTCTTCGTCGATCTCGGTGCCCAACTCGATCTACACGCACTCATTCGCGAGCCACGGGCCATCATCCTCGGCGTCGTGCTGCTCGCCGCGAACATCGTCGTCCACGTCGCGACCGCTCGCGTGTTCCGCCTCCCGATCGGAGCCGGATTGTTGGCGGCGGCCCAGCTCGGCGTGCCCTCAGCCGTGGTCGCGATCGGGTTGCAGACGGCGTTGCTCACTGCTGCTCAAGGAGCGGCGATCATGGGCTCGGTGCTGGGCAGCATCGCTGCGTGCACGGTGGGCGCGGCCTTGCTGGGCCACCACGCCCCGGTCACCGATCATGCAGCGCCGAATCCGGCGACGCCGGCGTGACGACGCTGCAACGCTGAACGCGAAGTCGTTGCGGCCAGCGAGATGACGAAGCACACCCCGGCCGTCAGCGCAATGGCTCCCCCGGCGGCAACAGCCCAGATGGCCGACACGCAGAGTCCGACGAAACCGCTGAGCGCTCCGAACGTGGCAGCCAGGGCCATCGTCGGCCTGATGCGATCCGTCCAGAGACGCGCGGTCATGGCGGGGACGGTCAACAGCGCGACGGCCAGCAACGTGCCGACCGCCGGGACTGCAGCGGCCATCGTGATCGTGACGGCGACGAGCACCACACCGTCGAGCACCCACGTTCGATAGCCGAGCGCGCCAGCGCCCACCCGGTCGAACGCACCGAACACGATCTCCTTGTGCAGCAGCGAGAGTACGGCGAGCACGATCGCGCCGACGGCGATCGTCGTGATGATGTCGCCGCTGGTGACGGTCAGCACCGAGCCGACCAGGAACGCGGACAGGTCGGTCGAGCTGCCCGGTCTGGCGGAAAGGATCAGCACGCCGAGCGCGAAACTGCCGGCGAGGACGACACCGATGACACTCGAGTCGTCGAGCGCGCGTCGGGCGCCGAGCACCAGCACGAGCGCCACCACCAGCAGGCCGAAGCCGGTGCCGCCGACGAACAGGCTGAACCCGGCCACCGATGCGATGACAACGCCCGGAAACGTGGCGTGCGACATCGCGACGACGAAGAACGGAAGTCGACGCAGCGCGACGTGAACGCCCACGATGCCTGCGATCGCGCCGATCAACACCGCTTCGAACACGGCGCGCCGGAAGATCGCCGTGTGAAAGCTGTCGACCAGCGTCTTCACGACGCGGCCTCGACCGACGCCGCGCTCCCGCTCCCGCGTCCGCGCCGTGCGAACACCGCCGACGCTGCCCACACGATCACGAATGCGAGGGTGAACACGAGCACGATCGTGGAGCCGGCCGCAACTCGCCACCCGTGGTCGATCGAGCCGTGGAAGATCACGATCAACCCGATCCACCCGCACACCGCTGCGCCGAGCGCTGACGCGACCATCATCGTCCGCACGCGGCGGAAGACGAGCCGGGCAGCGGCGGCCGGGGTGACGATGAACGCGACGACCAGCACCGTCCCGACGGCACGCACCGCAGCAACCACGATCAGCATCACGACGAGGTTGAGCACGAGGTCGATGACGTCGATGCGATAGCCCAGTGCACCCGTGTAGGCCGGGTCGAACGCGCGCATCACGAGTTCCTTGTGCAGCGCCCACAACACGATCACGCTGATCGCCCCGACGATGATCGTGTCGACGATCTCCTGCCGATCGACGGTGAGGATCCGCCCGAAGAGCAGCGCTGTCAGGTCGCTCTGGAAACTGCGCTGGCGCGATACCACGATCACACCGAACGCGAAGAACGTCGCGATCAACAACGCCATGAACGAGTCCGAATCGATGGCGGATCGCCGTGTGCCCACCGTCAGCAGCACCATCGACAATGCTCCGGCGCACAGTGCGCCGAGCAGCAACGAATGGCCGAACGCGAACGCGATCGCGATGCCGGGGAACACCGTGTGCTGCACGACCTCGGTGACGAACGCCATCTTGCGCATCATCACGTGGACGCCGACGATGCCGCCGAGCACCCCGAGCAGCACGACTTCGATCAGGGCGCGCTGCATGTAGCCGCTCTCGAACGGACGGATGATCAGATCGTGGAGCACGTCAGCCGGCGACGATCGTCGCGCCGCCCGCCAGCAACAGCGCTGAACCGCCGTACGTCGCCTTGAGCAACTCCGACGTCAGCGATTCGTCGATGGGGCCGAACGCGACCTGGTGCTTGTTCAGCAGGCACGCGTCGTCGCACGCGAGGTGGGCGACCGACAGGTCGTGGGTCGACATGACGACAGCGACGCCGGTCGCGCGCAACCGATCGAGCACACTCAGCAGCGCCTCGGTGGTCGTCGTGTCGACGCCGTTGAACGGTTCGTCGAGCAACAGCAGACGAGCCTCTTGGGCAACGGCTCGCGCCAGCAACACTCGCTGCCGCTGGCCACCCGACAACAGACCGAACCGATCGGCAGCGCGGTCGGCGAGACCGACCTCGCTCAACGCCCGCATCGCTGCGTCGCGGTTCGCACGGTCGGGTCGACGCACCCAACCGATCTGGCGATAGCGGCCCATCAGCACGACCTGCAGCACGGTCACCGGAAAGTCGGCATCGAGCGTGTCGGCCTGGGGCACGTATGCGACCGAGCGTCGAGCCTTGACCGGCGTGGTGCCAAGGACCTCGATCGATCCGCTGACCACCGGCACGAGCCCGAGGATCGCCTTGATCAAGGTGCTCTTCCCGGCGCCGTTGGGCCCGATCAACGCGAGTGAGCCACCACTGCGAAGGCTGCCGTTGATGCCGGTCAGCACGGGCTCTCGCTCGTAGGCAGCGGTCACGTGATCGAGGACGAGTGCGATCGAAGAACTCATCGCAGGTTGTCGACGATCTCGGTGGTGTTGTGCTCTTCCATCTTCAGATACGTGTCGCCGGCGCTGCCATCCGGGCCCAAGGTATCGCCGTAGAGAGCGTCGTCACCGGCGACGACCTTCACGCCGGCCTCCTTCGCGATCGCCGCTGCGGTCTTGGGCGGGAGCGAGCTCTCGGAGAAGACCGCCTTGACCCCCTGAGCCATGATCTTGGCGACGAGATCGTTGATGTCCTTCGGCGACAGTTCGGCCTGAGAGTCGAAACTGGGGATGACCGAACCCACGAATTGCAGACCGAAGTGGTCGACGTAGTACCCGAACGCGTCGTGGTTGGTGACGAGCTTCTTGTTCGTGAGCGTGGCCAGTTGTGACTCGAGATGCGCATCGAGCGCGTCGAGCTGAACGGTGTACCTGGCGAGGTTCGCAGCGAACACTGCGGCGTCTGCGGGATCGGCCTTCGTGAACGCCGCAGCGATGTCGGCAACCATGATCTTCGCGTTCCGCGGGTTGTGCCAGATGTGCGGATCACCGTCGGCTTCGTCATCGCTGCCATTGCCGGCGCGGATGGTGACGCCGACACTGGCATCGACGATCGTGCCCTTCGGCTCCGCACTCTTGATCGTCGCGTCGAACCAGCGCTCGAGGCCCACACCGTTCTTGACGATCACGCCCGCCTTCGCGATCGCGTCGATGTCGGCGGGCGACGGCTCGTAATCGTGAGGATCGACGTTTGGCTTGAGCACGGAGTAGACGACGATCGCGTCGCCACCGATGTTGCGGGCGAAGTCAGTGATCTGGGTGGTGGTCGTCACGACTTTCAAACGGTGATCAGCGGCGTCGCTGGCGCGTGTCGAACTGGAGCACGAGGCCAACAAGGACGCTGCCACCGCCGACGCGACGGATGCAACCACCAACATGCGCACGCGTGCGGACGAAGGTCGGGTGGGCTGCACGCCCCCCACTCTAGTTGAGAATGATTCCGATTACCAGTCTCATTTCATGGTGAATGGCGTGTCTCCGGCCACCCCGTCGAGATCGATCCCGCACGACGTCGACAGTCGTCGACCCCACGACCTGATCAGGTCGGTCAGCGCAGCCGCGGCGGGTGACATCGGAAGGTTGGCGTTGGTCAACAGGGTCATCGCCGACTGCGGCGCGTTGCGCAGCCCGCGCCACGCCAGTTCGGGATTTCCCGCGACCCGGCTGGTGGGACCGATCATCGCGTACCCGGCTCCACGCTCGACCAGGCTCACTGCCATATCGGTGTCGTCGACGATGCACACGAAGCCCCGCTCGCTGTGCGGGAACATCGCGTCGGCAAGGGCCGTGCGTTGGCGGGAGGACAGCAGCACCAGCGGCTCACCACGGAAGGCACTCGCGTCGACGACACCGGCATCGTGCAACAGTGGCGAGTCTGCCGGTCCGCACATCCCGATCGCGCCGATCGCCAGCAACACATCCTCGGTCAACCCAACGGGTGGTCGGACATCGCTGTCGCGCATCAGGATGCCGATGTCGGCGGTTCCACCGGCCACTGCGGCGATGATGCGCTCGTCGTCGGCGTCGTCGATCCGCACCACCAGGTTGCCGAACGACTCGCGCAACAGGACCACCGAGTTGGGAAAGAATGCACGGGCGGTGCGCGAGTTGGCGAGAATCGTCAACGTCTGCCGAGTTCGCCCGCGCAGGTATGAACTCGCGCGCCGGATCGACTCAGCAGATTCGACGTATGCGCGCAGCATCGGCAGCATCCGGACGCCTTCGGCAGTGAGGTGCGAACCCGATGTGCTGCGTTCGAGCAGCGGCAGCCGAAGCTCGCGTTCGAGTCGCGTGATGTAGCCACTCACCGCCGGCTGTGACAGCCCGATCTGGTGCGCCGCCGCACGAAAGGATTTGGCGTCGATGATCGCCTCGAGGCACTCGACCTGGATGACCTCAACCATTCGAAGCCTGAAGTGACGCCAGCTCCGACCCGAGGTTGCGTCGCGCCTGCGCTTCGCGTTGAGCCGCCATCGTGGGCGTGGCGAAGATGTGTGGCCGCTCGAGGAAGCCGCGCAACACAGCGCTGCGCCCTGAGCGCCAGGCGTCGTCGGGGACCGCCGCGTACTCGGCGCGAACGTTGCGAACGTATTCGTCGTACGTGTCGGCATCGGCGCCCAGAACCGCGAGATCAGCATCCAGCAACACCGCCGCAGCGGGAGTCGTCGCCTCGTGGCCCGCGGTCGCCTCGATCAGCACGGCGACCTCGCGACACCGGCCGTCGGACCATCCCAGGCGGGCCAACTGTTCCACCGCGAGTGCCGCGCTGTCGGCTTCGTTCGTGGCCGAGGCCGGGTCGTAGATCGCGTCGTGGAACAGCGCAGCCGCGACGACGAGGTCTCGGTCGACAACGGGGTCCACAACGGGGTCCGCGCCGAGGTCCGCATCGACAGCGAGGATGGCGTCGACGTGGCGAAGCACGGCGTCCACGTGTCGGGCCGTGTGGTAGTGACGTTGTGGCTCGGCGTGGCGGCGAAGGAGGTCGTCGATGACGTCGGCCACCAACGATTCGCCTGCTGCGGACGCTGCGTCGACCGCCACGACGGTTGGACGGACCAGGCGCGACCAGCGCACGCGGATCTGCTCGCTCGAATCGTCGACCACACGCCGATGCTACGGGGCACGCCGTCAGCGAAAGGGGGGAGTCATCGTGCGAATTCTCCGCCATCACCGCGACCATGCTGACGTCACGGAAAATCGGACCGACGACCGCGCTCGTGCGGGGTACGTTGCGAGACCGGGCAAACCTGCCTGGTCACCCCCAACGAAGTACGACTGCCATGAACGCTCACGACATCCCCGACGCCACGACCGGCTTCAACATGTTCCCTGCCGCGGGGCAGTTCGCCGCGCCCAACCTCCGCAACTGGGCAACCGAGATCGATGCGAACACGATCCGCCAGGCGGCCGCGTCGGCCCGTCTGCCGATCCTCGCCGGTCCCGTCGCCCTGATGCCCGACGCTCACCTCGGTTACGGCGTCACGGTCGGCTCGGTCCTCGCCACCGACGGTGCGATCATCCCGTCGGCAGTGGGCGTCGACATCGGATGCGGGATGGCCGCGGCCATGACCGACCTGACCGCCGGCGATCTGCCCGACGACCTGGCGCCCTTGCTCGACCGAGTCGCGACCACCGTTCCAGCCGGAATCGGCCAGTCGCACGACGAGTCGACGCGGCTCGCCGCCCGCTGGTTCGACGACGCCGGGATGCCCGGACACTTCTCCGTCGCGCAGAAGCGCAAGGCGCTGGTGCAGTTCGGCACGCTCGGATCCGGGAACCACTTCGCCGAGCTGTCGCTCGACGAGGACGGCCGGGTGTGGACGGTGCTGCATTCGGGTTCACGCGGGATCGGCAACGAGATCGCCAAGCACCACATCACCACAGCAGCCAAGGACTTCGCCGACGTCGTCCAGGGCCATCGGCTCGAGGACAAGGACCTCGCGTGGCTCGTTCAGGGCACACCGGCGTTCGATGCCTACATCACCGACCTGTTGTGGCTGCAGCGTTACGCGCTCGGCAACCGCGAGGCGATGTTCCGCACGATGACCAACGAGTTGTTCCGCTTCGTCGGCAAGGGCCGCGTGGTCACCACCATCAACTGCCACCACAACTACTCGGAGAAAGAGACCCACGTCATCGATGGTGTCGAGCGCTCCGTGTGGGTGACCCGCAAGGGTGCGATCCGCGCCTTCAGCGGCGATCTCGGCATCATCCCGGGCTCGATGGGAACCGACACCTTCATCGTCGAGGGTCTCGGCAACGCCGACTCGTGGTGCTCGTGTTCGCACGGTGCCGGGCGGCGGATGTCGCGGACGCAGGCCAAGAAGCAACTCACCGCGAAGTCACTGACGAAGGCGATGGGTGACCGGACATGGTTGTCGGGGTCGGCCGCACGACTCGTAGACGAACACCCAGCCGCCTACAAATCGATCGAGAACGTCATGGCCGACCAGACCGATCTCATCCGCCCCCTCCACCGCTTGACCGCGGTGCTCAACTACAAAGGCTGAGCCGGGTTCGTCCCGGCTCAGCCGTCCCCCACCATCATGAACCATCACTTGCGAAAGGAGGCCCGCGATGCGCGGCGTACTCGTCCTCGACGCCACCTACCAACCAGAGCGGATCGTCTCGTTCCGCGAGGCCTGCGAGTTGCTGCTCGGAGGCAAGGCGGTCGCGGCCACCGATGACTCGGTGACCGTGATGCGCTCGCCGTCGATCGCGGTCACGATCCCCTCGGTGATCCTGCTCGTGCACACCGCGCGCTGGGCCTACCGTCACGAGCCACCGACGTGTACGCGTCACGGTGTCCTGCTCCGCGACGGATACGAGTGTCAGTTCACGATTGCCGGCAATCCGTGCCGTCGCCGAGCGAACTCGATCGACCACCTGGTCCCTCAGTCGCGCGGCGGTCAGAACACGTGGACCAATCTGGTCGCCTCATGCACGCATCACAACGGGCTCAAGGCAGACCGCACGTTGGAGGAAATGGCCAACGCCGGATGGACCTTGCGCCACCAGCCGGTCGCTCCCCGGCGTGCGATTCGACTGCTGCAGGCTGCGGGGGTCGAGGAGATCCCGGATTCGTGGTCGATCTTCATCGCCGCGTGATCGGCGGGCGATCACATCATCGGTGTTGCGAACATTCGTTCGATTCGCGAGACTGGTGATGTGGTCGCCGCGATCGAAGCCGATGTGCCGTGTCAAGCATTGCCGTGCCCAGCACTGACGTGTCCAACACTGACGCGCCGAGAACTCACGTTCCAGACGAGCCTGTTCGGTGTCGAGTCGCCGAGGTTCGACCGCGAGTTCGCCACCGTCGAGCGCACATGGCTCGACGAACACTCGTGGATCGAGTTCGGCGCGGGCTGGCTGACCGGCGCCGACGTGGTCTTTGCCGACCTCGCCGATCGCATCGCATGGCGCCAGCGTGAGGTCGTGATGTACGACCGCCTGCTCCCCGAGCCCCGGCTCACCGCGTGGTGGGACGGCGGCGACGGGTCCACCGAAGCCCTTCCGTTGCTGGCCGAGATGCGGACGGCGATGACGAATCGGTACTCGCGCCCGTTCGACACGATTGGTTTCAACCTCTACCGCGACGGGCGCGATTCCGTCGCGTGGCACGGCGACCGCGAGCGCTACACGCACGAGGACCCGACCGTCGCGATCGTCAGCCTCGGTTCTCCGCGACCGTTCCAGCTCCGTCCGCGCGGCGGCGGGCCGTCACGCACGTACCGGCTCGGACACGGTGACTTGTTCGTCATGGGCGGGTCGTGTCAGCACGACTGGGAACACGGTGTACCCAAGGTCGCCCACGCCGCCGGCCCGCGGTTGTCGATCATGTTCCGCCACAACCTCGCCGGCCAGCCGTACGAACGTCGCAACCCGCCGACGGGCTGATCAGTCCGCCTCGATATACATACGATCGATCGTCTATCTTGTTTGGATGCGCACCGCTCCCCCGCAACGACCATCAGCGTCAGACCGGCGCTCTGCGCTCGACGGCCGCCGCGTCCGCGGTGATCGCACGCGCGAGAGCATCCTTCTGCCCGGGGTTCGACTGGCAACCGAGAAGGGTCTCGAAGGTTTCTCGCTGGCCGAGCTCGCCGAAGCGAGTGGCGTCAGCAAGGCCGGGATCTCGACGCTGTTCGGCAGCAAGCACGATCTCCAGGCGGCCATCACCGCTCGGGCCAGAAAGGTTCTGGACGAGCGGGTTTTCGCGCCCGTGATCGCAGCACCGCCCGGGCTCGCCAGGTTGGTCACGCTCGGCTCGGTGTGGCTCGACTACCTCGCCGATCCGAACCTGAGCGGCGGGTGCTTCTTCGCGGCCGCGATGTTCGAGCTCGACGCTCAGCCCGGCCCGCTTCGCGAGGTGATCCGATCCGACATGCGCCGCTGGGTCACAGCGATCCGATCGATGATCGAGGACGGCCAAGCAGCGGGCGAAATCATCACGTCGGTCGACGCCATCGACGAAGCGTTCGACCTCTTCTCGATCGGCGTCACCGCCAACGCGATGATCCAGCTCGGCGTCGTCGATCAGCCAGCCGACCGAGCCCGTCGGCTCTGGAGCCAGCACATCGACAGGCTGCGTCTCACACAACCAAGGAGGAAGCGATGACCGCAAGAACTGACATCGACCGCGACTCACTCGACGACTTCGGCCAGCACGACCTCACGTTCGAGGGTGAGACGAAGCGCGTGTACGTCGCCGGCACGGGGCCCGGGGTCGTGGTGATGACCGAGATGCCGGGCATCACCCCACACGTCGCCCGATTCGCGCGGTGGGTGCGCGACGCCGGATTCACGGTGTGGATGCCGAGCTTGTTCGGCCGCGACGGCGCCGCTCCGACGATCGAGCTCGCCGGCGAGGCGATGCGGTCGACCTGTGTCCGACGCGAGTTCCAGGCGTTCGCGGCCGGCGAGCAGAGCCCGATGGCGTTGTGGCTGCGACGCCTTGCCGCCCACGCGCACCAGCGTTGCGGCGGGCCGGGTGTCGGGGCGATCGGCATGTGTTTCACCGGCAACTTCGCACTCACGATGATGCTCGAACCATCGGTGCTCGCGGCCGTGATGTCGCAGCCGTCGTTGCCGTTCGACGATCCGGCCGGCACGTTCGTCTCGCCCGACGACATGGGCGCCGTGAAGCAGCGGCTCGACAACGACGACCTCACCGTGCTGGCGTACCGCTTCGAGGGTGACACGTTCTGCCGAGCCGCGCGCTTCGAAGCCTTCGCCAGCGAACTCGGAGACCGATTCGTCGCAACGGTGCTCCCCGATTCGGCCGCGGGAGACCGCGGCTGGGTCGGCGTTCCGCACAGCGTCGTCACGACGAGCCTCATCGACGAGGCCGGCCAGCCGACCATCGAGGCACGGGACGCGATCGTGCGCTACTTCGCCGAACGCCTGCAGCTCGCGTCGCGCCCCGGAGATTCCGCGGCGCGACAGGGTCGTGGCTGATTTTGGATCGAGACTCGACCGGCGACTCCGCCGATGATCGGTCCGTCGGCGCAAACCGGTCACATCCCGACCGGTTATCCGGATCACGATTGGTGCATGAGCACCGCATGCGTCGCCAACAAGCCCACTTCCCGCACCACGACTTCGATTCCCGTCCGCGGCGACTTCTCGTTGGCCGAGGTCGCGATGATGGGCTTCGGACATCGCCACGAGCAGCGCTTCGACGGTGTCATGCGGCTCGCGTTCTGCATCGACGCCGACGGGTATAGCGGTCACGGCGCGGTCGAGGTCCGCCAGCCGGCGGCCGACACGGTCGGGTGCACCGTCGTCGCGGGAGAACCGGTTGCTGCTGTCGCCCAGGTCGCGCGGGTGCTCTCGTTGGACCATGACGGAGAAGGGTTTCGCGAGATCGGCCGGCGCGATCCGGTGATCGGCCGGCTGCAGCAGATCGCGTTCGGACTCAGGCCGCCGTTGTTCCACTCCGCCTACGAAGCCGCGACGTGGGCGATCATCTCGTCGCGCCGCTCTGCGCGCCAGATGGGACCCGTACGTCAGCAGCTCGCGGCACAGCACGGCACGGTCTTCGATCTCGCCGGGCAGGAGGTTGCCGCGTTTCCGACGCCAGATCAGCTGCTCGCAGTTCACAGCTTTCCCGGTCTGGATCGAGTCAAGATCGGCCGCCTGCATGCCATTGCCGACGCTGCACGAGCGGGCGAACTCGACACGATGCAGTTGCGCGCCGGCGGCACCGAAGCCGCACGGGCGCGACTCCTGCAGTTCGCCGGCATCGGCCCCTTCTATGCATCGCTGATCGAGATCCGAGCACTCGGCTTCACCGACGAGTTGGCGATCGAAGAACCGAGGTTGCTCGACGCCGTCGGTCGTCTCTACGGCTTCGGCCGCCCGGTCACCGCCGCCGAGATCACCGAGCTGGCCGAGACGTGGCGTCCGTTCCGGACCTGGACCACTGTCTTGATCCGAGCCACGGTCGGCCGCCAGGAACCCTGAACGCCTCGCTCGGCGCGTCGGTTCAGACGACCGTCAGCGTGACGTTGATGTTGCCGCGAGTCGCGTTCGAGTACGGGCAGACCTCGTGGGCCTTCGCCACCAATGCTTCTGCCGCGGCGCGATCGAGGTTCGGTACCGACACGTCGAGTTCGACCGTCAGCCCGAATCCTCCACTGTCGAGCATGCCGATGCCGACCGATGCGGACACCTCGGTGCCGTTGACATCGAGCTTGTCCGGAGCAGCGACGACCTTCAGCGCAGAATGGAAGCAGGCGGCATAGCCCGCTGCGAACAGTTGCTCGGGGTTCGTCGCGCCACCGGCGCCACCCATCTCCTTGGGGATCCGCAGATCCAAGTCGAGGATTCCGTCGTCGGATGTGGCGTGGCCGTTACGGCCATCTCCGGTCGCGTGGGCTGTGGCGGTGTAGAGCACGTTCATGCGGGGGCCAACCGGCTGCACCCCACCAAATATTCCGATCCACGCGGCAGACGTGGCCGACGCGGCCGACGTAGCCGACACCGCCGACGTGGCCGGTCTGGATCAACCGGTCACGTCGAGCACACGGTCACACCTCATCCGAGGCGAGCATCGTGTAGATCTTGCGACGAGCCTCGAGGAGGATCTCCGCAGTCTTGGCCCGTTCTGCCTCGGTGCCACCGAACGTCTGCCGGACAGCACCCAGCAGTTGAGCGATCGCGTGGCGGAGGTTCGTTCCGGAGTCACCGGCATCGGCTGATGCCTGATCCCAGGGCGCCGTCTTCGAGGCGGCGAGCTCTTCGGCCACGGTGCGACCGGCATCGGTGAGATGGAAGACCTTCTTGCCTTCTGTCTCATCACTGGTCACGAGACCTTCGTCGAGCAGCAACTGCAGCGTTGGATAGATGGCGCCCGGGCTCGGGCTCCACGACTCGCCACTGCGGCTGCGGATCTCCTGGATCATCTCGTATCCGTGCATCGGACGTTCGAGCAGCAGCATCAACGCCGCTGTCCGGACATCGCCGCGACCACGGCGCGGGCCGCGGCCCATCATCGCTTCCTCGAAGCCACCGAAACCGCCGCGACCGAACCGGCCGTGGCCACCATCACGATGGCCACCACGTGGTCCACCACCGCGCATCGCGCGGTCACGCCGACCCTGTCGGGGCCCACGTCCTTCATGTTCATGTTCATGGAATCTGGGGTCCATGTCATCTCCTTGTGTTGTGATCATCGAATGTGATGATGCAGTCACGATATATCGTGACTGCATCATTGGCAACCATTCGCCCAAGGAATCGCGATCGACCGGTTGGCTCGGGCGCGCGAGGCTTGGGCCATGTCCGCTGACACCGCCGCCCTCCGCCACCAGTTCCGGTCACTCCACGAGACCGGACTGTTCCTGATGCCGAACCCGTGGGACATCGGTTCGGCCCGACTGCTCGAACACCTCGGGTTTCCCGCGCTCGCCACGACCAGCTCCGGCCACGCGGCGAGCCTCGGCAAACACGACATGCACGTCACGCGCGACGAACTGGTCGCTCACGTTGCGGCGATCACAGGCGCCGTCGGCGTGCCGCTCAACGTCGACGCCGAACGGTGCTTTGCGACCACACCCGCCGGCGTTGCCGAGACCGTTCATCTGCTGGCCGAGGCCGGCGCGTCCGGCTGCTCGATCGAGGACTTCGATCCGGCGACGGACGCGATCGATTCGATCGCGGCCGCGACCGAGCGAGCAGCCGCGGCGGCTGAGGCGGCGCACGCTCACGGCATGACGCTGACCGTGCGGGCCGAGAACCTGTTGCACGGCATCACGGATCTCGACGACACGATCCAGCGCCTCATCGCCTATCGCGATGCCGGCGGAGACTGCGTCTACGCGCCTGGCCTGCGCACGATCGCGGACATCGGCCGCGTGGTCACCGAGGTCGGCGCTCCGGTGAACGTCCTCAACCTTCCCGGTGGGCCGATCGTGTCCGAACTCGCGGCCGCCGGTGTGCGCCGCGTCTCGACCGGCGGTGCGTTTGCGTGGTCGGCCTACGGTGCGCTCGTGCGATCAGCGGAGGAACTGCGCGATGACGGCACATCGAACTACTTCGGCGGCGGCCTCAAGGGTTCAGACCGGAAGGCCTTCGACTGACGGTCGGCTCCCGAAGATCGGGCGCACGTCTCGCGTGCGCTTGACCTCGTACAACCCGGGGAACTTGCCCAGCGTCACGAATGCGTCCCACAACTCGATGGCCGCGGGTCCTGTCGGGGCCGGGCTGAGCACGGGGCCGAACAGGATCACCGGGTTGTCCGGGATCACGATCAACGGGATACCACCGTCGTCGCCGATCAGGCTCCGACCGAGCTCGGTGCTGGCGACGATGGCGTCGTCCCACGCAGCGTTCTGACCCTCGGCCAACAGATCCGACCCGAAGCCTGCAGCAGCAACGCCTGCGGCCAACCTGGCGAGGTTGTCGTCGCGGTCGTGGTGGATCAACGTGCCGAACGCCGTGTACAGACGATCGACGGCCGCGTTGCCGTACCGCTGGCGCGCAGCTTCGATGATGCGCAACCCGGGAAACTGCGCATCCATCTCGTCGCGCAGCCAGTCATAGCCAGGGTTGTCACGATTGCGGTGGCGCAGGCTGAAGATCTCCCACGTGATGCCGATCGAGCGCTGCTCGGCGACCTCGACCATCCACCGCGACGTGATCCACGTCCAGGGGCAGACGGGGTCGAAGAAGAAGCGGACGTCCACGACCTACAGATCACCGGATGCCGTGCGTGCGAACAGCTCGCGGACCATCGGTTCGAAGTACTCCAGCGACTTGTGCTGGTAGTCGGGATCGAAGCAGTTCTGGTCATAGTCGGCACAGAACTTCACCGTTGCGTCGTAGTACGGATGGTCCTTGAACCGGTCGCGCTCGTTGGGATCACGGTCGTAGTACTGGAACCAGTAGTAGCCCTGGAACAGCCCGTGATGGTGGACGACCCACCAGTTCTGCTCACTGACGTACGGGCGGATCAGCGCCGCGCCGACCTGCGAATGGTTGGCGGTGCCGATCACGTCGCCGATGTCGTGCAACAGCGCGCAGACGATGGTCTCCATGTCCTCACCCGCTTCTTCGGCGCGGGTCGCCGACTGCAGGACGTGGTCGAGGCGGGAGATCTTGTACGGCGATGCGCCGTCCATCTGCCGCAACCAATCCATCACGCGATCTGCCTGCGTGTCGATCTGGTGCTTCTCGTGGGCGAAGACGAGCTCGTAGTCCTCGCGTGTGCCGTGATCCATCGACGTGAAGTCGACCTGGCCGAACTGGTCCTGAAGTGTCATGGGCTCACCATCTCGTTCATCATCGCGTTCTGGGCTTCGCCCGTCATCCGGGCCAGGTTGCCGACGACATCGTCGACGTCGAAGTACACATCCTGCAAGTGGCGCGGCCCGTCGACCTGGAAGGCGTTGCGCGAATGCAGGATTCGGTAGCCGTTGACGAACAGCATGTCGCCCGCATTGAGGCGGAAGGACACGTGGTTGGCGGGATCGGCGATCATCGTGCCGAGCAGACGGTAGGCCCGGTACCACTCGGCGAGGTCGGGGTGGTCGAACGCGAACGGCTGGCGAAGCTGGTTGGAGAACCGAAGATGGCTCACCGCACCGTTGGCATCGCGCTTCACGAGCGGCTGGCGACTGAAGCCCTCGGCCGTCGTCGAGTACTGGCGGTGACCGACCGCGACCCGAGACAGGACATCGACCGCGGATGGATCGAGGCGCTCGAGCTTGCTCACGATCGACCAGCCGTCGACGACCACGCTCTCGCCGCCGGTGGCCTCGTTGACCAGCATCGCCAGGACCTGACCACTGGGGGGCTCGGTGTACTGCGCGTTGTCGTTGTGCGGCGGGATGTATTCGGAGGTGTAGGCGACGTTGAAGCCAGCAGGGTTGACCATCACGTCGAAGATCAGCCCCAGCGACGAATCGCGCAGGGTGAGCCCCAACGCACGCACGAAGTCGATGACCGTGCCCGGCACCGTCGGTGCGCCGGTGACGACGATGGCCCCATCGCGCATGAACGCCTCGAACAGTTGGCGCCGGATGACGCTGTCGGCCACCGCCTCGTCATGATCGAAGCGCTCGAGCTCGTGGCCCGCTTCCCACAGGTTGGCAGCGTACGCGCCACGGCGACTGGCCCTGTCGATGCGGGTCCAGATGCCGGCTGGATAGGTCGATTCGTGACCGCTGGTCCACGTGACGCGCAGCGCCCCATCGGCGACGGACGAACTGGCGACGCGGGCCGGTTCAGGAACGAGCCATGGCTGCCACCGACGCTCGTCGGTCTGGACGATTCGACACTCGTCGCATGGGCAGTTGTCGCGCAACCAGTCGCCATCGAGCGAGACCGTGCGATCGTCGAACTCGGCGACGACGACACCGGGGGCATCGGCTGCGACGGACACGCCGAGCAAGGCTCCGGCGGGCAGTGATGGCCCGGCTGGGCCGATCTGGATCTCGTGCGGGGTGGTTGTCACGTTCGTCCTCGTGTGCTGCGGTCGATGTCGAGAGTACCCGAATCGAGCGCGACGCGCGAGACTGACGCAGCTCGTGTGGCGTTGCAAACCCGCTGCAAACCGCGAAGTCGAGGATGGGCGCATGACCGACACCATCACCAACCCCACCACCGCTGTCGACCGGTTCCTGACTGCGATTCGACAAGCGCGCATGGCGGAAGCCATCGACATCTACAACAGCGCCGTCGTCCTCGACGCAACGGTGCCCGGCTGGCGTTTCGTCCTGCGGGGCGACGACGCGGTGCGCGCCGAGTACGCCCGCTGGTTCGCCGCCGAGAGCGAATTCACCGAGTTGCGCCGGCAGGCGACGTCGACCGGCGAAGTCGTCGAGTACTTCCAGACCTGGATCGAGGACGACGTGCAGCACGGAGCTCATCACGCCCACCTGCTGACGGTCGACCGAGCGTCCGATCGCATCACGGAAGACCACGTCTTCTGCGGCGGGCGGTGGCCCGCCGCTCTCCTGGCTGAGATGAACGCCCCTCGCTTCGGCGCCGAGGGCTGAAGGATGTCCGACGTCACCCTCACTCGGCGACACGTGTGTGACTCGATCGACGAACTGCTGCAGGATGCATCCGATCGGGCTCCGTTCTCGACGACCGACTCCAAGTCGGGCAGCCACTTCGAACGCGTCACCATCGGCGGCGAGCCACACATCGTCAAGTACGTCCACGTCGACGACGACTGGACGATGCGCTGCTTCGGCGACCTCGGCCCGCGTCCCCTGGTGGTCTGGGAATCCGGGCTGATGGATCTCGCCCCGGATCTCGTCGAGCACGGCACGGTGGGTGTCGCTCGCGGCATCGGCCGCAACGGGTGGGGCGCCGCAATCCTGATGCGCGACCTGACCCACGTCATGGTGCCGCCGGGTGACGATGTCGTGCCGGTCGAGCACCACCTGCGATTCATCGATCACCTCGCAGGCATCTCGGCGCGGGCATGGAACTGGAAGGACGAAATCGGGTTGCTGCCATATCAGACCCGCTGGCAACCGTTCGGCTGGGCCGCCGTCGACAGCGAGCGACGGCTGGGGTTTCCGGCCATCGTCCCGAAGATCGCGGCCGAGGGTTGGGAGAAGTTCGCGGTGCGCGCCCCGGCGGACGTCGCCGCAATGGTGCAACTGTTGCGAACCGACACCGATGAACTTGCCGCCGCACTGCGCACGACACCGTCCACGTTCCTGCATGGTGATTGGAAGTTCGGCAACATGGGGGCTGCGGCCGATGGTCGGACGGTGCTGATCGACTGGTCGTACCCCGGCGAGGGCCCGATCTGCCACGAACTCGCGTGGTACCTGGCACTGAACTCGGCGCGGATACCGATGTCGAAGGAAGACACCATCGACGTCCTCCGCGTCGCGCTCGTCCGGAACGGCATCGATGTCGATGGCTGGTGGCAGCGTCAGGTCGCGCTGTGTCTGCTGGGTGCCCTCGTGCAGTTCGGTTGGGAAAAGGCTTTCGGCAGCGACGCCGAGTTCGCGTGGTGGTGCGAGCGGGCACGAGACGCAGCGCAGTATCTGTGAGCAACGCGGCCCAGCACGTCGCGACGTTGGCCGACGGCTACTCGCACAGCGCCGCGGCATGGCGTGACGGCCCGTCGCGCATCTACGACCACCTCGCGCGCACGCTCGTGGACTCGATTCCGTCGATCGACGGAGCATCCGCGCTCGATCTCGGTGCCGGCACGGGCGCCGCAACGCGCGCGCTCGTCGCGGCAGGCGCGCGTGTGACGGCCTCTGATCTCGCGGCCGGCATGCTCCGACTCGAAGCCGGCGAGCGTCCCCCGGCCGTTGTCGCCGACGCGTTGTCGCTGCCGTTTCGCAACGGCGCGTTCGACGTCGTGGTGGCTGCATTCGTCCTCAATCACGTGACCAACCCTGCGCGTGGCCTCCGCGAGATGGCGCGGGTGACCCGACCGGGCGGGTCTGCGGTCGCGTCGGCGTACGCAGCCGACGACGACCATCCTGTCAAGACCGCTGTCAGTGCCGCCGCACACGAGTTCGGCTGGCAGCCGTCGGACTGGATGCATCGGCTCCGTCACGATGCGATGCCGATGCTGGCAACCGTCGAGTCGGCACAACGCGAGATGGCGACCGCCGGCGTGATCGGCTCCGTTGCACGTCGGCTCGTACGCGTTCCCGATCTCGATGCGGGCGCGCTCGTCGACTGGCGGCTCGGGATGGTCGACATGGCGCCCTTCGTGACGACACTCGATCAGCGGCGGCGCACGGCACTGCGCGAGCGCTGCCTCGAACTGCTCGGATGCGACCACCCACCACTGATCCGTTCGATCATCGTCATCAGACTCAACGCATGAGACCGTTCAGCGTCGAGGTGATCCACGCCTCGACCAGGTCGGGATCGAGGTGCTCGACGTCTCGCACCTGGGCGATGAGTGCGTTGGCTCTTGTCTGCGCCTCGGGCCACAGGCTGGCGAGACCACTCGCTGACGCGAGCTGGGCGACGAGCTGCCATGCGTCCAGCGCGGCGAGTCGATCGAGCGCCGGTAGCAGCGTCGCCACATCGTCGGCGGTCGGAGATGCTCCCGAGTGGCATGCGACGAGCAGGCCGAGGTGCGCAGCGAGGACTTCGTGCCGCCGCGACGATCGGCCGCGCGCGTCCGCCGCGAGTTCGGTCGCGAAATTGCCGGCTCGATGAACATCGCCGGCGAGGAGTGCGAGTCGTCCCGACAGCAACATCACCCGCTGCTGTTGATGCCACGCCATCGTGCACGACGGCGCCTGATGTTCGATCGCCACGTGCAGCACCGATTCCGCAGCGTCGAGCTGGCCCGTCGCCAACAGCACCTCGACCTGATCGAGTCGTGCGTGCACTGCCGGTTCCTCGAACGACGCACGGCCGGCCGCATCGAGCGCCCGCTCGCTCAAGTTCCATGCGAGTTCGAGGTTCCCCACCGAGCGCTCGAGCCAGCTCCGCAGGTTCAACGCGAACGGCCGGAAGCGGACACCGCCGACGCCGGTGCTGTTGGCGTGGTGATCGAGGCGCTCTGCAGCATGGAAGGCGTTCGCCAACTGTCCGGAGATCCCAGCTGCGAGGCAGCGCGTGAACCACGCATGGCCGGTAGCGAACGGATGCGATCTCAGCAGCGACGGGTCGCCCGCGGACTCGACGGTCGCGATCGCTTCGGTGGCGCGACCCTGGTGCGCCAACGCGGCGGCGAGCCACACCCTCGCGACGCCGACCGAACTCGTTGTCCCTGAGTCGATCGACGCCGGCGCCGACAGGCAATCGACCGCGCCGACGAGATCACCCTGTGAATGGCGGATCCGACCCTCGAGCATCGCCGCGCTGGCGCGGAGTTCGGGCACGGTGGCGCTGCTGCCTGCCTCTTCCGCGTACCGACGCGCTGTCGGGTAGTCACGCCGGTAGTAGGCGATCCATCCGGCGAGCTCCAGCGCGCTCGCCGAGCTTCTGATCTCGATTGCGATCTCGATGTCAGCGGCGGCTGCGTCGAGCGCACGCTGGGTGAGCCGCACGCGTGCTCGAGCGATGCGCGCCTGGGGCGAATCGGCGAGCTCGATCGCGCGCCCCAGCAGTTCGTCGGCCAGGTCGGTCTCGAACCGGTCGGCAGCGATGCGGGCGCCTTCGACGAACGCATCGGAGGCGATGTGTTCGGCACCTCCGAGTTCGGCATGATGCGCTGCGTCGAGCGGCCGGCGGTCGGTGCGTGCCGCCAACAGAACCGATGCCTCGCGGTGGACGAACGTGCGGACGGAGCCCGTCGTGCCGACGACGAGTGCCTCGCGGACGACGTCGTGCCGGAAGCGCAGCCCACGTTCGTCATCGACCAGCAGATCGTGACCGAGCGCGACCTCGATGTGATCCAGCACCTCGGCGATCGGTCGTCGACAGCACGCCGCAAGGAGGTCGAGGTCGACGATCGCACCGAGCAGGGCGGCAATCCGAACGGTCGACGCGGCCGGACCCAGCGCCGCGCTGCGCCGCCGCACGGCCTCGACGATCGTGGCCGGAAGTTGCCCGTCCGCGACCTGAGCCAGCTCGAGCAGGAACAACGGATTGCCACCGCTTCGCTCGAAGATCAACCCCACGCTGTCGTCTCCGACGAGTTCGGCCGCTGCCGCAACATCCAATGGACCCAGCGGGATGATCGTCGCATCGGGCGGATGAACGTCGCGATCGCGGGTTGTGATGACGACCAGTACCCGCCCGCACGTGCGCACCAGTTGGCCGATCCACGCCATCGTCGCGGCGTCGGCCTCACGAACATCCTCGATGATCATCACGAATCTCGATTCGCCGCGAACGCCGTCGATCAGCGCAGTGAGCGCAGCAAAGAGACGCTGCCGCCCGGCCACGGGGTCCTCGGCGGACGTCGTCGTTCCGGCCTCGACCCCACGGCCATTTGGACGCACATCCGATCCGAGCAGTCCGCCCAGTACCGGGTCGGCGCGGATCGCTGCCGCAGCGTCGTCGACCCCCAGGCGGTGCACCATCCATGCGCCGACCGCATCGAGCACGGGCTGCAACGGCAGGCCGATGCCGAGTTGATCGCATCGACACGTGAGCACATCCGCGCCGTCCCGCTCGGCTCGCGGCACCCATGCCGCGACCAACGCACTCTTGCCGATCCCCGGCTCTCCCTCGATCACGACCAATCGCGATTCCGCTTCGACCGCCGCGAGCTGAGCATCGAGCTCGTCCAGCTCGATCGATCGCCCGACGATCATCGTCTCGCCGCGGACGCGCGATGCGGCGGCGGTTGCTGCCGAATTCGTCCCGAGCACGATGTCGTCGTGAACCTGTTCGGTCTGCGGGGACGGGCCGATGCCGAATTCATCGATGAGACGCTCCCTGAACTCGCTGTACTTCGTCAGGGCCGCGCCAGTTCGACCCAGTCGTGATTCGGCGCGCATGACGAGTTGCAGTGCGACCTCGTCGTACGGATCGCGATCGAGCGCGTCGGTTGCCAGGCCGAGAGCTTCTGCGGCGGCGTCCACGACCAACGCTGCCGAGGCGCCGGCGTGACGCGCCTCAGCAACCGCACGTTCGATCTGGGCCCGGAGCGAATCGGCCCACGGGGCGTCTTCGTCGCCGAGAACGCGACCCGTGACGAGGCGCACGGCAGCTGCTGCCGCAGCGCGCGCTGCACCGGTGCGTCCGGCGGCGAGTCGGGTGACTGCCTCGCGGCTGCGTTCGATCAACTCGTCGAGATCGAGCCAGTCGTAGAGCAGGGTGTAGCCGTCGTCGGTGCGGTCGATCCGGCCGCCGAGAACGGACCGCATCCGGCTGACCAGCACGCTGATCTGATCCGCTGGTTTGGCCGGCGCGTCGGCGCCCCACAGCGCGTCGACGATGCGATCGGTCGATACCGCGCCACCGCGCTCGCAGGCCAACAACTTCAACAGCAATCGCGCCTTGCGGCTGCCGATGGCGCGCTCGTCGAGCCCATCCACGGCGAACGAGCCGAGCACACGCACGGACAACCGCTCCACCAGCTCACGGTAGCCCAGTGGGCGATGCAAGCGAACTGCAAACCCCGACCTCGATCATGAGAGTGCGAATCAACGCACCAACCGAACAAGGAGCACGTCATGACAGCACAACACACTCACACCGACGCCGCTGAGCAGAAGGGATTCGCCAGCCCTGACGAGACCCGCGAGTTCAGCCACGGTCGAGCCGACATCCTCCGCATCGGCGGCAGCGAGATCGGCCAACTCACGTTGCAGCCGGGCTGGCGCTGGTCGGAGCACGTCAAGCCGCTGGCCGGCACCGACCTGTGCGAGGCGCCGCACTTCCAGTATCACGTCGCCGGCCAACTGCACATCGTGATGGCCGACGGCACAGAGCTCGACGCGCTTCCCGGCGACGTCACCGCACTTCCGCACGGCCACGACGCGTGGGTCGTCGGCGACGAGGCCGCCGTGGTGGTCGACTGGTGGGGCGCGAGCAACTACGGCAAGGACAGCAGCCTCTGAGATCGATGGCCACGCCGCGCGACCTGCGCCGCCGGCGCGATCATCGAGTGAGGCGATCGAACAGGTTGGTCGTGATCCGCTCGATGGTCGCGTCGCCGCCGGCGAGGCCCCAGATCCAATCCGTGCAGCCGGTCGACACGACGGTGCCGCGGCCGTCCTCGCCGTCGCGCACGGCGAACACCGCGTGACCGTTCTCCAGCCGGCGCGCGGTCGCGGCATCGGGTGACCCGAGCACGCGCCAGGAATGGAACTCCACCTCGGACAGCGCGTCATCGGCAACCGGCCGTTGCGCGGTCGCCCGCGTGAACGGTGTCGCCGGAGCGGTCGCCAGGATCGTCGTTCCCGGCGGGCACCCGTCGGCTCCGGTCGGTTCGGGGACACCGTCGACCAATCTCATCTCGCAGCCGTCACACTCGTAGCCGACGACGGTGTGCGCGGCCCCGAGCAGGTCGCCGCGGTAGACCTCGGCGCCGTCGAACAACCAGTGCTCCGGTCGGTGCACGGTGTACCCGCCGGCACCGTTGCCGACCGATTGGCCGATGCGGTGATACCCGCCGCGATTGAACGACAGTCCCGTGAGCGAGTTCTCCGGACGCCCGATCAATTGATCGGACCAGATCGAGGTCAGCCGGTCCTGGCGGTCGGTGCCGTACACCGGATCCTGCTCGAAACGCTGCTTGTAGCCCACCATCGTCCGACCCTCGTCCTCGAGTCGCACCTGCCAGAAGCACACGTTGCCACTGAGGAACGCGGCATTGCCACCGGCGTCGATGAACTCCTCGACGGTGTCACGCATCCCCCACGACCAGTACTCGTCGTGCCCGATGCTGAGATACAGGCGACGACCGTCGAGCACCTCGGGACGGAACTCGAGATCCGCGTTGATCGCGTAGTCCAGCTCGATGCCGTGCATCTCGGCCCACGCCACGAACGGACCTTCCCACGACGGCCATCCCGCGGAGCCGGACCACGCCGATAGCCCGTGGGTGCGGATGTGGTTGACATGGGTTCGCATCCGCGGGTCGGGCGGTTCGAGGACAGCGACGCGACTGCCCGGACCGTCGGGCTTGCGCAGGAAGCCCGGAGCGATCGGCCGTACGAAGGAGGCGTGTGTTCCCCCGTTGTAGATGTTGGTGCCGTTGACGTCGTTGTAGGCGTTCCACGTGTTCGTGCTGAGCACGATCAGCGGCCGTTCGGGGTTCGGGGTCGACGAACGGACGACGACATACGCGACCGCTTCGACACCATCAGCGGTGCGAGCAACGATCTCGTAGTAGCCCGACGGCCAGCCGGACTCGATCACGAACGAACCGGCCACCGGCCAGTCGCAGCCCCATGCGTCTGCGTCGGGCGGGAAGTCGTGTGGCGCGAGATGGATGTCGGCTGTGAGCACCACGGTTCGCTCGGCCCCGACGCGAGCAACCTCCATTCGCGCCGCACCCAGCGGGCCGCGCCCGTGCACGGCGATCTCGTCACCAGCGGCGGCACTGAGGGGCCATGAATAGATGGCGGGCGAGGACGGATCGGCGGGTGGTGAATACGGCAGCGGTCGAGTCACGTCGGCAGTCTCGCATCTGTCATGCTGCGGGCATGGACGAAGGACGCGACCGCTGGTCGACCAGCATCGTGCTGTCCGACGGTGACACCGCGTTCGTCCGCCCGATCACGTCCGCCGATGCCCCGCTGCTGCTCGCGTTCCATGAGCGTCAGCCCCGCGAGAACCTGTATCGCCGGTTCCTGTCGCCGAAACCGACGCTGAACGCCAAGGAGCTCGAGCACTTCACGAACATCGACTTCGTCGATCGAGTCGCACTCGTCGTCGAACATCGGGGTGAGTTCATCGGGTGGGCCAGCTACGAACGGTGGAAGGCACGCGACGACGCCGAGGTCGCGTTCATGGTCGACGAAGCGCATCAGGGCAAAGGCATCGCCACGTTGCTGCTCGAACACCTCGCTGCCATCGCGCGTTCGAACGGCATCGAGCGGTTCACAGCCGAGGCCTTGTCGGACAACCGGGCGATGCTGCGCGTGTTCAGCCGCGCCGGCTGGCCGGTCGAGCGTCACTTCGACAGTGGACTCACCGAGCTCGAGTTCTCGTTGAGCGACACCGATCACTTCCTCGATTCCGTCGAAGAACGCGAGCATCGCGCCGACAGCCGCGCGGTCGCCCGGCTGCTCCTGCCGCGCACGATCGCGGTCATCGGGGCGTCGGATCGGGACGGCTCGATCGGTCACGAGCTGTGGCACAACGCGACCAGAGGTTTCGACGGAGCCGTCTACCCCGTGAACCCGACGCATCCGGAGGTCGACGGGCACCGCGCGTACGCGAGCGTGCTCGACATCGACGACGACGTCTGGCTCGCCGTCATCTCCGTCCCTGCCGCAGCGCTGGAGACCACCCTCGCGGAATGCATCGAGAAACGGGTGCGCGGCGCCGTCGTCGTCACCTCGGTCGACGGCACGGACATCGACATGGCCGCCGTCGTCGCCCGTTCTCGCCGCAACGGGCTGCGCATCATCGGACCCGCGAGCATGGGCATCGCGTCACCGCCCCGCCCCGGCGGTATCCAGGTCTCGCTCGTGCGCGGTGGCCTCCCACCGGGTGGCGTCGCGATCTCGATGCAGTCCGGATCTCTGGGCGCGTCGGTATTGCGGCTCGCCGCGAGTGTGGCGATGGGCATCTCATGGTTCGCGTCGCTGGGCGACAAGTCGGACATCTCGGGCAACGACATGCTGCAGTTCTGGGAGGACGACGAGAACACCCGAGTGATCGCGATCTACACCGAGACCGTCGGCAACCCGCGCAAGTTCGCCCGCATCGCCCGTCGAGTCGGATTGAAGCGTCCGATCGTCGCTGTGCGCGCCGGCAGCGCTGCGATCGGCAACGCGACCAACGCGCTGTATCGGCAGGCGGGCGTGATCGAAGTTCCGAGCGTTCGAGCGATGCTCGATGTCGCCCGGGTGCTCGAAATCCAACCCATTCCCAGCGGCCCTCGCGTGGCAATCCTCACCAACGCGCGCAGCCCCGGCATCCTTGCTGCCGATGCGGTGACGGCGGCGGGTCTGCTGGTCGTCGACGCGCCGATCTCGTTGAGTTGGCGGTCGACACCGGATGACTTCGCGACGGCGATTCGGGCCGCGCTGTCATCCGACGATGTCGACGCCGTGATGGTCATTCACGCTCCACCGTTGGCGACATCAGAACCGCCGGCGGCCGAGATCGACAGCGCCGCGTCCGGTTCACCGAAGCCGGTGCTGGCCGTCGCGCTCGGCCGCGAGGACGGACGTCTCAGTCCCGGCTCGGTGGTGCCGGCGTTCTCGTTCCCCGAACCGGCGGCCGCCGTGCTCGGCCACATGTTTGCCTACAGCCTGTGGCGCAGCAGCGAGGCCGACGACATCATCGAGCCGATCGACGACGTCGACACGGTGGCCGCCCACGACGCGCTCGCGGCGGCACTCGAACGAGGTGACGTGGTGCTCGGGTTCGAGGATGCGATCGCTGTGTTCGCGGCCTATGGGGTGAGCATGCAACCCGGGTTGCTGTTGGTGGATGCCGAACCCGACGACGTCGTCGCCGCGGCAGAAGGTCTCGGCTACCCGGTGGTCGTCAAGGCATCGAAGCGACGGGTCGGACGGTCGGCCCGAGCCGGGATCGCGCTCGACCTCGGCGATGCACACGCCGTCCGAGACGCTGTCGACATCATCACGTCCGCGCTCGGCGACGACGCTCGTGCGCTGGTCGTCCAACGGATGGCCCAGCCCGGTGTCGACGCTCGTATCCACTGCACCACCGATGAACGACTGGGACCATTGATCCACGTCGGCCTCGGCAGCATGCAGGCTGCGGTTACCGGCGAAGGCACCGGTCGCCTGGCGCCGTTGTCACGGGCCGCCGGTCGGGCGCTGTTGCACGACTCGCATGTCGGGCCGGCGCTCGCCGCTGCCGGACTCGACGACGCCGCACTCGTCACGACCATCGTGGCCGTGGCTCAGCTCATGTTCGATCATCCCGAGATCGGCGAGATGGACCTCAACCCGATCATCGTCAGCGAGGACGGCTGCTCGCTCACCGACGCCACGGTCGTTCTCAGCACCGAACGGCAGACCGACTTCCCACTGCGCCGCCTCGGCTGAACGTTTCGGCCTGCCGCGGCTACGTTGCTGGGCGCCGCTGGAGATGAGGAGTCGGACATGGATCTGGAGATTCGCAAGGTTGTGTCGGTCGTCGAGACGACGCGCATCGAGATGGGACGCGCCGTCGATGGCCTTCGGCGGAAGGTAGCCACCGGCATCGTGATGACGAACCCGTTCGCCGGCCGTTACGTCGACGATCTCGGGCCGCTCGTCGATCTCGGCGCAACGCTCGGCCAAGCACTCATCGACGAGGCACTGGCGGCGCTCGGTGGATCGGTGGACGACGTCAGTGGTTACGGCAAGGGCGCGGTCGTCGGATCGAATGGCGAGATCGAGCACGCTGCGGCCCTGATCCACCCCAAGTTCGGTGCACCGGTGCGAGCCGCACTCGGGAAAGGCCCGGCGATCATCCCGTCGACCAAGATCCTCGGCGGCCCCGGCACCCGCATCGTCGTCCCGATCACCAACTGCTCCGACATCTGGGTCTTCGACGACATGGATGCGATCGCGTTCAGCATCGACGATGCGCCACGACCCGACGAGCTGCTCGTGATCCTCGCCCTCAGCGTCGGCGGTCGGCCCTTGCACCGGATCGGCAAGCCGGCATGACGTGCAAGGCGATGATCCTGCTGTCGCGGCGAGCCGACATGACAGCCGCCGAGTTCCGTTCGTGGTGGCTCGACGATCACGCACCGCTCGCCCGCCAGCTGCCGGGGGTGCGGCGGATCGTGTTCAACACGGTCGACGATGCGGGTCTTGCCGATGGTGATGTCGACGGTGTGAGCGAGTTGTGGTTCGACAGCCGCGCCGACTTCGATGCCGCCTACGGCACCGAGCTCGGCCAGCGAGTCGCTGCTGATTCGATGGCCCACGTCCGCGGCCGCGTCCGGATGTTCGTCGACGAACACGCCGTGATCAACTGACCCGATCACCGCTGGCTGCGTGAGGGGTGCCAGAAGCTGACGGGTGGCATGGACGATACTGATCGCCGTGGCTTCGTGGCCTCCCCCCCAACCGCATCGCGCGCCGATCAGCCATGTGCCGTACCTCCCGGGACTGGATGGCTTGCGCGCGCTCGCTGTGATCGGGGTCATGATCTACCACGCCAACCAGACCTGGTTGAGTGGCGGGTTCCTCGGCGTCGAGGTCTTCTTCGTGATCAGCGGCTATCTGATCACCCTCCTCATCATCGCCGAGCACGAGCGAACGAACCGCGTCCGCCTGCGAACCTTCTGGCTTCGGCGCGCCCGCAGACTGCTCCCGGCGCTCTTCGTGATGCTCGCCGCACTCGCCCTGTACCTGGCACTGTTCAATCCGCGACCGCAAGGCCGCACCCGAGGTGACTTCCTCGGCGGCTTGTTCTACGGCAGCAACTGGTATCAGATCGTCGTCGGCCAGGGTTACACCGCGTCCGACGCGTTCGCACCACTGCGACATCTCTGGTCGCTGGCCGTCGAGGAGCAGTTCTACCTGATCTGGCCGATCGTGATGGTGGTCCTGCTGCGCAAAGGTCGCGACCGGCTGCCCCGCATCGCAATGTGGCTGTTCGGCTTCTCAGCCCTGATCGCCGTCGCGGTCGGGCTGTTGTTCGTCAACGGTGACGTTGCCGTCGAATGCGCGCCAGGGCAGATGCACGGCTACTGGCAGATCTTCGGTCGTTGCATCAGTGTCAATGATGCGCTCTACCTCTCGACCGTGACTCGCATCGGTGGCCTGATGTTGGGTGCCGCGTTCGCGATGTTCTGGCGGCCGTTGGCATTGTTGCGGGGTCCGATGCGCCGCAAGGGCCATTTGCTCGACATCTTCGCCGTCGTCGGTCTCGTCGTCCTCGGCATGATGATGTGGAAGCTGACGCTGTCGGGGTCGGGATCGGAGTTCGGGATCCGCTTCAACCCATGGCTGTTCCGCGGCGGCTTCTTCGTCACCGGCCTTGCCACCATCACGGTCATCGGCGCGATCGTCCACCGCGGCGCCTACATCGGCAAGATCCTCGGCAACCGGGTGCTGAACTGGATCGGCACGCGCAGCTACGGCCTCTACCTCTTCCACTGGCCGGTCTACGAGATCATCCGCAAGTCGGCCGGCGTGGACATGACCATCAAGCAGGTCATCGTCGCGATGGCCATCACGCTGCCGGTCACCGAGCTGAGCTTCCGCTTCGTCGAGACGCCCGTGCGACGCGGTCGACTCGGTCAAGCACTGCGAACTCAGCCGCGTCGAGATCCGCGCCGTCACCAACGCCGGCTGGTACTTGTCATCGCCGGGCTGGCGACGCTGCTCGGCTTCGCCAGCGTGAGCATCGCGGTCGCCGACAACGTGTGCGTGGGCGCGCTGGAATGCAGCCTGCAACCGTCTGGAATCGCTGTGGCGACCGTCCCGCCCTCGATCACTGCCGCCACGACGAGCACTTCGAGCACGACGACCAGCACGACGACCACGAGCACGGTCGCATCGACGACCACAACAACCGCAACGACGTCGACCATCCCGACGTCAGGGCCACCCGGCACGGTGACCGCCGGCTCGGGCGTCCCCACCGATCCCGCAGCCACCACGACGGCCACGCCGACGACGTTGCCACCCACGACGTTGCCAGCCACCACGGCCGCGCCGACCACCGCCGCACCCGTGACGGTGCCCCCGCCGGGCTCGGGAATCGCCCCGGTCGCGCTCGGCGAATCGGTGATGCTCGGAGCGCGCGACGACCTGCTCGCGGGAGGCATCACGGTCGACGCCGTGGTCGGACGGCAGGGTCCGCAGATGGCCGACCTGATCGAGGCGATGCGCGCCAACAACCAGATCGGCCGCGTGATGATCATCCAGATCGGCACGAACGGATCGGTCAGCGATCAGGACTTCGCGCGGATGATGGCCCAGCTTCCACCCGACCTCACACCGCAGGTGGTGTTCCTCACCGTGAGGGCCCCGAAGAAGTGGATCGACGCCAACAACGCCCGTATCCGCGCCCTGCCCGGCACGTATCGCAACGTCGTCGTGCTCGACTGGGAGGCTGCGTCAGCGGGCACCAAGCTGTGTGGCGACGGCATCCACGTCGCGTGCGGAGGCGGGGCCGCTCAGTTCTACTCGAACCTGATCTTCGACGCGATCGGTCGGCCCGACCTCAAGCGCTGACGGGGGGACGACCCGGCCGCGGCCGGCTACGGTCGGTCGCCCGGCTTCGGGCCGGTGGTGCGGGTGCGCTTGATCTCCCAGAATCCGTCGAGCTGAGCCAGCATCACGAACGAGTCCCACAGCGCCAACGAATCCTTCAGTGGAGGGACCCCGGTGATCACCGGTCCGAACAGTGCGACTTCGTTTCCGTCGTCACCACGAATCGAGATGATCGGGGTCCCGACGTCGTTGCCGACGAGTGCGAGACCGGCGTTCATCCGAGTCGTGATCTCTGCATCCCATTGCTCGTCCGAGAATGCCGCAGCGTGCGAGGGGTCGAGCCCGACGGCATCCAACGCGAGAGCGACATCCCATTCGAGCTCGCGATCATGGTGGATGCGACGGCCGTATTCGACGTAGAGGTCACCGACACGCGCTTCGCCGTCGGTCGCGCGCACCGATTCCAGCACGCGCAGCAAGCCGTACGTCCAGACCAGTGGCGCATGGTGCGCGCTCTCCGGTGACGGGTTGTTCTTGATCAGCAGACTGATCGGCTCCCACACGATGTTCAGGTCGCGTTCCGGCGCGATCTCCATGATCCAACGGGCGGTGACCCAACACCACGGGCAGGCTGGGTCGACCCAAAATCTGACGTCTGTGCTCATGAATGGCACGCTACCGAGGGCGGTCTCGGCGCGGACGCACCCGGCGTACTCTTGCCGGATGAGCGATGGCAACCCCCAGAAGTTTCTCACGATCGCCCCGGTGTTGCCTGTTCGTCGCTTCGACGCGGCGATCGCCCACTACACCCGGCTCGGGTTCGACGTGTCCGAGTACGAAGGTGGTGGCTATGCGTTTGCGAAGCGCGACGAGGTGTGGCTGCACCTCGAATCGGCGCCCGACCTCCACCCCGACGCCCACGGTGCCGTTTGCTACCTCTACGTCGCTGACGCAGACGCTCTCTACACGGAGTGGCGCGCCAGCGGCGCGCTCGGTGTGCTCATCCCGGCCAATGACACCGAATACGGCTTGCGCGAGTTCGCCCACTTCGATCCCGACGGCAACCTGCTGCGGATCGGATCCTGGATCATCGCTCGACCGTCGTGAAGGAGCTGTGAAGATCCGCCGTCCGGCCATCAAGAACGCGCAAGGATCGCCCTGCGCCGACCGCTGCAGGCGTACACCAGACGCATGGACACAACCGCTGAACGTTCCAGAACAACCGAGCGTGCCAGTACAACCGAGCGTGAAGGTGCCGTGGCGATCGGTGCGGGTCCGATTGCCGCGCTGATCCTGGCCGGGGTCCTCTCGCCCGTCCGCGCCGAGATCGGCACCACGAATGTCGCCCTGCTCCTCGCCGCCCTCGTGGCGGTCGTCGCGTTCGCCGGCCGGATGGCGGGGTTCGTCACCGCAGTCACGGCCGCGCTCGCCTACAACTACTTCCACACCGCTCCGTATCACTCCCTGCGGATCGGCGCCCACGAGGACATCATCACCGTCGTGCTCCTGGTGCTGCTCGGCCTCGCGGCCAGCGAGATCAGCGCCTGGCGTCGCCGTGCACATTCGTCCGCGAAGCGACGCCTGACCGATGCGCGGATGCTCGAAGACGTCTCGGCGCTGATCGCAAGCGGCGCCTCGCATGACGACGTCTGGGCCGCGGTGAGCGCGATGTTGAGCAACGCCTTGGGCCTCGGTGAATGTCGATTCGAGACGATGGTCCCGGCAGGAGTGCAGTCACTCGCGCGTTCGGGATCGCTCGTGTCGACGTCGATGCGCCTGGGCGTGGGCGGCTTCGAATTGCCCCCAACCGGTGTGAGCATCCCCGTCGAGTACGGCCACGAGACGCTCGGTCACATCGTGCTCATTCCGGCGGGTCACACAGGAACGTCGATCGACACCCGCCGCGCCGCGATCGCGCTCGCCGACCAGCTCGCCGTGTCGATGGCGATGTCGATGGCCAGGGCGACGGACGGGCAGCGCTCGGATCGGACGCCGGCTCGGCGCTGACCGCAACCGGCTGCACCGCTTTCACCACGAGGCAGACGCTGTGTCCGTGTCCACCAGTCGGACCGTCGTCGCGAGTGTGTCGTTGACGTGCGCGATCACGTCGACAGCCTTGAACTTGCCGTCGTAGGTCGAGTGCGCATCACGGACGAGCACTGCGTCGAAGCCGTGCTCGGCCGCACCGTGGATCGTGGCGGACACGCACCACTCGCTCTGCAGGCCGGCGACGACGACCGTGTCGACACCCAGGTCGCGGAGTGTGGCGGCCAGCGGGGTGCCGGCAAAGCTGTTGCCTTCGGTCTTGTCGATGATCGCGGTTGCGGTCTCTGGTTCGAGCGCCGGAGCGATCTCCCATCCCGGGGTGCCGGGCAAGTCGGGGTCGTCGCCCGAGCCACCGTTGCGCACGAAGATCACCGGGACGTCGGCGTCGCGCGCTGTTTCGATCAGCTGCGACAAACGCGAGAGGAGGCCGACGCTGTCGTGGGCCGGGTCGGGCCAGAACATGTTCACCTGGGCATCGATGATCAGCAGCGCGGGCTTCACTGCGGATACCCGGCATACGACGCCTTGAAGACTCCCGAGTGCAACAGGACCGATGCGACGACGACGCCGCTGACGTCGTCGGTCAGTGTCGTTCGCACCCAGTAGGACTCTGTCTTGCGGCTCTGCCCGAGGCCGACGATCTCGCGGCTGATCCGATATGGCTGATCGACGAACACCGGCCCCGCCAACAGCTTGATCTCGAGGTCGAGGAACAGGCCCAGTGACGGTGTACGAACCCGGAACGTCGAGCCCGACTTCATCGCCAGCACACTGATCATCTCCATCGGCACGACGGCGCGACCCCACGGTGACGATGCCCCACCGTCGGCCGTGTACCACGGATGCGGTTCGGTGATGCGGGCCAGCTTCTCGTCGAGCGAGAACGGGTACAGATCGCCGTTGCGGTCACCGCGTGTCAACGTGACGACATCGCCCTCGGACGATCGCTGCCCGATGGCGAGGCGGTCGAGAACGAACAGATCGCCCCGATCTCCCAGTCGGGCGAGTCGTTGGTCGAGCTCGCTCGGCGGCGGATCGAGTCCGACCGACGCGGTGCCGATCAAGACCGACGCCCCTTTCACCGTCGAGCCCTCGGCATCGATGCCATCGGGTTTGTGAGCCTCGATCCGAGCCGCGGTCGGCGACGTCGGTTGCACGGACGCCTGCACCCGTTCGCCGCCGACGACCATCGTCTGGAAGTGGGCGCTGATGCAGCCCGTCTCGAACCACGCCTGGCCCCACAGCGAGAGCGCCAGCGGATCGAACTGACTGAAGTGCGTCGGACCTTCGATCGGTGCACCCGCAAGACCGAGCGATGCTGCCGTCTCGCCGTCATGCACGCTGACGTGGCCGTCGTAGGCCTGCTGGTCGAGCATCTGCGCCGGCTCACGCCATGGACCGGCGATCACGTCGTTCGAGTCGTTCGTCACGTCCCGCACCTTATTCGTCGCATTGGCGGATCACGAGTAGCGGATCTTGTACCGATCGTTGGCGAGGAACTGGTCGAGCGATCGCGAAGCCGCTGCCACCGAGTCGGCACGCCGCTGGTAACCGATCGCCGTGTTGTGAATGCCATCGGTGAACATCCACTCGTCGTGATCGGCGACGATCGATGCCCAGTCATGGACGAAGACGCGGTCATTGTGCGCGGCAGCGGCGTCGTCGAGCGCTGCGTTCCACGCGCGTTGTCGCTTCGGCAGCGCGGGCAGATAGATGTTGACCCACATCACCCGACATGCGTCGCCGATCTGGTCCATCATCATGTTGAGGAGGTCGGGGTAATGCGACGCCGAGTAGATGCCCGAGTCGTTTGTTCCCAGGGCGACGATCCACAGGTTCGAGTCGCCGGCCGTCGCGCGAATCGAATCGACGGCCCTCAGCCCGTTGTGCTTGTCGGCAGGGATCTTGGTGCGGATGCCGCGACTGCCGTACGCATCGATGACCGACCCGGCCCAGCCCACATCGGTGAAGGCGTTCGCCTGGTAGTAGGCCGAGCCGAACGTGAGCGAGTCACCGACCATCGACACCCGAGTGCTTCGCGTCGATGTCTGGCCCGGCGCGGCCTCGACGACGTGGGATGTGATCGACTCCACGACACCGGCGGCGAGCATCGAACCGACTGCCGCACCGAGGCCACCACGCAGGAACTGGCGACGAGAGACGCCTGTGACGGGGGCCGACATACCCCATTGTGCGCGCAGGAAGGTCGGAGATACCGGTCAAACAGTGTGAATTCTGAGGTTCACGCTCGAGGGAGCACGTCCGAGAACGCTGCGTACTCGCCTTCGATCAATCGCAGCCGCGGGTGCGGGCAGTCGGCCACCGCGCCCGAACCCTGCGCGGCCCCGGCGCCGTCCAAGGGCATGCTCACGATGACGTCGCCATCGACCGTGGCACCGATCGCGATCGGATCGGCATGGTGAAGCGATCCGTCACCGATCGCGCCGACGACGAGGTCGCTGCACTGGATCACCACGTTCGGCACCGGCGCCTCGAACGCGCTGCCGTTGTGAACCTCGAGGTGAACCGTCCACGTGGGCACACCGAGGTAGTGCTTCGCCGTCTCGTCAGCCGAGAGCAGCACCGGGGTCGTCACGGTGATCGAGATCTTCGACGCCGTCAGAACCGTGGCTCCGAATGTCAGATGCGAACTCGCTGGGGAACCCGTGTAGGTCTTGCCCGAGCCCGAGGACGCGCTGCATCCGGCGAACGCGATCAACGCTGCCGCCAACAGACGACCGGCGAGACGGGGCACGAAGCCGAGGGTAGCAAGCCGTCTCTTGCCCGGCGCGTCACGCGCGATTGCCGCGTGCGGCGCGAGCGGGATCGAGGACGGCTGTCGCGGCCGCGAGATCGATGCTGTCGTCATCGCGGATCACGTCGAGCAGCGACCGGCGCTGTGCGACGGCTTGCTTGACGAGCTTCGACACGCGGTCGTAGCCCAGCAGTTCGTTGAGACCGGTCGCCAGCGCGGGTGTTGATTCGGCGAGCAGTCGACAGCGCTCGACATCGGCCTCCAGGCCGTCGACGCAGCGTTCGGCAAACAGCGAGCAGGCCGATGTCAGCAATCGAATCGACGCGATCAGGTTGGCAGCCATCACCGGTTGGTACGTGTTCAGTTCGAATGCCCCCTGCGAGCCGGCGAACGCGATCGTGTGATCATTGCCGAACACCTGCACCGCGACCTGTGTCACCATCTCGCACATCACCGGGTTGACCTTGCCCGGCATGATCGACGACCCGGCCTGCAGCTCCGGGAGACGCAGTTCGCCGAGGCCGGCAGACGGGCCCGATCCCATCAGGCGGATGTCGTTGGCGATCTTCATCAGCGCGACGGCCAGCCCGCGCAGATGCGATGATGCCTCGACCAAGCCGTCGCGAGATGCCTGCGCGGCGAACCGACTCGGAGCGATCGACAGCCCGATGCCGTGACGCCGGGCGATTCGGGCCACCACGTCAGCACCGAAGTCTGCGGGTGCGTTCAAACCGTTGCCGACGGCGGTACCTCCCAACGGAACTCGTCCGATGCGCGGCAGGGCGCTTCCGATGCGCTCGCCGGCTTCCGCGATCTGGGCTGCGTAGCCCGCGAACTCGTCGCCCAGGAACACCGGCACGGCGTCCATCAGATGCGTGCGTCCGGCCTTGACCACAGCGGCGAAGCGACGGCTCGCCGCGGCGAGCGATGCGCCCAGTCGGTCGACAGCGGGCAGCAGGCTGCGCTCGATCATCAACACGGCCGCGATCGTCACCGCGGTCGGGAAGGTGTCGTTCGACGACTGCGCACGGTTGACGTCATCGTTGGGATGCACCGCAAGGCCGGACGACGCACCGGCCAGATGCGCGATCACTTCGTTGACGTTCATGTTCGTCGACGTTCCCGAACCCGTCTGGAACACGTCGATCTGGAACTGGTCGTCGTGGTCGCCGGACTCGACCGACATCGCCGCGATGCTGATCGCGTCGAGCCGGCGGCGATCAGCCTCGTCGGATGCGAGCATCGAGTTGACCACTGCCGCTTCGCCTTTGATCGCAGCGAGGGCGTGAACGACCTCGAGCGGCAGCGGCTGGCCGGAGACCGGGAAGTTGGCCAGCGCCAGCTCGGTCTCATGACCCCAGAGTGGTTCGGAAGGGCGGTTGTTCACCATGTCGTGCCTCCACTGATGCGCCGATGAGTCAGGGTACCGGCGCACCTGTGATAGGCGTAGATCCGTGCGTATCGCCAAATTCACCCACGCCGGCCGGACGCGACTCGGAGTCGTCGACGGCGAACAGGTCATCGATGTCGGGACCGCCGACCCGACGTTGCCGACCGATGTCGGCGACCTGCTCGCGGCCGGTGCCATCGAGCGCGTCCGCGATCTCGTGTCGTCGTCTCCGTCGATCGCGCTGGCCGACGTCCGGCTCGAGGCCCCGATCGCGCGCCCACCCGAGTTCCTCGCCATCGGTCTCAACTACGGCCTCCACATCGCCGAGACCGGGCGTGCCGCGTCGGATCGACCGATCGTGTTCAACAAACAGACCACCTGCGTCACCGGACCGTACGATCCGATCGAGATCCCCACCGCCGCGCCGACGATGGTCGACTACGAGGGCGAGCTCGGCGTCGTCATCGGGACCAGATGCCGCGGGGTCACGGCCGACCGCGCCCGAGACGTCGTCGCCGGCTACCTCGTCGTCAACGACGTCTCCGTCCGCGATTGGCAGCGGGCCACGCCCACGATGACGATGGGCAAGTCATGGGACACCCACGGCCCCATCGGGCCGTGGCTCGTGACCGCCGACGAGGTCGCCAACCCGCACGATCTGCGAATCCGGACCTGGGTCGACGGCGGTCTGCGCCAGGACGCGTCGACGTCGGACATGCTCAACAACTGCTGGCAGCTGATCGAGCACCTCTCGACCGCGTTCACGTTGCTGCCCGGCATGATCATCGCAACGGGCACGCCCGCAGGCGTCGGCGTGGCGATGGACCCGCCCGGGTTGCTGAGCGCGGGCCAGACGGTACGGATCGAGATCTCGGGCATCGGCACGATCCAGAACCCAGTCATTTCCCAACCCCGTCCTTAGGATCGAGACATGCTCCACCGCCGCTGGCTCGTCCTGTTCACCGCGTCGTCGTTGCTCGTCGCAGCCGGTTGCGCCAGCGACGCTCCGGACGCCGCACCCGTCACGACAGCGGCACCCGACACCGTCGCCCCGACGTCGACGCCCACGACGACCGCTGCGTCGGCCACGTCGTCGGTCGCAAGCACCACTGCCACCACTGACGCCCCCACCACGACCGTCTCGGACACCACGGCGCCCACCCCGGTCACCACACCCGACGGCAGCATCTGCGCCGCACCGACCACGACGACCCCGACCGACGCCTCGGCTGTCTCGGGCAGCGACACGGACTGGAGCGTCACGTCGTTCGACGGGACGGTCATCCGCGCTCACTGGTTCCCGCTGCCCGGCCTCGCCACCACCGCAACTGCGCCCACCGTTCTGATGGGTCCCGGTTGGGGCTCACCCGGCGACACCGACACCAAGACGGTCGGCATCCTCGGCGCGCTCAACATCGCCACGCTGTGGAAGGCCGGATACAACGTCCTCACGTGGGACCCGCGCGGCTTCGGCAAATCGACCGGCACCGTCGAGATCGACAGCGTCGACGCCGAAGCGCGCGACGTCGAGCAACTGATCGACTGGGTGTCGACGCGGCCACAGGCCGAGCTCGACGCCACGCGCGACCCTCGGGTCGGCATGGTCGGCGGATCGTACGGTGGTGGCATCCAGTTCGTGACGGCTGCCATCGACTGCAGAATCGACGCGATCGTTCCGGTGATCGCGTGGCATTCGCTCACCACCAGCCTGTTCAAGGCCGACACGCCCAAGACCGGGTGGGCCAACATCCTCAGCGCCGCCGCGGCCAACCGCTCGGTCGACGCACACATCACCAGTTCGAACGCATCCAGCGCCGCGACGGGCACCATCTCGGCCGACGACGCAGCGTGGTTCGCAAGTCGCGGACCCGGTGATCTGATCAGCAAGATCAAGGTGCCGACGCTGCTGATCCAGAGCACGGTCGACACGTTGTTCACGCTCGACGAGGCGGTCACGAACTACGGCATCCTCACCGCCGACAAGGTACCGACGGCAATGGTGTGGTTCTGCGGTGGTCACGGCGTGTGCCTCACCAACGCCGGCGACCAGACGCGAACAGGCATCCGAATCGTGAGCTGGCTCGATCGATACCTGAAGCGCAACACGTCGCTCGACACCGGGCCCGGATTCGAACTGGTCGACCAGGACGGCGTCGCGTACAGCGCAGATGCATACGCCGCGGCCTCTGGCACACCGTTGACAGCGACCGGAAAGGGCGTCCTGAAATTGGTGGCCAAGGGCGGCGCGGGCCCCACCACCGTCGGGCCCGACGGTGGTGTGCTCGGCGGTGTGGTCGGGCCGATCACCCCCGCCAAGGCAACGAACGCGGTGAGCGTGAAGATCCCTGCCGGACCCACCGAGTCGCTGCTGATGGGCGCGCCACAACTCACCCTGACGTACAAGGGCACGACGCCCGCAGGTGATCGCCCGACGCGAGTTTTCGCACAACTCGTCGACGACACCACCGGCAAGGTGCTCGGCAACCAGATCACGCCGATCGAGGTCACGCTCGACGGGGTGAGCCACACGGTCACGGTCCCGTTGGAGATGATCGCGTTCACGGCCCACGTCGGCTCGAGCGTGTCGCTGCAACTGGTCGCGACCACCGTTGCCTACGCCCAACCCCGCCTCGGTGGCAGTGTCGACTTCACCGGCATCCAAATACAGTTGCCCGTCGACACGGCGATGACCGTCAACGCCGGCTGACCGTCCCCGCCCGTGACCGAGACCCTCATGACGTCGAACAGTGACGACGTTGCCGGCGATGCGCACGTCAACGCGCGGGTGCGATTTCATTCCGCATTCGGCACTGTCGGCGACGCAGTTCTGGTCGCGGAGTCGGGCGAGGTACTGGAGGTGCTCGGACCGCTGGCGGCCAGCGTCGCGCGTGTCGGTGCGCTGCTGACGGACCTGCCCTCTGGTGTCGTGTCCGACGATCTGGTAGCCGGCATGTCTGCTGTGATGACCGCCGGGGCGGCCGCCGTCTCCGTCCATCTTCTCGTCGCCGGCGCATCGGCGGTGACGATGCGAGTCTTCGGCGTGCTGTCCGAGGACGGCACCAGTCTCTACCTCGTCGGCGTCCTGAGCCCGGACATCGCAGCCAACGAACTGGACCGTCTCCGCCGCAACGACCGGGTCTACGAGCTGTGGTTCGAACGAGCCCCGACAGGGGTGTGTCTGGTCGCGACCGACGGCACGTTCCTTCGCGCCAACCCGGCCTGTTGCCGGCTCGTCGGACGGTCCGAATCCGAGTTGCGTACGTTGACGTTTCAAGACATCACCCACCCTGACGACGTGTTGCTCGACGTCTCGTCACTCGAAGACGTCCTCGCCGGTCGAGCCGATCGCTACGAGATGGACAAGCGCTACATCCGCCCCGATGGTTCGATCGTGTGGGTCCATCTCACGGTGGCGCTCCTGCTCGACGAGGCCGAGCAGCCGTTGCACTTCATCTCGATGCTCGAGGACATCACCGATCGCCGGAACGCCCAGGAACGATTGACGGCGACGCTCGAGCGATTGACGGCGACGCTGGAACTGTGGCGAACGATGTTCGAGTTCACGCCGTTGGCCACAGCCGAACTCGATCTGAATGGCGTGATCATTCGAGCGAACGCTGCGGCCGGCCGCTTGATGGGTTGCGACCCTGACGAGCTGGTGGGGCTGGGCGCTGTCGAACTCGGCGTGACGGGCACCACGACTCAGACGTCTCGAAATCTGGCCCGTCTCGCGTCGGGAGAGATGGCCTCCAGCGTCACCGAGCGGCGATTCACCGATCGCGCCGGCCGCGAACGCTGGTTGTTGGCGCACACCGCGGCGGTCGCAGGGCCCGCAGGCGTCGTCGATCGGCTCGTCATCCAAGTGGTCGACGTCACCGAGGGTCGCGTGCTGCGCGAACGGCTGCAGCGGTCCGTGGACGAGCTGTCGGTTGCGTACCGGGAGAAGGCGGCCCTGATGACCGCTCTGTCGCACGACCTTCGCACACCGTTGGCAACCATTCGAATCCTGGCCGAACTGCTCGTCTCCGGCGATCCGACGGCCACGGACTCATCGGCGCCCGATCTCGCCCGCCGCCTGCTGGCCGAGTCCGCACGCACCGAAGGGGTGCTCGGTGATCTGGTCAGTTCCGAGCGAGCGTCCGCCGGATCGATCACACCTCGCCGAGTCCAGATCTCGCTGAACACGCTCGTGCGACGCGTCGTCGACATCGAGGCCGACGAGCGGTCGTCACACGACATCGTCCTTCGCCTCGCCGACGACGAGCACACGATGTGGGCCGATCCGGCGCTCGTCGAGCGGATGGTCGCCAACCTGATCTCGAACGCGATCCGACACACCCGCGCCGGCACGACCATCTGGGTCATCGTCGATGCCGAGGTCGCGTCCGGGAATGGGTCGACGCGGATCGTCGTCGAGGACGACGGTGCGGGCGTCCCCGACAACCTCAAGGAAGCCATCTTCGAACCCTATGTTCGAGGCGCACCCGCTGATCGGCCAGGGTCGGGCATCGGGCTGTTCCTCGTCCGCCGCTTTGCAGAGTTCCACGGCGGCACCGTCGACTGCACCGATCGCGTCGGTGGCGGCGCCAGATTTCAGGTCACCCTGCCGCTGCGCTGAAGCTCAGGCCGGCAACAGACCCTGCTCTCGGGCAATGGCGACGACTTCGAGCTGCGATCGGGCGGCGAGCTTGTGACGCAGATCCTTCACGTAGCCGCGGACCGTGTGAACGCTGATGTACAACTCGGCAGCGATCTGCGGTGCGTCTCTGCCCTTGGCCAACATCCACAGGATCTCGGCCTGGCGGGGGGTGAGCCGGACGGGTTGAACGTCGCCGACGAATCGCGACGCGCTCGTCGTCACGATCTCGCCGCGTGCACAACGTCGGATCGTGGAGACGATGTCGGCGATCGAACTCTCCTTCGGCAGCACGGCGGCGGCGCCGGCTGCGAGCGCGATGCGTTCGATCCCTTCGGCGTGGCCGCTGATGACGACGATCTTCGTCGACGGCCGCAGCGTCTTGATCCGGCCGACTCCCTCGATGCCATCGACATCGGGCAGCTGCCAATCCAGGATGACAACGTCGGGGCGGTTCACGAGCACGCTCCCGATCGCTTGGTCGACGGAGAACACGGCCCCGACGGATTCGATCCCGTCGGCTCGCGACAGAGCCAGGCTCAGTGCCTCTGCATACGAGCGATGGTCATCGACCACCAGCGTCCGAACCGCTCCGTCACGACTCGACATGCGGTCAGCGTAGACGACTGTGCCGGGAATTTCGGAGTATTCGTGCCAATTCTCTGCGAGACCCGGTATACGTCGACCGAGGGGAGATCCCCCCCACATGAGGGGGCTGATCAGGGGGTTTGTGGAACACCACGAGGTTGGGATACCCCCGGGCACCATACGCTCCGTCTGTGCGAGACGCTTTCGCCCAGGAAATGCAGGTTCTCGAACTGCTGTCGACGACACCGGACGTCACCGTGGAAGAGATCGTCCGTGCGACCGAGCTCCGCGAGCGGACCGTGCGGCGCCTCGTCCAGTCACTGATGAGCAGCTCTACGGCGCCGGTTCGACGCGGGTTGTGACCACCCAGCGGTGCTTGCCGATCTTGCGATCGCGCACGAATCCCAACGCGTCGTAGGTCGACAGCGCTCCGTTGTAGAGGAAGCCGGCCGGCACCGCCGCCGCGTCTTCGGGGTAGCCCTCCACCGTGCCGCCCCCCAGGCCGGCGATCAATTCGAGCGCACCGGCCAATGCAGCAGCCGCGACTCCGTGGCGGCGGTGCCCCTTGCCGACATAGCAACACGCGATCCGCCAATCCGGTGAGACCGTGCGGCCGCGTTCGTACTCGGCGCGGCTCTTGATCCGCGGCACCTCGTCAGGCACGCCGAATTGACACCAGCCGACGCACTGCTCGCCCTCGAACACCAGCGCGGCGTGCGCTCTTCCCGCGAGAACGCGGTTCATCTTGCGTTCCCGCTTGGTGTCCGCCTCGGCATCGATCGCGTCGTCCTGCGGATGGAAGCCCATGCACCAACAGCCGCCGAAGATGCCGTTGTTGCACTCGACGAGCTCCGCGAAAGCCGGCCACGTCGACTCGTCGAGCGCAGCAATTCTGAACTCCGAAGCGTTCATGCGGTCACGTCAGCTGATAGTCCGCGAGATCGACCGCTCGCGTCCATTCCCAGTACACCGGGACCGGCCACGGTGACAGCGTCCAGACCCGACCCTCGGTGTTCTTGAAGTGGCTGTGTTGCACGGCCCAGTGGGCCCATACCATCTGGCTGATCTCGCTCTGGTAGTGCTCCGCGTAACGATCGTGCACGTCGTCGCGGACCTCGATCGCCGCGGCGTTGTGGGCAAGCACCTCGTGGATCGCGCTCATCACGTAGTTGACCTGACACTCGGACTGGAAGATCAAGCTCGCACCATGTGCCAGGTTGGTTCCGGGACCGTAGAGGCAGAACAGGTTCGGAAAGTCGGGCACCGTGATGCCCAGATACGCCTTGGGCTCGTCGTTCCATCGCTCGTGCAGCGACACGCCGTCGCGGCCGCGGAAATCGATCGGCGCGAGGAAGTCGTTGTGGCGGAACCCGGTGGCGTAGCAGATCACATCGGCCGGGTGGAGCTCACCGTCATCGGTGATGATGCCTTCCGGGACGATGCGCTCGATGCCCGTGCGCACCAGTCGCACGTTCGGCTTCTTCAGGCATGCCAGCCACGAGCCATTGTCCTGCAGCATTCGCTTCGCCGATGGTGGGTAGTGCGGGATGCTGACCGCGAGCAGGTCGGGCCGATCGACGAGTTGCGATTCGATCCACGTTCCGAACATCTGCCTCGTCTGCGCGTTGGTGGCGCTGCTCGAACGGCCGTCGTCGTCCCAGTCGGGGTCGACACGATTTCGCTCGATGCTCAGACCCGAGGCCGGATAGAACATCAGGAACCGGAACCATCGCCCGTAGAACGGCAGGTGTCGCATCGCCCAGGCGTCGCCCTCGGGCACATGGCGGTGATAGTTCGGGTTCGGGAACATCCATTGCGCGGTGCGCTGGAAGACGGTGAGCTGTTCGACGTCATCGGCGATGGTGGGCGCGAGCTGGAAGCCGCTCGCGCCGGCGCCGATCTGGGCGAATCGCTTCCCGGTGACGTCGAGGTCGGCAGGCCACCGAGCAGAGTGGAATGACGGGCCGGCAAAATCGTCCATGCCAGGGATGTCGGGCAGCTTGGGGAGGTTCAGCGCACCGACCGCGCTGATGACGAAGCGGGCGTCGATCGTCTCCACGGCTTCCGCGCCTGCGGCACCGCCGGTGCCGCGCAACGCCAGCGACCATTGGTTCGTCGCGTCGTTCCAGGTCGCGCCCGTCACCTCGGTGTCGAACCTGATGTGTGGGGCCAGATCGTATTTGTCGACGACACTCTGGAAGTAGGCCCGCAGCTCGGGCTGCTGGCAGTAGTACTCGCTCCAGTGATGGGCGGGCTCGAACGAGTAGCAGTAGAAGTGACTGCCGATGTCCACGCGGGCGCCTGGGTAACGGTTGTCCCACCACGTACCGCCCGGACCCGCGCCCTTCTCGATGATCGTGAACGGGATGCCCGCCTGCGCGAGGCGGATGCCGGCGAGGATGCCGGATTCGCCGCAGCCGATCACGACGGTGTGCGCACCGGCCCGCTGCTCGGCGGGAATCTCGTCGCGCCAGGCGATCGCCCCGCTGTCGGCGCCGTCGAGGTGGAGGTCGTCGAGGAACATCTCCACGACGCCGTCCTCGACCTCACCCGCGGCGAGGAACGACATCATCTCGTGGGCCAGTTCTGCATCGGGGATGAACGGCACGCACCCCGCCTCGCGGTACGCCGCGATTGCCGGCAGGGCCCGCCGCCGAACCTCGGCCCGAGCCTCGTCGGACATGTATCCCTGATGCTCGTTGATCATCGCGCCCTGCGGCCGCAGCTCGCTGCGGACCCACGACGGATCGCCGGTCATGTGTACCAACGAGCAGAGCAACGCCGGGATGCTGACATCCTCGAGGGCTGCCGCAATGGCATCGTCGTCGTCGTGGAACGGCGTCCCGGCATGTGGATTGCGAGTTCCGGCTGTCATGACGTAGACCGTACAGACGCACCGCGTCGAGCCGAGAGTCGTCCTGACTCGGCCCTGTGCCAACCTGTCCTGGTGATCGTGATCGCGACGAGCGCCGAGGAACTTGCCGATGTTCGCGCCAGCCTCGGCGACCTCGGCGTGCACTCGATGGAGGTCGTCGCGGTCGGCGAGACGCGCCGCCTTGTGTTGGCAGCCGTCGACGACGAGACGGCAGCCGCACGACTGACGGCGGCTCTTCGCGCCGACGGCACGGTGGCCGTGGTCAGGCCCGACGACGGCGTCCGGCTGGACGCCTGGATGGAGCACACCCGTCCGATCACGTTCGGCTCGCGGCTGAGCGTGTGCTTCGCGTGGTCCGAGCACGATCGGACAGCGCTACCCGGCTTGGTCGAGCTCGGACTCGGAGGCTTCGGCAACGGCGCACATGTCGCCACTCGGTTGCTCGTCGAGCAGATGTTGGAGCGGACCCGCGGCGGTGAACGCGTCCTCGACGTCGGCTGCGGCAGCGGCGTGCTCGGGCTGTGCGCCCTCGGCTTGGGCGCGGCGCAGGTGGTCGCCGTCGACATCAAGCCCGCAGCCGTCGAGGCCGCGCATCGCAACGCAGCGCTGAACCACATGGCAAAGCGTTTCGAAGCCACGTGCGCTCCCTTGGCGGAGGTCGATGGCCCGTTCGACATCGTTCTCGCCAACATCGGCAGGGCCGCGATCGTCGAACTCGCTCCGCAACTGGTTCGGCTCGTGGCGCGCGGCGGATGGCTGGCGCTGAGTGGGATCTCACCGCCACAGTGCTCACTCGTTGCCGGGTTCCTCGGCCCGCTCGTCGAACTGGATCAACGAACGTCGGGCGAGTGGTCAGCGCTCGTGTTGGGTCAACCGTCGGCGGGTTCGAGTGTGATGTAGGTGTCGAACCACGTCAGCATCCGGCCCCATGCCTCGGCGGCTGACGGTGCGTGATAGCTGCTGCGGCGGTCGCAGTTGAAGCCGTGCTCGCCCTCGGAGTAGCGCACGATCTCCGTCGGTTGCCCCGATGCCGCGGCCGCGACTCGCAGTCGCTCGACATCGTCGATGGGGATGCTCGCGTCGAGATCGCCGTACAGCCCGAGCCAGGGCGCCTTCAGCAACGGCGCAGCGTCGATGAGCGGTGGCAGCCCGAAGCGACCCTCGGCCAGACCACCACCGTAGAACGTGACCGCGGCACCGATCGCCCGTCTCGTGGCGGTCAACAGCGTCAGCGTGCCGCCCATGCAGAAGCCGACCATCGCGGTCGAGGCGTCGTCGACGCCCTCGCCCTGGAGGTATTCGAATGCAGCATCGATGTCGGCCGTGATGTTGTCGGGCGACAGCGCCTTCATGTGCGGCATCACCAGGCCGAAATCCTCGTAGCCGAGCTTCGGATCGCCGGTGCGGTGGAAGAGATGCGGAGCGACAACGAGCCAGCCGGCCGACGCGATGCGGACACACACGTCCTCGATGTGATCGTTGACGCCGAACGCTTCCTGGAGCACGATCACGCCTCCCTTGCGGGGGCCGATGGGTTCGTGGACGGATAACGGAGTGGCGTCTGGCATGGCTGCGACTGTAGCGATCGATGCTCGTCCGTACCCGTCGGAGGTGGTCGGCTTGACACGCGTTCACACAGTCGCAATTGTGTCGAGATGAGTCATATCGACGACGAGTTCCACACCCCGACGAGCGACAGCCCGGAGTGGAGCGAGACGTGTTGGTTCACGTTCGCGATTCCCGAACGCAACCTGTCCGTGCAGTTCTATCCGTACTTCCGATCCAACCTCGGCGTCGCTGCCGGCGGCGTGTACGTGTGGGACGGAACCGACGATCAGCCGTCGACATGTCGCTATGCCAAGAACTTCTGGCACCTGCCGATGCCGACGACGCCGCTCACCGACCTCGTGCTCGAGAACGGCATCACGTACACGTGCCTGGAGGCGCTCAACCGCTATCACGTCGCATACGAGGATCCCGATGGCGGCGACCTGCAGATCGACCTCGATGTCACATGTCTGCACGAGCCGTTCACGCTGCACACCCACTTCGATCAGGCCACCCGGGCCACGGGCACGATCGTGCTCGACGGCGAGACGATCGCTGTCGACTGCGTCGGCTTCCGCGATCGGTCGTGGGGCGTGCGTTCCCAGTTCGGGTCGAAGGTCATGGGGCCGGCCGACTACGCGTCGTACAGCTGGGGTGTCGGCCCGGACAACGACGGGTTCTTCTCGATGTGCGGCGACTTCGGCAGCGGCGCCCAGAACGTGCACGGCTACCTGCGCCGAGATAGTCAGCTCTCACCGATCGCGCAGGGCACCCATCGCGTCGTCGAACGTTCGGACCTCACCGGCTATCCGGTGCGGATGGTCGTGGAGGGCACCGACGGTCTCGGGCGCACGTTCACGGCTGAGGGCCGAGCGCGCAACAGCCTCGGCTGGTTCATCAACCCCAACCTGTACACGGTCAACGGCTTGATCGAATGGTCGATCGATGGATCGACGGCGTTCGGCGAGGACCACGACAACTGGAGCGCGGCGTCGATCCGCAAGTTCCACCAGTGGCGCCGTCACGTCGGCGTGTGATCCCAGTCGATTCGTACGACGACCACCGCGACGTCGTCGTCGCGTTCCGGGATCGGCAGCACCGCCGCGATCGCATCACCGAGACGTTCGGCGACCGCATCGGCTGAACCCGCCGTGGCAACCGCTGCGCCGACGAGCTGTCGCAGCATGTCGTCGTCGAGGTCATGCGGCGGCTTGACGTCGTTCACGCCATCGGTGTGCATGACGAGTGTGCTGCCCGGACGCAGGATCACCTCGGACGGCGTCACGTTGATCTCGGCGAGGACGCCGATCAACGTGCCGTGCACGCCGAGCATCGATGTTTCGGCACCCGTGCCCGAGCCCGACATCCCGTCGACCAGCATCGGCAATGGATGGCCTCCGGCAACCGACGTGTACAGCCACGTACCGTCGCTGCGAAGCTCCATCGTCGAGTAGAGCACGGTGCAGAACAGGCCGGTCGTACCACTCAGGATCGCATCGTTGACCCATTGCAAGACCTCGACGTGTCCGGCGCCGTGCATCGCCGCGGCGCGGATCGTGTGTCGTGCGACTGCAGTGACGGCGGCCGCGGCCGGGCCGGTGCCACACACGTCGCCGATCACCAGGGCCCATCGGTTCGGGGCGATCTGGAAGACGTCGTAGAAGTCGCCGCCGACCTCGGCGACCGCGCCGGCCGCCCAGTACCGCACCGCCACGCTGACACCATCGATGGCCGGCAACTTGGCCGGCAGCAGCGCGGCCTGGAGGGTGGCCGCGATCTGGCGCTGCTGTTCGAGCAGCCACGCGTTGTCGAGCATGGCGGCAACGCGACCAGCGGTTGCTTCGGCGAGTGCGAGATCGGTGTCGTCGTAGTGGCGCCCGGACTCGGCGCTGACGAACTGCATCGCCCCGACCATTCCACGGCCGGTGGTCATCGGCACCGTGATCACGCTCGTCAGTCGCAGGACCTGCGCGATGAGCGCCAACTCGTCGCGGTCCACTCCGGTCGCGGCAGACACCTCGTCGATCGACACCGACGTCAGGTCGCGCAGGAACTGCGGCTCGCCCGACCGCATCACCGCCGGGATGCCCATCACACCATCGGGGTTGTAGGGGTACTTCTCGCGCACCTGGCGGGCCCACTCCGCACGGTCGGGATTCGAGTGGGCCAGCGTCATCCGCTGCGGACCCGACTGCGGCCGATAGAGGATCTGGCACCAGTCACCGAGGCGCGGGACGACGGCTGCGGCCACGCGATCCATCGCGTCAGCATGCGTCCGACCGGGGTTGGCGACGTCGTTCAAGGACGCCAGGAACTCGAGTCGTTCGCGCTCGAGACGCTCGCGGGTCGCTGCCGCCTCGGCGTCGTGAACACGTCGGATCGACGTCTCTTCCAGCAGCTTGCGATCGGAGACGTCGATGCTGCAGCCGATCGTGCCGGTCACGTTGCCATCCGCGTCGAGCGTCACCTGCCCCCGTCCCTGCAGCCAGTGCACCGTGCCGTCGGGCCACATCACCCGGTGTTCGATCGCATACGACGACCTGCGATCGACGGCATCGGCGACGGTCGCCAGGATCACGTCGACCTCATCGGGATGCAACAGCGCGACATAGTCGTCGAAGGTGCCACCGAACCCGCCGGACGCGAGTCCGAACAGGTGCTCCATCGTGTCGTCCCACGTCGTCACGCCGGACTCGATGTCCCAGCGCCACGTCCCGAGTTGCCCCGCCGACAGAGCGAGCTTGAGGTGGTCGGCCAGATCCGTCGTCTGCTGCTGCAGATGGCGGAGATCACTCGAATCGTCCGCTGCGCCGACCGCACCGACGATGCTGCCAGCACGATCACGAAGCGGCGCCAAGAACGAGAACGTCAGTGGCTGCGTCCCGTCCTTGCGCAGCGCGCGGATGTTTCCGCTCCAGGTCGCTCCGGCGAGAACGTCGTCCATCAACGCCCTGCCCGTTGCGCGGAACTCGGGAGGCGTGACGAGTTCGTAGAGCGACCGGCCGAGCGCCTCGTCGCGTTCGAAGCCGTAGAAGCGGGCCGCCACCATGTTCCAGCCGACGATGATGCCGTCTCGATCGACGACCACGATCGCTCGAGGGAGCGCGTCGAGCAGCGTCTCGGCCCGGTGGGCGATCAGCCCGGCGAGCGCCGCGGAGCTGAGTTGTTCATCCATCGCGCTCCCCTTCTGTTGCCACCCGTCGTGCGGGTGACAGTACCTCACGATCGGCAGGCTTCATCCGCCGTTCACGACACCGACCGGCGCGACCGGCCAGACGCCGTAGGATCAGCTCCGTGCGAGTCCATGTGGGTTGCGAGTTCACACAGTGGGCGTTCGCCGATGTCCACGCGCTCGTTCAGGTCGAACCGCGGCCGGACGCCGATGTACACACACTGTCCGAGTCGTGGGACGACCAGACGGTGGCGCTGTCGAGCACGTATCGCGATCAGTTCGGCAACACCGTTCGACGACTGACCTTCCCGCCCGGCCGATCGATCATGCGCTACGACGCGATGATCGAGGTCGAACGCACCCCCGACCCAGCCGCGTTCGACGCAGCCGAAGTCCGTCCGGCAGACCTCCCTCCGGAGACGCTGGTGTTCTCGCTGCCGAGCCGGTTCTGTCCGTCGGACGAACTCGCGAACGTGGCCGGCAACATGTTCGGCGCGCTGCCACCCGGATGGAGCCGGGTCCAGGCGATCTGCGACTGGGTCCACGACAACATCCAGTTCGGCTACTCGATGACGCATTCGACCAAGACCGCGGCCGATGTCTTTCAATCACGCCAGGGTGTGTGCCGCGACTTCGCCCACCTTGCGGTCACGTTCTGCCGGGCGCTCAACATTCCCGCCCGCTACGTCTTCGGCTACCTGCCCGACATCGACATCCTGCCAACCGATGCGGTCATGGACTTCTGTGCGTGGATCGAGGTGTACCTCGGCGGTCAGTGGTGGACGTTCGATCCGCGCAACAACACGCCGCGTGTCGGCCGGGTCCTGATCGGACGCGGGCGCGACGCACTCGATGTCGCGATGGTGACGTCGTTCGGTGCGCTGCAGTTGGAGTCGATGGTCGTCTGGGCCGACGAGGTCCCCGAAGTCTGACTCGCGCTCATCCGGCGGTGGCGTCTTCGATCGCGAGCAGGATCGCGTCGCCGTACTGTTCGAGCTTGGCCGGACCGATTCCCTGGATCGCGAGCAACGCCTGTGGCGTCGCCGGCAGCGCGAGCGCGATGCGTTCGAGCGTCGCATCGTCGAACACGACGTAGGCGGGTTTGCCGTTGCGCTGTCGTTCGCGCGTCTGACGCAAGAGGTCGTACGCCCGAACGGACGCGTCCGTCGGCGCCCCACGCCGACCCACCGCGACCATCCGCAAGGCACCGCGCTGTCGGCCCTGCGTCACGACCGTGGCGCCGAACGCGAACCGACGGACGACCCCACCGAAGCGGGCCACGGTGCCGGCTTCGTCGACCGATTCGATCGTCCATTCCTGTCCGCCATCGACGAGAACCAGCCCGACCCCCGCGAGCACGAATCCCTTCTCGAACGCCGCGGCGGTCTCTTTCGACGCCTGTCGCGGGCCTGGCGCGCTGGTTGCCCGCGACGGGCGAGCGGCTTGCTGACGGGCGATCCGTTCGGGCGGCTCGCTGCGCATCTCCTCGACGAACGGCGACGGCTCGTCGCCGACGACGACGACGACCTTTTCGGCGCCCCGTGTGATCGCAACGTGGAACACCCGGCGCTCTTCCTCGAGGTCTTCAGCCAGCCGGTGCGGATACTGGTCGGCCTGAGCGTGGTGCAACACCACCACGGGCCACTCCTGTCCCTTGACCCGGTGAACCGTCGCGAGCACGACGCCATCGTCGCCACGCCGAGTCGCCAACTGTGCGCGCAGCCAGGATCCGAACGTGGCGATGTCGGGATGCAACGTCGCGATTTGAGCGAGCGCGACGAGGTCGTCGTTCTGTGCGGCGCGGTTCATGCCACGGCGGCTGTCGTCGAGCGTCTTGATCGAGTCGCCGAGTCCGATGTCGTCCGCGAGTGCCACGAGAATGTCGCCGGCGGTGCCTTCGGTGGCCATGAGCTGGAGCCGGATGATGTCGTCGACGAAGGCTGCGATGCGCGCCGCATCGCGTTCGTTGTTGACGCGGCCGGCGAGGCGGCGCAGGCCGCTGAGCGACGATTGCTCGCCGACCCAGGTCGCGACGTTCGGGTGCATCGGTCGCGATGGCCGCCGCAGCGCCTCGGCCAGATCTGCCGAGTTCAGCGATTCGGGTTTGGAGGCGGCGAGTCGCAGCCATGCGAGGGCCGCACGGACGGCGGTGCGTTCCACGAACTCCGCGCCGACGCCACCGCGTACCGCCACGCCCGCGGCCATCAGCCCCAGCTGCACGGGCGCGAGCAGAGCGTTCACACGTGTCAGCACGGCGACATCGTTCGGCGACCGCCCGGCCGCCAACGCATCGACCACCGCGTCGACCGTCGCCATGAGTGGCTCGTCAGATATGACCACACTGAGACCGATCGAATCGGGCCGCGCCGAACGGATCAATTTCGCAACACGACGACCGTTGTGACGCACCAACCGGTCGGCGGCCTGCACGACGTCGGCCGGACAGCGGTAGTTGACCTCGAGCGGGTGGGCACCGGCGTGCGGGAACAGCGACGCGAAGTCGATCAGCCACGCGGGATCGGCGCCGCTGTAGCCGTAGATGGTCTGGTCGTCATCGCCGACCCCGAAGACGCCGAAGCCCGGCGCCGACAGCAGCCGGACGAGCAGCACGTGGGCCGGCGTGAGGTCCTGGAACTCGTCGACGAGCATCAACCGGCACGCCCGCTGCGCTGCCTCGCGGGCGTCGGCGTCGGTGAGCAGCAATTCGATCGCACGGTAGACCTGCTCGTCGAAATCGATTGCGCCGGCCCGCTGCAGTTCGTTGCGATAACGCGGCCACATGTCGGCGAGTCCATCCACGTCGCCGCCGTACATCGCTTCGACGTCTTCCGGTCGGCGCAGTCCGAGTCTGATCACGCCGAGGGCCTCCATCCACGCGGCGACGGGGTCGGTGTTGCGCTTGCGCGGAAACTGAACCAGCCGGCCGATGATGCGGCGAACCTCGATCTCGTCGATGGTCTGCCACGTCCTCGGCTGCGCCAGGAACGGGGCACTGCCGTTGACGATCGCAAGTGCGATCGCGTTGAGCGTGCGCACGCGCAGGCCCCGCAGATCGGTTGTGCGTGACTGCATCTCTTCCTGGGCCCGCTTGTTGAACGCGACCAGGCTCAGCGCCGTCGGCGGCACTCGCCACGTGTTGAGCAGGTGCCGCGCCCGTTCGGTGAGGACACGTGTCTTGCCGCTGCCCGCCGGCGCGATGATTCGCGCTGCCGCGCCCTGGTGTTCGACCGCGGCGCGCTGGTCGTCGGCGAGCTCTGCCGACGAGCGCTCTTCGAGCGGAGCACGCAGTGAACCGTGTTCGACGGCGATCGCATGCAGCACCGCCACGCCATCGATCGGTGCGCAGCGGCGCGGTGGCCCACCGTCGAGCCACAATGCCGTTCCGTCCGCCAACCTCACGTCACCGATGTCGGTCTCGTCGTCGAGTGGTGTCGCACCCAGTTCGACCGCCCTGTCGAGCAGGGCCCAGTGCGGCTCGGCACTTGTGGCATCGATCGCATTGCTCCACACGAGATGGTGCAACACATCGAGCACGAACGAGAACCGCGGCCCCAACGCGAACGGTTCACCGCGGTTGGTCGAGCGCGGCGGATCGGCGAATGGCACCGCGAGCTCGATGACGACCCGGCTCCGAGCCGCAGCGTGATCCTGCAGGACAGCGACAGTCGGGCCCGGATCAGCGACGACTGCAGCGTCGATGACGACTCGTTCGGCGTCGCGCCATGGCGTCGGGACGGTGCCGCCCGCATCGACGACCACGCCACGGCCGAGCTCGTCCGGACCCGGACGCATCCACGCGTGGGCCGCGACCTGGGCGGGACGAGGTGTCCGTCGCGGCGCGGTCTCGGTCACGGCGTTCGTCCGGATCGCGGAACGAACCGGGACGGTCTCCTCCACCGGCGTCGGCTCGGCGTTGGGAGCGATCTCGACCCCCTCATGCCGCTGCCAGCATTCGCGAACCTCACCCGGCGAGGAATGCGATTCCCCACAGTACGCGCATGCGATGGCCATACGTATGTTCTATCGCATGGTCCCGCGCCTTCGCACCGGTCAGTTGGCGGCACCAGGGTATTCAGGACACGTGGCCCGATACTCGCCCAGGTCACCGATGTAGGTCGTCCATTCCTCGGTGGTGAGGTTGCGGCCTGCGATCGCGCACGCGGCCTTCACCCATGCGGCCGGATCGAGGCTCCAGAGTTCGATTCCGTTGTCACTCGGAGTCTCCAGTGCAACCATCCCCGCATCGGCTCGCAGTGCGGTGTACGTGCCCGTGTTGCGATCCTCCTCGATCGCATCACCCAGACGAGTTCGACTGGCGACGTCGTAGATCGACACCGATCCGTCGTTGCCGCCGGCGACCAACGTCGAGCCATCGCTGGAGAAGTACGCATTCTGGACGAATCCGCGCGCCCCCGGAAGCGTGCCGACCTTGGCCAGCGTGTCGGGGTCGTACAGGCCGAGCGTGCCGTCGAGGGACGAGCCCACGACCACGTTCGCCGAACTCACCTCGACGTGTTCGATCGCATTGTCGTCGAAGTGAGCGAACTCGCGGCCGGTGGCGACGTCGAACGCGTAGAGCTTCGCTGCCGCGACGTAAATGCGCGAATGGTCGTGGTTGATGACGGCCCAGCCGACTGCCTGGCTGGAGTCGACGGTGGCCGCCGGCACCTGCACGCTCTGCAGTTGTGCTCCGGATCGTGCGTCGTAGGCAACGGCGTGGCCATCGTCGTATCCGAGCACCAAGGCGGACGCGTCGTCGCTGACGCTGAACGTCTTCGGCACGGGCGGCAAACTGATCGGCAACGACCGCTGAGTTCCGGACCGGACGTCATAGGTCGCGACCGTCAGGTCGCGCCGGACTCCGAACACCACATCGCCGGACGCCACCGCGAAGACGAAGTCCGGCAGACCGGGCAATGCTCGATCCGTGGCGATGTCCCAGAGCGTGTAGGTGCGGTCGAGGGGAGGCGCCTGTCCACTCGGCGCGGCGACGAGCAGGGTGTTGCCATCCGGCAGCACACCCTGGATGAAATGCCCGGCGGCGACCAATTGCTGGATCGGTCCGCCTCCGTCGACTCGCCACCGGCCGATCACCCCGTCGTTGTTCCCGACGGCCGCAAGCATGATTCCGTCTGGAACCGACACGACCTCGAGGTTCGTCGCCCATCCCTTCTGGTTCTGCAACACTCGGCCCGTTCGCGCACCCGTTCGCAGCGACCGTTCACGAATGCTCCCGAAGAAGTTGCTGCACCACAACCGGTCGGCACTCACCGAGAAAGCGAACGCCGTACATTCACCGAAGCCGTAGTCGGCGCCACTGATGTCCCAGAGGGTCCGGCGCTGTATCAGATCGATACGAACGATCGATCCATTCTGCAGACCGGTCGCCGGGTCGACGTACACACCCTGAGCGACCAAGGTCGAGCCGTCGGCGCCGAAACGGAGCAGGCCGGCGGTCGAATGGAGCGGCACCGAGATCTGCGCCTTCATCGCCAGCGAGGCCGGATCGAAGATCCGCAGCTTGTCGCCTGGCGATCCGACATACAGATCGCCATCAGGTCCGTACGCCAAGCCACCGGATTCGTACGTGTCACCCTGCGAGTAGGTGACTCCGGCGATCGACGGAATCGTCGCCACGATCTGTCCGCTGGCGACGTCGAAGACCTGTGCCGCACCAGCGTCATCGGCACCCGCCGCGAGTCGGGCCCCGGTCGCATCGACGGCGAGTTGGTGGATCAGACCAGCGAAATGGATGATCGGGCCGACCATGTGACCGGTGGCGAGATCGAACACTGCCGCCACCCCTGGACCACCATACAAATGGGCCACGGACACTGCACCGAAACGGCCGTTCGGACTCACCGCGAACTGGGCATCGGCAACGGGCTGGTCGGTCAACGAATCGAGCGCGACGACGGTCTGTCCTGTCACGACGTCGATCACCCGCGGCTTGCTGAGGCCGGATCCGCTTCGATCGAGTGGCGTGATCAGCATGTGAGTGGTCCCGGGCACGGCGACTCCCTGCACGCCGCTGGCGCCGTCGAACCGCAGGTATCCGAGAAAGCCCGGATCGGACGTGAAGGTACCGAACAGGGCCGACTTCGACGTCGCATCCGGCGAGCGCTTCCACGCCTCGACGGCGAGCAACGCGGCGACATCGCGTTGCGAGGTCCTCGCCGCCAGCGAACGACTGGCGAGCGTCGTCAGCTCTGACGCAGTCTTGGCCTGCTCGGCCTGGGTCGCTGACAGCTGCGCCTTCGACGCGGCATCATCGGCCGACGCTTTCTCCCCCTGGGCGATGGTCTTCTGCTTCTCCGCTTCGGTGCGTTGGCTGTCGGCGATCTGCTGCTGCTGGACGGCCAGACCACGTTGTTCGACCGCGATGTGCTGCTGTCGATCGGCGCGCTCGCGCTGCACGATCGCGACGACACCCGCAGCCAGCGCGACGACGAGCACGACACCGATTCCCACCAGCGATCGGCGCAACCGGCGATTCTGGCGGGTCTTCTCGACGAGCCGACGCTGGGCTTCGCGTTCCTGCGCGGCACCCTGGTCCAGCGATCGGGCAAGGAACCGCTGCTCGGGTTCGGTCAGCGCGTCGGGGTGCGCCGAAGCGAGCTCGGCGACGACCGCCAGCCGCGCACCTCGATACAGATCACCCTCGTCGTTGCCGCCCGCATCCCACTGTGCGGCCGCCGCCGACAGGCCACGGAGTTCGCGCAGCCACGTCCGATCCTCGGCGAGCCAGCCTCGCAACCGTGGCCATGACCGCAGCAGCACCTCGTGGGCGACTTCCACGATCGGTTCGCGAGTGACCCGGTCCCGGTCGCTCGTCACGAGTCGCCGGTTGACGAAGGCGGCGACGACGTGGTCCGGTACGCCGGCGAGCTCGCCAACAGTCACCCGTCGCCGGGTGTCCTCGCTGCCTTCACCGGGTGCGACGAGCCGCGAGAACATCCGCCGTACAGCGCCGCGGTCTGCCGCGCCGAAGCCGTCGTAGATGTCCTCGGCCTGACGGCTGAGCGACCCGGCCAGACCGCCGAGTTCGTTGTACGCGTCGGTGGTGATGACCGCGCCATTGCGCCCCTCGAACAGCTCGCCGAGCGTGAACTGCAGCAGGGGGAGGCTGCCGGGCTGATCGATCGTCTCGGCGACGAGTTGCGACACGAGCGCGGGCTCGAACCGAACCCCGACCTGATCGGCTGGCCGGGTGATCGCCTCGTGCAGTTCCGCCGCCGTCATCGGCGTCACCCCGAACGTGTGCTTGGAGACCAGCGGACCGAGCGTGGCATCAGCAAGCGGTCGATCGAAGAAGTCGGCACGAATGGTCGCGACCACGCGACAGAAACCGGCGGCGATCGGATCGGCGAGCGATGACAGGAACCGGTCGCGTTCTTCTTCGCTCGCCAACGTCCACAGCTCTTCCAGCTGGTCGATCACGACGACCAGATCGTCGCCGTTCGATATGGCCTTCATCGCATCGCGCATACCCGTCGGCCGCCGCATCGCTGCCATCGACAACAGATCCACGTCACCCTCGCTCGCGAGCTGGCTCAGCGCGACGCTCGACGAAGCGAGTGGGTTCTCGCCGGGGGTCATCGTCACCACGAGGCAGCCGCTCACGCGGAGCCGGGGCACCAGACCGGCCAGAACGACCGAACTCTTGCCGGAACCCGACGGGCCGACGACGGCGACGAACGAAGCGTCGGCCACCGTGGCAACGAGACGATCGACGAGCGATGCGCGTCCGTGGAAGTCGGCGACGTCGGCCTCGCGGAAGGGACGCAAACCCTTGTACGGGTTCGAGACCGGCCGGCCGGCCCCGAGCATCGTCGCCGCGCCACTTCGAAGTACAACATCGCCGTTCGCGATCGAGGCGGGATTGGTGTCGCCGGCGATCACACCCGCGAAGGCTCGTTGCCACGCACCGACGAATTCGGCGACCGACGCATAGCGATCCATCGGATGTACCGAACCTGCACGCGACAGGACAGCCGAGATCGCCGCCGGCACAGACGGGCAGAACTCCTCGACCGGGCCGAGCGACTCCCGCAACTTGGTGGCCATGACCGACGACGCATCTCGTCCACCGAACGGTGCCCGCCCTGTCAACAGCTCCCAGATCGTGACAGCCAGCGCGTACTGATCGGCCTGGGCGTCCTCGACCCCGTCGCGCAGCTGTTCGGGACTGGCGTAGAGCGCCGATCCGGCAGACCATCGCTGCGGCACCTTCGAGTCGGTGCCCAGCGCGGCCGCGATGCCGAAGTCTGCGAGATACGCCACACCCGCGTCGTCGAACAAGATGTTGGCCGGTTTCACGTCGCGATGGACGACGTTCTGACCGTGCGCCGCTGTGAGCGCACTGCCGATGTCTGCCAGGACGGCTCCGGCACGTTCGAGCGTCAGCGGTCCGTTGCTGGTGACGAGAGCCTCGGCGCTGCCGCCGCGCATCAGTCGGAACACCAGGAACGCGCCGCCCGGCTGACGCCAGAAGTCGTAGAGCGGCACGATGTGCGGATGTTCCAATCGCGCGACCAACTGTGCTTCGGCCTCGAATCGCCGGACGAAGGAACGATCGTCGGCCAACTCGGGGCGGATCACCTTGACCGCCACATCACGTTCGACACCCGGCTGTGTCGCCCGGTACACGGCACCGAACGAGCCCTCGCCCAACAGCTCGCGCAGCACATAGCCACGGAGCGGCCGAGCGATGCCGGCCGAGGACGGTTCGAGTACGGCGCCAGTGGCCATCGATGATTCGAGCTCGCACAGTGCCGGTGACGGATCCAGCCCGGTTTGATCGGCGAGCTCGCTGCGATAGCGGTTGAACACGCGAAGAGCATCGGCCGTCTGGCCCACCGCGTGGAGCCCGCGCATCGCCTTGTCGACGAACTGCTCGCGAAGGGGGTGAGCATCGATCAACGACGTCGCTTCGGCGATGGACCGACCGTCCCAGCCGTTGGCGGTCATCGCATCGATCCGCTCACCCAGCGCCGTCAGCCGCAACTCCTCCAGCTTCTTGACCATCGGCCGCGCCCACCACTCCGCGTTGAGGTCACCGAAGACAGCCCCGCGCCACAGACCCAATGCTTCATCGAGCACATCGACGGCGCGATCGGCAGGCATGGTTCGGGCGTGGTCCAGGAGCGCGACGAACCGATCCGCGTCGACACTCACCGCACCGGCGTCGACGACGTATCCGGCATCCGTCGTCTGCACCACGCCTTCACCCACCGCCGCACGAAGCCGAGACACATAGGTGATCGCCGACCGCCGAGCATTGTGCGGCTCGTCGGTATCGGGCCACAGCACTTCGACGAGCCGATCGTAGGTGAGGATCCGACCCGGGTCTGACAGCAGCACCGCGAGGACACGGCGTTGCTGCGGGCCACCGAGGCTGATCGGGCCCGCGTCGCCGATGACCTCGAGTGGCCCGAGGATCCTGAACTCCATCAGCGGCCCACTCGCACCCGACGAATCGTAGGTGGTGTCGATTGCAGGTCGACAACAACAGACGTCAGCGGCCTCCACGGTGAATTCCTCGATCGGATCGCGCACCCTTCCCGTAGGGTCGGTGGCATGCACGACACTGACGTTCGAGATCACGACGCGGCGCCGTCATCACGACCGGACGGTTCGCCGCGCTCGGATTTCGGCGTCACGGCGCGTGGCCTCGGCAAGCGTTTCGGCGATCTCTGGGCGCTCCGCGATCTCGACCTCGCGGTTCCGGTCGGATCAGTCCTCGGACTGCTCGGGCACAACGGTGCCGGCAAGACCACGGCACTGCGCATCCTCACCACGCTGTCGATCCCCACCGAAGGTTCGGCCACCGTCGCCGGGTTCGACGTCGCGGCTCATCCTGGCGAGGTTCGCTCACGAATCGGCGTCACCGCCCAGCAGGCCACGGTCGACGGCTTGCTCACCTCCCGGGCCAACCTGGAAATGGTCGCCCGTTTGCACCACGTGCCTGCGGCCGAAGCCCGGCGTCGCGCCGACGATCTGCTCGAACGTGTCGATCTCACCGATGCTGCGACCAAGCTGGCCAAGACGCTGTCGGGTGGTATGCGTCGCCGGCTCGATCTTGCTGCGAGCATCATCGCCAAGCCTTCCGTGCTGTTCCTCGATGAACCCACCACGGGGCTCGACCCGCGCAGCCGCAACGATCTGTGGGACATGCTCCGCGAGCTCGTCCGCGACGGCACCACCCTGCTGTTGACGACGCAGTACCTCGAAGAGGCCGACCGCCTGGCCGACGAGGTGATCGTGCTCGATCACGGCCGCACGGTGGCCATCGGATCACCCGAAGATCTCAAGACCCGCTTCGGTGGCGACCGGATCGAGGTGACGGTCGCAACTGCGTCGCAACTCGATGCCACGGCGGCCGCGCTGCTCGAGTTCTCGTCCGGCAACGCAGCCCCGTCGGTCGATCGCGAGTCGTTGCACGTCGCGGCGCCCATCGCCGAGCACGCTCGACTGATCGACATCGTGCGCGCGCTCGATGCCGCGGACATCGACGCGGTCGACATCAACCGCCGTCTGGCCACGCTCGACGACGTGTTCCTCTCGCTCACCGCACCTGCCCACTCCCACGACCGCGTCGGAGACACCGAGTCCCAGGAGGTTCCGTCATGACCGCAACGGCCACACCGACCACCACCAGCCCGCCGTCCGACGCCCCGGCGCGCATCGAAGCAACGTCCCCGGCTTCTCACTCTCGCCTCACATGGCTGTTCGCCGACACCCTCGTCTACACCCGGCGCCACCTCGCTCACATTCGCCAGATCCCGGAGAAGCTGCTCGACGTCACGATCCAGCCGATCATGTTCGTGTTGCTGTTCGCATACGTGTTCGGCGGCGCGATCAATGTCCCCGGTGGCCGGTACAAGGAGTACCTCGTCGGCGGCATTCTGATCCAGTCGTTGGCGTTCGGAGTCGTCGGGCCGGCGACCTCGATCGCCACCGATCTCACCGAGGGCGTCATCGACCGCTTCCGCTCACTGCCGTCCTCGCGGATGGCATACCTGCTCGGCCACTTCCTGGCCGAACTGCTCGGACTCGCCCTGTCCATCGTGATCCTCAGCAGTGCGGGGCTGATCGTCGGCTGGCGGACGCACACCAACATCCTCCACGTCGGGTCTGCGTATCTGTTGTTGCTCGTCTTCGCGTCGGCGGTGATCTGGCTCGGCACGCTGATCGGCCTGAAGGTCCGGGCACCCGATGCCGTGATGGGCATCGCGTTCGTCGGCGTGTTCCCGTTGACGTTCCTCAGCAACGCCTTCGTGCCGATCTCGACGCTGCCGACGGCACTCGAATACGTCGCCGCCTACAACCCGGTCAGCGTGATGGTCGCCGCCGTCCGCGAACTGTTCGGCAACCCGACCGCACCGATCACCAAACACGTGTGGCCGCTCGAGCATCCGGTGCTCGCGGCCTGGAGCTGGAGCCTGCTGCTGCTCCTCATCGCCGCACCGCTCGCGCTGCGGCGGTTCCAGAAGGTGACCACCGACTGATCGTTAGGATTCGTGGATGGCAACCATTTCGGCACTCCGGCTGGACGACCGCTCGCTGGAAGTGCAGTGGTCTGACGCAATGGTCACCCGGTACCCGTGGATCTGGTTGCGCGACAACGCCCACGATTCCCTGACGCTGCATCCGATCACGCAGCAGCGGCAGGTGTTCACCGCTGGGCTGCCGGCCGACCTCATCGGTGCCTCGGCCGTGGTCGTCGACGACGCACTGGTGGTGGGTTGGAAGCACGACGACGCCGACTCGCTGCTGCCGATTTCATTCCTCGTCCGCCATCGGATCGCCTGCCAACCTCGCGCTGCGGTCGACTCCGCGATCACGCTCTGGAACGCGACGTCGTGGGCCGAGAACTCGCCCGAGGTTGCATACGACGACGTGATGTCGAGCGACGCCGGCGTGGCGCAATGGTTGGCCACGACGTCCGAGTACGGGTTCTGCCTCGCAATCGGCACTCCGCCCACCGCGGCGGCCACCGAGGCCCTGTTGCGGCGCATCGGCTACGTGCGCGAAACGATCTTCGGTGGGATGTGGGAGTTCGAGGCGGACCTCACCAAAGCCGACACGGCGTACACGAACCTCGAACTCCGCCCCCACACCGACGGCACCTACTCGCATGACGCGCCGGGCGTCCAACTCCTGCATTGCATGCACTTCGAAGGCACCGGGGGCGAAAGCACGATGGTCGACGCGTTCGCGATCGCACAACGCATGCGCGACCACCACCCCGATCAGTTCGCCACGCTCTCCACCACGGTCGTTCCGGGTCAGTACATCGGCGACGGCTCGCACTTGATGGCAGCCCGGCCCGTCTTTCGCCATGACCACACGGGTGCGCTCGTCCAGGTTTCATTCAACAACTACGACCGAGCACCGTTTCTGCTGCCGGAATCCGAGATGATCGCCTTCTACGATGCCCTGCGCGTGTTCGACACGATCGCCAACGACCCAGCGATGCAGTGGCGTCACATCCTCAGGCCCGGCGAGGCGATGCTGTTCGACAACTGGCGGGTCCTGCACGGCCGATTCGCGTACACCGGCCGGCGACGCCTCTGCGGCGGATACGTCAACCGTGAGGACGTCGAAAGTCGGCGACGCCAGCTGCGTTGAAACGGTGGCGGTCGCGTGGCGGTGGTGGCGGAATCGATGCGACCGAGGTCACGCCATCATTGGTACTCGTACGGAATTTCCTGTTTTGTCACCCATCCGTAACAATCTGTCCGTCACGCGATTCCCGTCTCGTTCTTGTGCACGGTGAGCGACATGCTCACCACTCACAGCACAGAGGAGACAGGCAATGCGCTACACACTCGGATTCGTCGGACGAGCAGCGGTCACGGCCGGCTCGGCCACCATGTTGGCTGTTGCCCTCCTCGGGCCGGCCTCATCTGCCTCGGCGGCGTCTCGTCCGTCCGACGGCCTCAGCGCCTGCCCGCTTCTCGGCAGCGTTCTCACCACCGTCGGCGTGAACTGCTCGACCTTGCCGATCGTCGACGGAACGTCACCGGCCCCCGCATCGACGCCCGCCATTCCTGCGCTGCCGGTCGTCGGCGACATCCTGCCGCCGGCAACACTGCCGGTCGTGACGATCCCGGCCGGGGTGCCCGACATCGCCAACGTGAGCGTGCCGGTCCAGGTGTGCGGCGTCTCGGCCGCCGTCCTCGGCAACGCCGGCGCGAGCTGCCCGGCCTCTGGGCCGACCGCCGCGAGCGCCGACGGCACCACCGGCGGCCCGATCATCGACGCAACCGTTCCCGTTCAGGTGTGCGGGATCTCCATCGGCGTCGTCGGTGGCGCCGGCTCCAGCTGCCCGGCGAGCGGCCCATCCGTCGCCGGCAGCGGAGCCGACGGAGCCACGGGTGGCGGGTTGCTCGGAGCCAGCCTGCCCGTTCAGGTCTGCGGCATCTCGGTCGGCGCACTCGACGGATCGGCCACCAGCGGGTGCCCGGCGACGGGTCCGACAGCAGGCACGGGAACCGGCGGTGGATTGCTCGGCGTGACCGTCCCGGCCCAGGTCTGCGGCATCAGCGTCGGACTGCTCGGCGGCTCGTCGGCATCATGCACCAGGCCGACCACCAACCCGATCGAGCTCGTCCCGGCCACGACGGCCCCGACCGCCACCACGACTCCCGTCGCCACGACGGTGGTGTCGGCTACCACAGCCGTTGCCGATGACACGACCGCTCCCGGCAACTCGAACGACGCAGCCTTCGCCCCTGCAGGCAACGGTCCGAGCACCGGCAACGAGACCGCCTACGTCGCCCCGTCGTCCACCCCGAACTCGTCGCTCCCCCTCACGGGCATCGGTGTCACCGCCCTCGTGGTGTGCGCTTCCGGCCTCCTCGGCTGGGGCTCGATTGCTCGGTTCATCGCTTCCAGGAAGGTGCGTGGCGTGGCCGCATGACCGGCTGAAGCTCGCACATGATCGCCGCGGTTCGTCCCTCGCCCGCGGAGCCCTCAGGGGCCGGCGCGCTCGCCGGCCCCTGAGTGGTTTTTCAGGTCAGCTCACCGATTTGATCGTGCGGAACGACTGGTCGGCAAGACGCGGCGAGTACACGTGCACCGAAATCGCTTCGACGTCGCCCACGTTGATCACTTCGTGGGTGTGATCGGATGCCATCTCGATCGTCTCGCCTGCTGCGATCCATCGAACGTTGATCGACCCGTCACGCTCGACATAGCGCTCACGCAGCTGGCCGCGGACCACGTACATCGATGCCAGTGAACCACCGTGATCGTGCATGTCGAGTCCGGTACCGGCGGGCCAGGCGATGACCCACGCTTCGTAGGCCTCGGTCTCGAGCGCGAGCGCCCATCGCCGGTCGCCACCGGCCGGCAACAGACTGGCGACGTCGGTCTGGCCGAGGCCAGCCGCGATCTGGGCCAACAACTCGGGGTCGGCGCTGATGATGTTGTTCATGGTTCCTCCGACTTGATTGTCGACCAATCTAGTCAGCATTCAAGCGAAGGCAACCGGATTTACAGTTGGAGGCTCTTGACCTCGAGGAACTCCTCGAGCCCGAAGCGGCCGTATTCGCGGCCGATGCCCGACTGCTTGTAGCCGCCGAACGGCGCGTTCGGGTTGAACGCCCCGCCGTTGACCTCGACCTGGCCGGTGCGCAACCGCCGGGCGACGGCCTCGGCGTGCGCCTTGTCGCCTGACCAGACCCCGCCGGCGAGACCGTAGACCACGCCGTTGGCGATCTTCACCGCGTCCTCTTCGCCGTCGTACGGCAGAATCGACAACACCGGCCCGAAGATCTCCTCCTGGGCGATGGTCATGGTGGGTGTCACGCTGCTGAAGACGGTGGGACGCACGTAGAAGCCGACGTCGAGTCCCTCGGGAGCACCGAGACCGCCGGCCACCAGCGTCGCGCCTTCGTCGATGCCCTTCTGGATGTAGCCCTGCACACGGTCGCGCTGTGCCGCTGACGCGAGCGGTCCGAGATGGATGCCCTCGGCGAACGGGTCGCCGACGACCATCGCGCTGGCAGTCGCCCCGGCGATCGCTTCGGCCTCGGCCAGGCGATCGCGAGGCACGAGCATCCGGGTCAGCGCCGAACAGGTCTGGCCGGAGTTGAGGAACGCCTTGCCGACGCCGTCGCTGACGGCCTTCTTGAAGCCGGCCTCATCGAGGTCGTCGAGCAACACGTTGGCACTCTTGCCGCCCAGTTCCAGAGCGATCTTCTTGATCGTCTCGGCACCGAGTTGGGCGACGCGCTTGCCGGCGCGAGTCGAGCCCGTGAACGACACCATGTCGACGTCGGGGTGCGACGCGATCGCTTCGCCGACCACAGGGCCAACGCCGGACACGAGGTTGAAGACGCCCGCGGGCAGTCCGATCTCGTTGATCACGTCGGCCAGGATGAACGCATCGACCGGCGCGACCTCGCTGGGCTTGAGCACGACCGTGCAGCCGGCGGCCATCGCGAACGCAACCTTGGCGGCGATCTGGTGCAGCGGGTAGTTCCACGGTGTGATGCAGCCGACGACGCCGATCGGCTCACGGACGACGAGTGATGAACCGACCTTCTCCTCGAACTCGTAGCTCTCGGCCAGCGCTGCCGCCTGGTTGAAGCTGTTGATCGGCAGACCGACCTGCACCATCTGCGACAGCCACTTGGCCATGCCGGTCTCCTTCGAGATCGCGGTCGCGATCTCGTCCATCCGGGCGCCCAGCGAATCACCGATGCGCGTCAGGAACTTTGCTCGCTCTTCGACCGGTGTCGACGACCAGCCATCGAACGCAGCCTTCGCCGCGGCAACCGCCGCGTCGACGTCGGCCGCGGTGCCGGATGGAATCGTGGCCATCACGCCCTCGGACACGGAGTCGATGACGTCGATGGTCTCAGTCGATGTCGAGGCGGTCCAGGCGCCATTGATGTAGAGCTTGTCGTATGTCGTCATTTCAGGTCCTTCGTGAATGGTGTCGGTTGGATTGTGCGGTGGGGATCGAGAACTTCATGCAGGGTACGCCACTGTCTCGGTGGCTTTGGCAGCAGCCCAGATGTGATCGCCCGACTGCAGCGCGAGTGACGCCAGCGCAGACGGCGTGATCTCGGCCACCAACGGCACGACGCCGTCCAGACGGACACGTACCCGATCCGCGTGCTCGTCGACGTCGGCCACCGTTGCCGGCCATGCGTTGCGAGGGCTGCCCGACGGCTGGGTGATGTGCAATGCGACCGACTGCGGACGAATCACCACGAACGCTGCTCCGTCGGGCGTGTCGCCGGTCGCGACGACCTCGCCACCGGACGCCGTCGTCAAGACGTTGGCGCGCAGCGTTCCGCTGAGCAGGTTCACGCCGACGAGGTCGGCAACGTAGCGCGATCGGGGCTGAGCGGTGACCTCGCCCAACGTCCCGGTCTGCGAGACCCGACCGGCCTCCAACACGATCACCCGGTCGGCCAACGCGTACGCATCGACCGGATCGTGTGTCACGAGGATGCGCGCACCATCGAAGGTGTCGAGGAATCGACGCAGGTCTCGACGGACGTCGCCGCGCGTTCCCGCGTCCATCGCTGCGAGCGGCTCGTCGAGCAGCAGCAGCCGCGGCTCGGTCGCGAGGGCGCGGGCCAGCGCAACACGCTGTGCCTGGCCGCCCGACAACTGGTCGGGCCGGTGACGCGCGAAGTCCGTGAGACCGACCCGATCGAGCCAACCACGCGCGGTCGTTCGTGCGTCGCCACGGCTCACGCCCCGCGCCCGCAAGCCGAACGCGACGTTCTCGAGCGCGGTCAGGTTCGGGAACAGCAGGTAGTCCTGGAACACCACGCCGACCGGGCGCCGCTCGGGGTCGACGAAGACACCGTGAGTCGGGTCGTCGACGACGACCCGATCGATGGCGATCGAGCCGGATTCCACCGCGAGCAGGCCGGCGAGCACACGGAGCACAGTGCTCTTCCCGGCACCGTTCGGGCCCAGCAGAGCGACGACCTCACCCGAGGGAACGCTGAAGCTCACATCGAGATCGAGCGCTCCACGGCGGACGCGGATCGAGGCATCGGTGCTCACGAGAGCCGAAGGTTCCCCAGCGAGCCGAGCCAGCGATCTCGCAAACCGACCAGGACGGCGAACGACAGGACCACCATCACGATCGCGAGCACGATCGCCTCACGGGGGTCGGTTTCCAAGGCCAGATACACCGACAGCGGCATGGTCTGCGTCGTCCCCGGAAAGTTGCCGGCGAACGTGATCGTGGCCCCGAACTCGCCCAACGCCCGCGCCCACGCCAACACCGCGCCGGCGACCAGTGCCGGACGAATCGCGGGCAATGTGACTCGACCGAAGACGTACCAGCGCGACGCACCCAGCGTGCGGGCGGCGTCCTCGTAACGCGTGTCCATCTGACGCAGCGCAGCTTCGACCGTGATCACGAGGAACGGCATCGCGACGAACGTCTGGGCAACCACCACGCCGGTGGTGGTGAACGGCAGACGGATGTCGAACCAACGATCGAGGTACTGACCGACCAGGCCCCGACGCCCCAGCGCGAAGAAGAGGGCGACACCACCGACGACCGGTGGGAGCACCATCGACAACGTGCACAGGGCGCGCACGATGCTGCGACCGGGGAACTCGACACGTGCCAGCAACCACGCCAGCGGTACGCCGAACACGAGCGACAGCAACGTCGCCCACAACGAGCACCACACGGACAACCGGAGCGCGGTCAGCGAATTGCTGCGCGCCAGGATCGACCAGGCGTCGCTCCATGGCGCCTTCCACAGCAACCCGATCAACGGGAGCGCGAAGAAGCCGACCGCGACAACGGCCAACGTCATGGCCGGCCACGGCAGGCGTTGCCGACCGCGACCGGCGCCGCGACTCACGGAGCCTGGAAACCAGAGCTGGCGAGGATCGACTGACCAGCCGGGCCGGCGACGAACGCGATGAACGCCGCGCCGCCGTTCGGGTTGGTCGCTTCCTTGGTGACCGATGCCGGGTACTCGGTGACGACGTTCTGGTCGGACGGGATCTCGACACCTGCAGCGGCGTCACCGGCAGCCTTCACGTCGGTGACGAACACGATGCCGGCATCGGCCTCACCGGCCGTCACCTTGGTCACCACGCCCTTGACCTTGTCCTCGAGGCTTTTCGGCGTCACGGTGACGGATGCCTTGTCGAGGATCTGCTTGGCGAGCTTGCCGCACGGCTGCGTTGCTGCGCACAGCACGACGATCGTGTCGGGCTTGGCGAGGTCGGCCAGCGTGGCGATGCCCTTCGGGTTGCCCTTCTCAGTGATGATCTCCAGCGTATTCGACGCGAAGTGGACGGGCGTACCGACGGCCTCACCCGCATCACTGAGCTTCTTCATGTTGGTGTCGTCGGCCGAGGCGAAGACGTCGGCAGGTGCGCCCTGCCCGATCTGGGTCACGAGATCGCCCGAGCCGGCGAAGTTGAACACCACCTTCGATCCGGGGTTGGCCGCTTCGAACGCCTTGCCCGCGGCGGTGAACGCCTCGGTCAACGATGATGCTGCGAACACGGTGATCGTGCCCGAAGCGGCTGGGGTCGTGGCGGCGACGGTGGTCGTCACCGCTGCTGCGGTGGTCGCAGTCGCTGCAGTGGTCGCCGGCGCTGCGGCGGTCGCGGGCGCTGCGGTCGTCGCCGGTACCGATGTCGCGGCGGTCGTGGTCGAGGCCGACTTCGAGTCGGAACCGCATGCGGCACCGACGAGGGCGAAGGCAACGGCAATCGGGAGGATCAGTCTGCGGGATGAGATCATGAATCCACCATAGCGTCCCAGGCCAGTCATAGTAAATTATTCACTATCAAGCGGTGGGGGCCGTTGACCCGAGTTGCCATATGACCAGGCTCCAGAACCAGTCGCGCACCCATGTGGTCAAATGACGAGCGTTCCGTCGCCGTCGTTCGCGATCGCATCGTTTCCCACCGCACTCGTTTCACCGTCAGGGTTCTTCGCTTGGGTCTGCACATTCACCATGGTCCGCACCTCGCTCCGCTGACCGACCAACTCGCCACGGTGCTGCGTTCCCCGTTGGCCGATGTGTTCGCGACCGAGGTCGTCGCCGTGCCCACGGCCGGGGTTCGTGACTGGCTCGAGCAGCGGCTCGCGCTGCAGCTCGGAGCGGGCGAACACGCGGACGGCATCACGGCCAACATCCAGATGATGTTCCCCGGACGATTCAACGCAACCGCCTTGGGCCAGTCGCCCACCATCGACGACCCGTGGGCGATCGAGAACCTCACGTGGGTCGTCCTCGCCGCGCTCGACGCCGACGTGGTGCACGTCTCGACCCGCTCGCGTTACCTGACGGCGCGCCGCGTCGCCGACCTGTTCGACGGCTATGCGAACAACCGGCCGCAGATGATCCAGCAGTGGCACGGCGGCCACGACGGCGACGGCACACTCGACGAGCGGGGTGCCGTCATCCCGTTGCCCGAAGATCAACGGTGGCAGCCGCGCCTGTGGCGGGCCGTCCGCTCGGTGATCGGCACCCCCAGCAATGCAGAACGCCTGCCGCTCCTGCTCGACGATCTTCGTCGCGGTGAGTTGGTGCCGGCGCTTCCTGAGCGTGTCGCGCTGTTCGGCGTCAGCGCGGTCAGCGCCAACCAACTCGCGATCCTCGATGCGCTCGGGGCCACCCGAGCCGTGCACCTGTTCCTCGTCCATCCGTCTGCCGCAGCGTGGCACGACAGCCGCGAACTCGCCGGTCGTCTCGAACTGCGTACCAACGTCGATGTGACCGCCAAGATCCATCATCCGCTGCTGCGATCGTGGGCTCGGTCCTCGCTCGAATCCGCTGCGCTCATCCGCGGTCTCGACGTCTCCGTTCACGAGTACGGGCGGCCGGCGTCGGCGTCTCACTCACTGCTGACAGCCCTGCAGCAGGCGATCAGTCAGGACTCGACCGCCACATTGATCGCGGCTGCTGCACATGATCGCTCGATCCAGATCCATGCCTGTCCCGGCACGACGCGCCAGCTCGAAGTCCTCCGCGATGCGCTGTGCCATCTGTTCAGCGCCGACGCGACCTTGACACCGCACGACGTGGTCATCGTCTGCCCCGACCTCGATCGATTCGCGCCGCTGATCGCCTCGGTGTTCCAGCGGTCCACCCTTCCGCTGCCGGTGCGCGTCAGCGACCTGTCCCTCGGTCACGGCAACCCGGTCGCGTCGACCCTGGCGACCGTGTTGGAAGTGCTCGCCGATCGGTGCACGGTTCCCGAGGTGCTCGGCCTGTGCGCGCTCGATCCGGTGATGCGCCGCTTCGGCTTCGAGCGCGACGACATCGAGACCATCTCACGCTGGACTGCGTCGCTGGCGACGTCGTGGGGACTCGACGGCACTCACCGCAGCGATTGGCTCAGCACCCCGATCACCGACGCCACGTGGGGCGCGCTTCTCGACAGCGTTCTGATCGGCGCGGCGATGCCGGCGCCGATGCCGCGCACCGCGGTCGGTGGGATCGTGCCGTTCGACGACGTCGATGCCGACGGCCTCGCCACCGCCGGGCGCCTGGCCGAGCTGCTGACACGGCTCGGCGCAGCGCGGCACGCCGTCGCCGCCACGCACAACATCAGCGCGTGGGCCACGATCCTCACCGATCTCGTCTCATCGCTCTGTGCGACCGCGCCCGACGATGCCTGGCAGCTGACGCAGGTTGTCGAGCAGATCGGCAACCTGCGTCGCCGCGCCGCGGTCACCACCGATCCGAACGATGCACTGCTCAGCCCCACCGACGTCAGGGCTGCGTTGAGCGAGCGGTTCGCCGACTCCAGCGGGCGCCTGATGCTGCGCAGCGGATCGATCACGGTCACCGCGATGGTGCCGGTGCGCAACGTTCCGAACCGGGTCGTTTGCGTCCTCGGCCTCGACGAAGCAGCGTTGCGTTCCGGTGGCACCGACGGCGACGACCTGCTCGGCGTCAGGCCGTGCGTCGGCGAACGCGACCAGCGTGCCGAGGGTCGTCATCTGCTGCTCGACGTGCTGCTCACCGCTGGAGATCACGTCATCATCACCTACGACGGGGCCGACATCACCACCAACCGCGAGTTGGCCGCGCCCGTCGTGATCACCGAACTGCTCGACGCACTCGATGCATCCGCCGTCGGCCCGGCGTCGTCACCGGCGTGTCGATCTCGCGTCGTGTTCAGACACCCGCGACAGGCCTACGACGCACAGAACTTCGTCACCGCGTCCACCGAAGACCGACCGTCGGACCCGGGCCGCTTCGCCAGCGGTCAACCGTTCTCGTTCGACGCGGGCATGCTGTTCGCCGCGTCCATCAACCGTCGCGGCGATGCTGTCCGATCGATCCAGCCACTGCTCCCGCTCGCGATGCCATCCGAGATGTCGATCGCACAACTGACCGAATCATGCACGCGCCCGGCACGCACCTATCTGTCGGGACGGCTCGAGGCCAGGTTGCCCCGCGAGATCGAGGAGATCGAGACCAACATCCCGATCGACGTCTCGCCGCTGACCCTCTCGATGTTGGGCCGCGACCTCCTCGATCAATACCGCCGGCCGTGGACCGCCGGCACCATCTCGCAATGGCGCGCCGCGCAACGACTCGGCGGTGTGCTCCCGCCACGCGCGCTCGCCGACGGCGTGCTCGATGTCGTGCAGGTCGAAGTCGACCGGATCCTCGACGCCGTCCCGGGTGTCCGCGAGCAGATCACGAACCAGCAGTCACGACAGATCGACCTCGTCTGCACTGCACCCGATTCACCGTCCACACCGGTTCGGGTCGTGCATTCGATCGAGCAGATCGACGCTCACACCATCGTGCGGGCCGCATTCAGTCGCCCGAACAAGCGGTACGAGATCGCAGCTGCGCTCGAGCTCGCCGCGCTGACAGTCACCGATCCGACCCATCGATGGCAGGCACTGCTCGTCAATCGCCCGAAGCGGGCCGGCGACGTCAAGGCCACGATCACACGATTGATCCCGATCGACGGTGACGGTCGCGTTCCGGCGGCTCGGCACCTGCTCGAGGTCGCCGTCGACCTCCGCCTTCGGGCGCTGCGCGAACCGCTGCCCCTCTTCGAAGCCGCGTCGTTCCAGCTGTACAGCAGTGGCGAGTTCGACGAGGAAGACCTCGACCGCGAGCTCTTCGATCAGGCGAACCGGATGTTGTGGGAAACGTACGCGCCGGACGAAATCCTCGCGATCCCCCTCCGGCCCGATGACGAGCTGGCAGGCGTCGCCGCGATCGGTCGATCCATCGGTGCGGGGCGGGCCGAGTCGCTCACCCACTACCTGTGGCGAGCGGTGATGGCCTTCGTCCCCAACGGCCAATCCACCACCGATGAAACGCCGGCGGGTCAGGCATCATGAACATCGAGACGCACAGGACGCGGTTCGACCTCACCGGTCCGTTGCCCGCTGGGCGTGCCGCGCTCGAAGCAAGCGCCGGCACCGGCAAGACGTATTCCCTCACGGCGCTCATCGCGCGGTACATCGCCGAGGCATCCGTGCCCGCGGACCAGATCCTGGTCGTCACGTTCACCCGCGCAGCAGCCGACGAACTTCGGACGCGAGCGCGAGCCGTCCTCGCTGCGGCCGCAGAAGCACTGCTGCCCGACAACGTCAGCGCCGGCATCACACCCAAGGGCAACGACTGGATGACCGTCCTCCAGCAGTGCGACAACCTGTTCGAGCCCGCACATCGGCGGCAGCGGGTGGCGACAGCGATCAGCCGCTTCGACGACATCACGATCACCACGATCCACGGCTTCTGCCAATCAGCACTTGGTCAGCTGGGCCTGCGCGCCGGCACCGATCCCGCCGCCGTGCTGGTCGAGAACACCACCGACCTCGTCGCCGAGGTCTGTCGCGACGCGCTCCTCGATGCCCTGGCCGACGATCCCACGTGGCTGATGTCGCCGACCGGCAAGCCGCGCACGCCGAAACAGTTCGAGCGCGACCTGATCGACATCGTCAAGGGCGTGCTCACCAATCCGAGCGCCACCGTGGTGCCGACTCAGGTCGAGGACGACATCGCCATGCGCTGGGCCGATCTCGTCGATCGCTCGCGGCAGACAGTCCACGATCGCCAGGCGCGACGCGGGCAGACCGGCTATGACTCGTTGGTCACCGGGCTCCATCGAGCGCTCACCGATCCACGACGGGGGCGACAGGTCGCGGCCCAACTCGCACAGCGGTTCTCGGTCGTCCTCATCGACGAGTTCCAGGACACCGATCAGCTGCAGTGGGATGTCTTCCGGCTTGCCTTCGGATCCAAAACGCTCGTGACGGTCGGCGATCCGAAGCAAGCGATCTACCGCTTCCGCGGTGCCGACGTCGATGCCTACCTGGCCGCCGTCGCCGACGTCCCCGCATCCTCGACGCTGAGCCTCGCGACCAACTTCCGTTCCGATCGGGCGCTGCTCGACGGCCTCGGGCATCTGTTCGACGGCGCGACGCTGGGCGACGCGCGCATCGCATTTCACCCCGTCGCCGCCGCTGAATCGGCGCCGCACAACGCGCTTCGCTCCCCAACTGACCCGCCCGGCGCTGCCGCTGTCCGCCTGCGCGCCGTCCCCCTCGATCCTCGGCTGAAGTCGCCGATGCGCAAGACGCTCTCGATGCCGCTCGTGCGCGGCCTGATCCTGTCCGACCTCGCAAGTCGCGTCATCGAGTTGCTCGATCACGGCATCATCAGCGACAGGTCCGGGAGCGAACGGCGGGTCCTACCCGGCGACATCGCGGTGCTGGTGCCCACCCATGCCGAGGCTCACCACGTGGCCGACGCGCTTCAGCGCAGCGGTGTTCCGGCCGTCAGAACACGGACGGGTTCGGTGCTCGCGTCGCCGGCTGTGCTCCAGTGGCGACTGCTCCTGACCGCCTTGGCCCGGCCACACGACGTCGGCGCCGTTCGTGCCGCGGCGCTCGGTTGGTTCCTGGCGACCGACGTCGCGATGCTCGCCGGCGATGCCGGCCACGACGACGCAAACGATGGCGACGATGTCGTGACCCACCTCCACGAACAGGCCGCAACCATGGCCGACCATCTCCGGCGCGACGGAATCGCCGCGTTCTACGACGCACAGAAGGCTGGTCCCGGTCTGCTCGAAACGGTGCTCGGGTTGCCCGATGGTGTCCGCCACCTCACCGACCTCGACCACATCGCCGAGCTGCTCGCGGCCGCTCTGCACGCGACGTCGAGCGACGCGAACGGCGCCATCAGCGTGCTCGAAGACCTCGTCAGCAACGACGACGATCGGGCCGAGGCAACCATGCGACGGATCGACTCCGACGACCTCGCCGTGCAGATCACCACGATCCACGCCGCCAAGGGCCTCGAGTTCCCGATCGTGCTCGTACCGTTCAGCTTCAAGCCTCGCCCCAACACGCGAGTGCCGTATTCATACAGTGACTCGCACGGGCACCGGATGATCGACGTTGCCTCGCCGATCGCGTGGGACGGCGGTCCGTCCACGCCCGGCGACGAGACCACACGCGACAACCAGGAACTGCGCAAGTACCTGACCGGCACCGACAATGACGGTGACGCTCTGCGGCTGCTGTACGTCGCTCTGACCCGAGCCCAGCATCGTCTCGAGATCTGGTGGGCCTCGACGATGAGCGCCAAGACTTCGGCGCTCGCCCGACTCCTCCTCGACCGCGACGATGGTTCGTCACCCGTCCGCAACTCGCCCGCCGAGCTGCGTCCGAAGCGAGGTGGGGTGGGCATCAGCATCAAACCGCCGGACTTCACCAAGCTCGACGAGGACCCAGCGCACAAGCAGGTGTGTGCCGTCGCCGAGGGGTCAGACGGAGCCATCAGCTACATCGAGATCCCCCCGATGCTCGATCACCCGGTCTGGACGAATCGAGTCTCCGTCCATCCGGTCGCGATGTCCACGCCGTCAACAGGCCGGCGATCACTGCTCGACCCGACGTGGAAGCGGTGGTCGTTCACCCGTCTCGGCGCCACCGTCGACGCTGCAATCCATCAGCGTGATCTCGCTCCGCCGCTGCCCGGAGAACCATTGCTCGCCCAGCCCATCGACGCAGCGCTCGACCACGAGGCGGCCGGCAGAGCCGACGAGACGCCGGATCTCCACGATGACATGATCGCCATCGAGGCGCGCACCGGACCCGATCCCGAGTCCGAGTCCAAGTCCGAGCCAGCGACAGTGCCCGATGGCGTGTCGATGCATCTCGCTGACACTGCAGCGGGCACCACGTTCGGCACGTTCGTGCACAGCGTTCTGGAGGGTCTCGACTTCACGTCCGCCGATCTCGACACTGATCTGCACGCGCACGCGCTCGAACATGCGGCGATCGCCGGGCTCTCGATTCCGCTCGAACCCGTCGTGGCCGGCGTGGCGGCAGCGTTGCGCACGCCGCTCGGCCCGCTGTTCGACAACCGCCGGCTGGTCGACTTCGCTCCCGCAGACCGCTTGGCCGAACTGACCTTCGATCTCCCGATCCTCGCGGCGACGGTCACCTCCTCACCGATTCGCGCCGGCGACATCGGACGCGTCCTGCTGGCAACGCTCGACGACGGCGATCCCGTCCGTGACTTCGCGACGCAGATGATCGATTCGTTCGACGCGGTCGACATCAGCGGGTGGATGCACGGCTCGATCGACGCAGTGCTGCGGATTGCCGGTCCACTCGGCCATCGCTACGTCGTGATCGACTACAAGACCAACCGCCTGCACGTGCCGGGGCAGAGCGATCCGCTGAGCGCCTACGCACCGCCGTTGCTGGTCGCCGCGATGGAGCACCACCGCTATCCGCTCCAAGCGCTGATCTACTCCGTCGCGCTGCACCGGTACCTCCGTTGGCGACTCGGTGACCGGTACGCCCCCGACGTGCATCTCGGTGGCGTCGGCTACCTGTTCGTCCGCGGCATGGTCGGCCCGGACACGCCGCTGACGGATGGAAGACCAGCGGGCGTCTTCGCCTGGCGTCCAGCCACCGCCGCGATCGTCGGCCTCGATCACCTCCTCGCGGTCGGGACCTCGGCATGAGGCGCAACAGTGCGTTGATCGACGTGCGCCTCCCGAGCCGGCTTGCATGCCTGGAACCGTGGGTCACCGCTTCGGTTCTCGGCCCCGCAGAAGTTCACGCCACCGACGTGTTGACGCGCGATCTCGGCGATCTCGGCGATCTCGGCGCTCTCGACGGCGACTTCGCACCGGTCGCCCTCGCAACGGCGTGTGCGCTGTGGGCACCTGGTCACGGACATGTCTGCATCGACCTTGCAACGGTCGCGGCGTTGGTCGACACCGAACGAGCCGCTGCGTTCGAAGCCACCCCGACGGCGGGCGACCCCGACGCCATCGCCGGTCGGCTCAGCCGGTTGCCATGGCCGCAACTCGATCACTGGCTGCACGCCCTGCGTGTGAGCCCGCTGGTGCGACTGGTCGAGACACACGACCGCGAACCGGTCCACGACGACCACCCACTGGTGCTCTGGGGCACGCTGCTGTACACCCAACGGCAGTGGATCGACGAATGTGTCGTGGCTGCCGGCCTCCGCTCCCGAGCAGCTGCCGCGCCGCTGTTGCCTCCATCGGCCGCGACCGTTGCGCGCCTGGCCGATCTCCTGCCGCCGCTCGACGGCGACCAGCCCAACCAGCAGCACGTCGCCGCGCTCAGCGGGTTGACCTCTCGCCTCACCGTCATCTGCGGTGGGCCGGGCACCGGCAAGACGCACACCATCGCCCGGCTCCTCGCGGTGCTGGTCGACGGTGCGTCGTCCTCCGCCGATCACGTGCGCATCGGCCTGGCGGCGCCGACGGGAAAGGCGGCGGCGCGCATGCGCGATGCACTGGCCGCGGCTGCGGTCGCGGCGGCGGTCGAAGGTGCTCCGGGCGAACTGTTGCGGCGGCTCCCCGCGATGACCGTGCATCGGCTGCTCGGCCGCACCGACAGCAACACCCGGTTCGCCCACGACCGCGACAACCCGCTGCCGTACGACTTCGTCATCATCGACGAGGCGTCGATGGTCTCATTGCCGCTCATGGCCCGTCTGCTCGATGCACTGCCGCCCGACTCCCACCTCGTGCTCGTCGGCGACCCCGACCAACTCGAGAGCATCGAGGTCGGGTCCGTGCTCGCCGACATCGTCGCCTCCAGCAGCGACCCCACCGCTCCCCTGCACGCCAACGTCGTCCGCTTGGTTCGTCCCCGGCGTCTGCAACGCGACTCGCCGATCGGACCACTCGCGGACGCGGTCCGCGACAACCGCGCCGCGGACGTGATCGCTATGTTGCGAGCAGGTGGGGCCGATCCTGGATCAACGCCACCGATGCTGACCTTCATCGAACACGACGATCCGCTGCGCACCGCCGACGGGGCCGGCGTCCGCGACTTCGTCGTCCCCGTGTTGACACGCGCGCTCGACGCGGCCCGGCACGGCGATGCCGTGTCAGCGCTCGCCGCGTTGTCGTCGGTACGCGTTCTGTGCGCCCACCGCCAGGGTCCATTCGGTGCCGAGCAGTGGAACCGCGCGATCGAGACCTGGCTTCTCGGCTCACCGGCCCGACAGCGCCACTATCCGGGTCGAGCAGTGATGCTGACCCGCAATGATCCGCGCGTCGGGCTCGCAAACGGCGATACCGGCGTCATCGTCGGCGACCCCGACGGGATGCGCGCGGCATTCGCTGTGGGCGGCGCCGTCAAGCGGTTCGCACCGGCACGACTCGAAGACGACGAGACGGCTTTCGCGCTCACGATCCACCGCAGTCAAGGCTCGGAATACGCCGATGTCGTCGTCGTCCTGCCACCCGCGACCTCGGCCCTGATCGGTCGCGAGCTGCTGTACACCGCGATCACTCGCGCGTCACGGCGACTCGTCGTGGTCGGCACCGAGGCCGCGATCATCCGCGCTGTCGAATCACCCGGCCGCAGGCTCAGTGGCCTGGCGGCCGCGCTGAGCCGGTGACGGTGCGCCCGTCAGCCGGGCAGTTCTGCAACGCGGGCGAGCACCCACTCGATTGCGTCGGCCGCCGGCATGCCCTCGGAGATCAGATACCCCTGAGCATGATCGCACCCGAGCTCGCGCAGCATCGTGTATTGCTCGATCGTCTCGACCCCTTCGGCCACGACGACCAACCCCAACGCTCGAGCCAGGCCGATGATGACCTCGACGACGGCGTGGTCCTCGGGAACATCGAGCATGCCGAACACGAAGGTCTGGTCGATCTTGATCGCGGCGAGCGGGAATCGACGCACGTGCGTCAACGACGAGTAGCCCGTCCCGAAATCATCCAGCGTCAGTGCCGCTCCGGCCGCGTGCAGCTCGCGCAGCGTCTTGTCGGGTGACGACATCCCCAGCGAGCCATGTCGAGCAAGGGTCGCCCGCTCGGTGATCTCGATCACGAGATGGTCCATGGTCAAGCCGTGGGCGGTCACGGTGTCCTCGATCTGAGCGCACAGCCCGTTCGTGCCCAGCTGCCCGATCGACAGGTTCAACGCGAGATCGAGGACGACACCCTGATCGGCCAACCGTCCGAGCGCGGCACAGGCCGACGACAGCACCGCCTCACCGAGTGCGAGATCGAGTCCCGCGTCTTCGACGAGGTCCATGAACGAGGCCGGAAGCAGCAGTCCCAGCGTCGGGTGATGCCAGCGAGCCAGGGCCTCGACACCGACGAGGTGCCCGTCGATGAGATCCACGATCGGCTGCAGATACGCCACGACATCGCCGTTGGCCAGACCGGTCGCCAACTCGTCCGCCAAGCGCCGCCGCTCGATCGCGCTGCGACGACGTTCGGCGAGCGCGCGAGACACGCCCCGTCGATCCGACTTCGCGTCGTACATCCGCACATCGGCATCCGCGAGCAGGCTCGTCACCGTCGATTTGGGATCGGAGATCGCGACGCCGACGCTGGCACCGATCCGTACGATCCCGATCGGCAAGACATAGGGTTCGCTCAGCGCTCCCTCGATCCGGTCGGCGAGCGCCGAGGCCGCCGACCAGCTGCCGATCCCGGGAGCGACGGCGACGAACTCGTCACCACCGACGCGAGCAACAAGATCGCCAGGACGCACCGCGTGCTCCAGACGGTGGGCGACCTCGCGCAGCAATGCGTCGCCGATCTCGTGGCCGTAGAGATCGTTGACCGGCTTGAACCGATCGAGGTCGATGAACATCAGCGCCACCGAACGCGTCGTCCGGATCGCATCCTCGAGCTGCTCGACCAGCAGGGCACGGTTGGCGAGTCCGGTCAACACGTCGTGACGAGCCATGTGCAACAGCTCTTCGCGTACCAACTGCAGATCGCTCACGTCGTAGCCGGACACGACGATGCCCGCGACCACGGGGTCGTCGAGCAGATCGGCGAACTCGAAGCGAACAGGCAGCGTGCCGCCGGAAACGCCGGAACCCGCGACCAGCATCTGCATCTCGATCGAGACGTTGCGGGTCCCTGTCCTGAGCTGGCGCATCGCAGCCTGCAAGGTGGTGGCCGATTCCGGAGCGACGAAGAGTTGGAGCGCCTGGCCGACGACCATCGACGGATCGTGACCGAGGATGCGGGCGAACGCTCCGTTGACGCTGGTGACGACACCCCGCGCATCGAGCAGCATCGTGATCGATGGCGCGTGCTGCATGACCTGCTGGAAGCGAGCCATGTCGGCACCGGCGACTTCCCACATCCGCCGCTGGGTGATGTCGCGGGCGACGCACACGAAGCCGGACAGGCCCGCCGCGGCGACGTGGTTCACACCGATGACCTCTACCCAGTGCCAGTTGCCCTCGAGGTCGGCGACGCGCGCTTCGATCGGTGTCCCGACCTCATGATCGCGCAGTGCATCGAGCGACGCCTTCGTGCCGGGGACGTCGTCGGGATGCACGAGCTCGAACACCGAGCGGCCGAGCAGTTCGGTGGGGCGCCAGTGCAGGTCGCGCTCGACCACGGCATTGATGTAGGTGAGGTGGCCCTCTCCGTCGACGACGAAGACGAGGTCGGGCAAGCCGTCGAGCAGCTCAGTGAGGTTGATCGTGCTGCGCGGCAAAGGGTCCACCGACGTCGAAGTCATCAGCCATCTATCGGCACGTCATCGGGAAACTCAAGAATTCAGTGCACAGCGGCGGCGAGTGCATTTCCCATCAGATCGACGAAGTTGTCGTGGTAGAAGGCGTGACGAGCGCTGTCGTCGATGTCGCCCAGCGACGCCTCGAAACGCTCGATCGGGCGCCGACCACCCTCGACGTGCGGGTAGTCGGAAGAGAACAGGCACACCTCGGGCCCGGCCTGGGCGATGATCCAGCCGACGTCTTCGGTCGGGTACGGAGTGAAGCGGATCTGGCGGCGGACGTATTCGCTGGGCCGCATCGACAGCTGCCGCAGCCGATCCTCGTGGCGGGCGAACGCGTCGAAGGCGGCCTCCATCTGGCGCATCCACGACGGCACCCAGATCGCCCCCTGCTCGATCACGCCGATGCGCAGGTCGGGGAACCGGTCGAGCACGCCGTCGAAGATCATCGTCGCCAGCGTCTGCGCGGGCGGCACCGGAATGCCCATGTAGTCGACCGAGCGGAAGTTCTCGGCGCCGCCGTGGAAGTCGGGCGGGATCGGCAGCCCGTTGTTGAAGTAGTTGGGATCGATCAGCTCGCCCGTACCGCCGACGTGGAACACGATCGGGATGCCGTGCTCACTCGCGGCGCGCCAGACCGGATCAAGACCGATGTGGCTCGGTGAGTGGCCAGGCGGACAACCCGACGCGACGAGCAGCGCAGCGGCACCCATCTCGATCGCTTCCATCGCGAGCGACTCGGCCCGGGTGAGATCGGCCAACGGCACGTACAGCGTGGGCAGCAGGCGTTCGTCGACGCTGCAGAACTCGACCATCGCGCGGTTGTGGGCTCTGGCCGCGCCGATCGCGAGCTCGATGTCCCCATCGTGTTCCCAGTTGCGCAGGCGACTGTTGTGGAACGTGTTGAACACGAGTTGGCTGGCGAAACCGAGCAGGTCGAGTGCTCTCGGTCGATCATCGGCGATGAACGAACCGGTAGCGGCGAAGTTCTTGCGCAGCATGATCTCGGCTGTCTCTGCCGCTCGATATTCGTCGGACTCGTGCTTGGCGCGGAGACGTTCGAAGGAGAGGTCGATGTCGCGACGCTGTTCCTCCGGATCACCTGTCTGCTTCAACTCGTTGCCACCGCTGTATTCCAACGCTTCGATCCGGTCGCGCACTGCCGGATCGGCGTGATCGCGGAGCCAACCGGGGGTCTCCATCACGTGTGCGTCCGCGTCGTGGACGACGAGTCCTGTCGAGTTGTAGCTCATGCCGACAGTGTGTCAGGGGCGAGCACCCGGCAGCGGACCCGTCGTGCGACCGCGCCTGAGTTCGAAGAAGCCCGGAATCGTCTCGCTGGTGAGGACGAGGTCCAGCAGGCGCAGCCCATCGTCGCCGATCGGTGGCGGGGACACGATCGGGCCGAAGATGCCGAACCGTGGCTCGCCGAACGCGATCACAGGCGAGCCGACATCAGGGCCGGCGAGGCCGACCGCCTCGTGAGTCGACGCCTCGACCGCCGCGTCCCACGACGGATCGTCGATCGCATCCAGCCAGTCGCCTGCTCCGGAGACCAACGCGACAGCGCGAACGAGTTCGATTCGTGGCGGCTCGGCGTCGTGGTGAACCCGCCGGCCCCACTCCGTGTAGGCCTCAGCGACCAGGTCGTTGCGGCCGGCATCGCGCAATGCGGCGAAGAGTCGATGCGCGCCCACGCCCGAGGCGACGAGCGAGCGATACTCCTCGGGGATGTCGCGGCCGGCGTTCAGCACCGACAGGCTGAGGCTGCGCCATTCGATCGTGATCTGCCGTGCTGCCGCGGCTTCGACCAGCCACCGCGATGTCGCCCACGTCCATGGGCAACCCGGGTCGAAGAAGAACTCGACCGAAACGATCGTGGGTGGCGATGGATCCTGCGATGGACTCTGGGACACGGGTCATCTCCTTCGCTGCGGGCGGAACGCGATGTGCCCGGGACGCTACCGTTGACTCATGAGTACACACGTGGTCGGCACGACCCAGAGCACGCTCGACCCCGACGACGACCACCCGTACCGCACAGGCGCGTGGCAGCCGAACTTCACGGAGTACGACGCGATCGATCTCGATGTCGTCGGCCAGATCCCTTCCGATCTCAGCGGGGTATACCTCCGCAACACCGAGAATCCCGTGCACGCCTCGATCGGCCGCTATCACCCGTTCGACGGCGACGGGATGTTGCACTCGATCAGCTTCGCCAGCGGCCGCGCCGATTACCGCAACCGCTTCGTCCGCACCTTCGGCCTCGCTGCCGAGAACGAAGCCGGCCATGCACTGTGGGCGGGTCTGGCCGAGAGCCCAGAACGTTCGCTGCGCGCCGACGGCTGGGGTGCACGCACGCGCATGAAGGACGCATCCAGCACCGATGTCGTCGTGCACGCGGGTGTCGCCAAGTCCAGCTTCTACCAATGCGGCGATCTCTACCGACTCGACCCCGTGACGCTCGCCGACCTCGGCCGCGAGAGTTGGGACGGCCGGTTTCCGCGCGAAGGCGTGTCGGCGCACACCAAGGTCGACGAGCGCACCGGCGAGATGCTGTTCTTCAACTACTCCACCGAGGCGCCGTACATGCACTACGGCGTCGTCGATGCGTCGAACAACCTCGTCCACTACACGCCGGTCCCGCTGCCGGGTCCACGACTGCCGCACGACATGGCGTTCACCGAGAACTACGCGATCCTCAACGACTGCCCGATGTTCTGGGACCCGAAGCTGCTCGACCGAGACATCTACGCGGTCCGCTACTTCCGCGATCTGCCGACGCGGTTCGCGATCATCCCCCGCCGCGGCAACGCCGATGACATCCGCTGGTTCGAGGCCGATCCGACGTATGTGCTGCACTGGATCAACGCCTACGAGGATGGCGACGAGATCGTGCTCGACGGCTACTTCCAGACCCAGCCCAGCCCGCGTTCCTCACCCGACGACACCGAGTTCCAGCAGATGTTCCGCTTCGTCGACCTCGACCGGCTGCAGACTCGCCCGCACCGGTGGCGCTTCAACATGCGCACCGGAGCGACGCACGAAGAGCACCTCGACGATCGCGTGCTCGAGTTCGGCACCATCAACAACACCGTCGCCGGTCTGCCCCATCGCTACGCGTACGCGGTCACTGCGAGGCCCGGCTGGTTCCTGTTCAACGGGCTGACCAAGACCGACATGCACACCAAACACGTCGACGAGTACCGCTTCCCCGACGGCGTGTTCGCCAGCGAAGCGCCGTTCGCGCCGCGCATCGTGGCGACGGCCGAGGACGACGGCTACCTGCTGACGTTCACCACCGACATGAACACCGACTCGTCCGAGTGCCAGATCTTCGCCGCCCAGGATCTCGGCAGCGGCCCCATCGCACGGATGCGCCTGCCGGAACGCATCAGCAGCGGCACCCACAGCTGCTGGGCTCCGTCCACCGCCCTCACCCTCTGACGTCCCGCGCTCGCGCGGATCCGGGACGACAGCTGTGAGCCAGATATCGCGTCAGCGACGACATCCAGCTCACATCGGGAGCCGTCATGGTCTGTGTGAGGAACAACGCGTACGTATCGATCGTGGCGCACCAAGAGTCGAGGGACTGCTCGTCGAAGGAATCAGCCGGTTGTCGACGGCGGCGCGTCGGATCGGGTGGCGGTCACCACGATCTGGCGCCCACTGCCGGGGTTCTCGGTGTCGGTGACGATCACCAAGCCGGCCTTCGACGTTGTCAACGGGTCGGTGTTGATGTCATAGGAATGAACGCTGGTGACCAAGAACGTGATCGCCGGTTGCGTGCCCGCCGGTGTCCAGTCGATCTCGGTCCCGGCGACCAAGGTCTCGAGGCGGCCGAACTGATTGCTCGACACGAAGACCAGCGATGCTGTCGCGCCGGCGTCTTGTGGCAAAGCGGTCGAGATGTCGTGGACGCCATCACTGTGCGACAACTCGTCGAGTTGCTGACCGGCCACACCATCGGTGATGAACGCCCCGCCATCCATCGAAGGGATTGACAGAAATCCGACTGCCGGGTTCGTTGCCGTCATCGCCACCGGGCGCAACGCAGCGAGCGCCGCATCGAACCTGTCGGCGGGTGCTTCGAGCTGCATCCACCGTTCAGTTCCGGGGATCTGCCACATCACCGTCGTTGGCGCCTTGGGGTCACCACGAGCGATTCGCCATTTCCAGGCGGGAAGACCGAGCACAGTCGTGCGCTCGGCGGCGGCCTCACCGGGGAACGTCTGGATCGGCGGTCGCCACGTCATCTCCAGCGAGCCCAGGAGTGAGGGAACATCTGAGGATCGAATGCCCCGGGCGTCCGTCGTTTCCGGGACGACCGTCTGGGTGCCGGTGTCAGCGGCGAAGTACTGGCGGACGGTCTCGGTCCGGTCGTTACCCCAGATCCCGTCGAGCCGCAGCCCCGTCACCGTTTGCGTTTGTTCGAACTCGATCGCAGCAGCGACAGTGTCTGCGGCACTCATGCCAAGGCTGCTCACCACGAGTTCATGGTCGGCCAACTTCCATTCGAGCATCGACTGGCCTTCGACACGAGTCGAGCTGAAGTGTGCCTCGCCGGTCGGCACATCGATCACCTGGCCGGTGAACGGTTGGGGGGGCTGAGCGGCGTCGAGGGGATAGGTCAGGACGACGAAGACCCTGGTCAATTGAGCGTCCGGGCTGACGAACGTTCGGCCGACGGCACTCGTCGACGGGTCGACATAGCTCGCACCATCTGTCGGGTTGGTCGAGCCGGGCAGGTCGAGCACATAGGGCACCGTCTCGGGGCGGTGTTCGGGGGCATTGGCATCCATCGTCGTGACCGTGACGCCGCTGTCCGGTACCGGTGGCTCGGTGACTGCCGGCTGCGCCGAATCCGATGGTTGCGTCTCGGCGACCGTGCCTTGAACGGCGGTGACCGGCGTGACGCTGACTGGTCGCGAGCGGCTGACGAACACCACCCCAGCACCGATCGCGACGACCATCGCAGCGGCGACACCCAGCATGACGCGCCCGCGCGGGACCTGCGGATGCGCCATCTGAGGCGCCGGCAAGATGAGATCGTCGAACGAGACATCGCGAAGGGTCAGCTTGTCCGCTGCGTTCCTGTAGTGGTCGCGGAGGCGATCCTCGAGCGTCTGATGAGTCATTCTTCGATCTCCTTGCGAAGCGCAGCGAGGCCGCGTCGAATCAATGAGCGAACGGTCGCCGGTCTCGCACCGAGCGCCGTGGCGATGTCGCCGTCGACGAGATCGCAGTAGTAGCGCAGTGCCAGCGCCGTTCGCTGTCGTTCCGGCAACGTGGCGAGTGCATTCGTCATCTCGTCACGAGCGTCATCGGCGGGCCATCCTCCAGTGATCACATCGGGAGATGCGTGTCGCTCTTCGATCACGCGCCGACGATGGTACGAATGGCAGCCGTTCACGACCGAGATGCGGAGGTAGCCGATCGGGTTCGCGAGCTTCGCCCAGTTCTGGTGCACCTTCAAGAACGCTTCCTGGACGATCTCGTCGGCGATGGCCGATCGTCCGGTCAAGATGAACGCCAGACGGGTCATCGGCAGCCGATGCGTTCGGAACAGCGCGGCTGCGTCGCGAGGCGCGTTCACATCGGTTGCGCTCGACGTCGACGTCTCCATACACAAACTCTGACGCTCATCGCGCCGCCAATGTTGCACGTCGCGCGGATCCAATCCGTACGTGCGCGACTCTTGGTGGATATGGGGGACGTCGCTGCCGGCACGGGACAGGCCGAGGACCTGACGCGGCCGACCTTCGATGCGTTCTTCGAGGACGGGTGGCCACGCATGGCGGGACTCGCCGCGCTGCTGGTCGGCGACACGGCGCTCGGTGCCGAGATCGCGCAGGACGTGTTCGGTCAGGTGTACCGGCGTTGGGAGTCGATCCAGAACCCCGACGTCTACGTGAAGGCCGCGATCCGGAACGAGGCGAGATCGCGACTGCGACGAATGTCTCGGCACCGGCTCGTGCCATTGGAAGGCCAGCACGCACCGGCGTCATCGGATCGAGCCCAGCAATCGGTGGTTCGCATCGATGTGCAGCGGGCGCTTGCCATCCTCAGCCCGTCGCACCACGAGGTGATCATCCTGCGCTACTACGCCGGACTCTCCGACAGTGAGATCGCCACAGCGACGGGCATGCGTCTCGGCACCGTGAAGTCACGACTGCATCGCGCTCTCACCGCGCTCGAGAAGGAGTTGACGTGAACACATCCGAACTCGAAGCGGCACTCGTCGATGCGCTGCACGACCTGGCGGCGCAGGCGGAACGGTCCGTGCGACCGGTCCTCACGAGCGCGCGCGAAGACCTCGCCCACGCCACGCCGAAGCAGCGACCTCGTCGACGCCAGATCGCGCTGATCGGCGGCATCTGCGTCGGTGCCGCGCTGACTGCGACCGTGATCGCCATCGTCGTGACCGCGAAGCATCGCGATCGGACGATCGTGTCTGCGCCACCGGAGACCACCACGTCGCCCTCCACCTCGTCGGCTGCGTCGACGACTGCCGCGACCACGAGCGCGACATCGCCGCCGCGATCGATCCCGTCACCGCCCGCGCCGTGGGATCCAAACACGACGCCGACGACGACGGTCGCCGGGGACAAGCTGGTCGTGCTCGGGCAGACGTCGGATGGGGCAACGGTCGTGCAGGTCTTCGACCTCACGAAGAACGCATGGACCGGTCCGCAGACCGTGCCGATCCTGCCGGCCGGCGTGCTCACCGACAACGGACCTGGCGCATGGACCGGCACCGAGGTCGTGTACGCCGGCGCATCGTTCGACCCAGGTCTGCTGCAGTGGAAGGTGCAGAGCGGGTTCGATCCGGATCCGAACTTCCAACTGTGGTGGGCAACCTGGACCGGCCGGGAGGTCGTGTTCCTTCCCGGTGGCAAGGCGTACGACCCGGCCACCGACACCTGGCGCGTGATCGCCGGAACGCCGTTGGATCTGCGCGGCAGCAACCCGGCGTGGACCGGCGCACACATCGACATCCGCGACGGCTCGGGAACGTGGTGGGCGTACAGCCCAGCGGACGACTCATGGGTTGCGCTCCCGGTGGGTGGCCCGACCGACGGCGCCCAATCCGCGGCCGCCTGGGACGGGACGAGTCTGGTGGTGGTCGCGCCGACGCTGTCCACGTATGTCTACGTCTCGTCGACGAAGCAGTGGGGACGCGTCGAAGGGTCGCCGATGCCGTCGTGCGACTCAGCGCTGCATGCGTCCGTCTCCGGAGAGCTCGTCGTGGTGGCCGGCACCGGTTGTGGCGCGAGTTCGTGGGTGGGCGGCATCTGGACCCATTTCGAGATCGGGGAGGCACGTGCCGAATGCCTGACGCAGATCGACACCACCCGCCTCTTCGACGCGTGCGCCAGCCGCGTGCTGCCGATCGAGACCATAGAGCCGTTGTCGGCGCCGACCGATTCGACGTCGAAGACCAACGCGTCGGGCACCACGGTTCCCGTCCCCCGGGTGGTGCCGGTCGAGCCCTCCATCGTGGCGACGATTCCGGTCACCGATGGCCGCTCGGCGATCGCGAGTGCGGGCGGGCGGATCTGGGTCGGCTCGCAGACCGGCGCGGAGATCGTCGGCATCGATCCTGCGTCGAACACGGTCGTCGCCCACATCGCCCGAGCGAACACCGTGGCGATGGCCATCGACGGGAACTCGGTCCTCGACGCGTGTTCGAACACGGACATCGCGGTCATCGATCCGCACACAGGGACCGTCACGAAGACGTTGCCCTACGGGTGCTTCTCCGGGCTGACGTTCGACGACCACGGCGATCTCTGGATCGAATCGGGGATCAGGCTGACGGAGCTCGATGCGAGCGGAACAGTGCTCGGCACCGTCCCGATCTCGCGCGGTGGCTGGGGCGTGGCCTTCAAACGTATGCGGAGCAGAGTGGCGTCGGCATCGACCTGTCCGGTTCGCAGCTCTGGGTCGTCAGCCGTCCGCAACTCCTTCCCGCCGGAACCCAGATGGGTGGCGACCGCTTGGTCGCCGCCGACGCCAGCATTTGGATCACCGCCCAACAACCCGGCACGGTGATCCGTGTCGACCCAGGCTCGTACGGCTGAACACGTCGATCAGCACCAGCGGTGTGAGCGGCGGTGGGCTGTACACATCGACGCCGCTCGACACGACCAGCGCTGCGGCCCTCTCCGACAGCCTCAACGCGACCGAACCGTCGAACATCACGTCGGGCTGTCTCGTCGGCGAGAACTCGGCGCGCTACACCGCGATCGTGTTCGGTGTACCAGGCCGGCGCGATCGACGTCCGGCTCAAGGACTGGATCGGCTGCCCAGGGCTCACGAACGGCACTCGCGATTCCGGCGAGCTGATCAACGGCGTGGGCGAGGAGTTCATGAGTTTGCTCGACACCGATGCCCGGCTCGCCCCGGACCCAACGCTCGGCCCCTGATCACCGTCGTGTCTGCACGACGGCGTATTGGTACGGCCGGACCTGTGTCTCGTACTTCCACGTCGCGAACTCGACGATGTCACCAAGTTCGTCGAGCAATTGCCGCATGTGCTCATCGCTGCGACGGTAGAAGACGCGCTTCGGCTCGATGACGTCGCTCTCCTTGATGCCGTTGAGATCGTCATCGGAACCGCTCCCCCACACGCCGACTGCCATGAGCGAACCCGGTACGAGGACTCGATTCACCTCGGCGTACGTCTGCGTCCAGCGTTCGTCGGGCACGTGGATCAACACGCTCACCGTCCAGCACGCCTCGAACGATCTGGCGGCGAACGGCAGAGCGTGCACCGACCCGCAGACCGCGTCGACGCCATGAGCCCGAGCGATGCGCACGCTGTTCTCCGACAGGTCGAGCCCGACGACACCAGCGACGCCCGCCGCGCGAAACCGCGTCGCGTCCCGTCCCGTACCGCAGCCGATCTCCAGGAGGCGCCCGCATCCGTTCGCCGATATCTGCTGCGCGAAAGCCGTCTGGCGATGCACCATCTCGGCATCTCGCTGCCAGGTATCGCGAGCGGGCGCCTCCTGGTCGTAGTACTCGGCGAGGTCGAGAGCGAGACGATCGACATCCATCCCGCGATTGTCCCATCGCTCCTGTCCTAGTCTGAGCACCGATGAGAGCCTGGCGAGTGCACGACGTCGGAGAACCAGCGGACGTCTTGGTGCTGGAAGACGTCGAAGCGCCGACACCCGAAGCCCTCAGCGGTCTGCGGATGTCGATGGGTGGGTGGGTGCCTGTGGGCACGCCGTGGTCGGCGCCGGACCCGCACGACGACTGGGTGATCGTCGACGTCACGATGGCGGCGCTCGCCCTCCCTGACGTGACCATGGCGCGAGGGACGTATCCCGTACCGGTCCCTCGCCCGTACATCTCGGGCCAGGAGGGCGTCGGCGTCGTGACCGCCGCAGGACCGAAGTTGCAGCACCTCATCGGGCGACGCATCGGCGCGTGCATGATCCAGCCGTTCGGCAGCCTGGCCGAGGTCGCCGTGGGCGTGGGCATGATCGTCGAGATCTCCGATTCGATGTCGGATGCCGACGCCGCGAGCCTGCTGATCCCCGCCCACACCGGCTATCACGCAGTCATCCGCCGCGGGCAGGTCACCGCAGGCGAAGTCGTCGCGGTGAGGGGCGCAAGTGGCGGTCTCGGCTCGGCGTGCGTACAACTCGCGCGCGCTGTCGGCGCCGAGGTGATCGCCGTCATCGGTGGCACCGATGCGGTCGACAAGGCCACGCACTGCCGATCGATCGGCGCCACCTTGGTCGTCGACTCGACACATGAGGACGTCGCCGCCCGCCTGCGCGAGCTCACGGCGGGCCGAGGGGTCGACGTGATCATCGATCCGGTGCAGGGTCCCGATGCGGGAGCGATTCGAGCCGGGTTGCGGGTCGGTGGCCGACACGTGCTGTGTGGCCACGCCGGCGGACTGCCCACGATCGACCCGGACTTCTACCTCCACAACCACACGCTGGTCGGTGTCACGCTGGGCGGCTACGGACCGGCGGAGATGCAGCGAATGCACGACGAGACCCAGGCCGCCATCGACGATCTCCTCGAACGAGGTCTGTACCACCCGACGCCCACAGAGATCATCGACTTCGCCGACGTCCCCGATGCGCTGACCCGCTTGGCGTCACGCAACACGGTCGGCCGCATCGTCGTCCGCTGCTGAACCTCGACTGAACCATCCGAACTTCCGTTACACAATTGTAACAATTGGTCCGTCATCCGCCACGGCTGATGACCTTGTGCTCCTCGGGCGAGTCAAACAACCGAGGGGAAACACACCATGCGTTCGACAACGAGCATTCTGGTCAAGTTCGGAGTGGCCACGATCATGGCGACGCCGCTGCTCATCTCGACGGGGTCGAGCAGCAGTTCGGCATCGAGCAAACCGAAGGACCTGATCGTGCCGTGCTCGACCGTCACCAACGTGCCGGTCGTCGGTTCGCTGTGCCCGGTCCTGCCGACGGTGACCGTCCCGGCCGTCGTTCCGACGCCGACCCTGCCGCCGCTGACGGTCCCGCCGCTCACGCTGCCGCCGATCAGCCTGCCTGCACTTCCCGCCGTCACGCTCCCGCCCGTCACGCTTCCGCCCGTCACGCTTCCGGCCGTTCCCGCGACGCTGCCGGCCCTCCCGACCACGCCGGTGCTGCCGATCACCGCGCCGACGCTTCCGCCGGTGGCGATCGTGGTCGCTCCGACGCTGCCCAATCTCGCGTCCGTGTTCGCACCGGTCGTCGCCGCTGCCGCGCCGATCGCGGCGGCATCGCCCCCCATCGCCGCGGCGACGGGGCCGATCGCCGGCGCACTGCTGCCGCTCACGACCATCACCCCACCGAACGTGTGCATCATCGTGGCCGTCGGCGCCACGCCGGCGTGCCCGGTGACCAACGGCAGCGTGCCCGGCGAAACGAACAACAGCGTCCCCGGACAGACCAACTCGAGTGTGCCCGGTGAAACCAACAGCAGCGTGCCGGGCCAATCGAACAACAGCGTCCCCGGACAAACCAACAACAGCGTTCCGGGCGAGACCAACGCGAGCGTGCCGGCCGGATCCGACACGACGGCGACCACGGCGCCATCGGGCAGCACGTGCACGACGAACGCGAGTGTTCCCGACACGACGGTCACGAACTCGAGCGTCGTCACCAACCCGAGCGTGCCCGATGGCGCCACGAACTCCAGCGTCGTTGCGGCTCCGGCGGACCCGTGCGGAGCCCAGGTCGCCAGCGCGTCGCCAACTGCCAGAGCCGCCACCGCGAAGTCATCGGCCGCCGGCACCGACGGCTCAGCCGGCGGCGGACACCTCCCGTTCACGGGCGTCAGCCTCGTTGCCTTCCTGCTCGCCGGGCTGACTGCGATCTCATGGGGCACCGTGGCGCGGGCGATCGGGGCCCGACGCGGCCGACGCGCAACGGCAGCGTGAGCTCCTCACAACGGCGGCGACACAACAGGAACAGCACGGCGACGACGATGAGCGACCTCCTTGGCCGGGTGAGCACGATGCGCCGCAGCGTCGTCGGCGCCGCACTCTGCTGTGCCGTGCTCACCAGTCCATTCCTGGAGACGCTCGCCGCCGACCAGACGAACGACGAGGCCGTCGCGTCGGCGGAGGCGCCGACCGCACCCGCACCCGCACCCGTACCCGCACCCGTGACGACGCAACCGTCGACACCCGCGATCGTCGGCCGCACGCCGACGATCGCGTTGCCGGCAGCGCCCGCACCCGCACCCACACCTGCTGCGAACATCGTGAGCGCCACCGCTGCCCAACCCACGGTCGCGCTCGACCCTCAGTGGCGGTCCAAGATCTCGCCGGACTATCTCGTCGAGGACGCGGGCTGCGCGAAGGATCTGTCGGCCGCGGGGCTGGCGGCATTTCTCGCTCAGCCGCTCGGCTCCATCAAGGGGTTCGACGAACCGCGTGCGTATCCGCTGGGTGACGGCCGGACACTGTGGGCACTGCAGGATGCGTTCGTCGACGAGACCGGCCGGGCCACGTCGTTCGCGCACATGGGCTACGCCAACTCGATGATGCTGATCCAGGACGGCAGCTGCTTCACCTCGCTGCGACGCGGGACGACATCGAAGACGCTCGCGTTCGAGCTCGGCACTGGAGCGATCGACTTCAACCACTACTTCTGGCCGGCCGGCGGCGTGGCGAACGGCGGCACCCTGCAGATGTTCTGGATGGAGATGGCTCGTGATCCGAAGATCGCCGATCCTCTCGACGGCATCGCCCTGCACCCGGCATCGACGTGGTTGGCGACCTACGACATCGCCACCATGCAGCGACTGTCGTTCGTCCCGGCACCGAATTCCGGTGTCCTTCCGGTCTACGGCTACACCGTCGTTCAGAGCGGCAGCTGGGACTACCTGTTCGGCAACACGTACCTGCAGAACTTCGTCCTCGAAGGCGGACACGCCAACGGCCCGCACACCGCGACGAAGATGTTCCTCGCCCGCGTGCCCGCGGGGCACCTCGAGGCGAGCGCGACCTACTGGAACGGCACCGACTGGTCGAGCGACGCCGGCACAGCGGCGCCGATCTCCAGCCGCTCCTGGACCGAGAACCTGATGCTGCCGGTGATGATCGGCGATCAATGGGTGTCAGCCACCAAGATCGACGGCTTCCAGGGCAGCACCGTCAGCATCGACACCGCACCCGAGCCATGGGGACCGTGGACGACCGTGAAGACCATCCCAGCGATCCCCCGCGGCGATCCGACGGACATGGTCACGTATCACGCGCTGGTGTTGCCGTACCTCGATCCCAGCGGCGCGTTGATCGTGAGCCTGTCGCAGATCACCCTGCACCTCGGTGACGTCGACGCCCCGCCGAAGTACCGACCCAACGTGTTCACGGTCGCGATCTGATCGGGGCGGACCGCTACGACAGGACGCGCTTGCGGAAGCCGGCGACGCCGGACCGCAACAGCAGCAGACCGACACCGGCCAACACCAACAGAACCACCCAGAAGGCCATGTGCGGAACGCCCGTCGTCAGCGACGCACGCATGCCCTCGCTGAGGTAGACCAGCGGGTTCAACAGCACGACGATCTGCAACCAGCGCAACGGCTCGAGCGACTGCCACGGGTAGTAGACAGCGCCGAGGAACGTCATCGGGATGACGAGCAGACCGAAGATCAGCGGCACCTGGCGGGGCTCGACGCGAGTACCGACGAACAGCCCCAGTGATGCGCTCATGAACGCACCGAGGACGAGCATCGGGATCAGCATCACGAAGTTGATGTGCAGGTGGATCTTCGTCGCCGGGATGAACAACCCCATCGGGAACACGAGCACAGCGGCGATCAACGCCTGCACTCCTCCGGCCACGACCTTCTCGATCGCGATCGCGCCGACCGGCAGTGGAGCCAGAACACGGTCCTCGATCTCACGGGTGTATCCGAAGTCCTGCACGAGCGGAAGGGCGACGGACTGGATGCCCTGGAAGATCATCGTGCTCGCGATCACGCCACCGACGAGCAGCGTCGAGAACCGCGCCGCGCCACCGCCGCCACCGACGCCCTGGCCGATCTTGGGGAACACGTACGTGAAGACGAAGACGAGCAGCAACGGCTGCATGACCGTGCGAGCCAGGAACATCTTGAACTCCTTGCGGAGCACGGTGATGTCGCGGGCGAGCAGTGCCATGAACGCCGCCATCGCTGTCGCGGTCGGCGCCCCGTCGGCGCCGGCGGGAACGGTGCCCTGAGTTTCGGTGAGCGTGGACATCAGTCGCGCAGGTCCTTCCCGGTGAGTTGGATGAAGACGGTCTCCAGCGTGGGCTCCGCGACCGAGACGTCGGAGACATCGAAGCCGGCATCGGCCGCGCTCGTCATCAGCCGCGGCACGATGCCGCGGCCACCGCGCACGTGCACCTCGACGCCGCGAGGCGAAGCCTCCGCTTTGACCACGTTCTCGGCGCCGGCCAGCACCGAGGCGAGCGCTGCCGGGTTCCCATCGGCGGTCACCGTGACGACGGTGTCGGCATCGACCGAGCGCTTCAACCCGGCGGGCGTGTCGAGGGCGAGCATTCGCCCGTGGTCCATGATCGCCAGTCGCCCGCAGAGCGTGTCGGCTTCCTCCATGTAGTGCGTCGTCAGCAGCACGGTCTGACCGCTCTGGTTCAGCTCGCGGATCAACTCCCACAGGCTGAGCCTGGTCTGCGGGTCCAGACCGGCAGTCGGCTCGTCGAGGAACAACACCGACGGTTTGTGCATGATCGATCGGGCCACCATCAGTCGCTGGGCCAGGCCGCCCGACAGCGTTGGCACACCGGCGGCACGCTTGTCGGTGAGCTTGAAGACTTCGAGCAGCCGATCGGCCTCGGCCTTGGCCTCCTTGGCCGGCATCCCGAAATACCGCCCGTGATAGATCAGGTTCTCGCGAACGTCGAGGGCGCGGTCGAGCGTGTTGGTCTGCGTCACGACACCGATGTGCTGCTTGGCCCGGGCAGGCTCGGCGATGACGTCGACCCCTGCCACCATCGCCATGCCCGAGGTCGGGATCACGCGGGTGGTCAACATCCCGATCGTGGTGGTCTTGCCCGCACCGTTGGGTCCCAGCAGCCCGAAGATCTCACCCCGTGCGACTTCGAGATCGAGCGAGTCGACAGCCGCGTCCCGCGGTTTCTGCGGCCCGTCAGCGCTCGGAGGACGGCCGGGAGGCCCGCCGGGGGGACGTGCCCCTGGAGGCCCGAAACCACCGAACGCTGGTGCGCCCGCATAGACCTTGCGCAAGTTCTGGGTGCGGATGACCGCACCTGAATCGCTTCTGCCGTTCATCATCGTCGCCATTCAACCACCGCACGACGTTGGGCACCCGATCGACCCGAGCTCGACTTGCTTCCCGCTCTACGGAAACTTACCGAAGTGTGGCACGACCCCTTGTACGTTTTGTACAATCTGGGCGACCGCATCGGCATCACCGAAACCCGTCATCGAAGGGATCCACCATGGCGCTGGCCACACGACTCGAACGTCTCGGCACCGAGACCGCGTTCTCCGTCTCGCTGGCTGCGGCCGAATGGGGCGCCAAGGGAAACAAGATCTATCCCTTTCACCTCGGCGACCTGAACCTGGCCACCCCGTCGAACGTCATCGCGGAGATGGACCGCGCCGTCGCCGCCGGCAAGACCGGCTATTGCCCGGCAGCCGGCATCCCGCAACTGCGCGAGGCCCTCGCCGACGACATCGGTGCCCGCCGCGGCCTTCACTACGAGCCGGCCAACGTCGTCGTCCAGCCCGGCGGCAAGCCGGTCATCACCAAGTTCATCCAAGCGGTGATGAACCCTGGCGAAGAAGTGCTGTACCCGAACCCCGGCTACCCGATCTACGAAAGCCAGATCGAGTACTTCGGCGGCGTCGCCAAGGCGTACCGCTACCTGCCTTCGGCCACGGGGTTCAGCATCGACCTCGATCAGGTCCGGGCCTTGATCACGCCTCAGACCAAGGCGATCATCTACAACGATCTGCAGAACCCGATCGGGGCCGAATCCACCGATGCCGAGCGGGAAGCGATCGCCCAGATCGCGATCGAGAACGATCTGTACGTCCTGTCCGACGAGGCCTACTTCGAAATGCGCTACAGCGGCGCCTCGAAGTCCATCGCATCGCTGCCCGGGATGCAGGAACGCACGGTCATCCTCTACACGTTCTCCAAGAAGTTCGCGATGACGGGTTGGCGCCTCGGTGCCGCCGTGGGGCCGAAGGAGATCGCCGACACGATCGCCAAGCTGAACACCAACGACGAATCGTGCACGACGCACTTCGTCCAATACGCCGGGGTCGAAGGCCTGCGCGGCGATCAGACCGAGTGCTCGGCCATGCTCGACGTACTCATCGCCCGCCGCGACGCTGCTGTCGCCGTGCTCAACGACACCAAAGGCATCAGCGTCGCGGCGCCGGAAGCCACGTTCTATCTCTTCCCCGACGTCACCGACGCGATGGCCGCGGTCGGCACCGACGACCTCGCCACGTTCGCCGAAATGGCGCTGCACAACACCGGCGTCTCGTTCTGCACGCGCCGCCACTTCGGCCGCCCTCAGCCCGGCGAGCAACGCCACTACGTGCGGTTCGCGTATTCGGGCATCGACCTGACCGAGATCCGCGAAGGGCTGGGCCTGCTCCAGGACTGGATCGGCGCGCAGTGACCCGACTCGACCGAGCCAAGGTGGTCATCACCGGACGCATCCCGGCCGAAGGCGTCGCTGCCCTGCGCGCCGAGCACGATGTCGATGCGTGGGACGAGACCACGCCCATCTCGCGCGACGAGTTGCTGCGCCGTGTCGCCGGCGCCGACGCGCTCGTGACGCTGCTGACGGAGAAGGTCGACGCCGAACTGCTCGATGCTGCCGGCCCACAGCTGCGGGTCGTGTCGAACGTCGCCGTCGGTTACAACAACATCGACGTCACCGCATGCCACGAACGCGACGTGATCGCGACGAACACGCCAGGTGTGCTCACCGATGCGACCGCCGACATCGCGATGGCGCTGATCCTCATGTCGACCCGCCGACTCGGCGAGGGCGAACGCGTGATCCGTTCGGGCCAGCCGTGGCAGTGGGGCATGTTCTACATGCTCGGAACCGGTGTCCAGGGGCGGCGCCTCGGCATCGTTGGGATGGGCCAGATCGGCGCCGCGCTCGCGCGCCGTGCGAGGGCCTTCGGCATGACGATCGCGTACAGCAACCGCAATGCGGTCGCCCCCGAACTGGCCGACGAACTCGGGTGCGAGCGAGTCGAGATGGACGAACTGCTCAGCACCAGCCACGTCATCTCGCTGCACTGTCCGTACTCGCCCGCGACGCACCATCTGATCGGCGCCCAGCAACTGGCGGCGATGAGAACCGACGCGTTCCTGATCAACACTGCGCGCGGCCCAGTTGTCGACGAAGCCGCTCTCGCGGTCGCGCTGCGCGACGGGCAGATCGCCGGGGCTGGTCTCGACGTGTTCGAGAACGAGCCGGCGGTGCATCCCGGCCTGCTCGGACTCGACAACGTGGTCCTCATCCCGCACCTCGGTTCCGCCACGACCGAGACCCGCACGGCGATGGCGATGCTCGCGGCGCAGAACTCGCTGGCCGTGCTCGCTGGCCGACCCGCGCCGACACCGATCACCGGCTGACACACCCGGGCAACCGAGTACCGTTCCGAGCGTGCTGGTCGTTGCCGATGATCTGACCGGAGCGGCTGACACGGCAGGTGCATTCGCCTCCGCCGGTCATCGGTCGGTGGTCACCCTCGGAATGCAATCAGCGAATGCCGACGTCGTCGCGATCGACACGCACAGTCGCGCAATGTCCGAAGCCGACGCGTTCATGACCACCGCTGCCGCCGTCAGTTCGCACCCCGATCGTGCGCTGTTCGTGAAGATCGACTCGACGCTGCGCGGCCACGTCCGCGCAACGATCGAGGCAACCCTGTCATCGATGACAACCAAACCCGATCGGGTGATCGTGTGTCCAGCGTTTCCCGCACTCGGCCGCACGGTCGTCGAAGGTGTCGTGCGCGTCGACGGCATCCCCATCGCGGACGGCAACCTGCGCTCTGTGTTCAGCGGCTTCGCCGGCAGTTCGGGCCTCTTCCTGCCCACGGTCCGCTCCGACGAGGATCTTGCGATGCTCGTGCGGACGATGACGACGACCAACGTCTTATGGGTGGGGTCCGCCGGCCTGGCCCGCCATGTCGCGGAGGCCATGCAGCCGACCGCGCCGCCCAAGGCGGCCGGCATGAGCCCGCCCGCACCGATGACCGTGGCCGCGCGGCGGGTTGCCGTGGTGGTCGGCTCGCAGCACCAGCTGACCTTCGAGCAGCTGCGAGCGCTCGAACCGTCCACCGTCGTGCATCGAATCGATCCCCGACAAACATGGGACATCGATGGTCTGCCGGCGGTGCTCGCCGGAATCGACGCGTTCGTGCTCACGGGCGGCCACACCGCCCGCGCCACGCTCGACGCCCTCGGCATCGACCGCCTCGATGTCTGCGGCGAGATCGAGGTCGGGGTGCCGTGGAGTTGGGCCACGGTCGGCGACCGCAGAGTTGCCGTCGTGACCAAGGCCGGTGGATTCGGCACGGCACAGACCCTGCGCCACTGTGTCGACTTCCTCAGCGGCCGGCCGTGACGGGGCATACTGAACTCGTGAGTGACGCCGTCCGCCCGATCATCGCCGTCACGATGGGTGACCCTTCCGGTGTCGGTCCGGAGGTGATCGTCAAGGCGCTCGCGCGCGACGACGTACGGGCGATGTGCCGAGCGGTCGTCATCGGCGACGCAGCCCGGCTGCGAGCAGCCGCGAGCGTGTGCGGCATCGACGTCGACATTCGCCCGACCGACGGGCCGCAGCACCTTTCACCCGCTGAGTCGCCGGTCATCGACGTCATCGACATCGGTGGCGTTCCAGCCGATCTGCCGTGGGGTGCCGTCTCCCCGATCGCCGGAGACGCTGCCTACCGGGCGATCGAACGCGCGGCCGCGCTTGCGATGTCCGGCGAGGTCCACGCGATCTGCACTGCTCCCCTGAACAAGGAAGCGCTGCATGCCGCCGGCCACATCTTTCCCGGCCACACCGAACTGCTGGCCCACCTCACGGGTACCGGCGAGGTGTCGATGATGCTCGAAGCGCCTGGCTTGCGCGTGGTCCACGTCACGACCCACGTCGGGATCATCGATGCGATCGCCCGGATCGAGCCCGGTCTGGTTGCGCGAACCATTCGGCGCGCCGATGCGACGCTGCGTCGGTCAGGTATCGCTGCGCCGCGGCTGGCAGTGTGCGGCATCAACCCTCACGCCGGTGAGAACGGGTTGTTCGGCCACGGCGAGGAAGCCGCCAAGATCGTCCCCGCGATCGAGGTGGTCCGCGGTGAAGGGATCGACGCCGTCGGGCCACTCCCTGCCGACACGCTTTTCTTCAGGGCTCGCCGCGGCGAGTTCGACTGCGTCGTTGCGATGTACCACGACCAAGGTCACGGCCCGGTCAAGGTCCTGGGGTTGGAAGCCGGCGTGAACATCACGATCGGACTGCCCGTCGTGCGCACCTCCGTCGACCACGGGACCGCATTTGACATCGCCGGAAGGGGTGTGGCCGATGAACGTTCAATGGTCGAAGCCCTCAGACAGGCCGTGTCGTTGGCCAACGTCGAGCCGGCCCGCTGACCTGACCGGTCGAGCCGACGGCGGCACCGGGACGACGGGTCGTGAGGCGATGCTCGCCGGGCGCCGTGACCTCGTGGACCATCGGTTGGGAGAGCACGCCGAAGAGGGTGACGCACACGACCTCCTCGGCCACGTCGACCGGCAGCGAGCGCTGATCGCGGAGTTGACTCCACGTCGACCAACTGAGCGCCAACTCCAGGCTCAATGCCACCATCTCGCGCGCTGGTTGGGGTATCGCTTCGAGCTCTGCAGCGAAGAGCCTTCGCGTGTCGGCGCGGTAGGCCCGCTCCCAATCATCGACGATCTCGACCAACTCGGGACAATGCGATGTCGGCCGATCGGCCAGCCGCCGGACAGCGCCGACGCGCTCGAACTCGACGCCCCGGTTCGATGCCGCGGTCACGATCCGAACGTGCAGCGGCAGCGCACCGTGCAACCATCGCGTGTCGTCGGCCGGCGAACTCAGGTGGATGCGAGTCGCTTCCAGTTGGAGCTCGCACAGACAATCGAACTGATCGAGCACCACATGCCCCTGATCGGCCATCGCGGCGACAACGCTGTCCCCGTCGAACGGCGCGTCAGAACGGCGCACCAGATCGAGCCACGCGTCGATCATCGCGACTCGGTTCCCCGCGTCGCGTGATGTCGTGTTTCCCCGTGATACACCCGCCTGATCTGGCATGTCCCTTGCGAGTATGCGCTCCGGCTGCGCTCCTGTCGTCCAGCAATCTGCGATCAGCCGCGTCCGTTTCGTGATCGCGCCAACGCCTCGAGATACTCCGCCAACGCAACTGCGGGCGCCGACGTCGGACCGCCGTGAGCGGTGATCAGACGGACTGTCGTCTCCGGTGCCCCGCGGAGCGGCCGCCAGGACACGCCCGCTGTGCCCAGCCACCGCGGGTCAGGGATCGTGACCGCCAGGCCGACGCCTGCGGCAGCAAGGTTGAGTGCGATGTCGGCATCACTCACGATGCACACGAACGAACGGTCGCCGACCGGCAGCATCCGGTCGAGCGCCTCGAGCACTCCCCTCGATCGCGGCACGATCAGCGCGTGGTGTGCGAGTTCCGACGGATCGATCGGGCCGTCTCGCCGGAGCAACGGATGGTCCGGCAGCCCACTGGCACCCAGCGGGCCGCCACGCATGATCTCCCGATCATCGACCTCCGCGCAGGTCTCGCTTTCGAGCGTGATCGTCAACCCGAGATCGCACGAGCCATCCGCCACTGCTGTGCAGATCTCTTCGTAGTGGGCCTGGGCCAGTTGCACCACGAGGTTGCTGTCGAACGACTCGCGCAACATCGCCAACGCCTTCGGGAGGATGTGGGTGAGGCCGGCGCGGAAGGTCAACACCGAGAGACGATGCGCTTCGCCATCTCGCAGGAATTCGCTGGACTTGGAGATCGACTCAGCCGACTCCGCGAACGCACGCAGGTGGGGCAACAGCGACGCACCGGCGCGGGTCAAGGTCGCGCCAGAGAACGATCGGTCGACGAGCTGCAGGTTCAGCTGCCGCTCGAGTCGCGAGATGTGTCCGCTCACAGCTGACTGCGACATGTGCAACGTGGCTGCCGCGGCACGGAACGACTTCATCCGCACGACTGCCTCGAGGCACTGGACTTGAACGGGGGCGGTCATGCGGTTTGCTCGTTCGAGGGCTGAGCCAGGCGTGTGCGGGTCACGCCGCGCACCGGATCGATGGCGTACATCGACGTCACCGTCGACCTCCATGACATGAGGTAGCTGTGCAGCGCCTGCCCGGCCGGCGACAGTGCCGTCACGCTCGACGACAGCAAGTGGATCGAGAAGCTGGGCGAGCCCGACATCGGTCGCCAGCGCAACGAGCCCGTCGCGAGTTCGTACGGATGGAAGAGCATCACCGCCAGGCCGAGTCCGGCGCGCACCAGCGCCATCGCAACTTCGGTGTCGTCGACCTCGCAACTGAAGTTGCGAGCGCCCCGCGGGAGCAGCCCGCCGAGCACGCGCGCGGTCGAATTCGTCGTCAGCGTGATCAACGATTCGGCGCCCAGTTCGTCCGCAGCGATGGGGTCGCCCGTGTTCAGGAGCGGGTGACCGACCGGTCCGCACACGCCGAGCTGTCCGAGGCTGAGCATGTGCGTCTTGTCGATGCCACGGCCGGCTTCGTCGTCATCGGGTTCGATCGCGAGCGCGATGTCGCACGATCCGTCGCGCAGGCCCTCGCGAGCGTCGATCGCACCGTCTTGGTGGAGGTGGACCACCAGCGACCCGAACGACTCGCGCAGGACGGCGAAGGCATCGGGCAGGATGCGCACCATGCCGCGCCGATGGCTCGACACGGTCAGTTGTTGCGGGCCGCCGGTGCGCAGCGACTCGCTGGCACGCAAGATGGCCGCTTCGGATTCGACGAACGCGCGAAGGTGCGGAATCAATCGCCGTCCCTGAACCGTCAACTCCGATCCGGTCGGGGATCGCTGCAGCAACTGCAGACCGAGCTCGCGTTCCAATCGGGCGACGTGCCCGCTGACCGCTGGCTGCGACATGTGCAGCACCGACGCTGCGGCGCGGAACGACCTCGTCCGGACGACCTCTTCCAGGCACTGGACTTGAATCAGAGCGACCATGACTCATCCATGGTCGAGCTCCACCGGATTGCGAGCGAGTTCACCAAGACGACGAACTGCCTCCGCCGCCGCCTGAGCTCGACGAGCCGTGCGAACCTCCCGAACTACTGAAGCCGTGCGAGCTCCCTGAACTTCCTGAACCGTACGAACTGTGCGAACGAGAACCGGAGAGGCCCGAGAAGCTCGTCGAACGCCAGAGTCCCGAGCCCCAACCACCGCCACCGTCGCCGTCGGGACCGGACGAGGCGTCGGAGTGAAGTTTCGATGCGATGCCGATCACGGCGATGACCGCGATCAACGCGATGATCAACCCGATCGGTGGGCTGCCACTGTCATGAGTCGTGGGCGAGCTGTATGCCTGGGCGGGCAGGGTGAAGGTCGACCCGTCGTACGTCGGCGCCTGCGCGCCGGCCACTGGCTCGCCGTTCACGGCGCCGGCGATCGACTGCAACCCGGCCACCAGTCCCCCGCTGACATCGCCACTCTTGAACAGCGGGTTCATCACATACGTCTGGATCTCTGGGCCTGCCGCCGTCAGCGCGGCCGAGAAGTTGGCGCCGAAGTAGATCGACGTCTGACGTTCGGAGGGCGACACCATCACGACGAGAAGGTTCGGGAGGCGGAGTCCGTCTGCGCCCAGCCACGTCGTGCACTGCCGTTCGAGGAGCAACTCGCGCGCGTCGATGTCGCCGTCCAGCGATCGCTCGATGCGAACGTGCAGGTCGGCCCCGAGCCGTGTGGCCACCGTCGTCGCAGCGGCGGCAAGCGCGGGCCCGGCAACAGCCGCCGGGTCGTAGATCTGGCCCGAGCAGCCGAGCGGATCATCGGCGGCACTCGCCGCGAACACAGGCGAGTCGAGTGAACACGACATGAACGCAGCCCCGACCGCGAGCGCGATCGTCGCGCTTCGGATCGCCCCTCGCCAGATCGATTCCTGCCCCACGGCCGGAAGCATAGGCCTCTGTCAAGAAGGCATCCCATACATCACGGACGGTGAGAAAATGACGATGCGTCGCGACCTGCGACTTCCCTGTCGAAGCGTTCACCAGTCGTCGGCCCGTCGTCGGCCGGGGGTGAACGCGAAAATCGAGCCGACCGGCTCTGTCCGTCGCTCACTACATTGGGGGGCATGGTCATCACCCCCGACGACAAGAACTGGACCTGGGTGCTCGAGCGAGTGTGTCCCGAATGCGGGTTCGACGCCGGATCCTTCGATCCCCTGGCCATGACGGACGCACTTCAGGCCAATGCCGAGACGTGGGTCGAGTTGCTGGGCCACGAGCGCGCCCGCGAGCGCCCCTCACCAGAAACGTGGTCAGCGCTCGAATACGGTTGTCATGTCCGCGATGTGTTCGTGCTCTTCAACGAACGCCTTCGGCTGATGCTCGAGACCGACGACCCGACCTATCAGAACTGGGACCAGGACGCGACCGCGGTCAGTGACCGTTACGGCGAACAAGACCCGGCCGATGTCGCCCCGGCGCTGGCCCGTGCAGCGGTTGCGTTGGCCGACCGATTCGACTCGATCACCCCCGATCAATGGAATCGCACCGGCAATCGCAGCGATGGCGCGCGGTTCACCGTGTACAGCTTCGCTCAGTACCTGATCCATGATCCGGTGCACCACGTCCACGACGTGCGCCACGGATACGAGACGCTGAAGGACAGCTGACACACTGTCCTCATGAAGCGCTGCATGGCCGTCGTGTTTGCATTGATCGCCCTCAGCGGATGTGGCAGCGATTCCAAGACCGCACCCACCTCGGCCGCACCGACCTCGGCCGCGACGACGTCGACTGCGGCGACCACGACGTCGATCCCGGCCACCGCTGCGGCCGCGACCCTGACCACCGAACCGGCGACGACACCGGCCAGCGCGCCGACAACGTCGGCAGCCACGACGACCACGGTCGCGGCGCGGACGAAGCCGTTGACCATCGACGAGTTGCTGGGCCTCGGACGCCCCATCGTGCTGGCCCACGCGGGCGGCGAGGACGAGCATCCGCACTCGACGCCGTACGGCTATGCGGAGAGCTTCAAGGCCGGCGTCGACATGCTCGACTTCGACGTGCAACTCACCAAGGACGGCGTCCTCGTCGTCCAACACGACGACGATGTCAGCCGGACGACCAACGGCACCGGCAAGATCGCCGACATGACGTATGCGGAGCTGAACAAGCTCGACAACGCGTACTGGTTCACCGATGCATGCACGTGCACCGGGCAGCCCGACGCCGCCTACACGCTGCGCGGCATTCGAACCGGCGACAAGCCGCCGCCGTCCGGATACACGTCCGACGACTTCATCATCCCCCGTTTCAGCGACATCGTGCAGCGCTTCCCGACGATGCCGCTGAACATCGAGATCAAGGGCAACGGCGACCTCGCGATCGCCGCCGCCAAGGAGTTGGCCAAAGAGCTCACCGACCTCGGTCGGCTGTCGAATTCGGTGGTGACGTCGTTCGACGACGCAGTGGTCACGGCGTTCCATGGCTTCGCACCGACGGTCGAGCTCACACCCGGCCTCGGGCTGTCGAGCGCGTGGATTCTCGATCACACCCCGCTGCCCGCCGGTATGCGCATCCTTCAGCTGCCGCCCGAGTATTCGGGTATCCATGTGCTGACCGCCGACTCGATCGCGGCGTCACACGCCGCGGGCTATGTCATCTGGGTCTGGCCCAACGACCACACCTACGAGAACCCCGATGGCTACAAGAAACTGCTCGACATTGGCATGGATGGGCTGAACATCAACTACCCCGATCAAGGTGTCGCGGCGGTGAACAGCTTCACCGGCAAGGGATGATGGCCTCACGCTGCGAAGCCTTCGCTTTCACGCAACCTTGTGTTCACCCAGTGTGCCTAAGATGCGGCATCGTGTTACTACAAGGAGATACGTGAACATGGCAAGTCCCGAAGACCTTTCATCCCTCGGCCGACGCAAGTTCGTCCTCGGAGCCAGCGCTGCAGCGCTCACCCCGGTGATCTTGGCAGCGTGCGGTTCCGACAAGAAGGCTGCAACCACAACCACCGCCGCACCGGCCGCCTCGGCTGCACCGACGACGACCGCCGCGCCGACCGCGACGACAGGTGCGGCCACCGCAACCACCGGCGCGGCCACCGCAAGCAGCGCTGCGGGCGCAGCGACGGGAGTCCCGCAGGACGTCATCGACGGTGCCACCAAGGAAGGCAGCATCAACCTGATCGCCCTTCCTGACAGCTGGGCCAACTACAAGGGCGTCCTCGCCGGCTTCAAGGCGAAGTACAAGGTCAACTTCACCGTCACCAACCCCGACGGTTCGTCGGCCGACGAAGTTCAGGCGGTGGCGACGCTCAAGGGCCAGTCGACACAGCCCGACTCGATCGACGTGGCTCCGTCGTTCGCTTACGACGGCGCCAAGAGCGGTCTGTTCGCCCCGTACAAGGTGTCGACGTGGGCCGACATCCCCGACGCGATGAAAGACGCTGACGGCAACTGGCAAGCGTCGTACTACGGCATCATCGCCATCGGCGTCAACGAGAAGATCGCCGGCGGCGTGCCCAAGACGTTCGCCGATCTGGCCGACGTCAAGTACAAGGGCAAACTGGCGCTCAACGGCGACCCGCGCAAGTCCGGCTCGGGCGTTGCGGGCGTCATCGCTGCGGCGCTGGCCAACGGCGGTTCGTTCGACGACATCGGCCCCGGCATCGAGTACTTCGCCAAGCTGAAGAAGGACGGCATCCTGTTGCCGATCGACCTCACGCCGGCAGTCATCCTCAGCGGCGAAGCCGCGATCGGCATCGACTGGTCGTACAACTACCCCGACCTCGTGACCAAGCTCGCTGCCGAGGGCGTCACGTACGTCACGAACGTGCCCACCGACGGCGTCTACGGCGGCTTCTACGCTCAGGGCGTCGTCGCCGGGTCGCCGCACCAGAACGCAGCCAAGCTGTGGCTCGAGTGGTTGGCATCCGACGAAGGCGCGCTGCAGTACATGCAGGGCGGCGCGTTCCCGGCACGGTACGTGGCAATGGACAAGGCCGGCAAGATCTCGGCCGACCTCAAGAAGACGCTGCCCGCCGCAGACATCGTCGCCAAGGTCAAGTTCCCGACCCCCGACCAGGTCGCCAAGGCCAAGGCAACCATCGCCAGCGATTGGGGCCCCAAGGTCGCCGGTAACTAGATGTCGGTCATCGCGACCGAAGCAATCGAGGAGGGTCGGCCAGAAGATGGTCGGCCCTCCTCGGCAATGCCCAAGACGCGCAAGCGTCTGTCGTGGGCGTGGCTCGGCACCGTGCCGTTCTTCGCCTTCATCATGGTGTTCCTGATCTGGCCGACGATCGTCATCGGGATGCAGGCCTTCAAGAACAAGGACGGCTCGACGGGCACCAAGAACGTCGGCAAGGCGATGAGCGGCGAGTACTTGCGCGCGTTCAAGACCACCGCCAACCTCTCGATCATCACCGCTGTGGTCGGCGGGCTGATCGGCATTCTCCTCGCCTACGCGATCTCCACGCTCGAACGGCCACGCTTCCTGAAGAAGGCCGTCACGACCTTCTCGGGTGTCGCCTCGCAGCTCGGCGGCGTCCCGCTCGCGTTCGCGTTCATCGCAACACTCGGTTCGCAAGGTCTCGTCACCCTGTGGCTGAAAGACCACCTCAGCTTCGATCTCCTCGAACATGGCTTCAGCATCTACACCTTCCGCGGGCTGATCGTCGTGTACCTCTACTTCCAGATCCCACTGATGGTCATCGTCATGTTGCCTGCGATCGAGGGCCTCAAGGCCACGTGGCGCGAGGCCGCCGAGAACCTCGGCGCCAGCAAGCTGCGCTACTGGATCCACGTCGGCATCCCGATTCTCTCCCCCGCCGCGCTCTCCGGCGTGGTGCTGTTGTTCGCCAACGCGTTCAGTGCGTACGCCACGGCGTACGCACTCACCGCCGGCCAGGTCAACCTGGTCTCGATCCAGATCGGCTTCTTCCTGCAAGGGAACGTGCTCGACGACCCAGCCCTCGGCTACTCGCTGGCCTTCTGGATGATCGTGTTCATGGCTCTGTCGATCCTGATCTACCAGCTCCTCCAGCGCCGCACGTCTCGATGGCTGCGATGACAACTCGCCAGCGACCACGGTTCGGCTTGGCGGCAATCGTCATCCTGTGCGGCCTGTTCTTCTTCGTGCCGCTGTACGCGGCCGCCAAGTTCGGTTTCTACAGCGACTTCAAGCACAAGTTCACCCTCGATCCGCTGAAGGAACTCACCGCCGGCGCCAAAGGGCCGCCGTTCCGCACGTCGGTCTGGCTCAGCGTGCGCCTCGCGGCATCGACCACGGTCGCTTCGCTCGTTCTGATGGTGCCCACGATGGTGTGGCTCCACCTCAAGGTTCCCAAGCTGCGCCCGGTGGCCGAACTCGTCAGCATCCTGCCGTACGTGGTCCCAGCGATCGCCCTGGTTGCCGGCGCGTCGAAGGCGTTCCGCACCGCCTGGCCGTTCATCCTCGTCAACCCGCTCGGCATGATCCCGCTCTACGTGATCGTCGCCCTGCCGTTCACCTACCGCTCGCTCGACGCCGGGCTGTCGGCCATCGACCTCCGCACGTTGGCCGAGGCTTCGCGCAGCCTTGGCGCCGGCTGGCTGCGCACGATCCGATCGGTCGTGGTGCCGAACATGGTGACCTCGATCCTCGGAGCATCGTTCCTCACGATGGCCGTTGTGCTCGGCGAGTACACGATCTCGGCGCTGCTCCTGCACACCACGTTTCCCGTCTACCTCGTCCAGGCAACCGGTGACAGTCCCCGAGGCGGCCCGGCCCTGTCGATTCTGTCGATCCTCGTCACCTGGCTGCTCCTCGGTCTCATCTCACTCACCCAGCGCCGTCGCGGTTCAAGCCCAATCGCGTCGCCGCTCGTCAGAAAGGGCTGAGACATGTCCGAACCAGCAGGACTCGAACTGCGCGGTGTGCGCAAGACCTTCGGCCCCACCGTCGCGCTCGAATCGTTCGACCTCACGTTGCAGCAGGGCGAGTTCGTCAGCCTGCTCGGCCCGAGCGGATGCGGCAAGACAACAGCGCTGCGGGTCGTCGCCGGCTTCGAGCCCGCGGATTCGGGCACGGTGCTGGTCGCCGGAACCGATGTCTCCAGCGTCTCGGTCAACAAGCGCGACATGGGCATGGTGTTCCAGAGCTACAGCCTGTTCCCACATCTGACCGCGCTCGACAACGTCGCGTTCGGTTTGCGGATGCGCCGCGAGAGCACGGCCAAGCGTCGCCAGAAGGCCGGCGAGATGCTCGAACTCGTCGGTCTCTCGACGCAGTCGGGCCGCTACGCCCACCAGATGTCGGGTGGCCAGCAACAGCGTGTCGCCCTCGCCCGCGCACTCGCGATCAGCCCCCGGGTGTTGCTGCTCGACGAGCCGCTGAGCGCGCTCGACGCGAAGGTGCGCGTCAGCCTGCGCGACGAGATCCGCCGCATCCAGCGCGACCTCGGCATCACGACGCTGTTCGTCACCCATGATCAAGAGGAAGCGATGGCCGTGTCCGATCGAGTCGGCGTCATGTCGAACGGTCGACTCGAGCAGATCGGGCCACCGGCCGACGTCTACCGCCGACCGTCGTCAGCGTTCGTCGCTCGGTTCGTCGGCACGGTCAACACGATCGAGGGCACGGTCGGTTCGGGTGGCGTCGACACCGGTGCCGGCTTCATTCCCGTCCCGGTCGATGCGCTGGCAGTTGGTGCACCCGCCAAGGTGCTGGTCCGGCCAGAGGCAGTGCTGATCGAGCCCGTCGGCAACGGTGGCCTGATCGCATCCGTCACGTCGCTGTCGTTCCGCGGCGCCGTTACCCGTGTCGGGCTCCAGATCCGCGGCGGTATCAGCGTTGTCTCCGATGTTGCGGGCACCACGGCCGAGCAGTTCAGCTCGGGTGGCGAAGTCTCACTGCGCTTCGACTCCAGCGGCGTCTTCGTCGAGCCCGGCTGAGCCCGGTCGTTCGACTCAAGCCCAGGCTGACGCTCACGCCGCCTGCGCGCCAACAACCTGACCCTCATCGGTGTGTGACCGTGCTCGGATGCAAATCGGGTGGAGCCTCAACCCGATCGACACCCGAGCCCTCGATTCTTGCCACCCGAGTCTGGCTCGGGTGTGAAAGCGGTGGGCGCTTCACCCGATCGACACCCGAGCGGCGACTTTCGCGAGCCCGGCTGAGGCTCGAGCCCGGCCGAGCCCGGGCCAGGGCCAGCTGAAGCTCAGGCTGGCGAGAGCAGCGCCGCGTTCGCGCGGCGTTCGGTACGCGCGGCGAGTTGGCGGGCGAGGTTGCCGAGCCGCTCGATGCGCTTCAGCAGTGCGTCGCGGGCGCGGTCGGCAGCCGAGCTGAGGCGCTCGAGTTGCGGCACCCGCCAGTGGTTGACGACGACGGGCAGCAGGACTTGCTCGTGCAGGATCGTCGCGTCGTAGATGCCGGCTTGCGAGATCGCCGCGCTGTGGCGGTCGAAGTCGAGGATGCCGGTGCCCGGCATCGCGAACGTGCGCACGACTTCTTCCATCGCGATCATCATCGCTGACGGATCCAGCTCGATCGCCGCCGTGGCGAGGTCGCGATAGAACAGGTAGTGCAGGTTCTCGTCGGCGGCAACGCGAGCCATCACTTCGTACCCGCACTTGTCGCCGATCAGCTTGCCCGTGTTGCGGTGGGCGATACGGGTCGCCAACTCCTGCAGGCTGACGTAGATCACGCCGGCCAGCGGCGAGCTGGGTGACGGAACTTCGCCACCCGATACTTGCGCCATCCGAGCCCGTTCGAGTTGCACCGGGTCAACCGCACGCGTGGCGATGAGGTAGTCGCGGATCGCGATCGAGTGCCGACCTTCCTCTGCGGTCCAGCGCCGGTTCCACGTGCCGAACGCGCCATCCATCTTGAACATCCGCTCGATGTCGCGGAAGTAGTACGGCAAGTTGTCCTCGGTGAGCAAGTTGACGTACAGCGCGCTGCGAACGGCCTCGGGCAGGACTGCCCCGCCGAGATCGCAATCGCCGGCCGACCACTCGTAACCCTTGTCGAAATCGCGCCCACGTGCGTACGGGACGAGCTCGTGCGGAAACCATTCCTTGCTCGTCGCCAGATGGCGATCGAGCAACGTGGCGGCGACCGGCTCGAGCTCGGCGAGGAAGGCGTGCGGCGTCATGAACTCAGCCTACCTACAGGTAGGTAGGTTGGCCAGTCTCAACTGTCAAGTTGTTTCCAAACCCGTCAGCAGCTTCTTCGGGGCGATGCAGCGATACGCATCGATCGCGATCCCACGCAGTTCGTCCCAGTCCGGGTCACGGTCGAGACGGACACCGAGCCATCCTCGCCCGCCGACATACGGCGGGACGAAGAACTGCTCGGGATCCTCGTCGATCATCGTCGCCTGCACGCCGTGCGGCGCCGCGCACCAGATCGCCAACCGACCATCGCCGTGGTGGTCATCGAGGAACATCACGAAGCACTTCTTGCCGCCGATGAAGAACGACGGCGCCGAGTGGCTGGGACGCTCGATCACTTCTGGCAGCGCCAGGCAGGCGGTTCGGACGTGTGCGAGTGCGACGGCGACCTGCTTCGCTGACGAGGTCAACGGAAGAGGTCCTTGCTCTGGTCGCGCAGCACGGGCGCGATCGTGGCCGAGTCGTCGCGCTCCCACGAATGGCCACGGATGACGGCCAGCGGAACTCGGCTGACGTTGCCCTTCACCAGCTCGGCGGCACCGGTCAGCTCGTCCGCCACACACAGCGCCTGCACCTTGAACTCGTGTCCGTGTGGATCGACCTGCCCGATGTAGCTGAGGATGGGACTCATGCCCGCGATGCCGACCGCGATGTCGGTCTGACCGTCGCGCCACGCCCGCCCGAACGTGTCGCTGATGATCACGGCGATGTCGAGGCCGCGCAGCAGCAGCGCGGCACGAATCGCGCGGGCGCTGGCATCGGAGTCGAGCGGCAGCAGCACCAGCCGGCCGTGCGCACCGCTGCTCGACTGATCGACTCCGGAGTTGGCGCACACGAAGCCGTGGTGAGTCTCGGTGATCAGTACCGGACCGAGCTGGCGGACGACACGCTTGGCCTCGCGCAGCACGATCTCGGTGACCGCTGGATCCTTGTCCCAGGTCGCCGACCACTGCAGCGCGAACGGCGATGGCTCGATGTCGGCCAACTCGACCGTCCGGCCCTCGGCCTTGGACACGATCTTGCTCGTCACGACGAGGACGTCGCCGGTCTCCAACGGCGTGCCCGCGTCGATGGCGGCCTGGACGCTCAGCGCGGCGAGATCAGCACCCGGCTCGATTTCGGGGAGGCCGGCGATGCCGAAGACCTGGAGACCGTTCATCCTGGGAGTCTTGCGGATCGGACGCGCAATCCCACAGCGGGCGATGCAGCATTCGGTCGACGGAGCGGCAAACATGGCATCCGTGGTCTCCGACATCTTCGATCCTTCCGCGTGGCGTGACATCGCCGGCTTCGCGTTCACCGACATCACGTACCATCGCTCGGTCGAACACGGCACCGTGCGCATCGCCTTCAACCGGCCCGAGGTCCGCAACGCTTTCCGCCCGCACACGGTCGACGAGCTGTACACCGCACTCGACCATGCCCGGATGAGCACCGATGTCGGCTGCGTCCTGCTGACGGGCAACGGCCCGTCGGCCAAGGACGGCGGCTGGGCCTTCTGCAGTGGCGGCGATCAGCGCATCCGTGGCCGTGACGGTTACAAGTACACCGTCGCCGAGGGCGACGGTGTCATCGGCGAGACCGCCGCCAGCATCGAGCCGGGACGGGCCGGACGTCTGCACATCCTCGAGGTGCAGCGCCTGATCCGGTTCATGCCCAAGGTCGTGATCTGCGTCGTTCCCGGCTGGGCGGCCGGTGGCGGCCACAGCTTGCACGTGGTGAGCGACTTGACGATCGCCAGTCGCCAGCATGCGCGGTTCAAGCAGACCGATGCCGACGTCGCCAGCTTCGACGGCGGGTTCGGATCGGCGTATCTCGCTCGCCAGGTCGGCCAGAAGTTCGCCCGCGAGATCTTCTTCCTCGGCAGCGAATACACCGCCGACGACGCGCATCGGATGGGAATGGTCAACGCCGTCGTCGACCACGCAGACCTCGAATCGACAGCGCTCGAATGGGGCCGGATCATCAACGGCAAGAGTCCGACAGCACAACGAATGCTGAAGTATTCGTTCAATCTGATCGACGACGGTCTGGTCGGCCAGCAGCTGTTCGCCGGCGAAGCAACTCGTCTGGCGTACATGACAGACGAGGCCCAGGAGGGCCGAGAGGCGTTTCTGGAGAAGCGTCCGCCGGACTGGTCGGCGTATCAATGGCTGTTCTGACCCGTCGTCCATCGTGATCCTCATCGATGATCCGGACGACGCACGCATCGCTGCCTTCCGGGTCCGCGACCGTGCACTCAACACCCGAGCAGACCGGCGTGAGCGCGTGGCCGCCGGGCTGTTCGTCGCCGAGGGTGACCTCGTTGTGGCACGCGCGCTCGATGCGGGTTGCATCGCCGTCACGGCATTCGTCGACGCCGCTGCGCCTCCCCCAGTCGTGAAACGGTTCGGTGCAGACGTCGCCGTGTTCGGCGCCGACGAAGACGTCCGCCGCGCGGGGATGGGCCTCGGAGTCCCGCTGTCGATCATCGCCCTCTTCCGCCGACCCGAGCCGCTTCAGGCTGCCCGCGTCATCGCCGAACGGCGAGTCGTCGCGGTCGAAGCGATCGACAACCCGGTCAACATCGGCACCATCGTTCGCAGCGCGACAGCGTTGGGTTGGGGAGGTCTGGTGCTCGACCGCACCAGCGCCGACCCACTCGCGCGCCGAGCGCTGCGGGTCGCGATGGGCAACGCATTCACGCTGCCGTTCGCCCGCGTCGATTCCCTGCTCGACACCGTGGTCGAGGCTCGCGAGGCCGGCACGATGGTGGTCGCGCTCACGCCGGCGAACGGCGCCGTTGCGTTGGATCGCGTGGCGCCGGATCCCGGCCAGCGGGTGATGCTCGTGCTCGGTTCGGAGCGAGCCGGGCTGACCTCCGAGCTGCTCGACGCGGCCACAGTCCGGGCCCGCATCCCGATGGCGCCCGGCGTGGATTCGCTCAACGCGGCAGCTGCGGCGGCGATCGCCTGCTACGCACTTCGGGCGTGACCCTCAGCGCGGGTAGGTCGCGCTCGTGATCGGCAGACCCGTGTCGTTGCGCAGGTGTTCGGCTGCCGGCACGAAGTAGTTCGTCAGCTGCTCACGGATCGCATCAGAGGCACCGCTGGCCTCGATCGCGTTCGACATGTGCAGCAGCCATCGGTCGCGCTGCAGCGGTCCGACGGGAAAGGGAAAATGACGCATCCTCAACTTCGGGTGGCCGCGCTCGTCGTTGTACGTCGTCGGCCCTCCCCAGTACTGGGCGAGGAACAGCGTCAGCCGATGGCGCGCACCGGTGAAGTCCGGCGCTTCGGGGTACAGCGGTGCGAGAACGTCATCGCTTTCGACTCCGGCGTAGAAGCCGTCGACGAGGCGTTCGAAGAACGCCATCCCGCCGGCTTCGGCGAACAGAGTCGGTTCAGTGCTCAGGACGTTTGGCCCGGATCGAGGGGCTCAGCTGAATTCTGGGCGGAACAGGCGGTAGTCGACCAGGTCGCTGCGGCGGACCACGAATGGCGTGGTGTCGTCACATGCGTCGAGGATCACTGCGTCGTCGCTGGCGAGCAGCACGAGGGCGGAAATCATCTGTCCTTCACGATCGATTTCGAGCACATCGCCCGTTTCGATTCTGTCGTTCAACAATGTGGTCATTTGGAGTCTCCTCGAGACGTCGCTTGATGGCTGCCGATAGACGGCGAGGTGCGATCTTGTGACGCCAGATAACCAGATGGCTCCAGCTTCTTGTTCCCGCTTCCCGCGTGTTGTCCGTCACATTCTTCGGCAGATCGGCAACGAATCTTGAGACAAAAAGGAGGTTCACTTGAGATTCGCCCCTCGTTCACCACCCAGCGTGCGAGATCGGCGTCACCAGATCCCGGGCCAACAGAGTCAGGAGAACGTCGGCTGCTCCCAATCGGGGAAGATCGCCGGCAGTCCGTCGCTGACCTTGTCGGTGAACTGCGCCGGCCGCTTCTCGAGAAAGCTGACAACGCCCTCGCGTGAATCGGCGCTTGCCCCGCGCAGCTTGATCCCGCGGGAATCGACCCGATGAGCTTCCATCGGGTGATCGGCGCCGAGCATCCGCCACATCATCTGGCGCGACAGCGCAACGGACACCGGAGCCGTGTTGTCGGCGATCTCGCGGGCGATCGCGGTCGCCGCGGCGAGCAGTTCGTCGCCCACGTGGACGCTGCGCACGAGCCCGCCGGCCAGCGCCTCCGGGGCATTGAACACGCGCCCGGTGTACACCCACTCTGCCGCCTGGCTGATGCCGACCAGACGCGGCAGGAACCACGACGAGCATGCCTCGGGCACGATGCCGCGGCGGGCGAACACGAATCCGAACCGGGCCGAATCGGACGCGAGGCGGATGTCCATCGGCAGCGTCATCGTGACGCCCACACCGACGGCCGGACCATTGATCGCGGCGATGACGGGTTTGGTGCACTCGAAGATCCGCAGCGACACCATGCCGCCTCCGTCGCGCGGCACGCCCACATCGGTCTGGATGTCGCTGCCGCCGCGAGCGAACGTCTCGCCTCCCCCACCGAGATCCGCCCCCGCGCAGAACCCGCGGCCGGCACCGGTGACGATGACCACCCGCACGGCATCGTCGGCGTCGATTTCGTCGAACGCCGCGATCAGCTCGCGCATCATGTTGTTGGTGAACGCGTTGAGCTGCGCCGGCCGGTTGAGCGTGATGGTCGCGATGCCGTCCGCGACGTCGTAGAGGATCTCCGTGTACATCTCAGGGAAACTAGGCGACCGTTCAGGCAGAAGTGCACTCGTGAGCCAGCGTCAACGGTCGCCCAGCGACCGGAGACGCTGCGCGAACCAATTCAGACATCCAGGAAGCGGCTGGCGGCGATGCCGGAAGCGATCGCTCCTGCGATCATGCCGAACAGGACGACCATCAACATCACGAGGTGCAGGAAGCTGTCGCTGACGACGAGCGCGGTGAAACCGTTCTCGCCTTTCAGTTTGACGACGCCGTCGGTCCACAGCCGGTTGAAGAACAGCAGGAACCCGCACGACATCAATGCGCCGACAAGGCCTTGGATCAGGCCTTCGAGCATGAACGGTATTCGGATGAACCAGTTCGTGGCGCCGACCAGCTTCATCACCTCGATCTCGCGCCGTCGCGCGTACATCGCCGTTCGGATCGTGGTCCAGATCAGGATCAGCGCCCCGATCAGCAGCAAGACCGACAAACCGACCGTGACCGTCTGGACGAAGTCGCGCAGCTTGCTGATCTGTTGCACTTGATCGCGGGCCAGCACGACCTTGAACACCTTCGGTAGTTTGCCGTACGAGTCCGACAGCGAAACAAGGAGGTCGGTCTTGCCCGCTTTGGGGACGACCTTGTACTCGGTCGGCAGGTTCGTTTTGTTGAGCAGGCTGAACGTGCTGGGATCACCCGCGAACAGCCGCTTGGCCTCGGCCAGCGACTGCTCGTAGTTCAGGTACTGCAGCTTGCCGACGTCGACGACGCTGGGGTCCTGCGACAGGACAGCCTTGATGTCGTCGATCTGCTGCGGCGTGGCGGTGGGCTGGACGTAGACGATCATCTGCACGCCGCCGGCCCACTTCGACAACAGGTTGTCGAAGCCGCGCTGCACCAGGAACGTGCCACCGACGAGGAACAGCGACACCGCCGAAGTGAGGATCGCGGCAACGGTCAGGGTGACGTTGCGGCGCAGGCTCGCGCCGGTCTCACGGAACGTGTATGTGAGGCGAGACCACATCTATTCGTACACCCCTCGGGCCTGGTCGCGCACGATGATGCCGCGGTCCATCTGGATCACGCGCTTGCGCATCATGTTCACGATTCGTTGGTCGTGGGTCGCCATCACGACCGTCGTGCCGGTCTTGTTGATCCGGTCGAGCAGGCGCATGATGCCCTCGCCGGTGCCGGGGTCGAGGTTGCCCGTCGGCTCGTCGGCGAGCAGGATCAGCGGCCGGTTGACGAAGGCGCGCGCGATCGAGACGCGCTGCTGCTCGCCACCGGAGAGCTGATGCGGGAAGCGATTCTCCTTGCCGGCCAGGCCGACGAGATCCATCACCGCCGGAACCTGCTGTCGGATCACGTGCTTCGGGCGACCGATGACTTCGAGCGCGAAGGCGACGTTCTCGTGGACCGTCTTGTTCAGCAGCAGTTTGTAGTCCTGGAAGATGTTGCCGATGTTGCGCCGCAGATGCGGCACCTTGCCGTCGGGCATCTCGTTGATGTTGCGGCCCGCGACCCAGACCGCGCCCTTCTCGGGACGTTCCTGACGGTTCATCATTCGCAGCAGCGTCGACTTCCCGGACCCGGACGGGCCGACGAGAAACACGAACTCGCCCTTGTTGACCTCGAACGTGGCGTCGCGCAGCGCGGTGACTTCTGAGTTGTAGATCTTGGTGACATTCTCGAGGCGTATCAAGAGGACTCCTCGTCTCGCTCGAAGCAAACGTCAAAAGTTAGCAGCGCGATCGCTCTGGGAACGGTCACGCTCACGACGTCGCCGCGTCGCGGCGGCGGTGGCGGAGGTAGCCCTCCATGAACTCGTCCAGATCGCCGTCGAGGACCGCGGCCACGTTGCCGGACTCGACTTCGGTGCGGAGGTCCTTGACCATCTGGTACGGCTGCATCACGTAGCTTCGAATCTGGCTGCCCCAGCCGACCTGTGCCTGGCGACCGGCGATGCGGTCGAGCTCGGCCTGATGTTCTTCCTCGACTCTGGCCGCGATCATCGTCCGCAGCCTGTTCATCGCCTTCTCCCGGTTCTGGAGCTGGCTGCGCTCTTCCTGCGAAGCAGCGACGAGTCCGGTTGGTTCGTGGATGAGACGCACCGCCGACGATGTCTTGTTGATGTGCTGACCACCGGCGCCGCTGGCCCGGTAGACCTCCATCCGCACGTCGCTCTCGTTGAGCTCGACGTCGGGGTCGTCCAGCACCGGCCACACCTGGACCGCGGCGAAGCTCGTCTGACGGCGGCCCTGGTTGTCGAACGGGCTGATCCGCACCAGGCGGTGTGTACCCCGCTCGCTGGTCATCAAGCCGTACGCATAGCGACCCGTGAGCGTGAACTCGGCGGAGAGGATGCCGGCCTCGGTGCCTTCGGAGACGCCATCGACCTCGAATCCGATGCCACGACGCTCGGCCCAGCGGCCGTACATCCGCAGCAGCATCTCGCTCCAGTCCTGGGCGTCGACGCCGCCATCTTTGGCGTTGATCTGAACGATGCAGTCGAGCTCGTCGTGCTCGCCGGTGAACAGCGAGCGCAGTTCGAGCTGACTCAGCGTCGCTGCAGCCTTGGCGATCGCCTCGACCAGGTCGGGCTCCTGCGACGCGTCGTCGACCTCGCGGGCCATCTCGTGCAGAACTTCGGCGTCTTCGATGTCGCCGGCCAGCGAGTCGTAGGTGTCGATGTCGTTCTTCAGATTCGAGTACTCGCCGTTGATCTTCTTGGCGTTGTCCTGATCGTCCCAGAGATCGGGGCGCGAGACCTCGAACTCGAGCTCGCCGAGACGGGCCCGGTTGTCGGTGATCTTCAGGTACATCGCCGCTTCGTCGAGGCGGCGGCGCAAGTCCTTGAGGTCGTCGGTGAAATCTCGCATGGAATGGTTGCCCAGTGTTCGGGTGGATGCTCGTGCGGAATGCTCGGTTGCGGCCCGCAGGCTACGCGGTCGCGCCGTGGCAGAGCTTGAACTTCTTGCCCGACCCACACGGGCACGGGGCATTGCGGGCCGTCTTCGACCACTCGTCGAGCACGATGGGTGCCGACTTGGTGGCAACCGGCGCCGCCGACGCAGCGGTCTCTTCGTCGATCTCGCCTGCGGCAGCCGCCGCCTGCGCGGCCGATGCGAAACCACTGGTCTGCACGTCGTCGGCCGACGATTGCTGCACGTTCTGCACGACGGGAGCGGGGACGTCGTTGCGCACGACTTCGACATGCATCACGTAGCGCACGAAGTCCTGGGCGACACCCTTCATCAGCGCGCCGAACATCTCGAAGCCTTCGCGCTGCCACTCGACGAGCGGGTCCTTCTGACCCATCGCACGCAGGTTGATGCCTTCCTGCAGGTAGTCCATCTCTTCCAGGTGTTCGCGCCAGCGCTGGTCGATGATCTGCAGCATCACCTGACGCTCGACATCGCGCATGACCTCGGCACCCAGCTCGTCTTCGCGGCGCTGGTAGAACGCCGTGGCGTCCTTCATCACGATGTCGTACATCTCGTCGGTGCTGTGCGAATCGGCCAACTGCTGACCATCGACCTCGGTCGCCCAGAACGACTTGAGTTCGGCCATCAGACCGTCGATGTCCCATTCGTCCTCGGCGTCGCTGACGCAATGACTGTCGATCAATGTGTCGACGGCGTCGGCCAGGTACTCGAGCGCCCCCGCCTTCAGGTCGAGACCTTCGAGGATCTGGTCGCGGCGCTGGTAGATCACCTTGCGCTGCTCGTTCATGACTTCGTCGTACTTGAGGACGTTCTTGCGGATCTCACCGTTGCGCTGTTCGACGGTGCCCTGGGCCCGCTCGATCGCCTTGGTGACCATCTTCGCTTCGATCGCTTCGTCGTCGGGCAGGGCCCGGCCCATCACCCAGCTGAGCGCACCGGTGGCGAACAGTCGCATCAACTCGTCGTCGAGGCTGAGGTAGAAGCGGCTCTCGCCGGGGTCGCCCTGACGGCCGGAACGGCCACGCAGCTGGTTGTCGATGCGGCGGCTGTCGTGGCGCTCGGTACCGAGCACGTACAGACCACCCAGCTTGCGGACTTCGTCGCCCTCGTTCTTGCACGACACCTTCAGCTCGGCAAGGACCTCGTCGTAGCGAGCGAAGGCGGCCTTGCGGGCCAATTGGAAGTCGTCGGGCATCTGATCGATGGGCAGCGGCAGTTCGAATTCGTCGACCATCACGCTGAGGTCGTGGCCTTCCTTCAACGTCTGTTCGCGAGCCAAGCCCTCGGGGTTGCCACCGAGGAGGATGTCGACGCCGCGGCCTGCCATGTTGGTGGCGACGGTGACCGCGTGCAGGCGACCGGCCTGCGCCACGATCTGCGCCTCACGAGTGTGCTGCTTGGCGTTCAGCACTTCGTGGTCGATGCCGCGCTGGTTCAGGATGCGCGACAGGTACTCGCTCTTCTCGACGCTGATCGTGCCGACCAACACCGGCTGGCCCTTCTCGAACTTTTCGGCGATGTCATCGGCCACTGATTCGAACTTGGCGACCTCACCCTTGTAGATCAGGTCGGCCTGATCGACGCGACCGACGGGCTTGTTGGTGGGGATCGGCACCACGGCCAGGCCGTAGGTGTTCATCAGCTCGGCGGCCTCGGTCTGGGCCGTACCCGTCATGCCGGCCAACTTGTCGTACATGCGGAAGTAGTTCTGCAGCGTGATCGTGGCCAGCGTCTGGTTCTCTTCCTTGATCTTGACGCCCTCTTTGGCTTCCACCGCTTGGTGGATGCCTTCGCTCCAACGGCGACCCTCGAGGATGCGACCGGTGAACTCGTCGACGATCTTCACCTCGCCGCCTTGGATGATGTAGTCCTTGTCGCGCTTGTACAACTCTTTGGCCTTCAAGGCGACCTGCAGCTGATGGACCAGGTTCTGCTGGACCTCGTCGTACAGGTTGCCGATGCCCAAGGCCTTCTCGACCTTGTCGATGCCCTCTTCGTGTGGGACGACGATGCGCTTGTCCTCTTCCACTTCGTAGTCGACGTCGCGGCGCAGTGAACGAACGATGGATGCGAACCGGTAGTAGAGCTTGGCAGCGTCGGCCATGCGGCCGCTGATGATCAACGGCGTGCGGGCTTCGTCGATGAGGATCGAGTCGACTTCGTCGACGATCGCGTAGTTGTGCCCGCGCTGGGTCTTGTCGTCGAGCGTGGGCGCCATGTTGTCGCGCAGGTAGTCGAAGCCGAACTCGTTGTTCGTGCCGTAGGTGACGTCGGCGGCGTAGGCGAGCCGCTTCTCGGCCGGGCGCTCTTTGAAACCGGGGATGACGAGGCCGACTTCGAGGCCCATCCAGTTGTGGATGCGGCCCATCCATTCGGCGTGGAATCGAGCGAGGTAGTCGTTGACGGTGATGACGTGGACGCCCTTGCCGCCCAGCGCGTTGAGGTAGACGGGAAGCGTCGACACCAGGGTCTTGCCCTCACCGGTCTTCATCTCGGCCACCCAGCCGAAGTGCAGCGCTGCGCCACCCATCATCTGGACATCGAAGTGGCGTTGGCCGATGACCCGGTCCGCGGCCTCGCGCATCACGGCGAATGCTTCGACCAGCAGATCGTCGAGTGATTCCCCGCGCTCGACGCGCTGCTTGAACTCGGCGGTCTTGCCGCGCAGCGCGTCGTCGGACAGAGCCGTCATCGATGTGGCGAGCGCGTTGATCTCGGGCACGAGGCCTTCGAGGGCCTTCAGCTTCTTGCCTTCACCGGCGCGGAGGATGCGATCGAGGATCTTCATGCGATTTCAGAGCCTAGCGGCGCCCGGCCGAGAGCCCCCGGCAGCGTCCCCACCGTCACCTCGTCCACGCGGTCCGGATTCAGGCAAGATGGCGACGTGAGCACCCAGCGCGAGACCATGACCGACAACCGTCAGATCGACACGGTGATCTTCGATCTGGGTGGTGTTCTGATGCGCAACGGGCGCCACAGCGACTTCGTCAAACGGTTTCCGTCGGAGCACGCCGAGACCGCACTGCGCATCTTCGTCGGCCCGTTCGGCGTCGACACCGATCATCCGTGGCACCGTCTTGAGCGGGGCGAGATCAGCATGGAGGAATGCCAAGCCCTGAACCGTGCGGCCTTCGCCGAAGCCGGCATCGAGATGCCGGCCCGGCCGGTGCCAACCGCAGCACCCGAACCGGCCGCCGACGGATCGCCGGCAGCCGCTGCACCGATGATGACGTTCATGCCCAACGAGGAAATGATCGATCTCGTCACCCGGCTGCGCGGTGCAGGTCTGCGGACGGGAATGCTCACCAACAACGTGCGCGAGTTCCGCGAGTTGTGGCGGCCGCTGATGCCATACGACGAACTGTTCGACGACATCGTCGACAGCCACGAGGTCGGACTGCGCAAACCCAACCCGGCCATCTATCAGCTGGCCTTGACCAGGCTCAGCGCTGCGCCGGAACGGACGGCGTTCCTCGACGATCTGCCGTCGAACGTCGACGCCGCCAACAGCCTCGGCATGTTCGGGGTTCTGGTCGAAGAAGACAGCGCCGGTGCGATCTCGACCGTTGAGGTCCTGGCCGCCCTGGTGTAGTTGCGCTGCGAGGACGATGCGCCGTCGGGCGTGGCCGCAACTGCAGCCAGCACGACGGAACGCGCACCCGCGGCGAGCAACGCCTGGCGGGCCGCGAACAGCGTGGCGCCCGTGGTGACGACGTCGTCAACGACGAGCACGCGCGGCGGCCGCATCACCGGCCGCGCCGAGAATTCGGGACCGAGGAGGCGTTGGTCGCGGCTGCGGCCGGTCTGCGCCTGACCGTGGCGACGGAACAACATCCGTCGGCACGGCTTGCGCCAGCGCGCCGCGAGCGCCCGGGCCAGCAGTTCGGCCTGGTCGTAGCCGCGGCGATGGGCGCGGGCACCGCTGGTGGGGGCCCAGGTGATGACGTCGATCTGGGTGGGGTCGAGCCGCCGGCTGAGTTGTTCGGCGAGATGATGCGCCAGCCGCCGCCGGTTGCGGTACTTGAGGCCGACGATCAGATCGCGGGTGAGACCGGTGAACTCGGTGGCGGCGACGATGCCCGTCGATGTGACGACCGGTGGCGACGCGACGAGCGCGAATCGGCACCGTCGACACAGGTCGACTCCTGGGACGGCACACCCGGCACAGCGATGGTTCAGCATGGGAATCGGCGTTCGTTCGGCATGTGTCCGTTGTAACAAAGGGGCGCGCGACAGTTCCCACCCCGCGACTAACGTCCGCCCGTGGCCGTTTCCGAAGCTCCGCTGTCCACCCGGCCGTATTCGCCTCGATCGCCCTTCACCGACTGGTCGAATCGTCTCTCGCGCTGTGTGCTCGGCCTGGCCCTCTTCGGTGCCGGCGACGCCCTGATCCTGCAGGCCGAGCTCGGCGCGGCGCCGTGGGACATGTTCCACAAGGGCATCGCCCGCCACCTCGACATCCCGATCGGCACGGTCATCGTCGCGATGGGCTTCGTCGTGCTGCTGGCATGGATCCCCCTGCGACAGCGGCCCGGTATCGGCACGATCCTCAACGCGCTCGAGATCGGGCTGGTGGTCGACCTGGTCCAGCCCAACCTGCCCGACACAGGCCGGCTGCTACCCCGATTCGCGTATCTGATCGTCGGTGTCGTCGTGGTCGGCATCGGCTCGGGCTTCTACATCGGCGCCGGACTGGGCACGGGGCCGCGCGACGGGCTGATGCTGGGCATCAGCCGCCGCGGGCCGAGTCTGCGTGTCGCGCGAACCGTGATCGAGCTCGTCGTCGGGGTCGGCGGCATCGTGCTCGGCATCAGACCAGGCGTCGGCACGCTGGTGTTCCTGGTCGGCATCGGCCCGCTCGTCCAACTGTTCCTCCCCCGCCTGTCACTGCCGCCGCGCCGTCCAGCAGACGTCACCCACGCCGAACCGATGCTCATTCCCGACGGAGCCAACGACCCGACGCGCTTCGAACGGGGTGAGTAGCCGGTACTCATGACAGCCGAGGCGGATTCGGATGCAATGACTCTGTGAGACGACGCCGCCGACGGTTGCAAAGAATTTTGGCAATTGTGGGCGAAGAGGTGACATCGGGCCCGCACATCTCCGTTACTCCTTGTGCTGCACCCACCACGGGGCGTGCACTGACACACAGGAGTGACCATGACGGAGCAGTCGACGGAACAGGCGATCGGGCACAGCAAGAGCCGACGGCCGCTGAGAAAGATCGTGAAGGTCGGCCAAGGCCTGCTCGCAGGTGTGGTCGTCGTCGGCACCGCTGCCGTTGCCGCCGGTGCCGCTCCCGCAGCGATCAACCCGTTCGCGGATACGCCACACGAATCGCCGACGACGGCGCCGGCCACCACGGTTCCGGTGACCACAGTTCCGGCGACGACAGTGGTCATCACACACGACGGCCCGGTCGTGACCACGACGGTGACCGTTGCGCCGCCGGCGCATCCCCAGCCGTTGACAACGGAACCTCCGAAGCCACCGGTGACCGAGCCGGCCACGACCACGCCGGCCACGACCGAACCGGCCACGACCGCCCAGGCGACGACGGAGCCGGCCAAGACGGTCGATCCGGCACCGGCCCCCGGAACCGGCGATGCAGCACCCGGCGTTCAGCCGGCGCCCGTCCAGCCATCAGACGAGCCCGTCACGACGGCCGCGCCGGAAACCACGGTGGCGCCCGCTCCCCCGACGACCGAGCATGTGAGCGACAGCAACAACCCAATGACGCTGCAGCTGTCATGTTCGCTCGGCGGCGACGCCGGCAACTCGGTGTCGTGCACGTGGTCGGGACCGACGCCCTCGGGATTCGCCAAGCAGCTGCTGTTGCGTGGCACCACGTCCGGCGGACCGGGTCGGGTTCCGTTCATGAGCGCCGACCCGTCGGCCAACAGCTACGTCAACTCGAACGTCCCGGCCGGCTCGTATTCGTACCTGGTCGTGATCCTCGATGCGGCCGGCAAGACCCTCGCCCACAGCAACCCCGTGCCGATCACGGTCGCGGCGGGCTGACGGTCGAGCGAACACAGACGGCGGCGGTGATCAGGGCGTGACGCGAACGGACGGGTCGGTGAGCACGGTGGCGTACGGTCGAGATCTCGATCTCGAGCGCACGCTCACCGAGCGCGCCCGCACCGACACCGACGCGTTCGCCGCCGTCTATCGCAACCACGTCGACGCGGTTCACGCGTTCGCCTACCGGTTGTGCGGCTCGCGAGAGGTGGCCGAGGAAGCGACCTCGGCCACCTTCGAGCGAGCCCTGCGCTCGATCGGTTCGTTCGAATGGCGCGGCGGTGGCGTACGACCGTGGCTGCTCAAGATCGCCTCGAACGAAGTGACCGAGGTCTATCGTCGCAACGCTCGCGCCAGCGGACTTCGCGGCCAACGCGCGCTGCGGGTCCTGGCCGGCAACGCGATCGACGGGCCCGACCCCAGCGAGATCGCCAGCGACGACGAACTCAGAACCTTGCGCCAGGCCCTCGAATCGCTGCATCCCCGATACCGCGAGGCGATCACGATCCGCTATCTCGGCGAGGTTTCAGCCGAGGACGCAGCCGCCGAGCTCGGATGCTCACGAGCGGTGTTGGCCGTCACCCTCTACCGGGCACTCGGCGCTCTGCGCCGGGCGATGGCCGTCGACGAACCGAAGGAGGTGACCCGATGAAGAAGATCTCTCGCCGATCACTTCGGCACAGCATGCGCGAACTCGCCGCGACCGAGACCCCAACCGTCGACGCCGCCTTCACGACCCGCCTCGAGCAGCACCTGCGGTCGTTGTCGCAGACAGCCTCTCCGGCTGTCACTGGTTCGAACGTCCGCTCGTTCCCGAAGCGGGCATCGAGGGCCGTCGTGCTCGGCCTGGTCGGCGCAACGCTGACCGCGGCTGGCGCCGCCGCAGTCGCCGTCGTCGTCGTCACACACAATGCTGACGCTCCCCGACCGGCCACCACGACCGTGGTCGTCACGACGACGACGCCCACAACGACCACCGTCGATTCGTCGACCACGTCGACCACGTCGACGACGACGAGCACGACGACCACGATGTCGCCCACCACACTGGTCATCGTCGTGCCCCCTACGTCCGTCGCCGCGACGACGACGTCGACGACTCCGCCCACGACGACATCGACCATTGCGGCTACCACCGAACCGCCGACGACCGTCACCGTGGCGCCACCACCGCCAGCGACCACCATCGCGGTCGAGCCGACATCGTCGACGGAAGTCCACCCGGCCGCCACCATCGCGCTCACCTGCGCCGTCGATGCCGGCACCGTGTCGTGTTCGTGGACACCGAGCCAAGTCACGCCCGACCACTACCTCGTGCTGCGGTCGACGCCGTCCGAGACGCGTGGCCGTGTGCTCACACCCGACCCAGGCGTGTTCTCGATCACCGACACCCAGGCGACTGACGGCATCGCCTACACGTATCTGATCCAAGCCCTCGACGCCGGCAACCACAGCGTTGCCCACAGCAACGCGGTCGTCGTCCAGTGCTGCCAGCCGCCGGCCGCACCGTGAACACCGCCCAGTGGGAAATGAGTATCGGGTACTCAGGCCATCGGCCCCGGGTGATGGTCGGATGGTCACCATGAGCTCCCCCCTCACCTCACCAATCCCTCGCGCGCTCCGCCCTCGCTCCCGACAACGCGCATCGATCATCGGTCTCGCAGCCGTGATCGCCGCCGCGGCGACGATCAGTGTCGGCACCGGAACATCCTCGGCCTTTGCGGCGATCGGTGACATCAACACACGCGCCGGTGCGGGCAACGGCGACGGACGCGATGCCACCACGGTCGGACTCCGCGGCGTGTACAGCACGGCTGTCGACGCCGCCGGGAACGTCTACATCTCCGAGCGTCTCGCTCGACGGGTCCGCAAAGTCGACGCAGTGACCGGGCTCATCACCACCATCGCAGGCACCGGTGAGTACAACCACACCGGTGACGGTGGTCAGGCGGTCGCCGCTGCACTCGTCGCGCCGGCCGGTCTGGCCCTCTTCGGGAGCACCCTCTACATCGGCGATGCTGACGAGGTCCGCGCCGTGAACCTGACCACCGGAGTCATCACCCGCTTCGCCGGCGGAGGGAGCACGGGTGGCCCGACGTATGGCGACGGTGGCCTGGCGACGAACGGTCGGCTGCAGGACGTGTCCGCGCTCGCCGTCGACGACCTCGGCGACCTCTACATCGCAGACCGGAGCGGCAACCGGATTCGCATGGTTGACGCGGCGACGAAGTTCTTCTCCACGGTCGCGGGCACCGGCACCGCCGGCTCGGACGGGGACGGTGCCGCCGCCACGCTGGCGACGATCGAGAGCCCCGAAGGCGTCGCCGTGGATGCATCCCACAACGTCTTCGTCTCGGACACGGCGAACCATCGCGTCCGGATGGTCACCAACGCAACCGGCGTGATCTCTGCCTTCGCCGGCACCGGAGTCGGGGGTGGCACCGGCAATGGTTTTGCAGCGACAGCGGCCACCCTGTGGAGCCCCGACGAGTTGTTGTCCGTCGGGAGCCGACTCTTCATCGCCGACTCGGTCACCGAGACCGTGCGCGTGGTGTCGTCCGGGAGCATCAACGCCTACGCCGGAAATGGGACGCAGGCGTCGACCGGCGACGGAGGCGACGCCACAGCAGCGTCGTTCTTCTCGCCACGATCGATCAGCGCCGACGCCGCCGGCGACATCTTCGTCGGCGAGCGCTTCGGCGCTCGCGTGCGCAAGCTCGCTGCCGCCAGCCTTCACACGGTGTCGACGATCGCCGGCGACGGAACGGCGGGATACGCCGGCGACAGCGGCCAAGCTGCCAACGCGCTGGTCGGCTCTGTGACCGACGTGGTCACGCTGAGCAACGGCGACATCGTCATGAGCGACCAGGAGAACAACGTCCTCCGCAAGGTCAGCGCCGCGACCGGAATCATCACCACCTTCGCCGGCACCATCGGCGTCCACGGATTCGCCGGTGACGGCGGACCCGCGGCGAGCGCGATGTTGTCGTCGCCGTCGTACCTCGCCGTCGACGGGGCAGACGACATCTTCGTCGCCGACACCCAGAACGCGCGTGTGCGCAAGATCGACAAGGCGGGCATCATCACCACGGTCGCCGGCGTCGGCTCGTTCACGCACTCCGGCGACAATGGGCCCGCGCTCGGTGCCGGTCTGCCGTTCATCGCCGGGCTCGCGCTGCTCCCGAACGGCGATCTCCTCATCGCCGAGAACGGCACCCGTCTTCGCGAAGTGTCGAAGGCAACCGGCATCATCACCACGATCGCCGGAACCGGCGTGAACCTGTCGGCAGGCGACAACGGCCCGGCGACCGCGGCGTCGTTCGTGTACGCCACTGGCTTGGCCGTCGACACGGTGGGCAACATCGACATCGTCGACACCAACGCGGGCAAGGTCCGTCAGATCGACGGTGTGACCGGCATCATCACCACCATCGCGGGTGCCGGCGCTCCGTTGCAATCCACCGGCGACGGAGGCCAAGCACTCGCTGCACACTTCACCCATCCGTGGGACATCGCTCTCGACGGGGCCGACAACGTCTTCATCACCGACAACAGTGCGCATCGCATCCGCCGCGTCGACGCTGTCACCCACGTGATCACGACGATGGCCGGCACCGTCGCAGGCTTTGTCGGCGACGGTGGACCCGCCACTGCGGCTCGGTTGCTGGAACCCCTCGGCCTGACCATCGACAAGCTCGGCGACGTCGTCTTCTCGGACTCGATGAATCAGCGGATCCGACAGGTCGACGCCGTCGCTGTTCCGCTCGTGCTGCCGGCGCCGCCCGACCCGCAACCCGACCCGCAGCCGATCCCTGACCCGATCCCGGGCCCGACCATCGATCACAGCTATCACCCGGTCACGCCGGAACGGCTGCTCGACACCCGCGACCGCACCGGAGCAGACGTCGGCAAGCTCGGCGCCGGTCAGACACTGACCCTTCAGGTCACGGGAGCCGGCGTGACCAATGTTCCCGCGGACGCATCAGCTGTCGTCCTCAACGTCACGGTCACCGAGGCCGACGGCTCCGGATACCTCACCGTCTACCCGTGCGGATCGGCCCGGCCATTGGCATCGAACCTCAACTACGTCACCGGCCAGACCATCCCCAACCTCACCATCACCAAACTCGGCGTGGGCGGAACCATCTGCCTCTACACCCAGGCGGCAGTCCACCTGATCGCCGACATCGACGGCTGGTACCCGGCGGCGACCGAGCTCACATCGGTCACGCCGGAACGACTGCTCGACACCCGCGACGGAACCGGCGCACCCATCGGCCAACTCGGCGCCGGTCAGACACTGACGCTGCAGGTCACCGGCGCCGGAACGACGAACGTCCCGTCAACAGCATCCGCCGTCGTCCTCAACGTCACCGTCACCGAAGCCGCAGCCTCCGGATACCTCACCGTCTACCCGTGCGGATCGGCCCGGCCATTGGCATCGAACCTCAACTACGTCACCGGCCAGACCATCCCCAACCTCACCATCACCAAACTCGGCGTGGGCGGAACCATCTGCCTCTACACCCAGAGCCCGGTTCACATCGTTGCCGACGTCACCGCCTGGTTCATTGCGTGACGTGAATCCGAAGGCGAGCGGTCGATGCCCTCGACCGCTCGCCGGTTCGGATCAGTAGCGGTAGCGCTCGCTCTTGAACGGGCCGCTGGGCTCGATGCCGAGGTACTCGGCCTGCTCGTCGCTGAGGTGGGTCAGCTTCACGCCGAGCGCATCGAGGTGCAGCCGGGCGACCTTCTCGTCGAGCTTCTTCGGCAGCACGTACACGCCGAGCGGGTAGCTCTCGAGGTTGTTGAACAACTCCATCTGGGCGATGACCTGGTTCGTGAACGAGCAGCTCATCACGAAGCTTGGGTGACCGGTTGCGCAACCGAGGTTGACGAGGCGGCCTTCGGCCAAGACGATGATCGAGTGGCCGTCGGGGAAGGACCACAGGTCGGTGCCCGGCTTGAGCTCGTCGCGCTCCGCGCCGCTGCGGGCGAGACCGGCCATGTCGATCTCGCTGTCGAAGTGGCCGATGTTGCAGACGATCGCGTTGTGCTTCATGTGCAGCATGTGCTCGGTGTTGATCACGCCGTCGTTGCCGGTCGCGGACACGAAGATGTCGGCTGAGCCCATGACGTCTTCCATCGTGAGGACCTGATAGCCCTCCATCGCTGCCTGCAGCGCGTTGATCGGGTCGACTTCGGTGATGATCACGCGGGCGCCCTGGCCACGCAGCGCTTGAGCGCAACCCTTGCCGACGTCGCCGTAACCGCACACGACGGCGACCTTGCCGGCGATCATGACGTCGGTGGCACGACAGATCGCATCGATCAGCGAGTGGCGACAGCCGTAGAGGTTGTCGAACTTGCTCTTGGTGACCGAGTCGTTGACGTTGATCGCCGGGAACAGGAGCTCGCCCTTCTCGAACATCTTGTAGAGGCGCATCACGCCCGTCGTGGTCTCTTCGGTGACGCCCTTGATGTTGGCCACCATGTCGGTCCATTTGGTCGGCTCGGTGCGCAGGCTGCGCTGCAGCAGGCCGAGCACGATCGCGTATTCGGGGTTGGTCGCCGAGGTCGGGTCCGGTACTTCGCCGGCCTTCTCGAACTCGACACCCTTGTGCAGCAACAACGTCGCATCGCCGCCGTCGTCGAGGATCATGTTCGGGCCGTTGGGCGTGCCGTCGGCATTCGCCGGCCACGTCATCATCTGCTCGGTGCAGAACCAGTACTCCTCGAGTGTCTCGCCCTTCCACGCGAACACGGGGATTCCCTGCGGGTCCTCTTCGGTGCCGTGCGGTCCGACGGCGATGGCTGCGGCAGCGTGATCCTGGGTGGAGAAGATGTTGCAGCTCGCCCAGCGGACTTCGGCACCGAGCTCGACCAATGTCTCGATCAGGACTGCGGTCTGGATGGTCATGTGGAGGGAGCCGCTGATGCGGGCGCCCTTCAACGGCTTGAGCGGTCCGTACTCCTTGCGCAGTGCGCGGAGTCCGGGCATTTCGTGTTCGGCGAGGTGGATCTCCTTGCGGCCGAACGGCGCGAGTGAGAGGTCGGCAACGCGAAAGTCGCGGCGCGCGGCAAGAGACGAGGTCATAACAGTTCCTCCAGGGAAACGAGTGGTTGATGATCTCGGGCCGGGGCCTGCTGGCACCGTGTTCGTGTCAGCCCGTACGACCGACGAGTCTAGCCAGCCCCAGGCTCCAGCCGTTGCGCATGCCTCAGTCCTGGAGGACGACTGCGCTGACGTCGAACAGATAGTCGACGTAGCCGGCGTTGTTGTAGGCCTTGATCTGGCCATCGGCACCGAGCTTGACCACGGCCATGTTCGGCACGTCGACACCTTCGGTGACGTTGATGTTGCTCGACAACGGTCGGCTCGGGGCGTCACTGGCATACAGCGTGAAGTAGGTCGCGACAGGCTGAGTCGGAGACGCCCGTGTCAGCCCGGTGCCCGTGAGGTTGCCGAGCAACGCGATCTGGCTGCCGACGGCTTGCCCGTTGAGCATGACGGAATCGCTGAACTTGGTGAAGCTCCAACTCTCGGCCTGACCTGGGCCGAGGGGCACGCTGCCGAACTTGGAGTCACGCGTGTCGAACACACGGAACGGCGAGCTCAACGGAATCACCCGCCCCAGCTTGGTCGCCGGGTCCGCGTTGGCCTTCATGTAACCGACGACATCGACGGCGACGTCGGTCTTGCCGGCGTTGTTGTACACCCGGATCGCCCCGTCGGCGTTGGTCACCGGAACGATGACGAGATTGGCCTTGACCTGACCCGGCGCGAGGTTGAGGTTCGATGTTGTCACGGCGGCCTTCGGCGTCTCCGGCAGCACGCTGATGAACGTGTTCGACGACGTCGCCAGATTGTTGATGCCCGTGACGTTGAGGACGACGCCAACCACATCGCCACTGTTGGGGACGATGTCCGTGATTGTCGGGTACTGCGCATCAGCGCCACGAATCGGGATGGTGATGGTCGTGGCCTGGCCGAGTGGCTGGCCGGCCCCGGCGAACACCGTGTCGCGCGAGTCGTAGAGCCGTGCCGGGCTGACCGGGATCAGTCGCGCGCCGCTGGTCGCGAAGCTGCTCGTCGAGAACCAGCCGAACACGTCGACCAGCACGTCGGCCGTACCGGCCGTTGTCGTCACCAATTTGGCTGTGACGTTGCCGCCGGCTCCGACGGTGAGCACGGTGAGGTTGGGCACGGTCTGGCCGACCTGGAAGTTGAGCACACTCGATGTCCCGGCGGTCGCGCCCGATGGGTACACCTGGAGGTAACCCTTGGCGGTCGGCGACACGACAGTGATGCTGACCGCGACCGCCAGGACATCGGACGATGCCGTCGGGATGCCGCCCTGGCCGAGGACGTGGATGTCGACCGAACCACCGGTCGAGCTGGTGGTGATCGGACCGGGCGTCCCTGCAGGGATGCCGGGCGTCCGGGTGTCGAAGATGCGGGTCGGCGTCAACGGGTGGTATTCGCCGCCCGCGCCGAGACCGGTTGCGGCTTGGACGACCGCCGTCGTGCCGACGGTGGCAGCCAGCGACACGGTCATCACTGACGCCAACAGTGCGACAGCGGCAACGGGTCCGAATCGGCGGCGAAGATGCATTCGTCGTACTCCTTGATCAACCGCCCACGAGGAGTTTAACCGAGTGAGACGACGCTCAGACCTCATCACGCGGCCGGCTGCGAGTTGAGCTCGATACCTTCAGACGTGATGATGGCCATCAATCGGCCATGCCCGGCATCATCGAGATGGGTGACTTCCGACGCGAGCATCACGGGGATGTCGTCGCGCACGTCGTAGCTGAGGTGCAGCCGCGGGTTGTACAGCACGTTGTGAGATGCGACGTAGTACAGCGGACCCTTGTCGTCCGGGCAGGCGAGGATCTCGACGAGTTGTGGATCAAGGGCCATGGTGAATCCGTTCTAGTTCGACAGGGCGTCAGGCGCTGGTGATCAGCGACAACAGTTCGGCGACGTGCTGATCGCATTCGTCGCGGTTCGGAGCCTCGAGGTTGAGCCTCAGCAATGGCTCGGTGTTCGACGGGCGCAGGTTGAACCACCAGTCACCACCGTCGACGGTCAGACCATCGAGGTGGTCCTGATCGGCCGATGAGAAGTGGGCCGCGATCATCTCGATCACGGCGTTGACGTCGTCGACGTGGGTGTTGATCTCACCGCTCGACGAGTAGCGCTCGAACGGCTTGCGCACCACGGACAGGTCTTGCTGCACCCGGCTGATCTCGTCGAGCACGAGCATCGATGCGATGAGGCCGCTGTCGGCGCGGTAGTTGTCGCGGAAGTAGTAGTGGGCCGAATGCTCGCCACCGAACACGGCGCCGGTCTCGGCCATGATCTGCTTGATGAACGAGTGACCGACTTTGGTTCGCACCGGCACGCCGCCGTGTTCGCGGATCACTTCCGGGACGGCTCGGGAGCAGATCAGGTTGTACAGAATCGTTGCGCCGGGGTTCTTCCGCAACACGCTTGTCGCCAGGATCGCGGTCGTGGTGGAACCGCTGATGCCGCGGCCGTGCTCGTCGACGACGAAGACGCGGTCGGCGTCGCCGTCGAAGGCGAGGCCGACGTCGAATCCGCCCGACACCACGCGCGCCTGCAGATCGCGTTGATTCGCGGGCTGCAGCGGATCGGCGGGATGATTCGGGAAGGTGCCGTCGAGTTCGCCGTACATGACCTCGAGGTCGATCACGGGCAACCGCTCGAACACGGCGGGGACGACGAGCCCGCCCATACCGTTGGCGGTGTCGGCGACGATGCGCAACGGACGAAGCTGGCTGACGTCGAGAAACGACACGACGTGGTCGACGAACGCCGAGAGCAGATTGCGCTGCGTGGAACGGCCCGGCCGCTCGGCGGGCAGCGGTCCACGACCATCGAGGACGCTCTGCGCAACCGCCTTGATCTCTTCGAGGCCGGTGTCGACGCCGACCGGACGGGCCCCGGCGAGACACAGCTTGATGCCGTTGTACTGGGCGGGGTTGTGCGACGCCGTGAACATCGCACCGGGTGCGTCGAGACGGCCGGCGGCAAAGTACAACAGGTCGGTCGAGGCCAACCCGAGCAGGACGACATCGACACCCTGCTCCATCACCCCACGGGCGAACGCATCGACCAGTTCCGGGCCGGACGGCCGCATGTCGTTGGCGATGATGAGATGCGACGGCTTGGTGAACGCCGCGAACGCGACGCCGAGCGCATGCGCGACGTCGGCGTCGAGTTGGTCGGGCACCGTGCCACGAATGTCGTATGCCTTGACAATCGCATCGAGCTTCGAGCGGTCAGGAATGTCGGTGTCGGCCATAGCAAGAGGGCACGCTATCGGGGTGGTTCGAGATCGTCCAGCACCGCCGGCGGTGATGGGTCGTCGTCGGTGATCGCAGTGGCCAGCCCGGCGGGCGGCGTGGCATCGTGATGCGCCCAGGGATCGCCATCATGGTCGACCTCGGCCTCGCCCAACGGCGGCAGCGGAGGCGGGACGTCGAAGGGATGGGCGGTCCGGTAGTTGATCGGGACCCACCGCTTGAACGCGAACAGCAACACGATGCCGATCAAGGTCAAGATGTACGCGATGTAGTCGGTCGTGGTGCGCCCGTACGCGAGTCGAACGTGGGTCGATGTCGGCACCACCACCATCAGGTTCGGCGCGATCCGGTACGGACCCGTGCCACCCTCGACCACCCAGTTCGGGAAGTAGCTGACCTTGACGAGCACCGGCACGCCGACCTGCGACACGTCGAAGTCGACGGTCTCGTTGCCCATCTTCAGGTTCGACACAGTGATCTTCGGTTCGGTCACCGTCTTGATCGCCTCGGTCGGCTTGACCACGTTGACGCGATCCTTCTGGACGAGCGATTGGTCGACGGCGACATCGACGCGCTGCCATTCCTTCGGACCGTCACCTGCGGGCACTGCAGCCCAGTCCTTCGAGTTCTGGAACCAGCTCGTGCCGAGCTCGAGCCACTTCTCGCGGTCATCGGCGCGGCCGGTGACGACGACGGGTTGGACGGCCAGCGGCGTGACGATGTCGCTGTCGGCAACCGTGTAGATGTGCCACGGTCCGCTCACCTTGATCAATGTGAGGCCCGGCGTGTTCTCGGCCTTGGTGACCGCACCATCGGTGAACGCCATGTAGTACTTGATGCCGAGATCCTGCAGATACGGCACGCCGACCGACGGGTCGTTGTCCTGGTAACGCAGCTGACGCACCGGATCAGAGCTCTTGGACGACATCGCCGATGCCGCGAGGAAGTGATACGGCGTGGTGCCCGAGGCTTCGAAGAACAGACCCTCACTGCTGTTGATGCAGCCGTTGCTCCAGTGCGGCAGCAGCATCAGCGCCATGGTCGTGCCGTATCGGCCGGTGTCGTTGTTGTTCTCCCACATCGCCCGCCCGCAACCCAGCGCCGGATCGTCACCGATCGTTTCCATGTCGAGCACGAGTTGGCGATATTCGCCGTACGCGCTCTTGCCCTCGTAGCCGGTGAAGTTGTAGCGAGCCCAACTGTCGGCGAGGCCACGCGTCCCGGTGGATCGCTTCTTGTAGAGGACGAGCTGTGAGTCGTTGTTGAATCCGAGGCTGAGGGCGTAGCGGCCGTTGACCCGCGTGCTGCCGAAGAAGTCGACCTCGAACTCGACCGCGAGCATGAGCAGCACGACCACCAGCGCGACGACCGCAGTTGTGGCTCCTCCAACGGTCGACCAACGAGACGTCGGCATCGCGACTGCGGCGCCGGTGCGGCCTTGACGGCGTTCGGCAGCGACGCCGTACCCGACTCGCGCGCGGCCGAACACCTTGGCGATCCACAACCCGACTTCGGCGACGCCGACCATCATCAGCAGGTAGCGGAGGAGGTTGATGAACGGCAGGATGCGCGGGTTCCACAACAGCCCGATCAGTGGGATCGAGTCGTGGTTGTGCTGCGTGAAACGGGTGAGGAGTGCGAGGGCGATGATCGTGATGCCGATCCAGGCACCAGTGAGGTGTCGCTTCTTCACGCACGAGATGAACCCGATGAGCGCGAACGCGAACACGATGCGATCGAGCGTGACGTCGAGGTTGAAGAACATCTTCCAGTACGAGTCGTTTGGCCCGCTCGGCCGTGCCTCGTATTTCATGTCGGTCATGAAGGCCGAGCCACCAGCGAACGGCAGGATCCAGAACGCGGTCAGAAGCCCGGCGGGCAGCAGCGTCGTGATGCAGTAACGCAACCGCATCTTGTCCATCCAGATCAATGCCATCAGCACCACGCCGATGACGACGAAGATCGCGACGATGCCGTGGCTCAAGATCGCGAGCGCCAGGAACACCGCTGTTCGCCCCCGATGTTTGCCCGTCTCGAGTCCGCGAGCGAACAGGCCGAGACCGAGCATCGCGAACGAGAGCGCGATGCTGAACGAGAACTCGCCGGCCATCGTGCTCTTGACGGTGCCGCCGAGGATGCTGAGGTCCTTGGTGTCCTCGAGCAAGAAGATCAAGGCGGCGAGCGAGAACAGCTCGGGCATGGGGTACCGGAACCGAGCCAACCGGCCGAACGCCCAGCAGCACACCGGCAAGGTCATGATGCCCGACACGACGATGATCTTGAAGGCGATGCCGTACGGCAGGATCACGTTCAGGGCGACGATCATCAGCGCCGGGATCACCATGTAGAACCGGTACATCGGGAATCCGTCGTACCAGTACGGGTCCCAGCCACTCAACTGGAAGTTGGGCAGCAGATGATCGCGAAGGTACGCGGGACCCATGACATGGGCACCCATGTCGCCACCCGTCGGGGTGTTGTTGGTGGTGATCAGGTCCCAGTGGACGACGTTCAACAGCACGATCGCCGTGACGAGCAAGAACACGAAGGCGGTCAGCGTCTTGATCGTGCGCTCGACCGTCCACGGCGCGTCCATCCAGTCGAGAGGACGACGGACCATCGCCCGGGCGCGCCGAGCGAACCAGCTGTCCCTGCGGGCGTCGACGGCCTCGATGTCGTCGGCGAGGGTGTCGTGGCCGACCTCCTGCACCTCCTCGCCATTCGAGTCGTCGAGATCGGTGAGGTCAGACACGTGCGTCATGGCGTGCACATCCTCTCATCTCAGGCCTCGCAACTCACGTCACACAGGAGTCAGTGAGCGACCAGGGCCAGCGCGGTTGCATTGAACGCCATGTGGGTCACGATGCCCATGCCGAGGCGATTGGTCGAGAACGCACAGAACCCGACGACCAATCCGAACGCGAAGAGGCCGGGGTACTCGACCGGTCGGAAGTGGATCAGAGCAAAGAACGCGGCCACGAGGACGACCGCGATCACGTCGTTGAGCCGACGTCGGGCCGCACCCTGCAGCAGCCCGCGGTACACGGACTCCTCGACGAGGGGCGCACCGACCACGATGACCGCGACGAGCACCACGAGCCAGAAACCATGGGCCTTGTCGTAGAGGTCGTGGGCGTTCTGCTCGAGGTGCTTGCTGGAGAACGTTCCCGGCCAGCCCGACTGCAACGGCCAGTACACGAGTCGGAGCAGGACCAGTTGGCTGAGCACACCGATCGGGATGCCGACGAGATCGATGGGACGGAAGGCGAACGAGTAGTCGGTGAACGGGTGACCCGTTGCACAGCGATAGCTGACCACGACGAGCGCGGCGATCTGCGGTGCCCACAGCGCCAGCACCGACGCCGCTTCGAGCCAGACCGGGAACGTGCCCTCCTTCTTGCCCGAATACCCGGCCACGGAGATGACGGCGATGCCTCCGATGTTGCCCACCAGCCAGCCGGTCAACCATGTGATCGCGGCGATGCGCAACGAGATCGCGGGCGGAGTCGTCAGCGGGGTGGCCGGTGCAACATCGGAGCGCGCTGCGCCTGCCTTGCGCGCCGACGGGTCAACAGCCATCTTGTCAACGGTACAGCGAACCCCGTTCAGCCGGCGTTGGCGTACACGAACTCGCGGCTGGTTCGCCGGTCTTCCAGTCGCCAACCGTGGGGCACGGACAGCCGCGATCCGTGGCGGCGGCACAGGTCGTACGCGTGCGGGTCTCGTTCGGGCGACAGGTCGTCGAGCCACACGGCGGAGCGCGCGTACTGATACGTGAGGGTGATCACGGCCTCTTCGGCACATCCTGAACGCGAACACTGGCGCTGCACATGTCCGAAAATAGCGGCGCCCATGGACGCTCGGGTGGATGCTCGCGAGCCGCCCCGAGCGTGACGAGAGGCAACGTGTGCTTTGGTCGCGCGACCGACTCCACCAGCCTGAATCCACGTAGCATGACACACATGAGCAACTTGCCTCCGCCGCCACCCCCGCCGCCCCCCGGGCGCGGTTCGAGTGGTCGTGGCCCCAACGGGCCGCCAGGGCCGACTCCGCAAGGGCAGGGTCGCCGCGCTGCGCCCCCCGGCCTGCCGAAGTGGAGCATCGCCCTTCTCGTCGTCGTCGTCGTCGGCGCCCTCGCAGCAACACAGTTCTGGCCGTCGTCGAACGCGAGCAATCTGAAGTACAGCCAGTTCCTCGCCCAGGTCGACGCGGGCAACGTCAAGGACATCACGATCGACAACGGAAGCCGCTCGATCAGCGGCGATCTGAGGGCGCCGATCGCTGACGGCACCACCACCAATCTCAAGTTCACCACCACGGCCGACACGCAGCTCTCCGACGCCGACGTCGCTCGCTTCGAGCAGAAGGGCATCGTCTTCGGGTTCAAGCAGCCCGACAGCAACTGGTGGGCGAGCCTGCTCACCCTGCTGCTGCCGTTCGCTCTGATCATCGGGTTCTTGATCTGGATGCAGCGCCGGGCGTCGGGCCAGATGGGCAACGTCATGTCCGTCGGACGCAGCCGGGCCAAGACGTATGATGCCGACAAGCCGTCGACGACGTTCGCCGACATCGCCGGCTACGAAGGCGTCAAGCAGGAGATCAAAGAAGTCGTCGACTTCCTACGCATGCCCGAGCAGTTCCGCGAGATCGGTGCACGCGTGCCCAAGGGCATGTTGCTCGTCGGGCCTCCCGGAACCGGCAAGACCTTGTTCGCCCGCGCCGTCGCCGGTGAAGCAGGCGTCGGTTTCCTCTCCGTCACCGGCTCCGACTTCATGGAGATGTTCGTCGGCGTCGGCGCCAGCCGTGTTCGCGACCTCTTCCAGCAGGCCCGGAAGATGGGCCGAGCGATCATCTTCATCGACGAGATCGACTCGATCGGCCGCAAGCGCGGGGCCGGCCTCGGCGGCGGTCACGACGAGCGCGAGCAGACGCTCAACCAGATGCTGTCCGAGATGGATGGCTTCGAGACCAGCGAAGGCATCGTCATCCTCGCCGCCACCAACCGACCCGACATCCTCGATCCGGCGCTGCTCCGTCCGGGCCGCTTCGACCGTCAGATCGTCGTTCCACTGCCCGAGGCCGAAGAGCGTCTGGCGATCCTCAAGGTCCACAGCCGCGACAAGCGGATGGGTCCCGACGTCGACCTCGACGTCATGGCCAGGGCCACGCCCGGCATGAGCGGCGCCGACCTCGCCAACCTCGTCAACGAAGCAGCCCTCGTGGCCGTTCGGCGCGGTTCGAAAGAGATCGAACGGATCGACTTCGAGAACGCTCGCGACCGCGTTGTGCTCGGCGCGCTGCGCGAGTCCATGGTCCTGTCGGTCGAGGAACGCCGGGCGACTGCGTACCACGAAGGCGGCCACGCCATTCTCGCGACCGTCCTGCCCCACGGCGACCCGCTGCACAAGGTCACGATCCTGCCGCGTGGCATGGCCCTCGGCGTCACATGGAGCCTGCCGCAAGAGCGCCACACGTACTCGAAGGAGTACTTCGAGGACACCATTTGTAAGGCGATGGGCGGCCGCGTGGCCGAGATGATCGTGTTCGGTCATCTCAACAGCGGCGCGGCCAACGACCTCGAGCAGGCCACCAACATCGCGCGCCACATGGTGCGCGAGTGGGGCATGAGCGATCGCATCGGCCCGATGGCGTGGGGCAGCCAGCAGCACGTCTTCCTCGGCGAGGACCTGATGAGCAGTGGACGCGAGTACAGCGACCAGACGGCTCGGATCCTCGATGAAGAGATCTCGACGATGCTGCACGCCCAGCAGGAGCGGGCCCGCGAGTTGCTGATGAAGCATCGAACCGGCCTCGACATGGTGGCCGAGGCGCTCCTCGAGCAGGAGACGATCGACGGTCCCGAAGTCGCCCGCCTGATCCAGCAGGGTCTCGGCGAGCGGATCCAGGTCAGCGAACTCGAGGACGCCAACGCCACCATCGCCACCGAGGACTGAATCCTCAGCGGCCGAGATCGGGTTCCGGTGACGCTCCGGGCGATCGCGCCTCGGCGCATGCCGCCCACAGATCGGTGGCACTGACCGGCCCGAGGAAGCTGGCCTTCACGACGCCGTCGCGATCCGCGATCACGAGGGTCGGCACGGCATCGATGTTGTAGCGCTTGTGCACCTCAGGGTTGCCGAGGTAGTCGGCGTCGACCACGCTGACCTCTGAACTCGCCAACACGGCGGCCTTGCGCTTGACGTCGGCGCACGTGTGGCACGACGACGATGTGAAGGTGACGACCAGCCAGTCGGCAGTTGCGGTGGGGAAATCGGCACGATCGAGCTGGGCCGGCACCTGCCACTGTTGCTGTGACGGCGGATCGACCGCGCGCCTGCGCTGCAACACGAGTGCCGCGCCGGCGACGACGACTATGAGGACGGCGGCGACGAGAAGTTGCATGGTCCACATTCCGGAAGAGCCCATGACCCGGATCGGCCGGCGAGGGTGCCGCCCTGGGGCAGGAGACGTTCGACGTAGATGCGCTGCGTGGATTCCACGACCAGCGGACGCCCGAACACACTGGGGTCGGTGAGGTTGATCGACACGCTGCCGGACCCGGTGAGCTTGACCCCGGCGAGCCCGGGCACCGCAACGGCGCCACCAGGGCCGATCGCTTTGACGGTCACGGTGCCATCGGCGGCATCGACGTTGTAGACGACCAGCGCACCCGTCGTCGACGAATCGACACCGACGGGTACGTACCACTGCGACACCACGTACTCAGACGTCATTCCCAACACCACGGTGGTCGAGATCTTGGTGCCCGCCGGTCGCGTCAGCACTCGCTCGACCACGATTGCCGGAGCCGCCAAGGTGGCGAAGACCATGCTGTGCGGGCCATCCGGAAGCCCGGTGATCGTGGCAGCATCGAACGTGACGACGTCGCCCGAAGGGACCGAGATCGGATCGGGGTCGACCAGGCCGGGTGCTGCCGCCACTGGCCCAAGCACTGTCGCGTCGACGGTCGCGTCGGTGTCTGTGGGGTTGTAGAGGACGTACTGCTCGGTGATTCCCGCGCCTTTCTCGCCGTCGGCGAAGAACACCTGCTCCGACGGCGCCGGCGCACCGAGCGTCACGGAGTAGCCCAGCCTCGCGGTCCCCGCATACTGCTGCGCCCTGGCCACGATCAGACGTCCTCGGCTGGCGGCGACGGTGACACCGATGATCGGTTCGTCGACGAGTCCGCTCTCGGAGACGTTGATCACGCTGACCGTACGAGGACTGATCGAGTAGCCCTGGAACGCCGGCGGCAGGCGCGGACCGCCCTTGGTCTGGAAGTTGATGTCGACGATCACGGTGTCGTCGGACGGATTCGTCAGGATCAGCTGTTCGACGCTGCCGTCGACCGTCCAACCATCCGCGAAGTACCACGACGAGGACGTCTGCGTCGTGCACGAAGCCACGGTGTCACCACCTGGCGTGTGCGCGATCTGCTCGACCATGCCCTCGCCGCCGTCGATCTCGACCATCGCCGAAACGAATGTCGACGTCAATGCCGTGTCGACGTCGAACGTCAGCTTGTCGCGGGCTGGAACCGTCACGGACTGCACGACCGGGGCGATGCCCTCGGTGCCGAACAGGGTGATGCGAGCCTGCAGCGGGACATCGGTGGGATCGACCATGACCAGATTGCCACCGACGGTCGAGTCCGCAGCCGGCACCCCCGCGCAATACCACGTCGTCGTGATCGGCGTTCGATGCGACGCAAACGGCCGACTCACGAACGGCACAGCGCTGAACCGGGTCGTCGTGATCGCCTGCGATCCCTGCCCGATGACAACGCTGGCGATGAAGCCTCCGAGCACCGCCACGGCGATCAATGTCCTGCGTACGCTCATGACGGCGCCTGCTCGGCGGGATCGGCATCGATCGGTTCAGCGTCATCGGCGGACTCCGCCTCGGCCGGGCTGACGTCGGGTTCGACCCGCCATGGCAGGCCGCCCCCGGCATCGACCGGCTGGTTCCCCAAGACCAACACCGGACGATCATCGTCGAGCACCGGGCGCCGCCGGCGACGCAGCCAGGTCCATCTCATTCGGCTCGCGATCACCAACAATGCCAGCCACGCCGCGAGTTGGACGACGACGGCAACGTGGCGGCCGCCATCGGTGGTGTACGCGAGTACTGCAACTCCCGCCGTCGGGACCGCGAATGCCGTCGTCGACCCGAAGGCGACGCTGGACGGAGCAGCCTGGCCGCCGACCGTCAGATGCCAGCGAGCGTCGAACGGAACAGCGAGATGAACAACGCCGGCACCAACCGGTCCGCGGCCAGGGCCGCGGGCTGACATTCCCGGAAAGGCGGCTGCCGATCCCGAGATGTCTCGTGCTGCGAGCGCTGCGGGACCGGCCTCGCTACTGGCCTGAGCCGCCGCCGGGCTCAACGTGGCTTGGGTCGGAATCCACGCCAGGTTCTCGAACGCGATGTAGTTCGGTGGCGTGTACAGCCGGCGCATGTCGAGCTGAGTCGTCAACGACTCGACGAGTCCTGCAGGCGTCGCAACGGGATCCGAGCCGGTCGATTCGATCCCATCGACGAGCGGAATCACGATGTAGCGGATGGCATACGGCGCGAGCAGGCGTCCGATCCGGGCGGTCGAGTTCTGCGACATCAGCCGGAGGACGACGCTGACGCCGGACTCGGCGGATGACGGCAGGCCGGCCCAGTGTTCTGACAGCTGGAGGGCACCATCGTCGACAACGGCGTATGTCATGTCCGACCGTCCCGCCGCGTCGAGCCGCCACCCCGGCAACGGCATCACGCGCGCATCGCCGATGTAGAGCGTCCGTGAATCGCCCTGGGCCGGATCGAATGCGAACTGCTGGTCGGGCTGCAGCAACACCGTGCTCGGTGTCGACCAATGCCCATCGGCAGTGGCGATCGCGGCCGGAATCGCGCCCAGGATGATGGCCACGCCGCTGAGGATGCCGACGGGTTGCCGCCAACCGAAACTGCCGCCTTGGACGTCCTGCTCGAACGCAGCTGCAGCACAGGCCGCGGCGATGGCCAGACCGACAGCGGCGGGCACCAACAGGATGCCGATCTCGGGAAGGCGGAACGGAAGGGAGTCGGTCAACGCGAGACAGCTGAGCGCGAGCGAGCCCACGGCCAACGCTCCCCCGCGGGCCGCCCACGTCAACCGCCAACCGCGCGCGATGAGAGGAGCCGCGACGACGGGCAACCAGAGGGCGACGGCGAGGACCCCGAGCCGGTCCGGACCGATGGCGAATCGAAGCACGCGAAAGAGGCCGAGGTGCGACGACTTGGCCTGCGGCGCACCGACGAACGTGTCCCACCCGTTGGTGCCGAACAGCGACGAGAACCACGGCATGTTGATCAGCACGGCGAGCAGCCCACCGGCCACCGACCAGCCGACCAGCGCCAGCGACGTGAGCAGGGAACCGCGGGCCAGCACGGTGGCGATCGCAAGTGCAACACCCATCACGACGACGATGGCGGCAAAGGTCGGAACGAATGCCGTGACGACGGCGGTCAACAACACCAACTGCGCCAGCTGGCGAATCTGCTCCCGTCCATCGCGTGGCGCAGCGGCATCGACCACATCGGCGTCGGCCCGTGCCGTCAGCGCTGGTTCGATCAGGGCGATCTTGCGCAGTAGATGAACGATCCACGGAGCAGCGCCGTACGCGGCGACAACGCCCCACCGCCCCGCACCCAACGCGCTGTACGGCAACGGGATCGCGGCGAAGGCGATCAGGCCGACGATGCGCGCCCGGGACGACGGGAAGATCGACATGAGTCTCCATGCGCCGTAGTACCCGAACGGCAACCACGCCAGCACGGCCAACGTGTGAAACAGGCCCATGTGGCCGAGGCTGACCAGCCCGAGCGTGCCGACGAGTCCGATGCCGGTCGGAACCGAGGCGGTACGACCGAGACCGTGGGTCCACCAGCCGGACCAGTAGTCGCCGATCAGCGTCCGCGCCCCAGCGGGGAATCTGAAGAACTCGCCGACGGACGGCACACCGTGCGAGAGGAATCCACGACTACCGAGGACCACCAGTCCGATCAGCGACAGCCATGCCGCGAGTTGACCGGCGGAGTTGCGACTGAATCGATGAGCGCCGACCGAGCTCTGGTCGACGGACATGTGCTGCTGCTCGCGCGTTCGCAGGTACGACTGCAGCCGTGCGCTGCCGCGGATCTGGAGCCCGGCGACTTCCCGGTACGGCACGTGTCGCAGGTCGGCGATCTCGCGCCGCCGACGAACGATCGAGCCGAGTCGAGGGATCAGCCCCAGGGTGGCTCGGAAGGATGCGAACGCCTCGCCGAGATGGCCGGTGAACAGGCCGACGACCATCTCCAGCATCGACAACATGAGCATCTGCAAGAAGAGCAGCGGGAGACGAAGCCCGCCGGTGAGCGTTGCAACACTGCGAACCCGGTGCTGGGCCTCGAGCAATCGATGCGGGAGATCCGGACGCCGCCGACGCAGTTGCTCGTCGTGGCGGGCGCGAGCTGCCGGCACGACCACGACGCGCGCACCGCTGAGATGGGCGCGCCAACACAGGTCGAGGTCCTCACCGTGAAACGTCGTGGCTGGATCGAAGCCGCCCAGGATTCGGAACAGGTCGGCGCGGACGAGCATGCACGCAGACGGCAGCGCGAAGACGTCGCGTACCGCGTCGTGCTGTTCCTGATCGATCTCGCCCGGTTCGACGAGCGGGTCGATCTCGCCGAAACGATCGACACCGAGACCGACGTGCTGCAGCACGCGTGGGTCGTCCCACGAGACCAGCTTGGGACCGACGATGCCGGCGTTGGACCGGTACAACTCCTCGACGAGCAGCCGAGCGGCACCGGGCTCGAGCGCGACATCGTCGTGCATGATCATGAAGAACCCGTTGTCACCTTCGACCAGACGGAGCACTTCGTTGGCCGCCATGCCGAAGCCAGGGTTGCCGATGACCGCGCGCACGAATGCTTCCGGGCACCGATCGCGAATCTGCGTCGGCAGGTCGCCCGCTTCGCCGCTGACCAGGAAGAGGGTCTTCAGGTTCGGATAATCCTGCGCTGCGAGCGACTCGAGGACTTCGTCGAAGCCGGGTCCTGGTTCGTGGACCACGACCACGGCCACCACGGAAGGCGCGAGTTCGGTGTTGACGTCCACGAGGAGCCGAGGCTAGCGGGGCGGACCGCGCGAGAGAGGGCAGCGGTCGCCCGGCGGCGGGTCGGGGATCGAAGGAGATGACGAACAAGTGCTTGCAATAGTTAGCAGAGTGCGCTATTCTGTACCACAATTCGAACCACACGAAAGCGAGAGGCTCATGGCCACCGTCAAGTTCCCCACATTCCCGAACGTCGATTTCAGCAAGCTCGACCTCAACGCCCTGCGCAACATCGATCTCCCCTCCATCGATCTGCCGTCGGTGGACACCGCCGCAGTCACTGCTGCCGCGAAGGACATCGCGTACATCACCGTCGGCCTCGGCGTCCTGGCCTTCCAGAAGGTTCAGACTCGCCGTCGCGAGTTCACCAAGTCGATCGAGGATCAGATCAAGCAAGTCCGCGATCTGATCTCGGTCTGATCACGCGCCGTACCACCCGCTGATGTCGATCAGAGCGTCCATCGCGACGCTCGTGAAGAGGCACCACCGGCCCGCGCCGTCGACGATGCCGGTGACCGTGGTCGCCGACGTGGTGTTCGCAAGATTGCGAACCATCGAGACGTTCGGCACCGGATTGAGGCACGGATGAACCGTGATGTATCCGATCCGAGTCGCATCGACGGACGTCACCTCGGCCGACACAGCGGTCACGCCCGTGGCGGGAACACCGCCCGTTCCGACAACGCTGATCGGGCGGTTCTGCCCGGCAGCGAAGGGACCGGCGAGGCCGACGCCGTCTCGCGTATCCAGCAGCCGGGCGGGCATCAGCGCATGAAATGTCGACGTCGCGGTTGGTCCGAACCAGCCGCTGACGTCGACGACCAGATCCATCGACGTCTGCGCGTAGAGGCAGACCGCGCCACCCGCATCGAGGCCGATCTGGAGATGGTTGGTCGACGCATCGCCCGTGGTCGCGTTCAGCACTGACACGGTGGGACGAACCGGATCGCAGGGCCACATCGTGACGTAACCGTTCGCAACGGCGTTGGCGGTGTGGACGGTCACCGCGACGCCGGTTGCGGACGCCGGAATGCTTCCGGTGCCCGCGATCGGCACCCGCACGACGGTGCCACCGCGAACGTTGCCAGCATTGCGTGAATCGAACTTGCGCTCGGCCGCGATCGGCTGGAACCGCTGGCCCGCACCGGTCTCGTACGCGCCGCTGAGGTCGATCACGACATCGGTGGTCGTCGAGGCGTACAAACAGAACAAGCCGTCCGCGTTCAGCGGAACGACAGCCGTGCCGGGCACGATCCGGTTGGCCACGACCGGCACGATCGAGGCAAGGGGACGATCAGCACCGCACGGGTACGCCGTCAGATACCCGTTCATCGAGGGCGCGACGGCAGTCACGTTGACGACCACTGCCGTCGCATCGTCGGCCAGGTGCGGATCGATGGTCAGCGTGCAGCCGACAGCGAGCGGTGTCGCAGCCGTGCCGAGACCGATGCGCGTGTCGACGAGCCGGATCGGTGACAGCGGCGTGAACGTGCTCGCCGCGGCGTTGGCCGTCACACCGGCGACGGCATCGGCAACTCGGCCGCTGCATGCATCATTGGCAGGCGACGTGACGGGGCCCGAGCTCGTCGCCCCGCGCACCTGGAACCAGTTGGACTTCAACCCGAACGTGCTCCGGAACGAATCGCCGCTGACGTTCACCGTGCCGGTCGAACCAGCGACCGTCATGGTGAGGACGCGACCGCCCCATTCACCGTTGCCGTCGCGGCTGTTGACGGTGATCCCGCTGAACGACCCGATTCCGGGATAGGCGGCCTGGATCGCATCGACACTGACTGATGTGGTCCACGTATGACCGGCGTTGCCCGACACCGCATCGCCGTCGTCGGGAACGGGCGTGAATCCAAGTGTGTTCTGGGCTGTGTAGCCACCCGACGACGACGAGAACATCGCATAGGCGATGGCCCCCGTCTGCGATCCGTAGCGGCGCACGACACCGGCCGTCGCTGCGACGGCAGCATCGGTCGGACCGAACTCCTGAGCGACGAACGAACCACCGACACCGGCTCGGTACGCGGCCCCACGGTAGGTCTGGCAGTTGTTGTCGCACGTCTTGGCGTACGTTTCCTTGTTCTCGGCCAACCCGTAACTTCGTGCCGCGATCGCCTGAGCCTGCAGTGCTTGCGCACCCTTGCCGCCGCCGAGCGCTGCCCAGCCGTAGGAAACCTCCCCGCCGACGACAGACCGAAGGTATTGCTCGACCGGAACCTGACTGACGGTGCGCGCGGCTCCGTTGCTGGCGCTGATCGCCCGGATCTGACCGCGGTAGTAGCGCACGCGGCTGGTCGACGGCTCACACAGCCCGACGAGATCGGTGACGTCAGCGCTGGCACTCGTGTCGGCCTGCGGTCGGAACGTGACCGAGGTCGGTTGATCGGCGATCACCAATGCCCAACCGGTTACCGGATCGTCGAGGTTCGCAGTTGGCGCAGGGCAGACATTCGCATCGGTACGACCCCAGACGCGATAGTGTCCGGCCGACGTCTGCCGTGCGACCAGCGAGTGCCACGACGGCGGCTGCCCCGCCGTCGGCGTGTACCCATCGATCACGGCCAGTCCCTTGTCGTGAACGATCGCTGTCTGGGCCCCGTCGAGGCCCGTGATCCGGACGGTCATGTCCGAAGCCGGCGCCGTCGACGCCACCGTACCGCCGTAGTAGTGGTCGAGGATCTGCCCGGCCGACCATCCGAAGTTGATGGCGTATCCGAGTGCTCCGTATTGACTCAGGCCGATGCCATGGCCGTAGCCATGACCGTCGAGCGTGACGGTGCTGACGGCGTCGGCTGGGCGTGCCGACGCATCATCTGCCGCCACGTCGGCCAGCGAGATGGCCAGCAGAGCAACGCAGCCGACTGCGACACCGCGTCTCGTCGTCGATCTCATCTCGGGTCCCTCCTCACCAGGTACCACCCGCCGCAGTAGGCGTCATTCTCATCGCTCTCGGTGACGAATTCAAACCACCCAGTGACGCTCTGCACCAGAGCGCCACCGCTAGCCTTGCCAGCCGTGGCAAAAGACAGTGACCAGCCCTCCGCACTCCAGCGTCTGCCACTCCCGGAAGGAACCCTTCCGGTCGGGGTCGGTCTGCTCGTTGCCGGTGTGTCCAGCTACGCCTTCTTCAAGATCGGTGCGGCTGCACTTGGCAAGGAACCGTTCAAGGCGATCAGCAGCCTGTGGTTCGCGACGTTCTTCCTGGCACCGGGCTTCTTCCTGCCGCTCGAGCAGGAATTGGGGCGGGCTCTCGCTCACCGTCGCGGTCTCGAGCAGGGTGGGCGCCCGGTCGTGCGACGCATCTTGCCGCTCGCACTGGCGCTCATCGGCATCGTCGTCCTCATCATTGCGATCACGGCCGGGCAGATCACCGACCGCTTCTTTCACGGTGACTGGGTCGTCACTGCAGCGCTGATCGTCGGGTTCATCTCGTACGCGCCGGCCCACCTGGCCCGCGGCATCTGCTCGGGCAACGGCCGCTTCGGCAACTACGGCATCGTGATGGGCGCCGACGGTGCGTCACGCATCGTGGGCGTGTGCATCCTGTGGGCCGCCGGCGTGAAGACGGTCGGGGCATATGCCTTCGTGGTCGCGCTGGCCCCGCTGGTCGGAGTCGCTGCGGTGGTCATCCGCCGCGGTCTGAAGACCGACGACGGGCCGCCCGCGGAATGGTCAGAGGTCACCGGCAACCTCGGGTGGCTTCTGCTCGGTTCCGTGTTTGCATCGGGTCTGGTCAATGCCGGGCCGATCGCGGTCGACCTCTTCAAGAAGGACTCCTCGACGAACTTCAGTTACGGCGTGCTGCTCGGTCGGGTTCCCCTGTTCCTGTTCCAGGCCGTGCAGGCAGCGCTGCTGCCACGCCTGGCGCGACTCGCCGTGCGTGGCGAACTCGATGAGTTCCGCCAAGGCTTCCGCAAGCTGCTGATGATCGTGGTCGGCGTCGGCGTGCTCGGCGTCGCCGGATCCGCGGTGCTCGGGCCGTTCGTGTTGAAGAAGACCTACAACGCCGACCTGACCCACCGCGATGTGACGATGCTCGTCCTCGGCACCGCGATTTACATGGTGGCACTCACCTTCGCCCAGGCCGTCATCGCCTTGCACGGGCACGCGCTCGTCGCGTTCGGCTGGGCAACCGGCATGGTCGCCTTCGTGCTCGGCGCCTGGTTGGGCTCGCACGAGGCGTATCTCCGCGTGGAGATCGGCCTCGTCGCGTCGTCCGTTGCAGCGTTGGCAGCCTTCGCCGCCGCGCTGCAGTACCGGCTCAAGATCGGTGTCGCCCCCGATGCCGAATCACTGCTCGAAGCAGTCTCCGACGTTCCTCACGAAGTCTGAGCAACCCGGCCCGTCAGGCTGGGACGTCCAGGCCGGCTTTGGCGGCTTCCAGCCGGAGATCGTTGGCGACCATCATCCGGACCAGTTCGGGGAACTGGACCTCGGGCGTCCAGCCGAGCTGAGTTTGCGCCTTGCTCGCGTCGCCGATCAGCAGATCGACCTCGGCCGGGCGGAAGAAGCGCTGATCCTGGCGAACGTGTGACTGCCAGTCCTCGATGCCGACCTCGGCGAAAGCCCGCTGGATGAGGTCCTCGATGCTGTGCATGATGCCGGTGGCGATCACGTAGTCGGACGGCTCGGGCTGCTGCAGCATCAGCCACATCGCCTTCACGTAGTCGCCGGCATAGCCCCAGTCGCGCCGGCTGTCGATGTTGCCGAGCACGATGTCGTGCTGCAGTCCGAGCTTGATCCGTGCCACCGCGTTGGTCACCTTGCGGGTGACGAACTCGAGACCACGGCGGGGACCCTCGTGGTTGAAGAGGATTCCGCTGCAGGCGAACATCCCGTAGCTCTCGCGGTAGTTCATCGTGATGTCGTGGCCGAAGACCTTGGCGCAGCCGTACGGCGAGCGAGGGTGGAACGGCGTCAGTTCGGTCTGGGGCGTCTCGCGAACCTTGCCGAACATCTCCGACGACGATGCCTGGTAGAAGCGAATCGGATTGTTCTCGTTGCCGCCGACCATACGGATCGCCTCCAGCATCCGCAGCACACCGAGGCCGGTGATGTTCGCGGTCAGCTCGGCCTGGTTGAAGCTCATCGCCACGAACGAGATCGCGCCGAGGTTGTAGACCTCGTCCGGTTGGGCCACGGTCAGCGCCTTGATCAACGACGGCAGATCAGCGAGATCGCCAGGCACGACCTCGACGAACGGCAACTCTTCGAGCAACGTCGTCACCTTCGGATTGTTCTGCCCGGTGACCATCCCGAACACGTCGTACCCCTTGCCGTGGAGGAACTCGGCGAGATGGCGGCCGTCCTGGCCAGTGATACCGGTGATGAAAGCGCGGGGCATGAAAGATCCTCAACGATTGGGGCAACGCCGCACGGGCGTGCGGGACGCCACATCGTACTCGCGGCGGCGCCACGACAACCACCATCGGATTCCGGGCTGCCGACCGGGCACGGTACGCTCCGCCGGGTGACAGCGCCCGCTTCGTCGATTCCTGACCGTCTCACGGTCGCCGTCGATGTCGGCCCGCTGTTGGGACCGTTGACCGGGATCGGCGTGTCGGTACGACAGACCGCTGCAGCGTTGGGCGCCCGCTCCGACGTCGACATCATCCCCTACGTGTGCAGTTTTCGGGGTCGGCTCGAACCGGGCATGCGCCGACTTCCACTGCCGGCCGCTGTCGCCCAACGGTTGTGGGCTCGGCTGCCCGGCCCGCGACTCGACCGCTGGCTCGCTCCGGCTCAGGTCGTACACGGCACCAATTACGTCGTCGGCCCCAGCCGCCTGCCACGGGTCGTCAGCGTCTACGACTGCTGGTTCCTCCGCAACCCCGAACACGCGTCGGCCGACGTCGCCCGCGCCGGCCGAGTGCTGCGCCGCGCCGCCGCGACCGGCGCGATGATCCACGCCAGTTCCACGGCGACCGCCGATGCCGTTCGCGAGTTGTTGGCCACGGACCGCGTCGTGGTCGTGCCACTCGCTGCCCTCCCCTACCAGGCACCAGATCTCACCGGGCCGGCACCGATCGCAGAACTGATCGGCGTCCCGTTCATCCTCGCCCTCGGCACGCTCGAGCGGCGCAAGAACCTGCCGAGGTTGATCGCCGCGTTCGGACAACTCGGTGGCGATCACCAGCGACTGCGGCTGGTGCTCGCCGGCGCGGACGGCGACGACTGCGACGCGATTCACGCGGCGATCGACACCCTGCCGGCAGACCTGCACGGCCGGGTGATCCTGACCGGCCGCATCGATGATCGAGTCAAGAGTTGGTTGTTGTCGAAGGCCCAGGTGCTCGCCTACCCGTCGCTCGACGAAGGCTTCGGTTTCCCTCTGCTCGAGGCCATGCAGCACCAGCTTCCGGTCGTCGCATCCACCGCGGGATCGATCCCCGAGGTGGCCGGCGAAGCTGCCATCCTCGTCCCGGCTGACGACGTCACGGCACTCGCCGGTGCAATCGCTGCAACGCTCGACCCGGACGGCGAGCGCACCCGGCTGATCGCGGCCGGAACGGCTCGGCTCGCACACTTCTCATGGGATGACACCGCTGACCAACTGACCCGGCTCTACCGCCAGGTCGTCCTCGAAGGAGCCTGATGATCACTGTGCTTGCCGGCGGCGTGGGCGCCGCCCGATTCCTGCGTGGCCTGGTGCAGGTCGTGCCGCCCACCGAGGTGACCGCCATCGTCAACACCGGCGACGACACCGAGATGCACGGGTTGTCGATCTCGCCCGACATCGACACGGTCACGTACACGTTGGCCGGCGCGATCGATCCGCAACGCGGTTGGGGTCTCAGCGACGAGACGTGGCGGGCGATGCACGCACTGTCACGCTTCGTCGCAGTGCGCCCGCCAGGGTCCAGGGCCGCGCCGACGTGGTTCAACCTCGGCGACCAGGACCTCGCGACTCACTTCTACCGCACCGCACGCCTGCGTGAGGGCGCGTCGTTGACCGATGTCACGGCGGAGATCGCTCTCGCGTTCGGACTCGAACTGCGCCTGTTGCCGATGACCGAGCAGCGGGTCGAGACACGAGTCACCGTCGAGAACGACGGCGAGATCAGCTTCCAGGAGTACTTCGTGCAACGACAGCACAGTGTTCCCGTCAGTGCGGTCCGTTTCGTGGGCGCCGAGACAGCTCACCTCACGGAACAGGCGCGACAAGCACTGCTGGATGCGGACGGTGTCGTCATCGCTCCGTCCAATCCACTGGTGTCGATTGGTCCACTGCGCTCCCTCCGCGGTGTCGACGCGCTGCTGGGCGGTCGACGCGACACCGTGACCGCCGTGTCGCCGATCGTCGGCGGCGCGGCATTGAAGGGTCCGGCCGACCGGATGATGAGCGAGCTCGGTCACGAAGCATCGGTGGTCGGCGTCGCCAGGCTCTACGCGCCGATCGCCTCGTCGCTGTTGATCGATCCAGTCGACGAGCATCTCGCTGATCGGGTCGACGCGGAAGGAATCCGCGCCGTCGTGGTCCCCTCGATCATGAGTTCACCCGAGATCGCTGCCGGTCTGGCCCGCGCGAGCCTGCTCGCCGTCGGCGTTGCTCACTGACGACGGTACGCAGCGACGGTCGAGCCGACGCCGAGGGCGACCGACGTCCATGGTGACCACTGCAGGTGGATCCGCGCCCGCGTCGGCGAAACCGCAACGCGAGTGACGTCGCCGCGGCGACGTTGACCGGCCGCGATCGGGCCCGTCGGGTCGACGAGCGCGGCCAGGTCCCGGACAGATGTCTGCACACCGGTACCCACGTTGACGATGAGCCCTCCACCGCGGTGACCGGCGCGCACGAGGGCGTCGACCGCGTCGTCGACGAACAGGAGGTCGCGAGTCTGACGGCCGTCGCCGTGAATGGTCATCGGCAGATCGAGCGCCCGGGCGTGGGCGAACGCCGCGACGACACCGTCCACCGGCCGTTGACGCGGGCCGTAGACCGACGTCATCGCCAACACGGTGTGCTCGACAGAGTGCTCGTCGCGGTACACCGCCAGCAGGTCCGTGATCGTCCGGGCGAGGACGCCACGCACGCCCGAAGGCGAGAACGGCCTGCTCTCCTTGACCGGCAACTCGCGAGCGGGGACCTCACCGTAGAGCGACGCCGCCGGCAACGCGACCACGACCTTGGCGACGGCGTTGACCCGGGCGGCCTCGAGCACGGCGAGCAAGCTGGAGATCGCGCTGCCGTCGTTGTCGGCATCGACCTGCCCGGGTGTCAGCAGCGCGAGGTGATAAACGACGTCGGGACGCCGCATGGCGACGAGCGAGCCGAAGTCGGAACCGGTCACGTCGAGGGTGTGGATCTTCAACGAGCCGCCCGACGTCCGGGCGTCGCCGAGGTTGCCGAGGGAACTGGTCGACAGGTTGTCGATCACGTCGGTTGCGAAGCCCTCGGCGAGCAGTCTGTCGACCAGGTGTGAACCGACGAAGCCGGCACCACCAACGACCATCGGATTCATGGCCTCATGCTGTCAGCCGCCGACGCGGATGTCAGGCACCCGGCGCAGGGATGCGCTCGTCGGCGCGTTGCTCGCCGTCGGCGACGACACCTTCAGCACCGATCACACAGTTGGTGATCTGGGCCCCGGCACCGATCTGGCCCATCACGACACTGTGTGTCACCGTGGCACCGGTACCGATGAGCGCGCCGGACAGCACCACGGAATGCGAGACGCTGGCGCCATCGCCGATCACGGCGCCGACCGCGACGATCGAGTCGGTGAGGAGCACGTCGTCGCCGAGCGTCGCCGCAGCGTCGACCGCGACCACGTCGCCGCCAGTGCCACCCCGCGCGTTGATCGTGTCGAGGTTGGCCTGCAGATACAGCTCGGGCGTGCCTGTGTCGACCCAGTAGTCGTCGGTGGGCATCGACCACATGCCGCCATCGGCCACGATCATCGGGAAGATCTCGCGCTCGACCGACACCTTGCGGCCATCGGCGATGCGATCGATCACCGAGGGCTCGAACACATATGTGCCGGCGTTGATCAGGTTGCTCGGAGCCGTGCCCGGCGGCGGCTTCTCGATGAAGCGCCGGACGAGGCCACGCTCGTCGCGGTCGGCAACGCCGAACGCGGATGGATCGTCGACGGGCGTGAGGTGCAGCGTGGCCTCGGCTGCGTTGGCGCGGTGGAATGCGACCAACTCACCGATGTCGAGGGTGGTCAGTACATCGCCATTGGCGACCACGAACGTGTCGGTGATCCCGGCGAACGTGGCGGCGAAGCGGATCGCACCACCGGTGTCGAGGGGCTCGGGCTCGACGGCGTACGTCAGCGCTGCGCCGGCACACGTCCCGTCGGGGAAGGCCGCCAGGAACGGTTCGGGCTTGAAGCCGATCGCCAGCGTCACGTCGGTGACGCCGCCACGGACGAGGTTGGCGATCAACCGCTCGATGATCGCCACATGGCCGACCGTGAGCATGGGCTTCGGAACGCTGTTGGTGAGCGGCCGCAACCGGGTGCCGAAGCCGCCGACGAGAACGACGGCGCGCATCAGCCGCCCGTGGTGGCTGTGGCGGCCGTGGTCGCTGTCGAGGACTTGGCGCTGGTCGACGTCGCCGACGGTTCGCCGACAGCGGAGGTCGGCGTCGACCCAGAGGTGGCGACCGTCGTGGTCGACTGGAGGACGACCGGGTTCGAGCCCGTGGTGTCGGCGGTGGATGGCAGGCCGTTGCCGCCGCCGTCGGCCGCACCGAGTGCCTTCAGGTTGGCCGCGGATTCAGGTGGGATCGGCTTCGTGCCGTCCGGAACGAACGCGATCATGAAGACCATGCCGTCCTTCTTGATGCGGACGTCGCCCATGTTCGTGGTGTAGACGGACGGGTCGGCCGTGCTGGAGTTGGCGTAGTTGTCCCAGACCCACAGCTTCAGCGACGCCTTCTTCTCGACGCCGTCGACCTTGCAGGTGGTCTTGCCCTCTTCGAACGTCTCGCCACCCTGATTGGCGGGGAACGACAACTTCGTGTTCGTGAGGCTGACGCCGTAGTTGGCCAGGAACACCTTCAGCTTGGCGTTGGTGCCGGTGGCGACACCGCTGGCCGAGGGGTGCCAATGCATGACGCCATCGCCGTGCGAGTGGATGCCTGTGCGGATGTAGCGCTCGTTGGTGAGCTTGCCCGATGCATCGGTGTCCTCGAGGATGCCGGTCAGGTTCGGCTCGATCTTCAGGCCCTTCGAGTCACACACGTAGAAGCCGAGAGCGGCATGCCAGTGTTGGTTCGAGGTGGGTTCACCTTCGCCCGGCCCGGGGCGGGTGTAGCGAGCCCAGACGATGAGCGCTCCGAACAGGATGACGACACCGGCCACCACGAGCGGGAACAAGGTGCCGCCCTGGAAGCGCACCTTCTTGCCTTTGCCCTTCTGAGCGAGCTTGGCGACTTTTTTGGCAGACGAGGAGGTAGCCACGAGTATGCGAGGCTACCGCCTCACCGGTCGGTTCCGCCGTCACCGGATCCGCTCCGGTCCACGCAGTTCCCGGAACAATGCCGCATACGCGGCGGCAACGGCGGCCGGAGACGCTGCACGTTCGACCCATGTTCGGCCGTCGCGGCCCATCGTCTCGCGCCGATTCGGGTCGTCGAGCAATTCGCGCAACGCTGCGATGAACGCAGCCGCATCATCGGGTGCGACCGCAATGCCGCACCCGGCCGCTGCCAAGATGCGCGGCACCTCGGTGCCGGCGTCGATCGCGGCGACGACCGGACGACCGGCCGCAAGGATCGAGTACGTCTTCGACGGAACGCTGACGCGACCGAGACCGGCGCGTAGCGGGACCACGTGGATGTCGCCCGTCGCGAGCACCTCTGAGAGCCGATCCATCGGCTGATAGCCCGACATGCGCACGTTGGGCAAGGCCTTCGCCTGCTGGATGAGCGCCGGCTTGGCCGACCCGTCGCCGTTGATCACGAAGGTGGCGTGCGGGAACGCGGCGGCAGCTGCGATGACGAGATCGAGCGATTGCGAGAAGCCGACGTTGCCGGCGTACATCACCACCGGCTCGTCACCGATGCCGAGCTCGCCACGAAATCGGGTCATCCGGTCGCCAGGGCGGATCTCGTCGGTCAGCACGAAGTTCGGGATCACCCTGACGCGGTCTGCCCGCCGGGCGTTGATCTTGGCGACCACGTTGTCGCGGAGATCGGCGCTGAGCACGGTGACCGCGTCGGCTCGGTTGTAGCTCACCTTCTCCAACCACCTCGCGACGGCGATGATCGCACCGTTGCCGATGACGCCCGTCTCGATCGCCGCGTCAGGAAAGACGTCCTGGATGTTGAACACCAGCGGTCCACGACGCACGACTTTCATCGCCCAGCCGATGAGCCCGTTGGTCAGCGGCGGCGACATCGACAAGACGCCGTCGACCCGGCCGCCGCGGATGCCGCGCCATCCCGCGACGGCGCTGAAACCGAGGAAGCCGACGGCCCGGCGCAGCACCTTGGCCTTGTCCGATCCGGGAAACGGGTGGACCCGGGTGATCGAGCCCCAAGCGGTGTCCTCGACCCGCACCCACCTGCCCGTCCAGCCGTGCTCGATGGTGTGATTGCGATACCAGGGCAGTGCGGTGACGACATGGATCTCGTGGCCGGCCGCGGCGAGCTCGTGGACGATGCGCGTCATCACCGCACCCGTCGGCGCCGTATCGGGCTCGAAATGCGGGCACAGCACCGCCAGGCGGAGGGGTCGGAGATGGTCGGAGGGAGGGGTCATCGCAGCGCCCGACCGTAGGCGGTCAACAACGCGCGGGCCGAGTGACGGGCTGTGAACTGCGACGCTCGCACGTGCCCGGCGCGGACCAATCGCTCACGGTCGCGGGTAACGAGGTCGAGCGCCCCGGCCCACGCATCGATGTCGAGCGGCAGCACCACGGCGGCATCGCCCGCGACCTCGGGCAGACACGTGCGATCGCTGCAGATCACGGGTGTCCCGAGCGTCATCGCCTCGATGACCGGCGCACCGAAACCTTCGTACTCGCTCGGGAAGACCATCGCATCCGCCATCTTCAGCAACCCGTCGCGATCTGCCTGGCTCACGCGCCCCGCACGCACCACCCGCCCACTCAATCCACGCTGTTCGATCGACGAGCGAACGGCGTCCTCGGCGGCACCCACGCCACCGATGAGGACGAGCCGCAGCGCCGGGTCGGTCCACCGCTCGGCGAGGACACGGAGGAGGAACAGGTGGCCCTTGTGCGGATGGGTCACCGCCGGAAGGACGAGGACGGGACCCTCGCCGAGGTCGAACTTTCGCCGCAGCTCGTCCGCCGGGGTGGCCGATCGACCGAGCGCGGACTCGATGCCGTGGGGAACCACGACGACGTTGTCCGCCGACACACCGTATGCCTCGACAACGGTCTGCCGAACGAAATCGGTGGGGACCGCAATGACGTCGGCGCGGGCAGCGGACCGCGGCATGACCGTGTGCAGGTAGCGCCGTTTCAGACGGCTGAAGTACTGCGGATACGTCAGGTACTGCAGATCGTGGATCGTCAGCACGACGGGTTGATCACCGACGCGTGGCACCGTGCCGCCACCGTGGTGGACGAGGTCGCTGCCCTTCGTCTCACGGGCCAACCATCCGCGCTCGACGAGAACCCGCCGGACCCGATTGGCCCCGTCGGTCGGCGCCTCGACCAGACGGAACACGTTCGCCAACTCGGGATGGGCGGCAGCGAACCCGGGCAGGACGTACAGCGTCGGGACGACCACGGACTCGATCTCGGCCAGACCGATCAGCTGTCGAGCGAGGTATTCCTCGCTCCCGCCGACCTGGCCCGGAATGCACCAGAGCAGATTCACGCCGACGCGAATCGTCGAACAGGTCGCGATCGATTCCGCCACGGCCGGCCTATGCGATCTCGCGGTAGGCAGCGACGGTGAGCTCGGCCGTGCTCTGCCACGTCGCGCGGGCAACGCGATGGCGACCCTTGCCGGCCAGCTCGGCCCGACGCGAACTGGCTTCGGTGATGCCGCGGGCGATGTCGGCGACATCAGTGGGGTCGACGAGGACGGCTGCTCCGTCGGCCGCCTCCTCCGTCGCGGTCGCCACGCTGGTGACCACCGGCGTGCCCTGGGCCATGGCCTCGAGCACGGGGAGGCCGTAGCCCTCGTGGACGCTCGGGTAGCAGAACACATGCGCCCCCGCGTACAGCGCCCAGAGGTCCTCGGTGGGAACGAAGCCGATGAATCGGACGTCGCCGGTGACGTCGGCTGCAACGTCGCCCCAACCCGTGGCCCCGGCGACGATCAACGGCAGCGGCTCATCGAGCAGGGCGACGGCTTCGGCCAGCCGACGGAGGTTCTTACGCGGCTCGACCGTTCCGACGAAGAGGAGATACCGATCCGGCAGCTCGTACGTGCCCCGCACCCGATCGATGTCGAGCGGCGTCGCGTGTTCGTAGTCGACACCGAGCGGCACGTGACGCAGACGTTCGGGATCCAGCCCGGCGGTCACGCAGTCGTCCATCGTCGCCTGCGAACAGCACAGGACCAGGTCCGCCCATCGTTTGATCAGCGTCAGGCTGCGATTGAAGACCCGCACGCCATGCTTGGTGAAGTTGTCTGGGCGATGCAGGAAGGCGAGGTCGTGCAGCGTGACGATCAAGGAGCCACGAGTCGGACACGGGATCAGCGTGGTCGCGTGGACGACATCGACCGGACCGGTGACGGTCTCGGGTCGGGGCCACTCGAGGTGCAACCAGGCCTCGTACAGCCACGGCGCGGCGATGGGGAGCTCGACCCACGGGATCGTCGGACGCCATTCCTCGGCCGGCAGATGGCGATGTCGCCCGGCGACACCGATCAACTCCAGATCACCCGTGCCATCCATGGCTTCGGCCGTTCGCAGCGCTGCCACACCCGTCCCGCCCGGCACTCGATGCCAGCACTGTTCCAACGTGTAAGCGACCCGCACGCCCACCATCATGCCCGCTCGGCGCATAGCATCGACGCTCATGAACGCAGGGTGGAACGAACAACGGGTCCTCGTCACCGGTGGATCCGGCTTCCTCGGCCGGGTCGTCGTCGCCAAGCTCGAAGCGCTCGGCGCGACCGTGGTGTCACCGCGCAGCGTCGACTACGACCTCACCGTTCCAGGCACCGCCGAGCGGCTGATCGCCGATGCGACACCCCACCACGTCATCCATCTGGCCGCGCGCGTCGGCGGGATCGGCTACAACCAGGTCGCCCCGGCGCCGCTGTACCTGGACAACCTGTTGATGGGTACGTATGTGATCGAGGCCGCGCGGGCGAGCGCATCGGTGGACAAGACGACGCTGGTCGGAACCGTGTGCTCGTACCCCAAGTTCACGCCGGTTCCGTTTCGAGAAGCGAGCCTGTGGGACGGCTACCCGGAAGAGACCAACGCCCCATACGGAATCGCCAAGAAGGCCCACCTGATCCACGCCCAGGTCAACGCCGAGCAATACGGGCAACGATTCGCGTACCTGATCCCCACCAACCTCTACGGACCGGGCGACAAGTTCCACCCGGCTGTCTCACACGTCATCCCCGCGCTCATCAAGCGGTGCGTCGAGGCCAAAGAGACCGGCGCCGACAAGATCGACGTCTGGGGCACCGGCCGGGCCAGCCGCGAGTACCTCTTCGTCGAAGACGCCGCCGAGGCAATCGTGCTGGCCGCCGGGGACCACATCGGCACCGACCCGATCAACATCGGCAACGATCACGAGGTCACCATCCGCGAAACCGTGGAGACCATCGCTCGCCTCGTCGGCTACGCGGGCGAACTGCGCTGGGACCCCACCAAACCCGACGGCCAGCCACGGCGCCGCGTGGCCGTCGAGCGGGCAGAGGAGTTGCTCGGTTGGCGAGCCACAACGGCGTTCGAAGACGGCCTGCAACGCACGATCGATTGGTACCTCGCCAACCGCGAGGACGCCGAGCGCGCGCCGCACGGCATCGGATGAGATCGGCATGACGCGGTTCTGGACGAGTGACCTTCACCTCGGCCACACCAACATCATTCGCTACTGCTCGCGGCCCTTCGCCGATGTCGACGAGATGAACCGCGAACTGGTGAGCCGATGGAACGAGACGGTCGATGACGACGACGAGGTGTGGGTGCTCGGCGACGTCGCCCTCGGCCCGATCGCCGAGATGCTCGATCTCGTCGGCACGCTGCGTGGCCACAAGATCCTCGTCGCCGGCAACCATGATCGCTGCTGGGCCGGCGCAGGCGCCAAGGGCGAGGCGTGGCTCGATCGCTATCGCCATGCCGGATTCGCCGAGGTGCTGCAGGATTCAGTGCCCGTTCGGCTCGGACAGTTCGACGCGCTCGCGTGCCACCTTCCGTACGAGGGCGACAGCCACGACGACGACCGATTCGTGGCCCGCCGCCCGATCGACGACGGTCAACTCCTGTTGCACGGACACGTCCACGAACGCTGGCGCATCAAGGGCCGGCAGGTGAACGTCGGGGTCGATGTCTGGGACTACCGCCCCGTCAGCGACGACGAGCTGCTGGCTGCGATCAGCTGAGTCGAGCCACCAACGCAGCCACCGATGGCCGGAAGTCGGGCAGCAGTCCGAGGCCGGAATCGCGCAGGACAGCGTTGTCGAGCACACTGTTGGCCGGGCGCTTCGCAGGGCGTGGCGGCACGAGGTCGGCGGTGGAGATGGGCGCGACCATGCTCGGAGACTTGCCCATCGCGACGACGACGGCCTGCGCGAACTCGAACCAGCTGACCGCGCCTTGATTGGTGACGTGGTGAACGCCGGACCGGCGATCGAGCGCGATACGGCGCAGCATCGGACCGAGGTCGGCGCACAGCGTCGGGTGGCCGATCTGGTCGTCGACGAACGCCAACTGCGGGCGTTCGTTCGCCAGACGCATGATCGTCTTGACCATGTTGTTGCCGTACTCACCGCAGACCCAGCTGGTGCGGACGATGGCAGCGCGCGTCCCGAGCACAGCTGCTTCGCGCTCGCCTGCGAGCTTTGAAGATCCGTAGACCGACTGGGGATCGGGGGTGTCCCACTCGTGATACGGCTCGGCCTTCGTCCCGTCGAACACGTAGTCGGTGCTGACGTGGACGAGGTGCGCGCCGACACGGTCACATGCTTCGGCAACCCACCTGACAGCGTTGGCGTTGAGGCGGAAGGCTCGATCCGGATCGCCTTCACAGTTGTCGACAGCGGTCCACGCCGCGCAATGAATCACGGCGTCGGGGCGAACCGATGTGATCGCGCCGAGCACCGCATCGCGGTCGGCGACGTCCAGCGCAGCATGGTCCAACGCGACGACCGTGTCGTTGGCCGCCTCGCACGCCAACACCGTGTCCTGTCCCAACTGTCCACCGGCGCCCGTGATCAGGACTCTCATCCGATCAGAACGCTGCCTTGGCCTTGAGCGGCTCCCACCACGCGCGATTGTCGCGATACCACTGCACCGTGGCGGCGAGTCCGTCGACCAGGTTGTGCTCGGTCTTCCACCCGAGCGCGGTCACCTTGTCGTGGGTGATCGAGTACCGACGGTCGTGGCCGAGGCGGTCTGCGACCGGCGTGATGAAGCTCTCGTCGCGTCCGGTGAGCTCGAGCATTCGATAGGTGAGGTCCTTGTTCGTGACCTCGTTGCCGGCACCGATGTTGTAGATCTCGCCGACCGTGCCCTTGCGCAGGACGAGCTCTGCCGCAGTGTTGTGGTCGTGGACGTGGATCCAGTCGCGGATGTTGCCGCCGTCGCCGTACAGGGGCACGTTGAGGCCGTCGAGCAAGTTGGTCGTGAACAGCGGGATCAGCTTCTCGGGGAACTGGTACGGACCGAAGTTGTTGCTGCAGCGCGTCACGAGCACCGGCAAGCCGTGCGTGGTGAAATAGCTCAAGGCGATCAGATCACTACCCGCCTTCGCCGCCGAGTACGGCGAGCGCGGGCCGAGTGCGTCGGTCTCGCTGAACGAGCCGTCTTCGATCGAGCCGTACACCTCGTCGGTGGAGATGTGCAGGAATCGTTCGACGCCGACCTGGCGGGCGACGTCGCACAGGACGTTGGTGCCGAAGCAGTTGGTGCGCACGAACGAGTAGCCGTCCTTGATCGACCGATCGACATGGGTTTCGGCGGCGAAGTGCACGACGGCGTCGTGACCCTTCATCGCTTCCATCACATCGTCCTGATCGCAGATGTCGCCCTTGACGAAGCGGCAGCGACGATCGTCGATCAGGTCGCGGATGCTCTCGAGGTTGCCGGCGTAGGTCAGCGCGTCGTAGACCGTGACCGTGTCATCCGATGTGTCGAGGATGTGACGCACGTAGTTGCTGCCGATGAACCCTGCGGCACCCGTCACGAACTGCTTCACGTGCGCATCTTCCAGTACGGCTTGCGTCCGGCCGGGATGTCGGCGCGAAGCGGATTCGCTTCGTCGCGACCGGACAGGATCGGTGTCTCGACGCCCCAGTCACCGGCGATCGCCGGGTCGTTCCACATCACGCCCAACTCGTCCTGCGGGTTGTAGTAGTTGTCGACGAGATAGGTGATCACCATGTCGGTGAGAGCGGCAAAGCCGTGGGCGACACCCGGTGGGATGAAGACACCCATGTGGTTGTCACCGCTGAGGTCGAGGCACAGGGTCTTGCCGTCGGTGGGCCCGCCCTCACGCAGATCGTGCAGCACGACGCGCGCCGTGCCGAACGGCACGTACCAGTAGTCGGCCTGATGGAGGTGGTAGTGCAACCCGACAACAGCGCCCTGCTGGCGATTGGCGCGGTTGCCCTGCAGCATCTCGCGGCCGTTGGGGAACCACTCGCGGCGATAGGTCTCGATGAAGAGCCCGCGCTGGTCGCCGTGGATGCTGGGCTCCACGATGTACACGCCTGCGATCGTGTCGCTCTCGGTGACGTTCGGCATCAGTTCCTACTCCACATCGATCTGGCAGTGGTCGCCGATCATCAAACGGGCGGCGCGCGGCCGCTTCTGGGTCCGCACCACCACGGCTTCCTTGCCGATCAAGCTGTCTTCGAGTCGCGGGATGTCGGTGATGGTGCTGCGGGCCATGATCACCGAGTGTTCGATCTCGCTGTTCGTCACTGCGCAGCCTTCGCCGATCGCGCTGAACGGACCGATGAAGCTGTCGACGATGCGGGCGTCGGCGCCGATGGCTACCGGGCCGCGAATCGTGGAGTTGACGACGACGGCGCCGGCTTCGACGATCACCCGGCCTTCGACGACCGACGCCTCGTCGACCGAGCCGCTGATGCGAGTCTCGATCTTCTCCAGCAGCAGGCGGTTGGCCTCGAGCAACGGCGTCAGCTTGCCGGTGTCGATCCACCACCCGGTGAGCAACTCGCATCGCACGGTGAAGCCGTTGTCGATCAGCCACTGGATCGCGTCGGTGATCTCCAACTCGCCACGCGGTGACGGTTCGATCGACGACACCGCCTTCAGAATCGTGTTGTCGAACAGGTACACGCCGACGAGCGCGAGGTCGCTTGGCGGATCGGCCGGCTTCTCGACGAGGTGGACGACGTTGCCATTCGCATCGAGCGAGGCGATGCCGAAGCGATGCGGATCCGGCACCTTCTTGAGCAGGATCTGAGCAGTCGGTGGCTCGGCTCCGGTTCGAGCGGTCTCGAACGCGCGCACGAACGCGGCCAGGTCCTGTTCGAGCAGGTTGTCGCCGAGGTACATCACGAAGTCGTCATCACCGAGGAAGTCGGCCGCGATCAGCACACAGTGGGCAAGGCCGAGCGGCGCATCCTGCGGGATGTACGTGACGTGAACACCGAACTGCGAGCCGTCGCCAACCGTGGACATGACCTCGGCCCGGGTGTCGCCGACGATGATGCCGATGTCGACGATGCCCGCGGCTGCCATCGCTTCGATGCCGTAGAACAGGATCGGCTTGTTCGCAACCGGCACGAGTTGCTTGGCACTCGTGTGGGTGATCGGCCGTAAGCGGGTTCCGGCACCGCCGGCGAGGATGAGGGCTTTCATGGGATGGTCACAGTCTGGAGCACGTCGGCGAACGGGCCACAGACTAGGCCGAAACCGGCGGTGTGCTGCTGACGCCGCCGAAGTAGTCGAGGTAGGCCTGGGCCCCGTCGCCGAACAGCAGCACGGCGTTCCCGTTGATGGTCTTGCCGACGACCGGCGGAGAAAACGTCTGCAGCCCGTTTCCGACGGCGTCGCGAAGGGCGCCCGCGGCACCGAGGACATCGAGTCCCGAATCGATCCGCAAGGCCCCGGTGCTCGAGACGAGGACATCGCCGGCCTTCAGCGGGTTGCCCTTGACCTTGGCCAGCGCCGTGTGCAATGCGGTGTTGATGAACTCCTGCTGGCGTTTGATCCGGCCGAGGTCTGACGTCGGGTCCTCCGTCCACACGCCGTTGACGTACGTCTCGAAGTGGCGGCTGCGCGCATACGCCAGGCCCTGCACGCCGCCGAGCACGAAGCAGCCCGGCTCGGGGATGTTCAAACCGGTGTGAGTGTCGCGGACCGGCGTCAGTACGCAGACCTGGACCCCGCCGACGGCGTCGACCAGCTTCTTGAAACCCTGGAAGTCGACCTCGACGTAGTGCTGGATCGGGATGCCGAGCGTCTGTTGCACCGTCTGGATCAACACCGCTGGCCCGTCCTGATAGGCGGCATTGATGCGGCTCTTCTTCGAACGCCCGGGGATCGTCACCCACAGGTCGCGGGGCAACGAGAGCAACGACACACCACCCGTGTGTCGATCGCGACGCAACACCATGATCGTGTCGCTGCGGTTGCCGGTCACAGCACCTGCGCTGCCGATGCCGGCGTAATCGGGATCCGTCGGATCTTCGCCCACCCGGCTGTCCGATCCGACGAGCAGGAAGTTCTCGACGTTCGCATTCGGCGGGCTGAGCACTGACGTCAGCCCGGGGACTCGAGCGATCTTGGCGACCTGACGATGAGCCGTCGCGATCACGCCTGCGGCACTCGCGACCGCCACGATCGCGGCGATGAACACGAGCGTGAGGACTCGTGCCGGACGGCGGCGGCGACTGGCACTGCCGGTGGGGCCAGGCGCCACCGACGGGATCGGTGGGGGTGCGTTGCGATCGCCGAAGCCCTCGGTGCTCAGCGCCGCCGACTGCCGGCGCGGGGCCGGTTCGAGAGCGGACGGGTCGATCTGCACCCACTCGACGGTACTCGGGCAGCACTTGCCTCCCGGGTCACCCCATCGAAGCGGTCAATCGACGGAACGGAGGTGCACGACGTCGCCTGTGTCGATGCGGTGCGAGATCGCACAGTCGTCGAGCACGACGAGGCGGCCGTCGGGCTCGACGTCGATCGCTGTCCCGACGATTTCAGCGGCGCCCGGCAGCTCGACCCTGACGCGTTGCCCGATGGTGGCGAGATGAGATCGATACAGCGCCGCGATGTCTGTCGGTAGCTCGTCGAACGCGCGGAGCATTGCTGCCAAAACGGCCTGCGGGGTGGTCGTCTCACCGAGTCGCGCTGCGTCGGGTGGGGCCCAGCCGATGTTGAGCCCGATGCCGACCACGACGAACGATCCAGCGAGCGATGTTCCGAACTGCGCCAGCACGCCGGCCAACTTGCGCCCATCCAGGAGGAGGTCGTTCGGCCACTTCAGCACCGCCTCGGCCCCGCTGGTCACACGAGCCGCCTCGATCGCCGCCAACGCGACCCGTTGCGTCACCTCGTGCGGATGGGCAGGCACGTCGCGCAAAAGGATGCTCACCAGCAGGTTCACCCCCGGCGGCGTCTCCCACGTTCGATCGAGCCGGCCGCGACCCGCGGTCTGGTGATCGGCCGCTCGAACCGTTCGATGCGGTGCCCCGTCGGTTCCGGCCGAGAGGAGGTCGGCATTGGTCGACCCGGTCTCTCCGACCCACTCGACGTGCCAGCCATCAGGCCAGACATTGGACCCCCGCGGTGCAGATTCGTGCTCGGTCACGCGGCTCAGGATACGCATCGCACGAAGACGGGTTCGCAATGTGCACCGGCCACCGGCCATCATGGGCGAGTGCTGAAGAAGATCCTGATCGCCAACCGCGGAGAGATCGCCGTCCGAGTCATCCGGGCTGCGCGAGAACTGGGCATCGCCACTGTCGCGGTGTACTCCGAACTCGACCGCAACGCGCTCCATGTGCGCCTCGCCGACGAAGCGTTCGCGCTCGGCGGCCAGACCGCGGCAGAGAGCTATCTCAACACTCAGGCGATCCTCGACGCGATCAAGCAGAGCGGCGCAGACGGCGTCCACCCCGGCTACGGGTTCTTCAGCGAGAACCCCGATTTCATCCGGGCGATCACCGAGATCGGTGTGGCGTTCATCGGCCCGCCGGCCAGTGCCGTCGACGTCATGGGCGACAAGGTCAGCAGTCGCAAGGCCGCGCTCGAAGGTGGCGCTCCGATCGTGCCCGGAACCACCGAGTTCGCGCAAAGCTCGGCTGACATCATGGACTTCGGCAACAGCAACGGCTGGCCGGTTGCGATCAAGGCCGCGTTCGGCGGCGGCGGCCGCGGCATGAAGGTCGTCCAGAGCGCAGCCGAGGTGCAGGACGCGATGGACAGCGCGCAGCGCGAAGCGAAGGCCTACTTCGGCCGCGACGAGGTCTACGTCGAGCGCTACCTCACGTGGCCGCGCCACATCGAAGTCCAGTTGGTCGGCGATCAGCAGGGCAACGTCGTGTGGATCAGCACGCGTGACTGCTCGGCCCAGCGCCGCCACCAGAAGCTGGTCGAGGAAGCGCCCGCAACAGCGCTGCCCGACGGCGTCGAGGAAGCCATGGGCCAAGCAGCGATCAAGGTCGCCAAGGCCGTCGGTTACTACAACGCCGGCACGGTCGAGTTCATCTACCAAGACGGTGAGTTCTTCTTCCTCGAGATGAACACGCGCCTCCAGGTCGAACATCCCGTCAGCGAGGAGATCACCCGCATCGATCTCGTCGAGTGGCAGATCCGCGTCGCCAGTGGCGAGCCGCTGCCGATGACGCAGGACGAAGTCGCGGCGCGACGCAACGGTCACAGCATCGAGATCCGCATCAATGCCGAGAACCCGGCCGGCGGCAAGTTCCTGCCGAGCCCCGGCAAGATCACTCAACTCACGACACCCGATGGTTTCGGCGTCCGCTTCGACGGCGGCTACGAATCGGGCGACGAAATCAGCCAGTACTACGACAACCTCGTGGGCAAGTTGATCGTGTGGGGCAAGGATCGCGAGACCGCGATCGCACGCGCCGTCAGGGCCCTGAACGAGATGGTCGTCGAAGGTGTCGCAACAACGATTCCTGCCGACCTCGCGATCCTCAACCATCCCGACTTCCACGCGATGAAGCACAGCACCAAGTGGGTCGAGGAAGTGCTCGACCTCAGCGGCATCGAGGCGCCGAAGCCGCCGGTCGCCGCAGAGGACGACCCCGCCGGACCGCTCGTGCAACGCAACACCACGGTCGAGGTCAACGGCAAGCGCTTCGACGTCAAGATGTGGGTTCCGGAAGGCCAGGCCATCGTGGCCGGTGCCGGCAAGCCCGCGGCCAAGAAGCCGGCTCGCGCCGCCTCCGCTGCGGGGGCAGCGGGAGGCGGCAGCGGCGATGTCACGGCGCCGATGCAAGGCACCATCGTCAAGATCCTGGTCGAGGTCGGCCAAGCCGTCGAGGCCGGTCAGGCAGTGGTGGTGCTCGAGGCGATGAAGATGGAGAACCAGATCGCAGCCGAGAAGAGCGGCACGGTCAAGGAGATCAAGGTCACCACCGGGGCCACCGTCGGCGCCGGCGACGTCGTCGTCGTCATCGCCTGACCGCTCAGGTCGGATCCTTCGGGATTCGCTTCATCACGACGATGGTCCCTGCGGCCTTGTCGTGCCAACCCTGGCGCCGGCGATCGAAGAAGGCCGTCGCGTAGATCACAAGGCTCAGGAACTGGCCGACACCCGGCAGGACACCGGCGGCGAGCGGCACCAGTGAACGAATCGCGGCCGATGACGGCAGCACCGCACCAGCCGTGTCGACGCGGACGACCTTGGTCCCGAGAACCCACTTCCCGATCGTCCGGCCCCACATCGAGATCGATCCGAATCCGTACACGAACGCGACGCTGACAACCGCGACGTTGATGCCGAACGTGTGGTCGCTCAGATCTCCCGTGTTGCGCACACCCATCAGCACCGCGATCAACAGCACCGGGATGACGACGACGGCCTGATCGATCACCTGCGCCAGTACTCGTCGCCAGAGTGGGGCGAGCAGCACGAACGGCGGGACCCCGAGCGCGTCGTTGAGGCGAGCCTGATCCGACGACGGATCGAGGCTCACTCAGCGGCCTCGGCCAATGCCTCCGACAGCGCAGGGTGGACGAGCAGGCTCTCGACGATGTCGCTGACCTTGAGGTGAGCGGTGACCGCGAGGGCGATGACGCTGATCAACTCGGCCGCGTGACGACCGACGATCGACCCACCGAGCACGACGCCGGTGGCGGGGTCGGAGACGATCTTGACGAAGCCGCGTGAGTCGTTGTTGATCAGCGCCTTCGGCGTCGCGCTGAACGGCACCTTCGTGACGCGGATCTTGCGCCCCTCGGCGAAGGCTTCCGTCTCGGCAAGCCCGACGTCGGCGATCTCGGGTTCGGTGAAGATCGCCGACGCCGCCTTGTCGTAATCGAGATGTCGATGCGCCACCTTCTGCAGACCCATGACATGCTCGGCCACCTTGCGCCCCTGCATGCTGGCGACCGATGACAGCGGCAGCTTGCCGCTCACGTCACCCGCGGCGTAGATGTGGCTGATGTTGCTCTGGCAGTGACGGTTGATGGTCACGTACCCGCCTTCGGACAGCACTCCCGCGGCATCGAGTCCGAGGCCGTCGGTGTTCGGCACGGAGCCGATCGCGAGGACAGCGTGGCTGCTGCGAACCACCCGACCGTCGTCGCAGCTGACGACGACCTGATCGTCGACGCGCTCGATCGAGGTCGCGCGTGCACCTTTCAGCAGACGGACGCCGCGGCGCAGGAAGTCGTCTTCGAGCACGGCGGCGACTTCAGGGTCCTTGCTCGGCAGCACCTGTTGGCGGCTGACGACGAGCGTCACGTCGGCGCCGAACGACGAGAACATGTGGACGAACTCCACGCCCGTGACGCCGGAACCGACCACCGTCATGCTCGTCGGGAACTCCGGCGGCGGGTAGCAATCACGCGTCGTGAGGATGCGCTGCCCGTCGGGGTGACACCAATCAGGGATCCGTGGCCGCGATCCGGTCGAGATGAGGATCGCGTCGGCTTCGATCACCTCGACCTTCGACGCCGTGACGACCTCGATCTGGTTCGGGCCGAGCAGCCGCGCCGACCCGGCGATCATCCGGACATCCTGGCTCTCGAGCAGACGAGTCGTGTTTCGCTGGAGGCGAGTCTGGATGTCGTGGATGCGACCCTTGAGTGCTGCGATGTCGACCTCGGCATCCTGCTGTTCGAGGCCCATCCCCCCGATGCGGCGGGTGAAGCTCATCGCGCCGCCGGTCGCGATCATCGTCTTCGACGGAATGCAATCCCACAGATGTGCTGCACCACCGATGATGTCGCGTTCGATCAGCGTGACCTCCGCGCCCAGCCGCGCTGCGTACGTGGCCGCTGAGTTGCCTGCAGGACCTCCACCGATGATCACGAATCGAGTTGCCACAGTCGCTGAGGCTACCTGGCACGGTTTCAGGCGCCGGATATCTCCATCGACCAACTGTCGGAGAAGAACATCGATCGAATCGTGGGGGCATCCGCAGGAAGCGGCCGGATGCCCGGAGCCAGTTGCGTGGTGATCGGCGGCAGGTTGGGGCAATATCGCGACGGATATTGGAGTTGGTCCCGTGGCTGGCCCACCCACTCGAAGTGCATGCCGTCAGGCGTGAGGAAGTTGCCACCCCACGCGAAGTTGTGGCGTCGGAAGATCCGCACGACATCGCAGTTCATCCTCGGCACCGAGCCCTGCGGATTGGTCGACACGTTCATGTCGATCGCTTGCGCCCACGCGTGACGCGACACGAAACCGAGGCTCGCGGAGATCCGGTTCATCCGCGGGTTGAAGCAACCGCCCGTGGTGTTGGTACTGGCGATGTCGATGTACCCACCGAGGCCCGCTGACGCGACGTCCGCGAGGGCCGCTTGCAGATCCGACCGGATCATCACGTTGCATTGAGCCTTGACCGGGATCTCGGGAACGAACACCTCGCGCGCGGCGGGAAGATACGTCGCCTCCCATTCCGGTGAGAGGCGAAGGTTCGTGGTACCCGGGATGTTCTGGAAGGCGAACTCGCCCAGCAATGCCTTGGTCCGGGCCAAACCGAGCGTGGAGTCCGGATCAGGTGGGTCCCAGCTGTGGCGGACGCGGACATCGGTTCGCCCGTCCAATCCGCTCGCCGCGACGGCTGCGACGAGTGCATCCCGCGACGGGAATCCCCACATGATGATGCTCGTGTTGGTGGTGATGCCGAGCACGTCGGCCTGATCTGGCGCCAGCAGCAGTTCGCTCCCACCGACCGTCGCGTCGGGTGCGATGGCACCGACGACAAACGTGGCGACCGAGCCGTCGGCAGCTTGGAGGTCGACCGTATCCCCGGCTTGCGCGCCACGCAGCCCGGCGGTTGTCGCGCCCATCACGATCGCTCCCGTCGCGAGAACTCCCGCAAGGCCGCGACCCATGATTGCTCCGACGGCAGTGGGAGGCAGGACCGTGACCGTCATCGGGAAGTGGTAGCCGACCGGGGCCTGTTGGACGACGGTGTCGCCGCGGTGGATCGCGTTCAGCCCGATGCCGGCGCCGCGGCCGAAAGCCCACGCCGCACGCACCGAGTCGGCGACGGCAGTAGCGCTGGCCTGAATGTCAGCAGGCACGAGATTGACCTTCGGTTGAATGGCCACGATGTCGACAGCGGTCGTGATCGGCTCCGCGAACGCCGTGACGGTGGCAGCGCCGGAAATCGAATCCACGGGATCGGCGGCGACCGATGGAGGCAGGCACGTCGCCAGAGCAGCGAGCACGAGGACCACCGGCAGCGTGCGTCTCATGCGGCAACGGTACCCACCCGCGACGCATCTGTAACAGCACACCGCGGTCGACGCCCGACCGGATACGGTTGCATCCCTGTGAGTGACAATCAGCCAGACGTGGCCTCCGATGAATCCGACCAGCTCAGCGGCAGTGGATTGGCCGCCGAGAAGGCGCGTCGACTGGCCAAGCTCGACGCGTTGCGGGCCGCCGGCACCGAGCCGTATCCCTATCGTTTCGATCGTTCGCACACGCTCGCCGAGCTCCGCACACGGTTCGGTGCGCTCGAGGCTGGTGCCGAGACCGAGACACGCGTCGCTGTTGCCGGCAGGGTCATGCTCAAACGCGATTCGGGCAAGTTGATCTTCATCACCGTGCGCGACCGGGGTGACGAGCTGCAGTTGTTCATCTCCAAAGCCGTCGTCGGCGACGACGGGTTCGAGACCAGCCGCGACCTCGACCTCGGCGACTGGGTCGGGGCCGACGGTGTCGTGATGGTCACCCGCAAGGGCGAGCTGAGCATCAAGGTCGACGCGATCCAATTGCTGTCGAAGGCGGTCCGTCCGTTGCCCGACAAGTGGAAGGGCCTGACGGATACCGACACTCGATACCGCCAGCGATACGCCGATCTGATCGTCAACGAAGAAGCGCGACGGGTCTTCCGCGTGCGGCACGCCGTCATCTCCAGCTTCCGCGCGACATTGGCAGGCAAGGGTTACATCGAGGTCGAGACGCCGGTGCTGCACCTCGAAGCCGGTGGTGCCCATGCGCGTCCGTTCATCACCCATCACAACACGCTCGACATGGACATGTACTTGCGCATCGCACTCGAGCTGCACCTCAAGCGGCTGATCGTCGGCGGCATGGAACGGGTCTTCGAGATCGGGCGCATCTTCCGCAACGAAGGCATCAGCACCCGCCACAACCCGGAGTTCACGATGATGGAGTCGTACCAGGCGTTCGCCGACTGCAGCGACATCATCGCCCTCACCGAAGAGCTGATCGTCAACGCCGCACGAGATGCCCTCGGCACGACGGTCGTCACCATCAACGGCGAGGCCGTCGATCTCGGCCAGCCGTGGCGCCAGGTCCGGATGATCGATCTCGTCGCCGAAGCAACCGGTGTCGAGGTCCATCCGTCGCAGCCGGTCGAGACCCTGCGCGCGCTCGCAGCCGAGCACGGCGTTGCGGTCGCTCCACGTTGGGGTTCGGGAAAGATCATCGAGGAGTTGTTCGAAGCGACCTCCGAGCACACGCTCGTGCAGCCGACGTTCGTCACCGGTCATCCGGTGGAGATCAGCCCGCTCGCCAGAGTCGACCGCACCGATCCGTTCCTCACCGAGCGTTTCGAACTCTTCATCGCCGGACGCGAGCACGCCAACGGCTACTCAGAGCTGAACGACCCCGTCGAGCAACGGCTGCGGTTCGAGGACGAGCAGGCCGCCAAGGATGCCGGCGACGCGGAGGCCACAGGTGTCGACGAGGACTACCTGCGAGCGCTCGAATACGGCATGCCACCCACGGGCGGACTCGGCGTCGGCATGGACCGCGTCGTGATGCTGCTGGCCGGCGTCCAATCGATCAAGGAGATCATCCTGTTCCCCACCCTTCGCCCGGAGGTCATGTCATGAACCCAGCCTGGGGTCGCGGCATCGCGACCATCGCCGCCGACGGGACAACGCTCGATTCATGGTTCCCGCAACTCGGCCTCGGCCCGGCGCCGGCCCTGCCCGCGAACGATCAGCTCGCCGGGTTGTACGGCTCGGATGCGATCCGCGGCACGTCGACGAAGGCGGTCGATCTCGTGATCGACACCGATGTTGCACCCTCCAGCGCCTCCGACGTCTACCTCCGCCTGCACCTGCTGTCGAACCGGTTGATGAAGCCACGCTCGATCAACCTCGACGGCATGTTCGGACTCCTGACCAACGTCGCATGGACCAACCTCGGCCCGATCGCGATCAGCACGGTCGACGCCGTCCGCGTCGCAGCCCGCGCAGCGGGGCACATGCTCAGCGTCACCAGCCTCGACAAGATCCCGCGCATGACCGATTACGTCACGCCGTCGGGAGTGCGCATCGCCGACGCAGACCGCGTCCGTCTCGGCGCCCATCTGGCCGAAGGCACCACGGTGATGCACGAGGGCTTCTGCAACTTCAACGGTGGCACGCTCGGCACCTCGATGGTCGAGGGCCGCATCGGCGCCGGCATCATCGTCGGCGACGGCAGCGACATCGGCGGCGGTGCCTCGATCATGGGCACGCTGTCCGGCGGTGGCACCGTGCAGGTGACCATCGGCGAACGCTGCTTGCTGGGCGCCGAGAGCGGCATCGGCATCAGCCTCGGCGACGAGTGCATCGTCGAAGCCGGCCTCTACGTCACGGCCGGCACCCTCGTGAAGCTGCTGCCCGAGGGCGATGTCGTCAAGGCCCGCACGCTGAGCGGCGCCGGTGGCCTGCTGTACCGGCGCAACAGCCAGTCGGGCGCCGTCGAGGCGCTCCCCCGCTCGGCCAAGTGGGACGGGCTCAACAGCATCCTCCACAAGAACTGACCTCGGCCCTGACGACTGTCGCGCGCCCCTCTGCCACGATGCGTCGATGAGTCGAAACAGCCAACAACGACGGGCGAAGAACAAACGCCGACTCGCGCACGAACAGCGCCAAGCACCCACCACGAGTACGACTTCGGGCACGAATGCGCGCCCTCCACGGCTCGACGACGAAGCGATCCGGGCCCAGATCCTGCGCGCGGCGCACAACATCGAGCCGGGCCGCAGCAAGTCCTCGCTCTCCGGGTTCACGGACCACCTGCTCGGCGAAGACCTCGACGGCTCGCTCGGCCGGCGCGTCCTGGCGCTCAGCAGCCCGCTCCTCGTCGCCGGCCTGGCGCGCATGTTCGACAACGGTTGGCAACCAGCTGACGTCGCCCATGTCGTGAAGCGTGACTACACGCTGCAGACCCAGCGCCTGGCGATCGCGCTCATCGCCGCGCACGCCCGCGTCAACGGCGCTGTCGACCGCGCACCGCTTGCATGGCTGTCCCAGCTCGAAGACTTGGGCGCGTTCGACGCCGACGCCGGCACGATCATCGGTGGCCACGCCGAGGCGGTCGCCACGTGGGCACGCACCGAGCGTCTGCATCCCGATGAAGCGCTGGCGATCGCGATGCAGATGTTGGCGACCACCCTGCGCGCCGTGCGCCTGTCGAGGTTGGTCGATCCGCCATCAGCGTGGGGAACGACCAACCGGGGCGCGTTCGCGGCGCGCACCGTCAGCCTGGCCGACGTCGATGCCAAGGCGTTGAAGACGATCCGCGCATTGCTGGCCAAGGCCGAAGGCACGACGTTCGACGCAGAAGCCGAAGCGTTCACCGCCAAGGCCCAGGAGCTGATGACGCGCCACTCGATCGACGCCGCGGTGCTCGCCGCTGCAGCTCGCCACGACGGCGGCCAACGCCTCGCAGCCGGTGTCGAATCATTGCGGGTCCACATCGACAGCCCCTACGCCGACGAGAAGGCCGCGTTCCTGTCGGTGATCGCAGACGTCAACAGCGCACGCAGCATCTGGTCTCCCGACGTCGGCTTCTCCACCGTGATGGGGTTCCCCGTCGATCTTCGCTTGACCGACTTGCTGTTCACGTCGCTGCTGGTGCAGGCAACGAGAGCTTCGGCCGAGGCCACGTCGCGCGATCGTGAACTCAGCACAGCGTCGTTCCGTCGCGCCTTCCTGGTCGCGTTCGCGCAACGAGTCGGCGAGCGCCTCCGCGCCACTCAGCGCAGCGCTGCTGCCGAAGCCGAGCAGTTCTACGGCTCCGCCCTCGTGCCGATCCTCGCCGATCGCGAGGCCGCTGTCGAAGAGGCATACTCGACCGCGTTCCCCAACACTCGACCCATGACGCGTCGCAGCTACGACGCGGCCGGCTGGTACGCCGGCCAAGCGGCCGCCGATCGAGCCGACATCGGAGCCGGCGCGGCAATCGCCAACACCTGAGCGCTCTGGCGGGCATGGGACCTGCGGGCTGCTTCCACGGAGAGCGTTCGTCGTTCTGTACTCGTGATTGCTCTTGCGTGAGCGCGCCGGACCGAGCATTCGGGGGTGGCGTCACTCCGACGGATCTCAGGCATGGTCGCGCGTGGCGCGACCACCGATCGGCCTGCTCCGACGAATATCAGGGGAGGTCGCGCGTGCCGCGACCATCCCTGAGATCTGTCGGAGTAGCGATGCTGGATACCGGCGCTCGGGTCCCCGAACTGCCTGCCGCCTGCGGGTTGGCTTCCGATCGAGGTGCTGCTCGTCGAGTGAATCGGCAGTGGTGTGGCTCGAAAGATGCGCGCAGGAGATCTTCAACCAGGAGTGCCCACGACAGTCCCATCGATAGGTGTGGGGTTGACGGGCCAGCCGCAAGCGGGCAACCTGCCCGGGTGTCAGGGATGAACAAGTTGCGCGACGTCGTCCAGGAGAACCTTGGGCATGACGAGACGGTTCGGGGCGCGTTCATCTGTTCTCGACGGCCATTCGGCGTCCTCGGTCTGGCGGGCACGCTGCTCGGGCCGTTGGCGGTGTTGTTCGGTTCCGGTGGGATCGGGTGGCGCGCAGTCGCAGTCACGGCCCGCGAGGTTGTCGTCTTGGGAAAGTTCTCGATCAAGGGCTACCCGACGGCCGTGCTGGAACGGTTCCCGATGGTCGGGACGATCGAGCGACCAGATGAACTCGTGGGCGATCCAACGGTCGTCGTAGGCGGAGCGAAGTACTACGTCAGCGGGGAACATCTCGATGAGGCACGGAGGCTCTCCCGCCTGACCGAGAGCCGCGCATAGCTGCCGATCTCGCGCTATTCGCCGATCACCCGTGTATTCGCGGATCTGCGCTCTGATCGCGGCTTGCGCTGCGAGCGACTATCGGGCATTCGGCGCTATCCACGACGAGGTCAACCTAATGTCGAGTCCGTGGCCCCACAGAGGAGAGCGCCCAAGGGAACGACTGCGGCCGAACTGATGAGCCGCCTCGACGCCGACCCCGAGTATCAACGCAAGAAGGCCGAGCGCGATGCAGAGCTGGCGCAACGCGCCGAACTCCTGCGCTCCGCCGAGCGGCCGATCGTTGCGGACCTGCGCGACGCCGGGCTCGACGTCGAGTCCGTGTGGGATCTGGTCAACACCTCGACGCCGTACCCCGATGCTCTGCCTGTTCTGCTCGTGCACCTCGGACAGGGCGGCTACCCCGATCGCGTGATGGAGAGCCTGGGCAGAGCGCTCGCAGTCCGCCCCGCCGGGTTCGTTTGGCAGACACTGCGCGATCACTATGTCCGCGCCGCAGGATCCAGTGAGACGGAAGGTCTGGCAGTCGCCCTTGCAGCGGCGGCCACCGCGGAGCATCTCGATTCTGTCATCGAACTCCTCGAGGATGACTCTCGAGGTCAGTCGCGTATTCACTTCTTGAGGACGATCAAGCGGCTGGGTGGCGATCAGGGCCTGCGATTGTTGAGTGCCCTACGCGATGACCCGGTCTTCGGCAAAGAGGCCACCGCACTACTCAAGACGCGACAAACGAGCCGAAGGTAAGCGCCGCACGAAGTGCGCCCGAACTGCCGCTCTGGGCGCGAGTCTCAAAGACCGCGCAGAGCTATTCGCTGCCGTCGCTGAGGCTTGAACGTTGTCGCGTGATTTCGGCTGCTCCCTTGAACCGGTCTTGAAACCTCCTCGTGGCCTTGTCAATGAGGGGTCCACAATCAGCTTGTCAAGTGGCTTCGTGACGACGTAGACGATGAGTGCGGCCGCAATGTCGTGGCCGGCACCGCGGTGTTCGTCCGGGCCTTCAAATGAGACATCGAGTCCCTCCTCGCGCAGCATTTGCGCGAAGGCACTGACTAGTGCCGGCGGTCCGACGTAGCGAAGTTCGATCACGTAACGACGCTACGCCGTCGCTGTCGCGCATGCCTGACCCGTGCGGCGAGCCAGAGTTCCTGCTCTCGCGCTCGTTGATCTGCGCTCACGAGGGGGCTTGCGTCGTGAGCGAATACCGGGCATTCGGCGCTCGTCGGTCCGACCGAGGAGTGCTCTCGCTCGACGTTCGTTCACGTGATGTTCAGCGGACAACCGTTGAACGCATCTACCGTCCTGGGCAGACTGAGGATAGTGAACGACCCAGCGCCACCTGGACCGGGCGGGGCATCAAGATGGCTGTTGCTCGCAGGTGCCTGGGCGTTGGCGGCGATATCGATCGTGGTTCCCGCGACGACGAACTTGACGTGGCAGGGTGCGGCGGTTTGTGTCCCATTGGCGGTTTGGGCCACCGCCTTCTTGCTCCGCTCAAGACGTACGGTGGCTGCGACTCACCAGATCATCGCGTTCCGGCGGCGCGCCGACTCGCGGCTGGACCGCATGCGAAACGCCCGTCTCTCGGTGCGCGTTGCACTGTCGTTTGCTCTCTTCATCGTCGTGTTCGCTCTCGTCAAGTTGCGAGAAGCGATCTGAATCGAGTCGCACTCCGAACCTCTGATTGGATCGTTGCGTTGTGCCAGCATCTCCACATGGATGATGACGAGCGAGACGCCATGAAGGACGCCGTGGCCAAAGCCCACGCCGAGGCCGTGGCTGCCGTGTATGCGGCGATTGTTCGAGAGGCCAGTCGAACCGAG
>JBBRPP010000007.1:0-178424 GCA_038227995.1 Acidimicrobiales bacterium
CGCCACCAGCCAAGTCGTCGACACCATGGAACAACTCACCGACGCCAGCCGCCAAGTCTCCGCCACCGCCCAACAAATCGCCGCCGCCGCCGGCAACCTCGCCGACCTCGCCGGCAACCTCGAACTCACCGCCTCCAACACAGCCACCGCGGGGCGTGTCTCCTGATGTCGATGTCGGCATTGGTGTTCCCTGTCGGTCTCGACCGATACGCGGCGGCTGCGGCGAACGTCCGCGAGGTCGTTTCCGGCCCACTGATCACCAAGCTGCCCACGGCGCCGGCCCCGCTGCTGGGTGTCTTCAATCTTCGGGGTGAAGTCGTGCCCCTGTTCGACACGGCTGCGCTGCTCGGCCTCGGCCGCGTCGGTGACACCGCTGTCGGCGACGATGCCATCGTCATCGTGATCACAACGGCAGCCGGGCCCGCCGGCCTGATCGTCTCTGCCATCCCGAAGGTCGCATTGCTGGGCGAACCCATCGGCACCACCGACCTTCGCTGCACCTTGGGCGCATTCGCCGTCGACGATGGCATCGCAGTCCTCGTCGATCTCGAATCGCTGCTCGACACCGGCGCGATCGGCGTCACCGCGGTCGACAACACTGCGTCGGTCTCGCCGTGAGCGCACGCGGCCTGAAGAACATCACCGAGCTCTTCTCGCAGGAGGCCGAGCAGCGGATGACGCGCCTCGGACAGCTCGTCATGGATCTGGAGCAGGCCGCTTCACCCGGCGCCGAACCGACGGATTCGACGACCGGCACGCTGCCCGAACTGATCGTCGAGATCTTCCGCGAGGTGCACACCCTGAAAGGTGCCGCCGCCGTCGTCGGCTTCGAGGCCGTCGGGCAGTACGCCCATGCGGTCGAGGAGAAGCTCGGCCAACTCCGCGCCGGAACCGCCACGCCGACGCCGGCCATCGTCGATGCGTTGCTGGCTGCGATCGACCGCCTCGGATCGATGATCTGGGAAGCCGTCGACGGGCACGAGACCAACGAGCTCGCCAGCCGAGAGGTGCTCGCCCAACTCGACGTGGCATTCACGCTGAGCGCCCCATTGCCAGCCGTTGCGGCGGAGCTGCCCAACCCCGAGCAGGTCGAGCAACTCGTCGAGCGACGGTTGCAGGCTGCCGCGGTTCCCGAAGCAGCTGTACCCGAAGTCGCTGCTGCACCTGCCGCATCGGCCGCACCGGCCGCCCAACCTGCACCGGCACGCCTCGCACGTAGCGCGCACGCTCGCGAGTCGGGCAGCACCGTCATGGTCCCGATCGAACGACTGGACGAGTTGGTGCGGATGGTCGGTGAGGCAGCAGCCGCACACCTCCGCGTCGGGCGCGTGTTGATGGAACGACTGGGAACCGAGCCGTCGACCCTGCCGGAGTTCAGCGAGCTGTCGAGAGTCCTGAACGGGCTTCAGGAACGGGCGATGCGGACGCGCATGGTGCCCGTGTCGACCATCACTGATCAGCTCCAGCGGGCGGCGCGCGATGCCGCTCGGACACTGGGCAAAGACGTTCGCTGGGAGGTGCGCGGCGAGAGCACCGAACTGGATCGCGGCGTTCTGCACCAGATGTCGGACGCGTTGCTGCACCTCGTCCGCAACGCCGTCGATCACGGCGTCGACAGCCCGGCAGAGCGCATTGCTGCCGGCAAGCCGCCACAGGCGACCGTTCGCCTGCACGCGATGCAGCTCGGCTCCGAGGTCATCATCACGGTCAGCGACGACGGTGCGGGCATCGACCTCATTCGCATCCGCGATCACGCCGCCCGAATGGGCATCGACGCCACCAACTTGAGCGACGACGAAGCGCTGCAGCTGATCTTCCGGTCGGGCTTCTCGACCGCCAGGTTCGTGTCCGACATCTCCGGTCGCGGCGTCGGTCTGGACGCCGTCCGAGCCAGCGCCGAGAGCGCACGAGGACGGGTGGAGGTGCGGTCCGAACCCGGCAGCTGTACCGAGTTCCGGCTCATCGTTCCGATCACGCTCGCTGTCCTGCGCTGTCTCCTGGTCGAAGCCGCCGGTCAACGGTTCGCTCTCCCGCTTCACCGCGTCGCACTCGCCCAGAACGAGGCCTCGTCGACGATGCTCCACGCAGAGGGTCGCTGTGTCATCCAACTCGACGGTCGCCCGGTGCCCGTTTCCGATCTCGCCGACGTCCTCGACATGCCGGTCCACCGGACGGGCTCTGGCACGTTGGTCGTCGTCAACGGCACGCTCGGTCGTCATGCCTTCGTGGTCGATGAGCTCGTCGGTCAACGAGACGTGGTCGTGAAGGGGCTCAGCCCGCTCGTGCCCCGCCTCGAGCTGATCGCCGGCGCCAGTGTCGAGCCAGACGGCTCGATCCTGCTCGTCCTCGATCCGCCGGGGCTGATCGACCGCGCCCGCCGCGACACACGCCGCAGCGTTCGCGTGACCGGCAGCGGCCTGACGGGCGACGATGCCGCTCCTGGCAACGAACCCCGACGGCGAACCGGCCGGTTGCTGGTGGTCGACGACGCGTTGACCGTCCGCGAATTGCAGCGGTCGATCCTGGAACGCGCCGGCTTCGACGTACGGGTTGCCGGCGATGGCATCGAGGCGCTGGCCCTCCTCGACATCGAGCCGGCCGATCTCGTCCTCACCGATGTCGAGATGCCACGCATGGACGGCTTCACGCTGACCGAGACGATTCGCAGCCGGCCGGAACTCAGCAACATCGCGATCCTGATCCTCACCTCGCTCGCCAGCGATGACGACCGTCGCCGCGGCATGGAAGCCGGCGCCGACGGCTACATCGTCAAGAGCTCGTTCGACGAGCAGAGCCTGCTCGCCGCAGTCGACCGGCTGGTCGGGATGCCGGTGTGACCGCGCTGAGCAGCGGCAGCGGCCGCAGCAACGCGCCGATCCGGGTGGTCGTGGTCGAGGACTCGGTCGTGCAACGAACGCACCTCGTCGGCGTGCTCGAAGCGGACGGCGACATCACCGTGGTCGGACAGGCCGCAACAGCGGTGGAGGCAATCGGACTCGTCGCCAACCTGCGACCCGATGTCGTCACGCTCGACCTCCAGATCCCCGACGGCGGCGGACAGTACGCGCTCGAGCAGATCATGGCGAACACGCCAACACCCGTTCTCGTGCTGTCGGCAAGCGTCCACAGCGACACGTCGGCTCCGGCCGTCGACGCGCTCGTCGGCGGCGCGCTGCTGGCGTTGCCGAAACCGATGTCGTGGACACCGGAATTGGAGAAGGACCTGCGCCGCCACGTCCGGATGATCCGCAACGTGCCGGTGATCCGCCACCTCCGAGGCCGTGTTCGCCCCCTGGCACGGACCGTCGCAGCCGGCAAGATCGACTCACCGCTTCCGCGCACGTCGGGTCAGTCCATCTCGTGCATCGTCGCAATCGCCGCTTCGACCGGTGGGCCACCCGCGTTGGCGAAGGTCCTCAGCGGGCTCGGCGCGGTCACGGCTCCGATCCTGATCGTTCAACACATCCATGCCGAGTTCGTCCAAGGTCTCATCGACTGGATGACACGCATCTCGCCGTTGCCCGTCGTGCTCGCCAGAAGCGGCGAGCCGCTGCGCGCCGGCTGCGTGCACATCGGCCCCGGCGGTCGCCATCTCCGGGTCAGCAGTCAGCTCACGGTCGAACTCGTCGAACGACCGCTCACGGTCCATCGTCCGTCTGCGGATCAGCTGTTCGAATCGGTCGCCGACGCGTGCGGCGAACACGGTGTCGGAGTGCTGCTCACGGGGATGGGCGACGACGGCGCCGCGGGCTTGGCTTCGATGCACCGGCGCGGCGCACACACCATCGTCCAGGATGAAGCAACCAGCGCGGTCTACGGCATGCCCCGCGCCGCAAAGCGGCTGGGAGTGGTCGATCAACAACTGCCATTGCCTTCGATCGCCGACGCCATCGTGCGTGCCGCGCAACGACGTTCGGCAGGAGTGTCGTGAACGCGGAAGACGAACTCGTGCGCCAGGCGGCGCGGCTGCTGGAGACGCGCATCGGGCTGCGTCCTGATCCGTCGTTCCGGCCGCGGCTGGGGCGAGCACTCCGCGATCTGGCCGTGGCCCGCGGGACCGATGCCGAACGGTTGGCGACTTCTCTCGGCGCCGACCCTGCCGTCCTCGACGACCTCACCAATCGGGTCACGGTCCAAGAGACAGCCTTCTTCCGCCATCCGGAACAGTTCGATGCATTGACGCAGCTGGCCGCCGAGATCGACGCGCCCCTGAACGTCTGGAGCGCAGCATGCGCGAACGGCCAGGAGGCGTACAGCCTGGCCATGATCGTCGATGAGCACCATCGTTCGGGCTCGGTGCTGGCCACCGACATCAGCGCAGAGGCTCTTCGTCGCACAACGCGCGGCCGCTACAGCGAGCGCGAACTGCACGGCGTCTCCGACGCGCGCCGACGCCGGTTCTTCTCCAACGAACGTGGCGAATGGCAGGTCGGTCAGACCCTCCGCGACATCGTCACCATCCGCCGCCACAACCTGCTCGAAGATATTCCCGCTGAGGTTGCCAATTGCCAGTTCGTGTTGTGCCGCAACATCTTGATCTACCTCAGCCCGGATCACGCCGAGCGGCTGCTCGGGCGACTTGCGGATGCGATGCAGCCGAACGCGCTCCTGTTCATCGGCGGCGCCGAGACGCTGTGGCACATGACCGATCGCTTCGAATCGGTGCAGATCGGATCGTGCTACGCCTTCCGACGCGCAGGCGAAAAGCGCACGAAATCCGCTGGCCCGGCTCGACCATCGATCCAACGGCCGTCGATCGCTGCGGGTGCCGCGCGAGCGGTCACGTCGAAAGCCTCGACGACCAAAACGCCCGCGGCGAAATCCGTCGTGACGACAGGCCGCGGGTCGGCCACGCTCCGACCGTCGATTGATGACGTTGCCCGGCAGCAACAGCTGCTGGGTCTGCAGTTGCTCGACCGCAACGATCCAGAGGCTGCAGCAGTGGCGTTTCGGCAATGGGCATATGCGTCCCCCGATGACCCCACCGCCCACTTCTCCCTGGGATCAGCGCTCGACGTCGCCGGTCATGTCGACATGGCCCGCCGTGCCTACCGGGCCGCTTTGGCCGCGCTCGATCGCACACCGGCCGACCAACTCGACCGGGTGTTGCACGGCTACGACGCGCCGACCCTGCGTCAGCTCCTCGTCGAACGATCGACAGGTGTTGCCCCCTCAGCGCCGTCAGCGACGACGACACACACCGAAGGAACGATGGTGCCCCGATGAAGACGATGGTTTGTTTCCGAACGGAAGACGGCAGCTTCGCGCTGCCCGTCGAGAACACGTTGGCCGTCCGCAAGCTGGATGGTCTGATCCGCCTTCCCACTCCACGCGCCGACGTCATCGGGGTGATCGCCGGGGATCCACCGCTCAGCGTCCTTGCACCACTGGGTGCCGGCGGTGAACATCTGCTCGTCGTCTGCTCCGGCGACGTTCGCTTCGGCCTGCACGTTTCGGAGGTGATCGGCGTGCGTCGCTTCGATGACAGCCAGATCGGGCCGCCACCGCGTGGGCAGGAGTCCGGATGCATTTCCGGCACGCTCACCGGTCTCGACGAGTTGATGCTGATCGCGGATCCCGCTGCACTGGCGGCACGGCTGTGAGCGACGCACCCGACACCACACCGCGTGCCGGTCGCATCGTCGTCGCCGAAGACTCGCTCGTCGTGCGCGCCGTCGTCTGCGATCAGCTGGAAGACGAGGGCTACGAGGTCTACGAAGCGGCCGATGGCGAATCAGCACTCGCCGAATGTGCGCTCCGGATGCCCGACGCGATTCTTCTGGACATCGAGATGCCCGGGCTCGACGGCCACCAGGTGCTCGCCCGACTCAAGGCCGACGAATCGCTCAGCGACATCCCGGTGGTCTTCCTCACCGGTCGGACGTCGACCGCGGAGATGGTCGCAGGTCTCCGCGCCGGTGCTCACGACTACCTCAAGAAGCCGTTCGAGTCGGCCGAGCTGATCGCCCGGATCAGTGGAGCCGTCAGGATCAAGCGACTGCAGGACGAGCTCCGTCTGCGCAACGACGAGCTCGACCGGCTGAGCCGGATCGATCCACTGACTGCCATCTTCAACCGGCGCCACATCGACGAACAACTCGAGAAGCAGACGAGCAGCGCTCAGCGTCACGGCCAGCCGCTGACGGTCCTCATGATCGACGTCGACCACTTCAAGCTCGTCAACGACACCGAGGGTCATCCGGGTGGCGATGCGGTTCTCCGTGAGATCGCGTCGCGCCTCACCGGCGTCCTGCGCGCGGAGGATCTGCTCGGACGATGGGGTGGCGAGGAGTTCATCGTCGTCGCTCCACAGACGGACGACATCGGCGCCTCCTGTCTCGCCGAGCGAGCACGCCACGCGATCGCCGCCGCGCCGATCGCCATCCGCGACCACCTCGTGTCCGTGACCATCAGCGTCGGTTGTGCCTCGGGGTCGGACACCGGCCACGCGCTCGTCAAGCGAGCGGACGAGGCGCTGTACGTCGCCAAGGCCGACGGCCGCAATCGCGTCGCGATCGGCTGAACCGGTCTCCGCAACAGCGACTCACCACATCCCACCGCAGCCGACGCAGACACCCAACGACGTCCGGAAACCGCCGAACCCGGCGGCCACCGCACGAGTAGGTTCGGCCGCGATGAACAACGACGCAGCCCTCCTCCGATCTGTGGCCGAGCGCGCCATCAACTACCGCACCGGACTCGCCGATCAACGGGTCACACCGTGGGCAACCCCGGCAGAGCTGCGCGCGGCGCTGGACGGGCCCACGCCTGAGTCACCGGCGGATCCCGCATCGGTCATCGACCGCATGGCCGATGCTGCCGAGGCCGGCGGCCTGATGGGCATGGGATCGGGGCGGTTCTTCGGATTCGTGATCGGCGGGGCCGTCCCCGCTGCTCTCGCCGCCGACTGGCTGGTGACGGCATGGGATCAGAACAGTGCGCTGTTCGCCCCGACGCCGGCGACAGCGATCATCGAGGAGATCGCCGGACGATGGATCGTCGACCTGCTCGGCCTTCCGGCCGAGTGCTCGTTCGCCTTCGTCACCGGTGGTCAGATGGCGAACACCACAGCGATCGCTGCCGCCCGCAACCACGTCCTCGCCGCTGTCGGTTGGGACGTCGAGGCCGACGGCCTCTGCGGCGCTCCACCCATCCGATTCGTCGTCAGCGACGAGGCCCACGCGACGATTCCGCGTGCAGCGCGGCTGCTCGGGCTCGGGGTTCGTTCGATCGAGCGAGCACCCGTCGATGCCAACGGCGCGATGAACCCGTCAGCTCTGGCCGAGCTGCTCGATCGCGACCCCGATCGACCGACCATCGTCTGCGCTCAAGCCGGCAACATCAACACGGGCGCGCTCGACCCGATCGGCGAGTTGGCCGATGTCGCCCATGCTCGCGGAGCCTGGTTGCACGTCGACGGGGCGATCGGATTGTGGGCTGCCGCATCACTCTCGACCGTCCGCCTTCCCGGCCTCGACCGAGCGGACTCGTGGTCCACGGACCCGCACAAGTGGCTCAACGTGCCGTATGACTGCGGGGTCGTGATCTGCCGTCATCCGGAATCGCACCGTGCGGCGATGACGGTGACCGCGTCGTACCTCGTTCAGTCCGCGCCGGGCGGGGATCGCGATCCGATCGATTGGAACCCGGAGTTCTCGCGGCGAGCCCGCGGCGTGCCGGTCTACGCGGCGGTCGCCTCGCTCGGTCGCGCCGGCATCGAGGAGATCGTCGAACGGTGCTGCGCTCACGCGCGCCGATTCGCAGAGCTGCTCGCCACCGAACCCGGCGTCGTCGTCCTCAACGACGTTGTTCTGAACCAGGTCCTCGTCCGCTTCCTCGCTGCGTCAGGCGACGACGTCGACCACGACACACGCACCCGAGCGGTGATCGCACGCGTCCAGCAGGACGGTACGTGCTGGCTCGGCGGTTCGACGTGGCGAGGCATGGCCGTGATGCGAATCTCCGTGTCCGGCCACGCAACCACGGACGCCGACGTCACGGCTTCCGTGGCCTCGATCATCCAGGCTGCACGCGCCTGACCGGCCTGCGCAGACTTTGCATGCAAGTTGGCATGGTAATGTTTCGGCAGAACGCCGGATCGACCGGCCGTGTCGGGAAGCGAGCTGAACCGATGGACAACCTCTTCGATCTGACCGGCAAGGTGGTGGTCATCACCGGTTCCGGACGCGGCCTTGGCAAGGCGATCGCACTCGGCCTGGGGCACGCGGGAGCGTCGGTGGTGGTGTGCTCGCGCACCCTGGCCGAAGCCGAGGCGACATCCGCGGAGATCGTTGCCAACGGCAGTCCCAGCCTGGCGGTACAGGTCGACACCGGCAATCGGCCGAGCTGCGAGCGGCTGATCGCCGCAACGGTCGAGCATTTCGGGCGGATCGACGTGATGGTCAACAACGCCGGCATCGACATCATCGAGCCCGCCGAAGACGTCGCCGAAGACGCGTGGGACGAAGTGCTCAACATCAACCTCAAGGGCTACTTCAACTGCTCGCAACTCGCGGCCCGGCAGATGATCGCTCAGGGCACCGGCGGATCGATCATCAACAACTCCTCGATCGCGGGCAAGGTCGGCATCGCCGGCCTGAGTGCGTATGCAGCAGCCAAGGGCGGCGTCGATCAGCTGACCAAGGTGCAAGCAGTCGAGTGGGCGCCGAAAGGCATTCGGGTCAACGCGTTCGCACCGGGCTACTTCGAGAACGTGATGAGTGGCGCAACCGACGAGCACCGCCGTCCCGAGAAGCGGTCACAGGTGCTCGCTTTCACCCCGATGGGCCGCCGCGGCCTTCCCGACGAATTGATCGGGCCCGTTGTCTTCTTCGCATCCGACGCGTCGAGCTATGTCACCGGTGCCGTTCTCTACGTCGACGGTGGCTACACGGCTCAATAGCCACCGCCGGTCGCCTTCTCCCGCTCGATCACTCCCCTCGATCACTCGCAAGGACATTTCATGGACGCCCGAATCCTCGACTACATGCAGCAGTACAAGTTCAAGAAGCTCGTCATCTGCAACGACACCGACACCGGACTGCGGGCGGTGATCGCGATCCATTCGACCCGACTCGGCCCGGCCACCGGCGGGCTGCGGATGTGGACGTACGACCGCGAAGAGGACGCGATCTTCGACGCCCTTCGCCTTGCTCGTGGGATGACCTACAAATACGCGGCTGCAGGCGTCAACCTCGGCGGCGGCAAAGCGGTGATCATCGGCGACCCGAAGAAGGACAAGACAGAAGCATTGATGCGTGCGATGGGCCGCTTCATCGACCAGCAGGGCGGTGAGTACATCACGGGTGAAGACGTCGGCACCACGCTCGACGACATGGAGACGCTGTACTCCGAGACCGACCACGTCGTGACACTGCCGGTACACGCGGGCGGCGCCGGCGACATCTCCCCCGCGACCGCGCTCGGGTCCGTTCTGGCCACGAAGGCATGCGCACTCCGCGTGTGGGGCACCGACAGCTTGGCCGGGCGCACTGTCGCGCTGCAGGGTCTCGGCGTCTGCGGTTACAAGGCCCTCAAGCTCATCGTCGACGAGGGGGCCACCGTGATCGTCACCGATGTCGACATGGAAAAGGTCAACCAAGCAATCGCGGAGTTCGGCGTCACTGCCGTGGCTCCGGATCAGATCTACGACCAAGATGTCGACATCTTCGCCCCGTACGCACTCGGAGCCGTGATCAACGACAACACGATCGGCCGGCTGAAGTGCAAGATCGTGGCCGGCTCGGCCAACAACATCCTGGCCGAAGAGCGTCACGGCGACGAACTGCAAGCGCGGGGCATCGTCTACGCGGTCGACTACGTCGCCAACTCCGGCGGAACGATCTTCGACACCGACCGGTTCCGCAAAGGTGGCTTCCAGCCCGAGCGGGCGTGGGCCAACGTGCGCCGGGTCTACGACCGCACGCTCGAAGTGTTCGACATCGCCGACGCCGAGCACATCCCGTACTACCGCGCCGCCGATCAACTCGCCGAACGGCGGATCGCTGCGCTCGACGGCGTACGCCTGCTGGAGACCAAGAAGCGTTGATCAGCGCATCTTGGCCAGGATCACCGCCAGCGCCTCGGCAACGTGAGCGCGGGTGGCGGCTTCCGCCGCATCACCGTCGCGAGCCATGATCGCGCGCACCATCGCCTCGTGGCCGGCGATCGACTGTGCGGCTTCGTCGTCGGAGTAGAGGGCCGCGATGCGGTGGTTGAAGAAGTACTCGCGTGACTGGCTGATCAGATCGCTCAGCCGCACGTTGCCGGCCGCGGCCACGATTGCATCGTGCAGGTCGTCGTTGTCGTCGACCAACCGCTCGCGGGCACCACGCCCGGCCTCGTCGGCACCGCGACGGTGCACGCTGGCAATCCGTGCGATCGCGTCGTCGTCACCGACCGTTGCGGCAAGACGCGCGGCGTAGCCCTCGAGCGCGAGCCGCACGCCATAGATCTCGGCGATCTCGTCAGCGGTGTGCTCGCGCACGACCCATCCTCTGCGCCGGCTGAGCACGAGTCCCTCACTCGCGAGGCGCAGCAAGCCATCACGCACAGGGGTGCGCGACACATTCAGCTGCTCGGCGAGCTCGGCCTCGACCAGCCGCGAGTTCGGTCGGTGTTCACCCTTGACGATCGCGGTACGAAGCTGCCGGTAGACCTCGTCCGACAGTGTCGTGGCATCGATCGCGGCGTCGGTCATCGCCAGACTCCGAACGCGCGGGCACGGACGTCGGCGACCAGACCGCGGGGTGACGCGAGTTCAGTCGCCAGTCGCGTTGCCCCGTCGGCGCCCAGCGACGGTGACACGAGTGCGATGAACTTGGCGAGCAGATCGTCGTCGGTCAGCGGCGCTTCGGCATCTCCCGGGGCGATCTCGCACAGCATCTCGTAGCGGCTGCCGTCGTTTGCTGTGATCGTGAGTCGAGCCGGATAGTGCACCGGGTACAGATCGTCGAGGTCGGGGGCGTACGTCACCGAGACACGCTCAGCGACCGCGGCCATCGCCGTGTTGCCGAGGTTCGCCTCACACATCTCGACCGAGCCCGCCGCACCGTGCACTGCGATCGCAGCGAGCACGAACGGGAAGCTGTACTGGGCGTGCTCCAGCGTTGCTGGTCGTTGTTCGTCGAGGAACACGGCGGCGCGGTGAGTGCCTACGTCGATCGATGCGATGTCCGCTGCGCCGAGGTCGTTGGTTCGCATGAACGACCGCAGCCCGTCCGCCGCGGCGTGGGTGTAGCGGCAGGCGGCGAACGGTTTGAAGTACGTGTTGGCCGTCTCGAACACGGCTCCCCACGTGTCGACGAACGGATCGGACATCGCACCGGGACGATCGAACGGCGTCGGCGGGAAGACATCGGGAGTGCGGGGGCGAGCGCCGGATGGCAGGCGCATGAATCCGGACTCGGCCAGTCGCGCCGCGGTCACCGCAGTCGCCGCCGACCAGCCGATCGCCTCCTTCAACATCGGCAACTGGAACGCCGCCATCGGCGCGTGAGCCCACGCGATGGCGATCGCCCGAGCGATTCCATCGGCGTCGAGGCCGAGCAGCTTCGCCGCAGCCGCAGCGGCCCCCAGCGCTGCTCCGGTGCCGGTGCAGTGGTAGTCAGCATCCGGTTCTCGCGGCCAGAGCAGATGCGCGGCCCGCAACGCAACCTCGACACCGGCGATCTGTGCCACGAGCAATTGATCCATCGACGCGTCAGCCGGTGCCGCAGCGAGCAGCGTCGGCACGATCACCGACGAGGGATGGATCGCCCCACCGCGGTAGTGCCCGTCGTCGAAGTCGAGTGCGCTCGCGGCGACGGCATTCGCGAACGCGGCCATCGACGGCGACGATGTTCCGCCGCCGACCAGAGCCGCTTCACCCGCATCAGCTGCTGCGACGTCGGCAGCGATCCGAGCAGCCGTCGTCGATGCTCCTCCGAGCATCGTCCCGAGCGTGTCACGGAACGCGTTGGTCGCCTGCGTCAGCGCACGCGCCAGAACGCGCGACATGTCGAGCGATTCGACGAAGGCGCTGATCGCGTCGAGCGCAGGCATGGGCGCCGGTCAGTGGCCGGCCAACTCGGTTCTGCCACCGAGTCGATCACGGTGCATGTGTTCGGCTTCGAGGCCGCGTTCGGCGACATCTGCCGGCAACGGTTCGTGGCGAACGATGGCTGCCGCGACACGTGCAAGCGCCGGCGCGGTCTGAATGCCGTAGCCGCCCTGCCCGACGAGCCAGAAGAATCCCTCGTGGTCCCGTTCATAGCAAGCGATCGGGGATCGATCTGCGGTGAACGTGCGCAGGCCGGCCCACGACGAGCGGACGTGACGCGCTTCGAGCACCGTGGCCTCGCGGATGCGTTCGATCGCGATGGCGATGTCGAGTTCGTCGACCTTGGCGTCGCACGGTTCCGACGGTGTCTCGTCAGCTGGCGAGCACAGGTACTGTGCGTTGCCCTCGGGCTTGATGTAGAACGTCCCGGCGACGTCGGCCGTGAGCGGCAGGGCGTCGACCGCGACGCCGTCTGGCGCGGCGACCATGAACAGTGTTCGACGAAGCGGATGCAGGCCGACAGGCGTGACTCCCGCCATCGTCGCGACCTCGTCGCCCCATGCTCCCGACGCATTGACAACGACGGGGGCCTCGTACTCGTCGCCGCCCCGGGTCACTGCTCGCCACATGCCGTCGACGTTCGTCAGCCCGACGACCCCTGACAGCGTGTTGACCGATCCGCGCCGCTGCCGAAGTCCGCGGACGTAGCCCTGATGGAGCGAGCTGACATCGAGTTCGGTGGCACCCGGTTCGAGCATGCACAACTCGATGTGCTCGCGGCGAAGGATGGGGTTGATCTCCATCGCCTCGTCGACCTCGACGAGGCGCACGGACGGAACGAGCGGGCTGACCTCGGCTTCGAGCGCGCGAACCTGATCGCCAGCTCCGACGGGGGCGATCCACAGCAGTGGTCGGGGAATCATCAGCGGGCCGTCGAAGCCATCGGGCGGGTCCTCGAAGAATGCGCGGCTCGAGACGGTCAGGCGACGGATGATCGGCCCGCCGTAGCTCTCGAGGAACGTCGCTGCCGACCGCCCGGTGGTGTGGAACGTCAGCGACGACTCCATCTCGAGCAGGCACACCGACCTGTCGGCAGCCAATTCGAAAGCCACCGAGATGCCGGCGATGCCGCCGCCGATGACGATGACGTCGAAACGATTCACGCTCGCATCTTCCCACATGCCTCTTCGCATGCAAGACCGCACACGGAATCCGTCGGCCGCCTCAGCGACCGGTCAGAGCCGATTCGATCGCGGCGCTGATGGCGGCGAAGGCGAGATCGGCGGCAACCTGCCACGACTCCCCTGCATCGACCGTGACCGCAGCGGTGAACCGGGCACTGAGATGCGCGCCGACCGATGCACGGACGTGATCGGGTGCAGCATCTGAACCGCCGGCCTCGCGCCACAGCTTGTTGGCGACGCGGGTCATCATCGTCTTGCGCCGAGTGCGCCGCCGCTCCTCCACCGCGGCGATGTCGGCCGCGAGATCGGACCGACTGGTCAGCTCCCAGTAGCCGGGCCCGTACGCGCTCTGCATGCGATGTGCGGCGTCACACAGCGCCCTCAACCACGTGCGCCACTCGCCCTCGAACGGTGGCAGGTGCTCGCCGTAGCGCTGCACGCCGCCCTCGACCGCCTGGGCCAACAGGTTCTCACGCGTGTCGAAGTGGCGGAACAGCGTGCGTCGGCCGACACCGACTGCTTCGGCGATCTCGTCCATCGTGATGTCCAGCCCGCGATCCATCACCAACTGCATCGTCGCCACCAGGATTTGATCGACGGTTGCCTGTCGTTTCGCGTCGGCAAGGGTGCCAGCGGCCGGTGTTGCCGAACGTGCGAGATCTGTCACCATGCGAACAGACTACTCCGCCTTGACACTCATCAGTGCCATGTGTGACACTCATGAGTGTCGACATGTGTCGACGAGATGTTGGGGGGTACGCGGTGGCATTCGACGTGATCATCCGGTCCGGAACCGTGATCGACGGAACGGGTGCGCCGGCGCGCACCGCCGATGTCGGCATCACCGACGGGCGCATCATTGCAGTCGGCCGTATCACCGACCACGGTGCCCGAGAAATCGATGCAGCCGGCGCCTTGGTCACGCCCGGGTTCGTCGATGTGCACACGCACTACGACGGACAGGCGACCTGGGACAACCGCCTCCAACCGTCGTCGGACCACGGTGTCACGACCGTCGTCGCCGGCAACTGCGGCGTCGGGTTCGCACCGGTCCGCCCCGGCGACCACGAACTGCTCGTCGAATTGATGGAGGGCGTCGAGGACCTGCCCGGCACCGTTCTGCACGAAGGCCTGTCATGGAACTGGGAGTCGATCGCCGATTACCTCGATGCGCTCGCCAGTCGCAACTACGACATCGACATCGCGGCGCAGGTGTGTCATGCCCCCGTGCGCGTCTACGTCATGGGCCAACGCGGCGCAGACCGCGAGACGGCGACCGCCGACGAGATCGACGAAATGGGCCGCATCGCCGCCGCCGGTATTCGAGCGGGTGCGCTGGGCTTCAGCACGTCGCGCACGTTGAACCACAAGACCAGCCGCGGTGAACCGACACCGACGCTCACGGCCGCCCGCGCCGAACTGGTCGGCATCGCACGCGCGATCGGCGCCACCGGTCAAGGCGTGCTGCAGGTTGTTTCCGACTTCACCGAGGGCGACGTCGAGAACGAGACGTTGCTGGAGATGATGCGCGCATCTGGTCGGCCGCTGTCGATCTCGCTGCTGCAGGCCGCTCGCGGCACGGGCTTCCGCTCGAAGTTGGCGCTGCTCGATCGGGCCAACGCCGAGGGTCTGACGATGCGCGCTCAAGTGGCCGCCCGCGCAGTCGGCGCGCTCTTCGGGTTGCAGAGCAGCCTCAATCCCCTGAAGGGAACCCCATCGTTCCAAGCCGTTGCTGATCTCCCCGTTGCCGAACAAGCACGAGTGCTGTCCGCTCCGGAACATCGCGAGCAACTCGTGGCCGAGTTGACGACGACTGGAGCCGCCCTTCCTCTCGACCGGATGTTCGAGCTGGGTGATCCGCCGGACTACGAGCCCCGCGCCGAGAACAGCATCAGAGCGCGCGCCGAGCGCGCCGGCGTTCAGCCGTTGGAGTTGTTCATCGATCTCCTGCTGAGCAACGACGGCAAGTCACTGCTGTACCTGCCGGTATTGAACTACTTCGACGGCAATCTCGACGCAGCCGCCGAATTGATGGCCCATCCCCTCACCATTCCCGGCCTCAGCGACGGCGGCGCGCACGTTGGCACGATCTGCGATGGCAGCTTCCCGACATCGCTGCTGACCCATTGGGCCCGAGACCGTGATCGCGGACCGCTGTTCGAACTGCCGTTCCTCATCCAGCGCCAGTCGCGTTCGACTGCTGAGGTGGTCGGACTGCTGGATCGGGGTCTGCTCGCCCCGGGATACAAGGCCGACATCAACATCATCGACTTCGAGCACCTCAGCCTGTCGCCGCCGGAGATCGTCCACGACCTTCCGGCCGGCGGGAAACGCTTGCTGCAGAAGGCGCACGGCTACCTTCACACCTTCGTGTCCGGCGTCGAGACCTACGCCGACGGTGTTCCCACCGGAGCACTCCCGGGCCGCTTCGTTCGCGGCCCGCAGTCGAACCCGCAGTCGAACCCGAAGGAGAACTGACCATGACCCCACGCATTCTCGAGTCGCAATGTGAGTGGACGTCGGCCGACGTCGCCGACGAAGACGTCTGGACCGAACACTTCGATCGCGACGAGCTGGCCGAGCTCGACGCGTCACTGCGCCACGCGCTCGCCAAGACCGACGACGTGCTGCAACTCGAACGCGACGACTTCCCGCTGCCCAACCTGCAGCACCGGTTGGCCCGGATCGAGAACGAACTGATCAACGGCCGCGGGTTCGTCCGGCTCCGCGGCGTCGACCGACGGGCCTACTCGCAGACCGAGATGGAGGTCCTCTACTGGGGCATCGGCACGCACCTCGGTCTGCCGTGGCCGCAGAACAAGCACGGTCACGTGCTGGGCGATGTCACCGACCAGAACAAGTCGACCGATGATCCAACGGTGCGCGGCAACGAGATCGGCGGGCTGGCGCTGCCCTTCCATTGCGACGGCTCTGATCTCGTCGGCCTGATGTGCCTCGAGAACGGACGCACCGGTGGCTTGTCGGCCGTTGCCAACTCGGTGCGGATCCACAATCAGCTCGTGGCTGAACGGCCCGATCTCGCGGCGGCGCTGTACGACGAGCTCCCCAACGACTTCCGCGGCGAGCAACCGCCGGACGGCAAGCCGTACTACATGGTCCCGGTGTTCACGGAATGGGACGACAGGCTGTTCGTGCGATGCATCCCGCCGTACATCCTCGCCTCGCAGCGGCACCCCGAATCACCTCGACTGACCCAGTTGCAGCGCGAAGCCCTGAGGGCCGTCGTCATGATGGCCGATGATCCCGAGAACCACGTGACGATGGAGCTGCAACCCGGCGACATGCAGTTCATCAACAACTATCACGTGCTCCACGGCCGCACCGCGTACGAAGACGATCGCAGCGCCGGCCGTGTCCGCCACCTCAAGCGTCTGTGGTTGGAGACGACAGTGCTGTCGAGCCGACCGCCGCACTTCACCAACCGCCGCACGCATTGGTCGGCGAATCGTTCCGCGAGCCGCATGACCGTCAACTGACGTCGTCGACGACGCGAGTGTCGGACGGCTTGCTCGCGGGTCGGCCCAACCAAACCCACGCCTCGATCGTGTGTTCAATGTGGAGATGAGCATCAGGCGGGAGCGGTCGGTCGAGGCCGGCTTCGAGGCCATGTACCGGTCCGAGTTGCTCTCGATGGTGACACTCGGAGCGAGCCTGACCGGCAGCCAGGAAACTGGCGCCGATCTGGCCCACGAGGCGATGCTCCGCGCATACCGCTCCTGGCCGACCGTGGGCTGTCTCGACCGACCGGGCGCTTGGGTGCGACGAGCACTCATCAATCTCGCCACCGACGCACATCGGCACCGCCAACACGAACACAAGGCACTCGGCCGCTTCGGCCGGGCGGGAGTCGTCGAACCCACGGAAGCGATCGACTCGACGTTCTGGTCTGCGGTTCGAGCGCTGCCCGACAAGCAACGTGCCGCCGTAGCACTGCGCTACATCGACGATCTGACGATCGATGACATCGCAGAGATCATGCAGGTCGATCCGGGCACGATCAAGGCCGCGCTGTTCTCGGCCCGCAAGACACTGGCCATCAAGCTGGGCGCTGTGGAGGTGCACGATGACATCGATTGACGAAATCGCCAGGACGGCCGCGGCCGATCTGCGCGCGGAAATCCGACCGCTGGTCGATCCAGCGCGTGGCCTCGAACGAATCCGCTCCGAGGGCTCTCCACCCTCGTTGGCGCGACGGATCTCGCCGCGCATCTGGATCGCTCTCGGAAGTGCCGCTGCAGTCATCGTCGCAGTGGTGGCCGTCGTCGCTCTCCGCGACGATTCGACACGCACGATCACCGTCGTGCCCGGATCCGAGTTGGACACGACACCGTCGCCGACCCAAGTGACACCTCCGGCCACCACGATCGTCGACAATACGCCGACCACCGTCGCGACGGCAGCGACGGTCGCGACGGGCGCAGCCACGAGCACCGTCGTGCTGACATCGCCTTCGACATCGCCTTCGACAATGCCATCGTCGACCACGGCGACCGTGAGCTACAAGGATCCGCCGCCCACGTTCACGCCGCGAATCTTCGCCTCGATGCAGCTCGCGCCGCCCGCAGGCCCGGTGCTCAGTGGCGAGATCTCCGTCGCGGTCGGCCAGGTCGCCGTCACCCCGACGGGCGTCGTGGTCGTGGACAGCATCGCCGCGACGGCCGACGTCATCGACTGGACGGGCAAACGCACGGTGTCCGTTCCATTGCTCGATGGCGTCCCTTCGTCGGTCATCGCTGGACCAGGCGACGTGCTGTACGGGCTGGCACCCACCACGAACGGCTCCGGGCTGTTGAGAATGGTGGCCATAGCACTGAACGGACCGTCGGCCGGACACATCATCGAATCTGCAGACGTCGCATCGGCCACGTACACCGAGCTACCGATCGGCGCGTTCGGACATGGCCCGAACGGCATCATCGACCGCGTCCGCGACGTCGGCGCCCAGCTCATCGCATACGTCGACGCGTCCGGCCGGCCACTCGTCCTCGACGGCAGCAGCAACCTCTCGATCGACGCCCAGAACACGGTGCGGATGGATGGTGGGCCGACGTGGCCACTGGACATCCAGCGAGATCCGAACTCGCCCGGCTCGTACTTCGGTCCGACGCCGCCCGCGCCGTCCGCAAACGGTGGCGCCGTCTATTGGACCTCGATCGGTCCGCCGAGCTCGCCCGAGACATCAGGCGGCGACGCTGTAGCCACCGTGCCCGTCGTCGCTGCGCTCTACGCCGACGGGTCCGCGCAGTGGTGGAGCCTGTCCGATGAATGGTTCGTCGCGGCCAGCGATCAGTGGGGCACCGTGCTCGCCCACGCCACGCAGGACGCGTTCGAACTCGCACTGTTCCCCGACGACGCCGGCAGGTACCCCTCGAAGACCGGGTCCACTGCCACGACCGCCACGACCGCACCGGCCGCATGTGTCAAACCCGACGGACAAACCATCGCCGGTCCGATCGCCGGCAGCCAGCTGATGATCCTGTCGACAACGTCCGTGAGCGGTCCGGTCGTCGGCGTGTTGCAGGCAGCTGCCGGGTCGCCGCCCGCAGCCGTGCTGGGACCGGTTGCGATTTCGGCCGACGGATCGACGATCGCCGCGGCCATCGATCGCAGGGGCCCGGACGACATCATGGTCAGTCGCGACCGGGGCGCGACCTGGGCGACGGTCGGCACGTCCGTCGACGCCGAACACCTCGCGCTCGAGGGTGCCGGCAGCACCTTGGCGGTCAGCAGCCTGAACACGATCACCCTGTATTCGTTCGGGGGCGGCCGCACGAACCGCGACCTCGCGCTGCCGCCCGGCACTGTCGCTGTCGACGCACTCGCATTCCGGGGCACGCAACAGCTCGCGGTTGCGTTCGAGAGCGGCCCCTCCGGTTCGGACGTCGCGACGCCCGGTCACATCTTCACGTTGCAGCTCACGACAGGTTCGTGGACGCAGGCACCTGACACGCCGAGCGGACCGGTGTTGATCACCTCGATGGTGGCGACACCCGACGAGATCTCGTACCTCGCTGTCGACGCGTCGACCAATGCAGGAGGCACCGGTGCCGCCCAGTTGTGGAGGATTCACGCGGACAAGTCGGTGACACTCCAGGCCACGGCGATTCCGGGAACAGACACGCTGGTCGGCTACAGCGATGCGAGGACGACACTGCTCGCTGAATACGACGACACGGGTACATACCGAATCGTGCGGCGAGCAGGCGGCGACCAGCAGCTCACCATCGGCTGCATCCGACCGGCCGCCGGCACCGACCTCATCAACGGCGATCCGGACATTCGCTGACGGCAACCTCGGCGTCGACGTCGGCGGACCGGGCATCCGGCGGGGACCGAAACGAATCGGACCGCCGCTCACACTGTGCAGGGTGAACTGTCGCCGCGCTGCCATCTGCCTCGTTGTTGCGGTCTCGACAGCTGCTTGCTCAGCACCTGACCAACGCTCGCATCCATCTGACACCGTTGCGACGTCGCGTGGCGGCCCGCCGGGAGCCTCGGCAACGGGTCCGTCACCATGGCCGGAAGCGATGCACGACGCACGACATTCGGGGACCGCGACAGTAGCCGGCCCTCGTACAGGAACGATCCGGTGGCAGCGCAACCTCGGGGGGAATATCACTCCGGGCGCTGTGATCGGTGGGAACGGCTCGGTCGTCGTCGCGACCAACAGTGGGATCTTGTACTCGCTTGATCCGATCACGGGACAAAGGTTGTGGCGCTTCGACGGCGGGGCCGCCTACGGAAACGACCTGTCGACGAGCGCGGTGATCGCGCCTGACGGCACCATCATTTGGCCCGGGCCGTCGGGGATCCTGTATGGCATCGACACCACCGGGCGGGTTCAGTGGACGGTCGATCTCGGTGGCTTCATTCTCTCGCCGGCACTGTCGCCGACCGGCCGCCTCTATGCGATGACGATGTCGGGCCTCCTGTCGGCCATCGACTTCAATGCGTCGTCGGCTCACATCGCCTGGCAGGTCGAGACGGGATCCGGCTCATATGGCAGCCCATCGATCGGACCAGACGGAACAATCATCACCACCGGATCGCACGACGTCGTCGGTGTCACCGATCGCGGCACATCTGCGAACGTGAGCTGGCGATTCCCGATCAAGGAATTGATCGAAGTGTCCCCTGCGATCTCGGCCGACGGCATCGTCGTGGTCGGCAGCAACGATCGTCTCGAATACGGTCTCGATGCCGCCACCGGAAGCCTGCTGTGGACTGTCCCCCGCGGTGACGAGACCTATTCGTCGGCGACGGTGACGTCGGAGGGATTGGCGTTCTACGGGGACCACACGGCGACGCTGTACGTCGTGGACGTCCATTCGGGCATGGTGGTGCGCTCGACGACGACTCGGGTCGACAAGCCCGACAGGAGCCATGGCATCTGGACCGCGCCAGCCATCGACCGGGACGGCGCGGCGTACTACGGCACGCGTTCCGGTCACGTTTTCGGTGTCGGCCCAACGGGCAAGACCTTGTTCGACCTCGACATCGGCGGCACCGTCGACTCCTATCCGGCGATCGGTGGCGACGGATCGCTCTACATCGGATCGTCGAACGGCACGATGATCGCCGTGTCCCCCGGCTGACTGCGCCATCACTCGCTGGCCGCGAATATCCAACCGCTCCATCGCGGTACCGTGGCCCGGTGCGCCGCTGGCATCACAATTCACGATCGATCGTTGCGGCCGTGCTGTGCGTGAGCGGAGGGCTGTCGGCATGCACCACGTCGGGCTCCGCAGTACCGAGCTCCGTAGCGCCTCACGTGGCTGCGGCTTCGTCCACCAATCCATTTCGCATCGGTCGGCCGCTCATCATCCCGCACGGCGGCGGCGACGGGATGTTTCCGGAAGACACGTTGTACGCCTACGAGCACAGCATGGCGATGGGCGGCGACGTGGTCGACATCGACGTGCTGCTGTCGGCCGACGACATCCCGATCGCGTTTCACGACGACACGTTGCAGCGCACGACGAACGGCGTGGGCAACGTCGAGGACAAGACGTACGCACAACTGGCGACCTTGGACGCCGGATACAACTTCGACCAGAACGGTCAGCACCCGTATCGCGGCAAGGGTCTCACGATCCCCACCGTGCAAGCGATCCTCGAGAAGTTTCCGCACTCTCTCGTGACCCTCGACCTGAAAGATCTGCGCGTTGCCGCGGTGCAGCCGTTGTGCTCGTTGCTGGAGACGCTGCACCGCACGCGTGACGTCTTCATCGGTGTCGACTCGGCCGCGCAGGTGCTGGACTTCCGCACGCAATGCCCCGAAGTGCGCACGTCGGGCACGGACGCTGACCGTCAGGCGATGCGCGCCGCTCGCGCGACGAACGATCCGAACTACGTCTCGCCGCAGATCGTGAGCCAGCCCGAGTACCTTCCCACCAACAGCACTCGCCGAATCACTGCCGAGTCGCTCGCCTACTCGCACCGCAAAGGCGTCGCTGTGCTCACGTGGGTTGTCGACGATCCCGCCACCATGAAGGCGTTGATCGGGATGGGCATCGATGGCATCTACACCCGGCGACCCGACGTGATGTTGGCGGTCCTGCAGCAGATGGGCCTTCGCTGACGGACAGCCGACGACGCCTGCCGTAGGGTCCCGCCCATGCCCTTCAAAGTCGTGCAGTGGACCACCGGCAACGTCGGTGTCCGTTCCGTCCGCGCCATCGTGACCAACCCGCGCCTCGAGCTCGTCGGTTGCTACGCCTGGGGCACCGACAAGGTCGGCCGCGACGTCGGCGAGTTGTGTGGCATCGAACCGGTCGGGATCATGGCGACCAACGATGTCGACGCGCTGCTCGCGCTGAAACCTGACTGCGTTGTCTACAACCCGAAGTGGCCGGATGTCGAGGAAATGGCTCGCATCCTCGAAGCGGGGATCAACATCGTCGCGACCGCTGGGTTCATCACGGGCCATGCGTTGGGCGACGGCCGGCAGCGCCTGCAGCAGGCGTGCGCAACAGGCGGCTCGTCCATCTTCGGCTCAGGCATGAACCCCGGCTTCGCCAACTTGCTCGCCCTCGTGTCGGCCGGCATCTGTGACCGCGTCGACTCGATCACGATGCTCGAATCGGTCGACTCGACCGGCTACGACTCACCCGAGACCGAGCAGTCCGTCGGCTTCGGGCAACCCATCGACGACCCCGACCTTCCGGACCGGGTCGCACGCGCGACGGCCGTCTTCGGCGATGCCGTGTGGATGTCGGCCGAGGCATTGGGTCTCGCGCTCGACGAGGTTCGCTGTGATGCGACGTTCGCCCAGACAACGGCCGAGGTCGACCTCGGCAGCTGGACGATCCAACCCGGCTGCGTCGCCGGAGTGTCCGCCAGTTGGAAGGGCATCCATCAGGGCAAGACGGTCATCGACCTGCAGGTGAAGTGGCGCAAGGGCCGAACACTCGATCCGGACTGGAAGGTCGAGCACGGCTACATCGTCGAGGTCCAGGGTCGACCCAACGTGCGCACCAAGTTGTCGATCTCGCCACCAGCAGACTTCGTGGCCACGTCGATGATCGACTACATGGTGCTCGGCATGATCATCACGGCGATGCCCGCCATCAACGCGATACCCGCCGTGTGCGATGCGAAGCCCGGCATCGTCACGTACGTCGATCTTCCGCTCATCACCGGCCGAGGTTTCGTCCCCGGAACCGAGTAGTCGAGCAATCAGCGTGGAGTTCCCCGCACGTCAGGACGGCGATACGGATGGCAGCGCTGCGGCGAGCCGACGGCTGGTCTGACGATCGAGGTCGAGCCGCCATCGACGCTGGGCCCATTCGCCGGATCTCGATGCTGCAACTGCGCTCGCGACGACTCGCGTCAATGCATCGGTGTCGGACCACCAGCGCAGCGACACGGCGAGCGGATGGCGATGACCATCGTCGAGCAACAAGACCACGTGGGGATACGGCTCGCGGTACTCCCAGACGCGCGCGAGCGTCACCGACGTCAGTTCCGCCAGCACCACCGGCTCGGCCCTCGTGAGGGCATAGCGGCGATAGACGACCCCGTCTTCGAGACTGATCTGGTCGTGTAGCGAGCACGCGGCAAGCAGGATCGCGGCAGCCGCGCACATCCACAGTTGCCAATGACCGGCGACGATGGACGCGATCGACAGCAGCAGCGCCAGCGTCGAGAACACGATTCGCCACACCAGCTTGATGCGCATCGTGAAGGCAACTTCGGTTGCTGCGCCCGGCGAACTGATCGTCGCTCGATGCATCCGGCGCCTCACCCAGCCAGGTATGCAGCAGCGACGTCGCGTTCGATTCGATCGCAGGTGCTCAGGAGATCGGCCAGTGACGTGTCGAGCAGCGCGATCATCTCGAAGAATCTGGCGTCGGACTCTGCGCCAAGGTCAGCGTGGAGATCGAGGTCACAATGTGCGTCGACATCGGCGACGCGGGGAACCTCGGCGTTGACGATCACGCCGGACTCGAGGTCGATGAGGCAATCACCGAGAGCGACGTCTGCGGCATCGACAGCCACGATCTGCGATGTCTCGAAAAACGACGCGAACTGCTGCTCCAGCGTCAGGCCCGATCTGCGTCGACGTCTTCCAAACATGGATGCTCCTCCACTCGTGTGCGGGCATCATGAAACAACGGTGTGTGGCCAAATCGAAACATTGTTGACGGATCTTGACCACTCTGACCGTGCCCGTTCGCCCGCGCACTCACCGTGCTCATCGGCCGCGAAGCCCTGGATTGATTGTCAAGGGATCGTCAAGCGATTCGTGCTCAAGATCGGGTTGCCCCGAGTCCCGACCAGGCCTCAGGCGGCATTCGTGTCGGTGTCCGCGTCGAACAGGTTGGCCTGCCCGTTCGCCGGCACTGCGTCCGTTGCCTCGTCTGCCCCATGTGCCCCGGCGGTGTCTGTGGGCGCGTGGCTTGGGCCGCTGTTGGTGGAGGGTTTGCGTTGCGGGTTCTTGGAGGCGTGGGTGGGTCCGCGTGGTGGGAGTGGGACGATGCGTCCGTCGGGGTATCTGATGGCGAGGTTGTTGCCGTCACCGATCAACTCGACGCCGGGTCGGTGGCGGAAGTGGTGGTGGAAGATGCACCACAGAACCAGCCGGTCGATGTCGGTGAAACCGTGTTGAGCGTGCCATTCGTCGATGTGGTCGACTTCGCACCATTCGGGTGGGATCGGACAATCCTCACCCCGACACCCGCCGTCGCGAACCGCGAGTGCCCGCCATTGGCTGTCGGTCGCCAACCGTGACGCGCGACCGATGTCGAGTGGCTTCGAGTCGTCGAGCAGGATGCGTTGCAGGTTCGCGTTCCAGGTCATGTTGCGGATCGCTTCGGCCGGGATCACATCACCGCGTGATGTGTAGCCGGGTCCGTTGGTGTGCCCGTTCAGGTCGTTGATGTCGATCGTGATCAGAATGGTCGGAAGGTTCGACCTGCCACCTTTGACGCCGCCGTTGTTCTGGGCGGTGCAGAGTTGGACGAGCGCGTCGGCCATCTTCTGGTCGAACGTCCGGTCATCACCAGTCAAGGGTTTGCCGATGATGCCCCGCAACGCGTCCTGCACCGTGCGCGCATCGAAGTTCGTCAGCGTGCCGTCGACGCGGGTGGTGCCGTCACCGTTGTCAGAGAACCTGAGCGCCCTCTTCTGACGCAACTCTTCCTCACGATCGCGGGCTGATTGACCGTGTGGTGGGTTGAGTTCACGGAACCGGTGACCTGCCGCGCGGGCCTGGTCGGGGGTCGCCCCGGCGCAGGCTTGGACGAGTTCGAGTGTGTTCCCGGAATGCTCACCATCCAACGTCGGCGCCAGGGCGTCAGCCGCATCGGGTGACAGGGTTCCCGCGTCGACCGCGTCAGCGAGTTCAGGGTGGGCGTTCAACGCTTTCCCCAACCGTGCCTGCTTGTTCGCCGCACGCTTCGACGTCTTGCCTTTCGCCGCGAGCCATGACGCCATGTCACGATGCCCGGCCGCCGACGCGATGTTGCGCTCGTCGGCTTCGGCCAGCCACCGCGATTGGATCACGCGCTCACGATCGATGACCGCCTGCATCGCCAGCACACCGCGTTGCAGTTGTTCGCCGGACATGACCGCCAAGTCGAGCGCGGCCAAGCCATCAAGCTCGAAACCGATCGATGCGAACGCCGCCTCCATGACCCAATCATCGCAAAAGGGTGTGACACTCGAGCCCCTGCCAAGAGGCCAGATCCGAAGCAAATCAGAAATTCTCCGTGGCCCCCAGCGGTGACGTCAGCGTGCGGCGAGCAAGCCCGCCGCACGACGACTCAGCGTTGTTGACCGAGGTATTGCGCTGTTGATCCGCTCACCGGTTGGGTCGGCATGCCGAGCTTCTTGTGGTCCCACGAACGAATCCGCTCGACGTCGACACGGACGGCGACGCGCTTGTTGAGCATGAACTCGACGAACGGCTTGACCTCTTCGGTGTACGGCCCGGTGTAGCGCTCCCACACATCGACACCGACCTTCCACAGCGCATCGGGATCGTCGACGATGACGCCACGGCCCTCGATCGAGACGCCGCGCAACGTGTCGTACGTGTTGCCGTCTTCGATCATGCATGTGATGCGATCATCGCGCTGCAGGTTCTTGACCTTCTGCGCGCGGCCCTTGGTCTCGAACCAGATCGCGCCATCGATCACGGCGTACCACATGGCAACCAGGTGCGGCCGCCCGTCCGGACCGATCGTCCCCATCGTCGCGATTCGGCTCTGTTCGATGAACGTGGCGATCTCATCGTCGGCCATCGTGATCTGCGAACGCTGATTGGAACCCATCAAGAAATCTCCTCGTACTCGTCCGGGCCGGACCGGATCGACACACCCATTGTTGCCTGCTCGCTCGGGCGCCGACGCAACGGACACCTCCGGACCGGCGTGACGTTCGTCCGCCACCCGTCCCCGCCGATCGCCCATGTATTGTCCGAACGGGTTGCCGCTGGGGATGCTGCCGTCGTTGTTCTCAGGGTTGCCGAGTCGACCACACACCGGAGGACTGCCACGATGACCGTCACCTACGACATCTACGATCCCGATCTCTACGTCGACGGGCCGATCCACGAGATCTTCTCCGACCTGCGCCGCACCGATCCGGTCCACTGGCAGCCGATGCCCGACGAGGCCGGCTACTGGGCCGTCATGAAGCACGCCGATGTCATCCACGTCGCCCGCCGACCAGATCTGTTCTCCGCCGAGGAACAGGGCGTCGTGTTGGAGAACATGGCGCCCGAGCAGCTGGCGCAGAGCCGCAACATGCTGCTGATGATGGACCCGCCGCGCCACACCACGCATCGCAAGCCGCTCGCGGAAAGCTTCCAGGCCAAGGTCATCGGCCGCATGGAAGAACGCATCCGCGACCTGTGCCGCACGATCTTCGCCGCGGCAGCTGAACAAGGCGACGTCGAGTTCGTCCACGATGTCTCCGGATCGTTGCCGAGCCAGGTCGTCGGCGAACTCGTCGGCATCCCCGAAGAGGACTGGAACCAGATCCGTGACTGGGCCGAACAGAGCACCAGTGCCCAGGATCCCGAGCTCGCCGGCGACGGATACAGCGCCGGCTCGGGCCTCAGCGACATGGCGATCTATGCGTACAACTTCGCCGCCCGGCGCCGCCAGGAAGAGCCACGCGAAGATCTCACGTCGTTGATCCTGGCCGGCAACTTCGGTGACGGCCCGCTCGACGACATGGAGTTCGCCAGCTTCTTCGTGCAACTCGTCACGGCCGGCAACGACACCACGAAGACGATGTTGTCATCGGGCACCGCAGCGCTCCTGGCCCACCCCGATCAGATGCGCGACGTGCGCGCCGATCACGCGCTGATTCCAAGCACGGTCGAGGAGATCCTGCGCTGGGTGAACCCGCTGCACTACTTCCGACGCACGGCCTTGGCCGACACCGAACTGCGCGGGGTCGAGATCAAAGCCGGTGACAAGGTCGCGATGATGTACACGTCGGCCAATCGCGACGAAGAAGTGTTCGGCGACACCGCGCAGCTCTTCGACATTCGCCGGTCACCGAACCAACACCTGTCGTTCGGTTACGCCCAACACTTCTGCCTCGGCGTCCACCTGGCCCGGCTCGAAGGCCGCGTGTTCTTCGACGAGCTGCTCAAGACGTTCTCGACGATCGAGCAAACCGGGCCCGCTCGGCGCATTCGGTCCAACCTGAACAACGGACTCAAGAAGCTGCCGATCCACCTCGCTCGCTGACGCCCGGCGCGCTTTGCGCTGCAGCCGAGCGTTGCGGGCAATGGCCAGAACCTGCATCTCACGTCGCATCGCGGCCTGGCGGTCGAGGACGATGTGCAAGCTGTCGTTTGGGTTCATGACGGGTCTCCTCCGTGGGTTTCGGATTGGGCGGCGAGCCACCTCACTGGAGTCGAACATACGCACGGTTGCGGACAGATCAAGTCCGCAACTCACGTACAATTCGAGCTATCGACACCCCCGCCCGCCTCCTGCGCCTGCTCGCCATGATGTCCTCGCGATCGACGTGGCGAGGCGACGAATTGGCCGAACGACTCGAGATCACCGAGCGCTCGGTCCGCCGTGACATCACTCGGCTGCGCGACCTCGGCTACCCGATCGAATCGGTCACCGGCCCCTACGGCGGCTACTCGCTTGGCGCCGGCGGACGGCTTCCGCCGTTGCTGCTCAGTGACGACGAAGCCGTGTCGATGGCCGTCGCCCTGCATCAGATCGCGCACCGGTCGTCGGCGTCGATCGCGGATGGCGCCCTGAGCGCGCTGACCAAGTTGAGTCAGGTGATGCCGGCCACGCTGCGCGACCGGGTGAGTGCCTTGACATCGGTCGTGGTCGATGTCGGATCGGCGTCATCACGCGTCCCCGACGTTGCCGGCGACGTCGAGTCGTTGATGGCGCTGGCCGTCGCCTGCTCGCGCTCCGAACGGATCAGATTCGACTATCGCAGCGGCGACGATGTGGAGACCTCTCGTCACGTCGAACCATTCCGCCTGGTGTCGGTCGGCAACCGCTGGTACCTCGTCGCCGACGACCTCGACCGCGACGACTGGCGAACATTCCGTGTCGACCGGATCACGCGCGTGCGCAACACCGGTGCACGCTTCCAACGCGGCGACGTCCCCGACGCGGCAACCCTGGTGGCCGAAGGCCTTGCCGTCCACTCCTACACCGAACGCTCGACCATTCGAATCCACGCGCCGTTGCGCGAAGCGATCCGCGAAATCCCACCGACCATCGGGGTCGCGCGCATCGACCCCGACAACGATCAGCACACGTTGGTCGACATCGGCGGCGACGGCGATTGGGTAGCGCGATTCGTCGTCGGCCTTCCGCTGCCATACGAGGTCGTCGAGCCCGCAACCCTCCGCGATGAGCTGCGCCGCTTCGGCCGTCGTCTGGTGGCCGCCAATCCGCCCGCTGCGAAAAGCGACGGGTGATCAGGTTGCGATGCGGACGACGACACGTCCGATCGTCGAACGGTTCTCCATGTCCTCCAACGCCAGTGGAAGATCCTCGAACGGAACGACCTTGCCGACGATCGGATGAATCGTGCCGGCGCGCAGCAGTTCTTCCAGCGCGGCGTTCACCTGCTCGCCGACCGAACGCGGCATCGGGTTGTACCCGAAGCCGCGCGGCACGGTGGTCGGGTCCTGATACGACAGGATGACTCCGAGCACCGCGTAATTGCCGAAGCAGAACATCCGCCCCGTCACCATCGGCACCTCTTCGGCCTCGATACCGCTGGCGAAGCCGACGATCAGATGACGGCCGTTGCGGGCCAGGCAGCGCAACGACTGCATCATCACATCGCCGCCGACACCGTCGAAGCAGAGGTCGACGCCGCGGCCTTCTGTTGCATCGAGAACAGAATCGACGAAGTCACCGGCGCGGTAGTCGATGACGACATCGGCGCCGAGCTGCTTGGCGACTGCCAGTTTGTCGGCGCCGCCAGCGGTCGCGATCACTCGCGCTCCTGCGGCGACCGCGAGTTGCACGGCCGCAGACCCGACGCCGCCGGCTGCAGCGTGGATCAGAACGGTTTCGCCCGGCTGCAACTGTCCACGTTCGTGCAGACCGAGATGAGCGAGGTGGAACGGAAGATAGAACGCGGCAGCCTCGATGTCGTCGAGTCCGTCGGGCACATCGAATGCCATCGCCGCCGGCGCCACAACTTGCTCCGCGTGAGCACCGATCGCACCCGTGCTGATCCCCATCACGCGCCGACCGACCCACGCCTCGGATCCGTCACCGGCCGCAGTCACCTCGCCGGCGAACTGCATGCCGAGCGTGTACGGGATCTCAGGGTTGACGGTGAGATAACGGCCGTGACACGCGTCGACCTCGTTGTAGTTGCAGACGCTCGCAGTGGTGCGCACCAAGATCTCGCCTGGGCCCGGGGTCGGCGCTGCGATGTCCTGCAACTGCAATGCTTCGCTCGGTCGCCCGTACTTCGTCACCCGCCACGCGCGCATCGCCACCCCCGGACTCTGCCGAGCCATCGCGGCTCGTTCACCGGCGACACTACCGATCGCCGTTCGTCATCGACCTGCCGAGCTGCCGAGCTGCCGAGCTGCAGTGCTGCAGTGCTACTCAACCGATGCCGTACGATCGCAATCATGGCCGTCATCGATCAGAACCTGTCGTGGTCCGCTGTCGCAGATCGACTGACGACCGAAACGGACCCGATCCTGCGTCGCAACCTCGACCAACTCCTGCTGCACATGAGGGCCGAGGCCGCAGGCGATCTGGACACGCTCATGGCGACGGTCGCCGAAGACGCCAGCTACACCGCTTTCGGTGCGCCGCCGGAGAACAGCCCGCGCGGCAAGGCTGCGGTGCGAACGTTCTACGAGAACTTCATCGCTTCGGGAGCAACACGGCTGCAGTTCGCCATCGATCGACTCGTCGTCGACCGTCACTGCATCCTCACCGAAGGACTCATGCGCATCGCCTATCCCGGTGGCCGCCTGAAGACCTACGGGATCGAGGTCGACGACCCCGACGCCTTCTACCTCTATGAGGCACGGATGGCTGTGCTGTGGCCGATCAACGAGGACGGCCTGTTCATCGGCGAGGACAGCTACACCAGTGGCAACGGCTTCGACGGCATCGCGGCGCGCAAGCTGACACCCGAGGACATCATCGAACTGACCACCTGAATCCGCCGCCGACCCTCGGTGTAGCTTCGGATGATGGATCGCCGCCCGCTCAGCACGAAGTGACCGCGCTGAACGACGGACCGGACGTGATGCCACGGCAGGCGATCGACGGCAAGGACCCCCGCCGCTGGGTCACCCTCGCGATCACCACGGCGACGGTCGTGATCATCAGCCTCGACACCACGGTGCTCAACGTCGCGATCCCGACGATCCTGCGCAGCTTCCACACGACGCTGCCGAGCCTGCAGTGGGTCATCACCGGCTACGCGCTGACGTTCGCGTCGCTGCTGATCATCGGCGGACGACTCGGCGATCTGTTCGGTCACCGCCGAGTCTTCGTCATCGGCGCCACGCTGTTCGGTGCCGGTTCGCTGATCGCTGCTCTGTCGCAGTCGGTCCCACAACTCGTGATCGGCGAGGCGATCATCGAGGGTGTGGGCGCGGCCTTGATGATGCCGAGCAGCCTTGCGATCCTCTCCAAGACGTTCGTCGGTCACGAGCGAGCCGTCGCGTTCGGACTGTGGGGAGCGGTCGGTGGCGCCAGCGCAGCACTCGGTCCGGTGATCGGCGGGTTCCTCACCTCGAACTACTCGTGGCGGTGGTCATTCGGCATCAACGTGATCATCGTGCCGTTCGCGATCATCGGCTCGTTGATCTTCATGCCGAAGTTGCGATCGACGGGCAAGCGAGAACGCCTCGACATCGTCGGCGCGCTGCTGATCGCGTCTGGCATGGCACTGCTCGTCTTCGGATTGAGCGAGGGTGAGACGTACGGATGGATCACGCCCGGCAGGTCGTTTCGCGTCGGCGGCAACGATCTGTGGCCGGCATCTCGTCCGGTGTCGATCGTGCTGGTTGCGTTCATCCTCGCGATCGTGATCCTGACCGCCTTCTATCGGACCTCGCGCGCAAAGGAGCACAACGACGCCTCTCCACTCTTCGAGTTCGGTCAGCTCCGACATCGCGCGTTCCGGTTCGGTCTGCTCACCGTTGCGGTGCTCTCGCTCGGCCAATTCGGGCTCGCGTTCGTGTTGCCCGTGTTCCTGCAGGAGGGTCGTCATCTGAGTGCACAGACCAACGGTCTGTGGCAGTTGCCGTCGGGCGTGTGCTTCCTGATCGGCGCACAGATCAGCAGTCGCCTGGCGCGCCGCGTCCCACTCGTGGTGATCATCCGCGTCGGCATCGTCGTGACGATCGGCGCCTTCGGGTATCTCGCCCTCGTGATCTCGCCGACGCTCCAGTTCTGGACGTTGCTCCCGACCTTCGTGATGTTCGGGATCGGCTTCGGGCTGTCGATCCCACAGATCACGAACATCGTCCTGTCCGACATCGATCCGGAAAAGGCGGGCGCGGCCGGCGGGGCGAACAACACCGCGAAGCAGATGGGCGTGTCGCTGGGGGTCGCGATCATCGGCTCGCTGCTCAGCTCGCGCACGATCGCGTCAGCCATCGGTCGAGTGGCCAGATCGACGGACTTGTCGGCCGACGTGAAGATGCGCGCAACTGCCCTGTTCCGCGCGAACGGGGTCACGTTCGTGCCGCCGAAACAGGCCACCACCGAGGAGATGGCGACCCTGCATCGGATCTTCGTCGAGGCGCTCGCCTCCGGTGCCAAATGGCCGCTGCTGTTCTCGTGCACGACGGGCGTCGTCAGCTTTGCGATCTCGTTTCTCATCCCGCGCTCGGGACAACCGACGGTCCGCGCTGCCGCGGCCGTCGACGTGAGGCTCGCCGCAACGCACTGACGCCTTGCCACGGCCGCGGCCGGGACGAGACCACAGGGACAAGACCACAGCGACACCGCTGGTACGCGACTGGTACGGCCATGTCATACCTTCACGTCGTGACCGTTTCATTCGTGCTCCGCCTCGACAACGACCGCCTGCAGGCAGGACAGATCGTCGGTCAAGCCGAACACGTCGTGAGCGGTGAACGCAGCGCTGTCAGCGATGTCGCTGAGCTCGTCGAGTTCTTGCGTCGCTCCACATCACCGGTGGAACCCGACGATTGACGCCAGCTCGGCCGCCGACGACGCGGGTCAGCGACGGCCAGCGGGGCGGTCTCCGACAACGGTGATGCGCTCCATCACGCGGCGCTGCGGGAAGTAGTCCGATGCCGCGTAGTGCTGGGTCGAGCGGTTGTCCCAGAACGCGACGTCGCCGGCGCGCCAGCGGAACCGACACTGGTATTCGGGGATGGCGGCCCGTGTGTACAGGTAACGCAGCAGCTCGTCGCTCTCGGCTGAATCGAGTCCGACGATGTGCTGGGTGAATGCCTGATTGACGTACAGCGTCTTGCGGCCGGTCTCGGGGTGGATGCGAACCACGGGGTGTTCGACGGCTGGGAAATCGGGCCGCAACCCATCTCGGGTCGCCTGGTCCATGCCGCGCCCGAACGAGTTGATCCAGTCGTGCACGGCGACGAGGTCGTCGATGCGCTCCTTCATCTCGTCGCTGAGCCCGTCGTATGCCGCCGCCATGTCGGACCACAGCGTGTCGCCGCCGACTGCCGGCACCTCGACGGCACGCAGGATGGAACCGAGCGAAGGATTGACGCGCCACGTCACGTCGCTGTGCCAGATGTTCTCGAAGCCACCCAACTTCGGGCCCTTCTCCAGCCGCACGACCTGTGGTGCGTCGTCTGGCTGGTTGTCGGTACGGAGCTTGATGAACGGATGGTTCTCGAGCGCGCCCCAGTTCGCCGCGAACGCTGTCTGCTGGGCGCTGGTGAGGTGTTGATCGCGGAAGAACAGCACCTTCCATTCGAGCAGTGCGCGGTTCAGTTCCTGGAAGAGGTCGGCGTCGACGTCATCTGCCATTGCGATGCCATCGACCACCGCACCGATCGTCGGCGACATCGGTTGCAACGCGAAGCGGGTGTACGGCTGATCGACCCAGTCATCGGGTGTCCGCGCCAATTGATGCGGGCCGGGACGGAAGAACATGGTCGGCGTGTTGCCGGCGGCGGCGGTTGCAGCCATCGTCGTGGTCGTCGTCATGGTGAACTCCAGGTCGGTCGTCGAGCACCTCGTCGCGTCTCACTCTGCCACGTCGGTCGGCACAGTTGACGACGGGACGGCGCCGATCGGAATGCGCAACGCACGGCCGGCAGCGGGCGTAGCGTCCCACGGAGAACGAACGACCGGAGCTGCCATGACCAACCCGAACAACATCCCGACGACAATGCGTCAGATCCGATCACTGGTGACTGCCGACGGGCAGCTGCAGCTCTCGATCGAGACAGTGGACACGCCGACCCCCGGTGCGCACGAAGTGCTGGTGCGGATCGATGCTGCTCCGATCAATCCATCGGATCTCGGCCTTCTGCTCGCGGCAGCCGATATCGGCCGGGCCACGTCATCAGGGCCGGCCGATGCTCCGATCGTGACCGCACCGATCCCCTCGGCGGCGCTTCATCGGCTGGCTTCGCGCTTCGGAGAGTCGATGCCGGTCGGCAACGAGGGTGCGGGCGTCGTTGTCGCGGCAGGCGAGTCACCTGCCGCTCAGGCGCTGTTGGGTCGCCTCGTCGGTTTCGCGGGCGGCGCGACCTACGGCGAGTATCGGGCGGTCCCGACGATGATGTGCATGGACCTTCCCGACGGCACGAGTGCCGCGTCCGGCGCATCGTGCTTCGTCAACCCACTCACCGCGCTTGCGATGGTCGAGACGATGCGGATGGAGAACCACCGCGGACTCGTCCACACCGCGGCTGCGTCGAACCTCGGGCAGATGCTGCAACGCATCTGTCACGCGGATGGTGTCCCGCTGGTCAACATCGTTCGTCGACCAGAGCAGGCCGCGATCCTGAGCGACCTCGGCGCGATCCACGTGTGTGATTCGAGTCAACCGTCGTTCGCAGCCGACCTCACCGCAGCGTTGATCGCGACCGGTGCGACGCTTGCGTTCGATGCGATCGGCGGCGGAACGACGGCGAGCCAGATCCTGAGTTGCATGGAGAACGCAGCCAATGCCAGTGCCGCCGAGTACAGCCGCTACGGCAGCGATGTTCACAAGCAGGTGTACATCTACGGGGGGCTGGATCGCAGTCCAACGGAGCTGACCCGCGACTTCGGCATGTCCTGGTCCATCGGCGGATTCCTGCTCACGCCGTTCCTCGGAAAGCTCGGGCTCGAGGGCATGATCCGGCTGCGACAGCGCGTCGCAGCGGAACTCGAGACCACGTTCGCGAGCCACTACACCGACGAGGTGTCGCTGGCCGCGGCATTGAGCCTCGACGCGATCTCGACGTATGCACGGCAGGCGACCGGGCAGAAGTTCCTCATCCGTCCGTCGTTGACCTGACGCGCGAACGTGCCCGGCCGGGAGGCCGGGCACGTTCGTGGTCCGCGCTGCGGAGTCAGGCGGTCTTGGGGGTCTTGCGGTGGTGGAACACTCCGAGCACCACCAGGATCGCCATCACTGCGGCGGCGATGAAGGCACCGACTGCGGCGAACCCGGCGATCATGCCGACGGTCGACCAGGCGTAGGCCGAGAGCAGCAGCCCTCTGAGGGTCTCACCGGTGAACAGGGTCGTCCGCTGAGCGGTGATCGCATCGACTTTGCCCTGCAGCGCATCGATGGTGGCCTGCGGTTGCTTGGCCGTGACCGCAGCCGTGACTGCTGCCTTGGCGGCGTTCTGGGGGACGCTCAGCTCGGAGTAGGTCGAGCCGCCGGCGATCTTGGCCAGGTGGCCGTTGATGTAGCTGGCATAGGCCTGCGCTTCGTCACCTGTGTCGACCTTGTGGCCGGCCCACTTGAGCAGATCGGTGCGACCTTCAGTGGTCAGTTGAGCGGAATCGGGGAAGGACACGTGCTGCGAGCTCAATTCCTTGGTGACGTAGTCACCAGAGAAGTTGTTGCCCCATGTCAGGAGTCCGCCGGCGACAGCGAACACGAGGGTGGCGACGACACCGAATCCGATCAGGACGCTGTCGATCGTTCGCCGCTTGAGGGCGACGACCGGCACCTCCGCCGCTGTTGCTTGTGTTGCCGGGGTCGGCTCGGTGTGTCGGGATGGTACGACGGTTGCTGCGGTCATGGGTTGTTCCTCCGGGTTGTTCACTTCTTCTGAACATCACCGTACGAAACGCGCCGTTCAGGCGGCAGAGGAGCCGGACCTCTGTGCTTGTGACTTTGTGCCCTGCCCGTGCGAATTCATTGACCAGGTCGCTGAGAACGCCGTTCGGCGAGCCGAGCGGCGTACACAGCAGCCTGCGTGCGGTGGTCCATCCCCAACTTGGCAAGGAGGTTCGACACGTAGTTCTTCACGGTCTTCTCGGCCAGGAACATCTTCTCTGCGATCTGACGATTGGTCAGCCCATCAGCGAGGTGGGCCAGAATCGTCGTTTCCTGGGCCGTCAACGATGCTGTCAACGCATCGCGTGGCGGATTGCGGAGTCGGTCCAGCACCCGAGCCGTCACGATCGGATCGAGCAAGGACTGACCAGCGGCCACTCGACGCACGCTCTCGATCAGATCCAGGCCACGGACCTCTTTCAACACATACCCCGAGGCACCCGCCATGATCGCATCGAACAGCGCCTCGTCGTCGTTGAACGAGGTCAGCATCAGGCAGCGCAGATCGGGCATCGTCGACCGCAGATCACGACACACCTCGATGCCCGTACCGTCGGGTAGCCGAACGTCGAGGATCGCGACGTCGGGCGCCGCGGCAGGAACTCGATGCAACGCCTCGGCGGCGGTGCCGGCCTCACCGACCACCTCGATGTCGTCGGCGCTCTCCAGCAACTCGCGCACGCCGCGCCTCACGACTTCGTGGTCATCGAGCAGGAACACACGGATCGGCACGACCACAACCTACTCGTGCAGGGTCGTCTCCAACGTGGGCTCCGTTGCTTCGTGCGGGCAACATCGGGACCACAGACCCTATGCACGTGACGGTCCGAGGCCGACGATGGAGACATGACCAACAAGATCGTCGTCGGATACAACGGAACCTCGTCATCGGACAACGCCGCGATGTGGGCCGCGCACGAAGCGGACGTCCGGAAGATGCCGCTGCGGGTCGTCACCTGCTTCGAGATGCCGATGCTGAGCAGCGAAGCCGCACTCGGTCTCGGTGGCGGGGCCGCGTTCGAGGCGGTCAGCGAGGCAGCGAACACGAACGCCGAACGGATCAAGGCCGAGATCGGAGCAGCGTTCCCCACCCTGACCTTCACGACCGTCGTGGCCGCGGATGCGGCGGCGACCGCGCTGCTCGACGACGTGGGCCCCGACGATCTGGTCGTCGTCGGCTCGAGCAGCCATGAAGGTGCCGCGGCGTTCTGGCTCGGCAGCACCCCACGGCATCTCGTGCGTCACAGCCCATGCCCGGTAGCCGTCGTGCGCGGCGGTGCCGGTCGAGACGCACCCGACCGCATCGTCGTTGGCGTCGACGGTTCTGCGGCATCGCACCGAGCGCTGCATTGGGCAGGAGACGAAGCCGACCGCTATGACGTCGAACTCGTCGTGGTACACGGCTGGTCATACCCGTACGAGGCGACCGACACGAGTTCACTCCAAGCTCGCGAGCTCACCGAGATCGATGCCGACTGCACACTGAATCGTGCCGTGGAGACAGCGCGCGAGCGATGCGGCGTGACCGTCACCGGATGCCTCGTCGAAGGCAGCCCTGTGTCCGCTGTGCTCGAAACCGCACGCGACGGCGACATGATCGTGGTCGGTTCTCGAGGACGTGGCGGCATCCGTTCGCGGTTGTTCGGTTCGACGGCCAACGCGATCCTCGACAACGCGACGGTCCCGGTCGTGGTCATTCGCGCTGAGCCGCCAGCCGACGAGTCGGACCTTGCAGCGTCCGAATCGACACTCGCCCACACGCGGTAGACCTCGCTCGCCGATGCACGTCGGCAACGCGTCCCAGCGGCTGCGTGCTCGAGGGTCGAGATGATCGACGGTTTTTCACTTCACGTTGTGTGCGCCCACCGTGGCCTCGTCACCCAGAGGTCTCGTAGAGTCATCGCTCGTGGTGGTCGAGCGGGACCGAGAGCGGGATGCTCTGACGTTGATCGAACGACCGCGCCTGTTCGACCGCACCGCCCGCGCGTCAGTCGTCGTGCTCGAGGCCCCGGGCGGATTCGGTAAGTCGTCGCTTGCCGAACAGCTTGCGGCTGGTTCCGTCTCGACCGTCCGCGTCTTCCTCTTCAGCGGCGATTCCTCACCGGCTCGTCTCGTCTCACGACTTCGCGACGCATGCAGGACGGCGGGCCTGGCTGCGGCGGTCGAAGCCGGCACCGATCTCGAGGATGTGCCGGCCGAACTCTCGGTGATCGCTGTTGCACTCGTTCGAGCGGTGCCTCAGGGCGGGTGCCTGGTCGTCGAGGACGCGCAGGTGCTCGACGACGGAGCGCTCGATGCCGTCGTCGGCCTGTGCTCGTCGCTCGTCCCCGCTTGGCGAGTCGTGATCACCGGTCGATCTGTTGCGTTGGACATCGCCGGTGCGCTGCGCCTCGGCGTCGACGAACTCGTGTTCACCGCGAGCGAGACCAACACGCTCATGGAACAGGTCATGTCGGCCGACGACGACCTCGCCGTGACGATCACGCGCGAGTGTTCCGGATGGCCGGCGGCGATCACGTTGGCGATCGCAGCCGAGCACCGGACGCCGATGACCGCATCGGGGGGTGCCAGTCTCGATTCGCTCGTCGCCGAGCTGCTCCGTGACTCGACCCTGCTCGACGCTCGAACGTTGACGGTCCTCGGACACCTCCCGGTCGTGTCGGACGAGATCGGCACCGCACTCGGCATTCCGAACCTGATTCAATCCGTGATCACCTCGGGGCTTCCGATCCGGGCAACGGGCGCATGGTGGCGTCTCGCGGATCCCGTCCGTGAGCACCTTCGCAGCCGCGGTCCGATCAACGACGACGACCTCGTGACGGCGCTGGGCGTCGTGTTTCACAAGGGTGAGACGACGCTCGCGATCGACATGCTGCTCGCTGCCCGACATCCGGAAGAGGTCTGCACCCTGATCGCCGCGATCCCATACGACGTGCTCGATCAGATCGATGTCGACGAGATGGCTTCGCTGCTCAACGCCGTACCCCCACTCGTCGTCGCTGCCAACGCACGCTGCCTCGCCAAACTGGCGCGAGCCGCGGAGAGTCGGGTACGCATCACGCTTCGCACGCGGCTTCTGGACCGTCTCGCCGACATCGTGCGGGTCAACAACGACCCGGTACTGGCACGCGAGCTGGAGGCCGAGCTGGTGTTCGACCTCAACCGCGATTCCAAGGTCGAAGAGACCGAACGTCGGGGGCGCGCCCTGCTGTCCGTCACGCCGCCCGACGAGCTCGTCACCCGCTCGCGTTGCCTGCACGCACTCGGCAGGATCACGGCATGGAAGGGCGACGATCGGTCGTTGGTCGACGCATCCCACCTGCTGGCCGAAGCCGCAGGAGCGATGCGAACGATCGGTAACGACGTCGGCGTGGCCGATGTGTTGTGCACACTCGGGTTCTTCGTCCTGATCCCACGCGGCGACTTCGAGCTCGGTGTCACTCGGTTGACCGAAGGCGTCGAACTGCTGGGGCGACGCACCCGCCGGCGCGCCGTGCAGCTGACCTTTCTTGCCGAATCGTTGGCCCTGCTCGGGCGCGATGACGAAGCGATCGCTGCACTCAGCGAGTCGCGGTCCATCGGCCGTTCGCACGGTGACCAACGCGTCCTCGGCTACGCGGCCTGGACCCAAGCCAAGGTGGTGGCCCGTCGCCGTGACATCGACGGCACGTTGCGTTGGCTTCGTGAGGCCGAGAGGAATCCAGGCGACTGGCTCGATCACCCCACCGGCACGCAATTCCTGGCCGAGGCCGCCGAGATGGCCGCCATGGTCGGCGCCGAGCAGATCGCTGACGAGTACCTCACCCGGGCGATCGATCAGGCCGCGAAGCAGGAACTGCCTGAGATCCCGGAGGCAGCGATCGGCGCCCTGGCCGCACGGTTCGGTGACGCGAGGTTGGCCGAAGGACTCCTCACGCTCGACCGGGTCGACGGATCGCAGAACGCCTCGAACCGATGGCGGTTGATGCTTCTGATCGCGCACGCACGAGCGCGACGCGGCGACATCGCCGGAGCGCGGGCGAAGGCCGCTGCCGTCAGCGAGGAACTCGAATCCCTGGGCCATCCCGAATTCGCGATGTTGCACGAGCCGGAGATCTGGTCGTCGCTCATGCGCCTCGTCGACGGCGAGTCGATTCCGCCGGTGCGGATATCGGTGCTCGGTGGCTTTCGAGCCGAGGTCGACGGCGTCGAGATACCGGTTCCCGCGGGCCGACCGGCACAGGTCGTGAAACTGCTCGCGCTCGCCGGTCGGCCGCTTCCCGTCGACGAGCTGGCGGAGCTGCTGTGGCCAGACACCGCAACCGATGTCGGCCGGCGTCGCCTCCGCAACGTGTTGGCCAGGGTCCGTCGAGCCGGCCCGCTCCTCGATCGCAACGAGGGTGTGATCGCTCTCGTGCCGACGGCCGTGGTCGACAGCCAGGTCTTCGAACGCCTCGCTCAACTCGCATCGACTGCCGCACCAGAGGGTCGGCGCGCCGCAGCCGAGGAAGCGCTTGCGCTGTACGCCGGCGAGTTGCTGCCGGCAGACCGGTTCGAGGAATGGTCTGTTGCGCCGCGCGAACGAGCACAGCGCCGAGCCGTTCGTCTGCTCGCCGTCATCGTGGAATCGGCGGTCGTTGACGGCGACATCGATCGGGCCGTTCGCGCCATCGAGCACCAATTGGCACTCGATCCGTTCGACGACTCCGCCGCGCGCCATGCCGCTGTACTCCTGCGCGACGTGGGCCGGCACGAAGAGGCGGCCGAGTGGGCCCAACGATGCGCTGTCATCCGCGGCGAGCTCGGCTTCAGCGTGCCCCTGGATCCGCTCGATCTGCTGGATGCGGCCCGATGAGACGAGGATCCGAAGGCGTCAGGGGGCGTTCGTCTGCGGCGTGTCGAACCCCGTGGGCCGGTAGATGCCCATCAAGATGTTCTCGTGCATGCCGTAGCCGACCTGACCGGTGGACAGCGCGAATCGCGACAGCGTCTCGTTGAGGAATGCGTACTGGCGGCGCGTCTCTGCACTGCTGAGGTCGTGGCTGATGCCCTCGACCTTCAGCGGCCCCTGGTAGTAGCCGTGTCCCCATGTCGCGTCGGGAACGTACCCCGATCCGGCCGCGAGGTACAGCGTTCGCAGTGGCGTGGTGGTCACGACGACCGGCTCGCCACCGGGCACCGGAACGGTGACGGTCGACCCCGCGAGTTCGCGCGTTCCCGAGATGTACGTGCTGTCGATCTCGGGCCGGCCGAGGTGTTCGATGGGACGGTCGAGCCCGGTGTTCCAGACCCGCATCGATTCCTCGACGAAGCGGGTGCCGTCCGCGTCCTGATCGATCTGAACCTTGAGCATGTGGTCGTCGAACTGCATCGGCAGCCAGTCATGACGGAAACCGTGGCCGTCGGTGGCCTGCCGAACCCTGATCCCGGGGTGTTCGCGCTCGCCCACGGGACGCACGCCCCACGACCGATCACGAGCCCCCTGCCACTTGTCGGGAGTGACGTCGAAGTGCTTGTCGGCCACCTTCAGATGACCGCTCCAGCCACCGACCTGGGCGTAACGAGTGACGTCCTGCTCGACTCTGCCGTAGCGGCGGGTGCAGGTACGGGGTTCTTCGAGCGCATCGACGGTGCCGGTGAAGGTCAGGTCGGCCTCGATCCCCCACTCGTTCGGTGCGCAGGTGACTCGCAACGTGCGCAACCCTTCGATGATCTCGACGCCCAGCGGCCCGACGTTCGTGTCCATGCGGTCCGAGCCCAGTTCGCGGGATGCCCGCACCGTGTGCTGAGCGGTGCCGATCGACACGGTGATGAACGCGTCGGTGACGCCGAGGTTCGGATACTGCCCGAGGCCGATGATCACGAACAGCTCGTCGCTGCTCGCATGCATGTTGAAGTAGTAGCGATCGTAGAAGTGACGATCGGAGGTGGCCACGTGGTCGAACGTGTCCGACGTCTGGTGAGCGAGGAACTCGTCGAATCGGCTGAGCGGCATGCGCCATGGTCGCGGATCGAGTCGCGATCGGGCGAGCCAGGGAGTCTGCGCTATCCGGCCGTGACCCCGTTGTCGATGTTGACGATGGCCCCGGTCATCGACTTCGCCTCGTCGGATGCGAGGAACGCGAACAGCGATGCGATCTCGCTCGGTTCGCTCATCGGCCGAAAGCCCATGTACGGCGCCATCAGCGCGAAATCGACGTCGGACGGCATCTGGAAACCGCGAACGAGGTTGGTGTTCACGCCGCTGGGGGCGATGGCGTTGACGCGCAGCTTCGTCTTCACGAACTCCATCGCCAATGCCCGCGTCAACTGCACCACCGCACCCTTCGAAGCGCAGTAGGCGACGGTGTAGGCCTGACCCATCACACCCGCGTTGGACGCGATGTTGACGATGTTGCCGCCGGTCTCCAGTAGATGTGGGATCGCGGCCTGACAGAAGAAGAAGCACGAATCGGCGTTGACCGCCATCATCTGCCGGTATTGATCGACCGTGACATCGAGGAAGTGCTCGGATCGCGCGATGCCCGCGATGTTGCCGAGGACATCGAGGCGGCCGTGTTCGGCGACGCATGCCGCAACCGTTGCCGAGCACTCTTCGGGACTCATCACATCGCCGACTCGCGTGGCGATACCGCCGGCCAAAGCCGACGTCTCGGCAAGGCGATCACCGTCGCGATCATGACCGAAGACGGTTGCGCCCTCGGATGTCAACCGCAGCACGACCTCGCGGCCGATGCCGGAGCCTGCGCCGGTGACCAACACCACTTTGCCGTCGAAGCGCATCAGCGCGTTCCCCCCTTCTCGTGGCGACGCCCGTCGCCCGCGGTGAGGGTACACACGCCGACGCCGGCGGCCGAACCCGCAGACGGCACGGTCGTCAGCGTTCGGCCCCGGCAGTGCGCGGCGCGTATGGTCGCCTGCAACTGAAGGGGGGCCTGATGGCCGAACGTGCTGAATTGGTCGCGATCTGCAATCGCTATGTCGAACTGGTCGACGCTGGAGACACCGACGGGATCATGGATCTGTATGCCGACGACTGTTGGATCGAGGATCCGATCGGCTCCGAGCTGAAGAAGGGGCGCGACACGATCCGCGAGTTCTATGCCGGGATCGCGGCGATGGAAGTGGACCCGCGGATGACCCGCATCGGGCCGGTCACGGTGTGCGGCGGAGAGGCAGCGTTCCAGTTCCGCATCGACATCGAGATCGGTGAGCTGAAGATCAAGATGACGTCGACCGACGTGATGACCTTCGACGCGGCCGGCAAGATCACGTCGATGCGAGCATTTGCCGACGGCGAGGCCGACCCCGACGCCTGATCGATCACGCGTTCTGGCGGGCGAGGAGCGCAAGCAGATCCTCGACCCGCCCGACGCACGTGATGCCGAGTGAGGACAGTCGCGGCTCTGCATCGATCGGAAGGGCACCACCGGCATCCTGATTGAGAATGCCACCCATGTAGATCTGCCCTTCCCAATGTTCGACCTCGGCGGCGCGCACCAGACGTTCGCCGACCGCCAACGCGTTGCCGTTGTAGACACCGATCACGATCGCATCGGCATCCTCTTCGGCCGCGGCTCGCATCACACCGTCGATCGACGTGTTCGAGCCGAGCAGGACGACCTCCGCGCCGACCGCCGGCATGACCCGCGCCAGCGCGTCGCGCACGAGGTCGTGCACTTCGAGCACTGCGAGCACGATTCGTCGGCCGTCGAGCCGTGGCGCGTCCTGCCTCAGCCGATCCGCAAGGCCGCGGACGTGCGACGCCTTCCACGGCTCGAGCCGAGCCACCTCGGCGGGGGCAACGAGGTCGACTCGCTGCTCCAGCTCACCCATCGTCGTCCGCCGCAGCGCGAGCAGAACCTGCGCCGGGTCACGGACATCGACGCCGTCGTCCTCCAACGCTGCGAGTGCGCCGTTGCGGAACTCGATGGCGTACGCCGCAGTCGCGGCGCCCAAGCGTTCGAGCCGATCCCAGTCGTAGAGGTCCGGCGCCTTGCGCACTTCGCGCTCGATCTCGTGGGCCAGCAGATGAGCTTGGACGATTTCGGCCGAGCTCGGAATGCGCTCGGCCTCGGTCAACGGCACCGGGTTGACCGCGTGCCCGGTGGGCCGACGCAGTTGCAGCCCGATGTCGCACATCAACTGTGTGGCGATCGCGGCGGTGTTCCGAGCCCATGCGCCGGCTCGATGATCCACCGTGTTGCCGTAGATCATCGAGCCGATCGAGTCTCGATCGCGCAGATCATCGAGCGCGAAGTGCACCACGGCGCGGTGCTCGGGGCTCTGGATCGTGTTCCCGAAGCAGTGCGCGAGTCGAGCACCGATGAGATCCTCGACCACGTACAACTCGAGCGCGGCCCAGCCGACGTACGAACCGAAATGGGCCGCCTGCGTACCCGACCCGTCCTCGAGGTTCGAGTGCGCCATCGCGCCGTGCTCGCGCAGTGCGCCGATCGCCGCCAGGGCACGAACCGTTTCCTCTGTGACGAGGATCTCGTCGGACCCGCCGAGCAGGTCGTACGCCGTGTATTGGCCGACGTTGCCGATCGTCGTGACGCCGGCCGCCAGCGCGCGCAACGTGTTCTGGAAGCCGGCTGGAAAGCCGATCATGTAGTCGCCGAGGTGCGGCTGGACCGGAGCGGCCTCACCCAGGCGCCGCCATTCGTCGGGCTCGATGCGCGGCCCGGTCTCTTTCACCGCGAGATGGCGCTCGGTCTCGGGCACGCCCATCGCGCGGTCCATCGCCAACCCGAAGCGATCCACGGTGTGGCCTTCCGAAGCAAGTGCACCGTGCACTTCGGCAATCGCAGCCTCCGTTGCAGGCCACGTCGAGAGGCCGACGTGCATGTGGTACATGACGTTGCCGCGATCGCGCTGCCGCCGTTTGTGCTCGACCTCCGAACGGGCGCCATTGGCGCGAAGGTAGGCCGTCGGTGAGGCCGGAGGCGGCGCTGCCGCTCGGCCTTGGGAGACCAGCTGGTCACCCCTCAGCACGATGTGGTCCTGCGCGGACTCAGGCGCTTGATTCGGTCGTCGATTGCGGGAGAAGGTTCAGATCCGCGCACAGCTTCGGAGCATAGATCCACTTGCCCACCATCGATGGGGCGTCGGGGCTCGTTGCCAACCGTGCCACGACAGCTGCCGTCGCCTCGGCCGGCTCGGAGCCGTATTTGCCTTCGAAGGCATCGACCGGACGCAGCGCTCGCCGCTTCTCGGTGATCACGTTGCCGGGGTCGACGTTGAATGCACGGATGCCCTGGCCGGAGAACTCTGCCTCGATGCCGCCGGCCACACGTGCGAAGGCGGCCTTCGAAGCGGAGTAGGCGATGCCCCACCCGCCGGCGCCGGCGGGTGCGACGGGATCCTGCCGGGCTGAGCCGGAGACCATGTTGATGATCCGGCCCGATCCTCGCTCGAGCATGTGTGGGACGACCTGTTGGATCAGCAGGATCTGGTGGGCGTAGTTGCCGGCCATCAGTGTCAGCAGGCTTTCGGGCGTGAGATCGAGCAGCCGGTCCATCGTCGCGCCTCCGGCGTGAACCGCATTGTTGAAGAGCACGTCGATGCGGCCCCATTCGCGTAACGCTCGAGCCGGAGCGGCGACGATCGCGTCGGCATCGAGCAGGTCCATCTTGATCGGCAACGCGCGACGACCCTTCGCCTCGATCTCCGCGGCAGTGCGCTCGAGGCTGCCGATGATCGGCACGATCGGTTCGTCGTTGCGAACCGAATTGGGCTCGGTCCGTCCCTCGCCCTCTCGTTCGGTTCGAGCCGTGATCACGACATCGAATCCGGCCTCGGCGAGCGCAAGAGCGCTGGCCCTGCCGATGCCCCTGCTTGCACCCGTCACGAATGCAACCGGCGTTGTTGCGGCCATCTGCTTGCTCCCCTCGATCAGCACCGGAGACATGCTCCGATTCGTTGCCATCCTGTCGCGTCGATGCTCACCCGCACTCACTGCAGCAACCGCATCGCCCAACGCCGACTCGAATGGACGGACCGCCCGTTTCGCGCCGGCTTCAGGTCAGCCGGTCGATGCCTTGGCCGCGGTGAGCTCGACCAGCAGCCCATCGGGGTCGCGGAACCGGAAGTTCCAGCTCGCGGCTTCCTCGATCAGAGCGCTCGCTTCGATGCCGGCCGCCACTGCTGCATTCCGATGTCGTTCCAGATCGTCACGATCCTCGACCGCGAACGACAGGTGATCGATCATCCCGGCACCAATGCTGGACGGGTTCGAACTCGGTCCTGTCTGCAACCCGAACACGAAACGACCGGATGGACTCCGCAACGCGGCGTAGTCACCGCCTGTGTAGGACCCGCGCGACATGCACTCCATCCCGAGCACGGTGCGGTACCACTGAACGCTCGCATCGATGTCACCGACGACCAGTTGCACATGCGAGAAGCCCTTGATCACGTTGTGAATGTAGCGCTCGCCGCCGATTCCCATCCGAGCGGGCGCCGAAGTCAGATGCTGCCGTGACACGTCCGTGTCGGCCACTCGCCGCATCGCTGCGTACGATCCGCGCATGGCAGCCGACCTTCGTTCCGTGACCGAATGCGCGATCCCACAACCGATGTTGACACCCGTGACGGACTTCTCGTCGGAGATGGCCGAACGGATCGAACGCTCGGGCATGAAGACGTTCTACGGTCAGTTCGGTCACGCTCCGGGGCTGATCGACAAGTGGTTCGCCTTCTACCAGCCGGTGGTCACCGACTCGACCAATCTGGCGCTGCGCACCAAGGAGCTGTGCCGGCTGCGCATCGCGGCCCGCAACGGCTGCATGTTCTGCCTCGGCAGCCGATTCCGCGACCCTGCCGGCGTTCCGGTCGTCGATGACGACGACGTCGATGCGGTGTTGGCGGGGCGACTCGACGATGACAGGTTCTCAGCCGCCGAGTCAGCGGCTTTGCGCTTCACCGAGGTCTACCGGCTCGACCACACCAAGGTCGACAAGCAGCTCGTCGACGAGACGCTCGAGCACCTGACCGAAGCCCAGTTCATCGAGCTCGGCTTGTGCATCGCCCAGTTCACCGGCATGGGCCAACTCTTCGCGATGCTCGGTCTACCGAGTATGTGATCCGGGGCCGTCGGTGCTCTGCGGCCCTGGCCTCTACGACTTCATGAGCCGCTCGATCGCCCGGGTTGCCTCGCCGACCATGTCGTCGAGGTGCTCGGGGTCGTTCGCTGCGGCGTTGGCGACACAGTGCCGCACGTGTTGTTCGAGCAGGCCGATGGCAACACCGTGCAATGCCTTGGTGACCGCGCTGACCTGAGTGAGGATGTCGATGCAGTAGGTGTCCTCGTCGACCAGCCGCTGCAATCCGCGGACCTGACCCTCGATCCGCCGGAGGCGCTTGATGTACGCGGCCTTGTCGGAGGTGTAGCCGTGACCCGTTGAGTCTGCGTGCGATTCCATTGACTCGATCATACCCCTATGGGGTACCTGCTCGGTGAGCGAGATCTGTTGCGACGAGGGTCAGCGGCGATACAGTGGGGCTTACCCCAGGGGGGTATCTCGTCAGGAGCGCGACATGAGCACGAACACCATGAACACCTCGGCCACCTTCACCGTTGCCGGGATGACGTGCGGGCACTGCGTCGCTGCGGTGACGCAGGAGGTCTCGAAGCTCGAACACGTGACGCAGGTTCAGGTCGATCTTGCGACAGGTGCCGTGACGGTTCACTCGGATGGACCGATCGATCCGATCGCGTTCGCCGCCGCCGTCGACGAAGCTGGCTACGACGTGACGCCGTGAACGTCGCCCCGGACGCACACGAGATCCAACTCGACATCGGCGGCATGACGTGCGCGTCGTGCGCCGCTCGCATCGAGAAGAAGCTGAACCGGATGGACGGCGTCACGGCCACTGTCAACTACGCCACCGAAAAGGCCAGGGTCAACTTCGCTGACACCGTCACCCCGGCCGATCTGATCGCGCTCGTGGAATCGACGGGCTACACGGCCACCGTTCCGCAACCCGTGCACCGAAAGGACGCGGCTGCCGATGATCCCACTCGGCTGCTCCGCCGTCGCCTGACGGTCTCCGCATTGCTCGCAGCGCCCGTCATCGCCTTGGCGATGATCTCACCGTTGCAGTTCGATGGTTGGCAGTGGGTGTCGCTCGCTCTCGCCACGCCTGTCATCACGTGGGGCGCATGGCCCTTTCACCAGGCGACGTGGGCCAACCTGCGTCACGGCGCCGCAACGATGGACACGTTGATCTCGGTCGGCACGGTCGCCGCGTTCGGGTGGAGCCTGTACGCATTGTTCCTCGGCGATGCCGGAGATCTGTCGATGCGCGACAGGTTCTCGATCCGGCCCCAGCGCGGGATGGGTTCGTCGCAGATCTACTTCGAGGTCGCCGCGGGCGTCATCGTCTTCATCCTCGCCGGGCGCTACTTCGAGGCTCGAGCCAAGCGCCGATCGGGAGCTGCCCTCAGGGCGCTGCTCGAGCTCGGCGCCAAAGACGTCGCCGTCCTCCGCGACGGTGTCGAGTCCCGGATCCCGGTCGAGCAGTTGCAGGTCGGCGATCGCTTCGTCGTTCGTCCCGGCGAGAAGATCGCCACGGACGGTGTCGTCGAAGACGGTGTGTCGGCCGTCGACGCATCGTTGCTGACAGGCGAAGCGGTTCCGGTCGAGGTCTCGCCCGGTGATGCGGTGACCGGTGCGACGGTGAACGTCGGCGGTCGCGTGGTCGTGCGCGCCACGCGCATCGGCGCCGACACCGCGCTGGCCCAGATCGGTCGGATGGTCGAAGACGCTCAGAACGGCAAGGCAGACGTTCAGCGGCTTGCCGATCGTGTCTCCGCGATCTTCGTCCCGATCGTCATCGCGCTCGCACTCGTGACGCTCGCAGTCTGGCTCGTCGCAGGGGCTGACAACTCCACGACGGAAGCGTTCACTGCAGCCGTCGCGGTGTTGATCATTGCCTGCCCATGTGCGCTGGGCCTGGCTACGCCCACCGCTCTGATGGTCGGCACGGGTCGCGGCGCTCAACTCGGCGTGCTGATCAAGGGTCCCGAGGTCTTGGAATCGACGCGCAGGGTCGACACGGTCGTGCTCGACAAGACCGGCACCGTCACGACCGGCAAGATGGCGCTCGTCGAGGTCATCACCACGGGAGACACCACACCTGCTGAAGCCCTGTTCCTCGCGGCGTCGCTGGAGGACGCATCCGAGCACCCGATCGCCCAAGCCATCGCCGCCGGGGCCGCGAACCGGGGCGTTGCCCTCGCTCCTGTCGAAGGCTTCACGAGCACGGACGGCCTCGGCGTCGAGGGCGTGATCAGCGGCCACGCCGTCATCGCCGGCCGTGAACGGTTCCTCGCCGATCGTTCGATGCGACTCGACGACCGTCTCATCGCCGCCCGAGACGCGGCCGAGGCGGCCGGCCGCACCGCAATCCACGTCGGTTGGGACGGCCAGGCTCGCGCCGTGATCGTCGTGGCAGACACCGTCAAGCCGACGTCGTCGGAAGCCATCGCCGGCCTGCGCGCCCTGGGCCTACGGCCCGTCCTGCTCACCGGTGACAACGAGCGTTCGGCCGGCGCTGTCGCCGCCGAGGTCGGCATCGACGACGTCATCGCCGAGGTCCTCCCGCAGGACAAGGTCGACGTCATTCGCCGCTTGCAGTCCGAGGGCAGTGTCGTGGCGATGGTGGGCGACGGGGTCAACGATGCTGCGGCGCTCGCTCAGGCCGATCTCGGCCTGGCCATGGGAACGGGCACCGACGCGGCGATCGAGGCCAGCGACATCACGCTCGTGCGCGGCGACCTTCGCGCCGCGGTCGACGCGATCCGGCTTTCCCGGGCAACGCTCAGGACGATCAAGACCAACCTGTTCTGGGCGTTCGCGTACAACATCGCGGCGATTCCCCTGGCCGCGGCCGGCCTCCTGAATCCGATGCTGGCCGGTCTGGCAATGGCTTGTTCGAGCGTGTTCGTGGTCTCCAACAGCCTTCGCCTGCGCCGCTTCAACTGAGCCCGAGGGGCAGTCAGCCGGCAGCGCTCATCGCCGTCACCGGGAGCACCGTCGGCCACTCGACGTCGGGCAGCGCGTGCGAGAACGTGTCGTACTTCTTGACAGCGTTGGCCCGGTAGCGATCGGTCGAGTGCACCGGATCGGGGTCGTGCTCGCGGATCACCTTGTCGCCGAAGAGCTCGAGCATTTCGAGGATCTCGTCGTGATGCAAGTCCTGCGGCAGGCCGAACACCAGCTGATCACAACCCACCGACTTGTAGCTCTCGAGTTGCTCGCTGACTTCCTCCGGATTGCCGACCAGCATGTAGCCGCCGGCGATGAGCTGATCGAGGAGCACGTCCGGATCGCCGTTGCCGACGACATCCTTGAGGATGATCGGCGACGAGGGCCAGGTGATCGCGTCGGGCGACTTCGGCATCGTGTCGTGGTACAGGTTGACCATCGTGACCAGGTAGCTGTTGACTCGTTCGAGGGCGAGGCGCCTCGCCTTGTCACGATCCTCGAAGCACAGCACCCCGTTGGTCATCATCAGGTTGTCGTTCATGAACTGCCCGAGTGGTTCCTTGCAGTCGGCGATGCCCTGCTTGTACGAGTCGACCCGGCCCTTGAGGTTGTGGATCGGTTCGAAGTTGAACGCGATCGCGCCAATCCCGAGTTCGCCGGCCTTCTGGAACGTCGGCGGGTTGCCGCACGCGACCCAGATCGGCGGGTGACCCTGGCCATTCGGCTTGGGAAGCACGTTGTGCGGCGTCGGCACGGTGAAGCTGGCGCCGTGATGGTCGTAGTCGACCTGCTCCCACATCCTCGGAATCTCGCGGACCACTTCTTCCCATTCGGCCTTGGTCGAATTGGTGTCGAGGATGTTGAACGTGGCCATCTCATGGCTGCCGGCGCCGCGGCCCGTCCCCCACTCGAACCTGCGATCGGTGACGTGATCGAGCATCGCTGCTCGCTCGGCGAGACGAACGGGATGTTCCTTGCGCGGCGACAGGCTGTTGATGCCGGTGCCGAGATGGATGTAGTCGGTCTTGCCGGCCACGAGCCCCATCACGACTTCTGGTGCCGACATGTGGCTGTACTCGGCCAGGCAATGGTGTTCGCCGAACCAGGCGTACTTCCAGTTGTGCTTGTCGGCGAAGATCGCGTATTCGGCCTCGCGCATCAACTGGCGATGCTCCCAGGCAGAGTCGTGGGCGCCGGAGCCAGGAATGTAACCGTTGAGAAAGATGCCGAACTCCATGGGGAGCCTCCGTGATCGTCGTGACTGATTGAGGTGATGGCGCGCCGCAGTCGCTCGGTACGCACGCGGTCGCTCGCGTGTTCACCCTATTCGCGCAGATCGCGTTTTCGATGACGGGCGTGTCGAGTCCTCGGCCGTCAGGTCAGGGTTGGACCACGAGCGAGACCAGCCCGACGTCGTGGCGCACGTGAGACAATCGGCCGGTGCACGATGACGACACGCCGGAACGCAAGACCGGGACACAGGCGATCGGACGCGCCATCTCGATTCTGCGCCTCTTCGCCTCCCACGACGACCCGATGAGCCTGACCGAGGTCGCCAGATCCGTCGGGTTGACGACGGCCACGACGCATCGAATCATCTCGTCCCTCGTTCGCGAACGATTGCTGTCCAACGATCCTTCCTCCGAGCGATACAGAATCGGGCCCGACTCGCTGTTCATGTTCGCGGCTGCGGCGCGCCGCTTCGGGATCGGCGCAGCGAGAGCCGAACTGCAGTCTTTGGTGGATACAACCCACGAAACGGCTGCGATCGGGGTGCTCGACGGAGCCGACACCATCGTGGTCCTTCAAGTCGAGTCCGACCTGCCGCTGCGAGTCTCGCGGCCCGTCGGCACACGCGTTCCCTCACACGTGTCGGCGATGGGCAAGGCGATGCTCGCGGCCTCAGGCGACGACCTGCGCGAATGCGTGGAGGCACTGGGCAAGCTGCATCGGTACACCCCTCACACGATCACGGACAAGGCCAAGCTGATCGCTGAACTCGAGCTCGCTCGCGAACGCGGTTTCGCCGTGAACGACAACGAGCGCTACGAGGGGGTACGTGCCGTGGCGGTGCCGATCGTGCTCCGCTCGCAACCAGCCCCACCGGCATCGCTCGGCCTCCAGGGCCCGAGCGAACGATTGCCGGACTCGCGCCTGAACGACGTGGTCGAGGCTCTCCGGTCCAGCGCCGCGCGTCTCGGCCTCCACCTTCCCCTCGCGTCGTTCTGATTCAGAGGTGGCCGACGATCACCTCGGCTGATCGCGCCGTCGGACGCTCGTCGGACGGTCGTCTCATACCTTCGAAATCGCAAGCGACGACGAGGGAGCAGCCATGCGAGCAATTCGGGGACGGACGAACGAGATCGACAGGGACGCGCAGCGACAGCCACGTCGATCGGGCAGAAGGCTGCGGGCGTTGTTGTGCGTCGCCGGCATCGTCGGTGGCGGGCTGTCGACGATCAACGCGGTCCCGGCTTACGCGGTCAACTACTGCGGCCTGCCCGAACTGACCCAGAACGTGTTCGGGCCGGGTGGCGCCGGCGAAGGATTGTGGACCAACCCTCTGTTCTGGTCGAACCACCATCTGCCGACGGCCGGCGACACCAACGTGTGCATCCCGGGCGGAACCGTGGCCATCGTCGACAGCAGTGTCTCGTTGCTCGGCAGCGCTGTCAGCTACGTGACCACGTTGCGGATCGAGGGTACGATCCGCGTCCAGGGTGGCGCCCACGTACTGTCCAACGGCGTCTACGGCGGCACCGAGATGGTCAACGGCGGTGTGATCCAGGTGCTCGGAAATTCGCGACTCGACCTCAACCCGGACCAGAACGGAGACCACCCGTTCCAGAACATCGGCAGCCTGGTGGGCGGTGGACAGATCCAGGTGCAGGCGGGCTCGTCGCTCTACCTCCAGAGGCCGCTGCTCAACAACGGCACGATCGACGTCACCGGGGGCGGCAAGGTCGTCGTCAACTACGGCAACCAGACCGTCGACTCATACAGCGGCACCGGCAGCATCATCGGCGGGCCGATGACGCTGATCGCCGGTGCGGTGAATCCCACCGGTGGCGGCCAACTCGCGATCAGAGCGATGCAGAACGGCGGCATCCGAGGAACGTTGGGGGCAAACCAGTCCGTCGACGTCGTGTGCGATTCCGCCTCCTCCGGCATCAGCATGTTCGGCGACGTCGTCAACAACGGCGTCATCCGACTCCTCCCACCGGTCGCCGGTGCCTGCAGTGCGACGCTGTTCATGAACCCTCAGACAGGGGGGTCCAGCCTCACCAACAACGGAACCTTCGTGGTCGGCGATGCGAACCAACTCAAGGGCTACGGCTACTACGGGACCAGCACGTATCAGCCGGGTCTCTTCACCAACGGGCCGACTGGCACCGTCACCCTCAACGATCTGTGGAACGACGTCGGGACGACAACCAACAACGGCACGTGGACGGTCGCGCCGACCGGCACGTTCCTGTATTCCGGAGCGTTGTTCACCAACAACGGCACGTTCACCAACAACCACGGCTGCGATGCGGTCAAGCTGGCGAACAATGGCGTGTTGGATCTCGTCAAGAGCTGCGCAACTCGGAGCAACTCGACCCTCGGCTCCAGCTCGACGCTGCGACTGCATGCATCATCGACCGGCATCACCAAGATCACCGGTGGCAACCAGACGTCGCCGATCGCGGGCACGCTCGACGTCGTCACGGATGCGGCCAACGCGCCGGCCGTCGGCACGAGCAGCGACATCCTGGAAACGGCGGCGACGGGCACGTTCGCCAACGTGACGAGTTCGACTGCGGGCTACACGTACGGGGCCACGTACCCCGCCAACGCCCGTCCGCAGGTAAAGCTGCTGTCGTACACCGCGGTCGCGCCGATCAGCGCGCTGAATCCGGCCCGTCTCCTCGACACCCGACCCGACGGCGCCACGGTCGATGGTCAAGGCCAAGCGGCTGGTCTGCAGGGCGCCGGATCGAGCATCGAGGTGGCCGTCGCCGGACGCGGCGGAGTGCCCGCTGACGCCTCGGCAGCGGTCCTCAACGTGACGGTGACGGAGGCCCAGGCGCCGGGCTTCGTGACGGTGTGGCCGTGCGGCTCGACCCGCCCGAAGGCATCGAGCCTCAACTTCGTCGGTGGCTCGACGGTGGCCAACGGTGTGATCTCCAAGATCGGCACCGGTGGCAAGGTCTGCCTGTACGTCTCCAACGCGACGCACGTGTTGGCCGATGTGGCCGGCTTCTTCTCGGCTGCCGCGCCGTACGTGCCGTTGGTGCCCGCACGGCTCCTCGATACGCGGTCCGACGGCCAGACCGTCGACGGCCAGGGCCAGGCCGGCGGCATCGCAGCGCTCGGTTCCGTCACACAGGTTCAGATCACCGGTCGCGCCTCGGTGCCCGGCGACGCCGCGGCGGCGGTGCTCAACGTGACGGTCACCGAGGCGACGGGGCCCGGCTTCATCACCGTGTTCCCGTGCGGCGCGGCGACGCCCAAGGCGTCGAACCTCAACTTCGTGGCCGGCTCGACAGTGCCCAACAACGTGATCACCAAGATCGGTGACGGCGGCAAGGTGTGCCTGTTCGCCTCGCAGGCGACGCACCTCATCGTCGACATCGGCGGCTACTTCAAAGCCGGTTCGGCCTTCAAACCGTTGGTGCCGGCCCGCCTGCTCGACACTCGCGACGGCCAGCAGACGGTCGACGGGCAAGGTCAGGGTGCCGGCCTGCAGCCCGCGGGCGCAGTGGTCGAGGTCACGGTTGCCGGCCGTGCCGGGGTGACGACCGGCGCCACGGCCGCGGTGCTCAACATCACCGTGACCGAAGCCCAGGGACCTGGTTTCGTCACGGTGTGGCCGTGCGGCAGCGACCGGCCGAAGGCGTCGAGTCTCAACTTCGTCGCCGGCTCGACGGTGCCGAATGGTGTCATCGCCAAGGTCGGCGCCGGCGGCAAGGTGTGCCTGTTCGCCTCGAATGGCACGCATCTCATCACGGACGTGGCCGGGTTCTTCACCGGCTGACCGGAATCACACAGTCGAAGGTCAGGTGGCGGGAAGCGACCGTTGTCACCGGATGTTGCGCCTCGCGCGACAGCCGGTGACAACGTCGCGTCACGCCACAGTTGCTCAGCCGGCGCGGACCACGCATTCCAGGGTCGATGCCGTTGCCCGGCTGATCTCGCTGAGGAAGTCCTCCGGGTTTCGATATGGACGGTCGGGCACCACGCAAGCAGCGACCGGGAAGACGATGTTGTCGTCCACGAATGGAAATGGATCGATTCGGAGCGAGAACGCACCGTCGTTGGTGCAACGCAGCTCCGCGTGCGGGGCTTCGAGGTCCGCTGATACGGGGACCGGACCGATTCGCCCGTCGGCCGCCTGCCGGAACGCAAACTGCAGAGACAACCGGTCCCAAACCTGCAGAGTGAGGTACAGCCGGCGCACGGTCGGGTCGTCAGCAGCGTGTCCGCTCTCCGCGAGCGATGCGTGGCCGGTCGCTCCGAGCAGGTCGTCCTGGAGCCGTTGCATGTCATCGAGAAACTCGCGGACCAAGGCCTGCTCGCCGGCGTTGAAGTTCTGCTCGGCCAGGCGGAAGGTGCCGTAGCGGTCGTTGTACAGCCCGGCGCCGTGCATGCTGACGAGAATTCCCGCCATCGGGTCGTACTGCGCCGCGCGTTCGATTGCAGCCCGATACAGCGGCAGATGTTCGCGTGGTGGCAGCGCCAAGAACTGGTACGGCTGCTCCGACGTCGGGTCGATGGTCGGGTGTCGTTCCCACAGCGCCCAACCGTCGTCGTGGTGGGACGCCGCAAGGTGCGCCGAATGCTCGTGCTCGATGATCGGCGCCACTGCTTCGTTTCCCCAGTCGCGAGCGAACAACCCGGTCTGGTCGGCGTGATCGGTCTGGCGGACGACCATCAGACCATGAGCGACTCGGCTCAGGATCATGCCGCTGACGCGCCCCCTGTCGACGCGATTGCTGTCATCGCCGCTTGCACCCCACCGGAGGTGATCGCAACGCCTTGGGCCGGCAGGATCAACTCGATCGCAGCAAGCGCCGAGATGATCATCAACTCGTCGACATCGCCGAGATGACCGATCCGCAGGACTCGATCTTTGAGCCGACCCAGTCCGCCGCCGAGTGTCACGCCGAATCGATCGAGCAAGGCCGCCCGCACCGAGGAGTCGGCGACGCCAACGGGAAGCAGGATGGCGGTGACCGAATTGCTGCGAGCTGCCGGCGAACCGCACAACAGCGAGAGACCCCAATGCTGCGCCGCGGCATGAACTGCGTCGGCGAGCCGTGCATGACGACAAAAGACCTCGGCCAGGCCCTCTTCGGCCAGCATGTCGAGCGCGGTGCGGAGAGCGACGATCATGTTCGACGCCGGCGTGTAGGGAAACGATCCCGTCTGGGCTGCGGCGAACATCGGGTCCCAGTCCCAGTAGGAGCGCGGCAGGTTCGACGCCGCCTTCGCGGCGCGAGCACGGTCAGAAACGGCGAGCAGCGTCAGCCCCGGCGGCAGCATGAGACCCTTCTGCGACGCCGACACCGTCACGTCGGCCCGCCAGAGATCGTGCTCGACCGGGACCGACGCCAACGATGACACAGCGTCCACCATCAGCAGCGCAGGATGACCGACGGCGTCGATCGCGGCGCGAACCGCTCCGATGTCGCTCGTCACGCCGGTGGATGTCTCGTTGTGGACGACGAGGACGGCCTTGATCGCGTGGGCTGTATCCGCGTCGAGGGCAGCGCCGATGAGAACAGGGTCGATCGGGCCGTTCCACTCGGTCGGGATGGTGTCGACGATGAGGCCCATGTTGGTCGCGACGCGAGCCCACGCCGCGGCGAAGAACCCCGTTTCGCACGTCAGGACGCGGTCGCCGATGCTGAGCGTGTTGACCAGCGCTGCCTCCCATCCGCCGGTCCCCGAGCCGGGAAACACCGCGACAGGTTCCGTCGTGCCGAAGATGGGACGGATGTCGGCCAGCACGCTCCGAACAATCGCTTCGAATCTCAGTCCACGGTGATCGAGCGTGGGCTCGGCGAGAGCGCGGAGCACAGCGTCCGGCACATTTGTCGGCCCCGGCAGTTGCAGCAGCGAACGACCCGCACGACGGCCGGTCCTCGCGTCGGCACTCATTGACCCATCTCGCTGCGAAGGAACTGTTGCTCGCCATGGGTCTCGATTGCTGCAAGAGCGAGGTCGAGATCACCCGACTCGATCGCTTGGAGCAGATCTCGATGTCGCTTCACGCCGGCCTCGCGGTCGGCCGCTGACTCGCGAGAAAGGTTGACACTCATCGCCAACTGCATCTGGTTCATGATCATCTCGTACGTGCTGCTGAGTCGACCGTGCCCGGCGAGCGCGATCAAGGCGAGGTGGAACTGGCGGTTGGCCTCGACGTACCGCGGGTGTTGCTGGCCATCGGATGCGGCCTCCATCTCAGCCACCGCGTGGCGCAGCGGTTCGAGCAGCGCCGGCTCCTTCACGGGTACACCCATGCGTACCGCGAAGTTGTCGAGCACGGATCGCAACGAATAGATCTCGCGGATGTCGGTGTCGGTGAGCTGCACCACCCGCGCCCCGCGTCGGGGCAGGCGTTCCAGCATGCCCTGCTGGATGAGGATCTGCATCGCCTCACGAATCGGTGGGCGACTGATGCCGAGCTTGGACGTCAGCCACTCTTCGCGAACACGTTCGCCCGGTTGGATCGTTCCGCCGATCAGCAACTCGCGGATCTTGACCGTGGCCAGGTCGACCAGGCTCGGTTGTTCGATCCACGAACTGGAGTCGTCGTCGACGTCACTTGGCTTCGTCATCGGACCACCCGCCGCACGACGGCCGCAACCGGATTGCCGTCGGGTGGCCCCATGTGCGAATTCTGTTCGCCACCGGAGATGAACGCCATCGGCTCGCCGGTGACGCTGACGACGAGCGCGCCGCCGACCGCCTTGGCCACATGATGTGCCTCATGATCGTCGAGCGCGGTGATTCGCCTGCCGCGCAGCATGTTGCTGCCAGGCAGCACGAACTTGGCGAAGACCTGACCCAGCCGACTGCGGTCCGCGTCGGTGAGGGCGCAACCGAAGTCGATGCCGGCGGACCGGATCGCGGACTTGATTCCTTCGACGTCCGCCATGTCTCGGGTGATGCCGTGGCCGACACGGAAGTCGCTGGCCGAGTCCGCGCTGTTGGCCAGCAGCAGCACCTCTCCGACGCGCTTCTCGCCGCCCGACGACGTCGCTGCGACCGATGAGAAGAGGTTCCAATCGCGGCGGATCATGTCATCGGTGAGCGCACCGCGATCGATCTCGCCGAGCGCGCACCCGACGCCGAGCGCGGCCGCGTCGTTCGACCAACACATCGACCCCATTGGTCCAATACCGTAGTCGCGGGTGACGACGGTCTTGCCCCGACTCGCAGCATCAGCGATGCCCGCCGCCGACAGAGCCGGTCCCTTGACGAGCACCATGTGCACGTCGGCCGGATCAGTGATACGTGCCGATGCCATCGCTTCCGCCACAGCCACCGCGACTTTGTCGACCTGGGCCGTGCGGCCGATGTCCTCCGGAAGGATTTCGGTGGTGTGGGATCGTCCGACAACCAGCCCGACGCCGGGGAGGTCCTGTGGAATCTCGTCGACCTCGGTCTGCGTGATGATCGTGACGTGAGGCGAGATCACGCCAGGTGTCCCGCCCGAAACTGCAATTGTGACCATGTCAGCGATTGCGTCGACTGCGCAACCGCGTGCAGCAGCGAGTGCCTGACGCAACGACGTATCGGCGAAGACGCGGGCGTAGTCGTTGAACAGACCCGATCCCTCCGACTTCGCGATCAGGGCGACCACTGACGCTGGGTCGATCTCGCCCGACGTCATCGCCGCAGTGAACGCGCTCGTGTCGTTGGGGGTGAGCATCGGCACGACGGTGAGGCCGGCTCTGAAATAGGTCATTCTGATTCCTTCCACGATTGGATTGTGGGCCTGCTCGGGGCCAGCCACGGCGGCGCGATCGCTCCGCCGGTGATCTGCTCGATCCGCAGTGCTGTCCGCAGGACGAGCTCTTCTCGCCCGGGTGCCGCGATCACCTGCACGGAGATCGGGAGTCCCGCATCATCGGACCCGATCGGAATACTCAGCGCCGGCATTCCCAGAGCGGTGACCGCGCGGCATTGAGCCATCAGGGCGAAGCCGGAGATGATCCTGCCGTCGACCTCGACGCTGCCGTCGATGTCGCACGCCGGCGCCGGGCCGACAGGGAACAGCAGCACAGGCGTGCGCGTGAGCTGCTCGAGCACGCGGGCGCGACGTTGATCGATGTCGGCCCACAGTGCCGGGGTCGACGCGATCGACGAGGGCGCTGTCGCCAATGACGAACGGGGTCCGGCACCGACACGATCGAGTCTCGCGCCGACAGCGGCGCGCAGGTCGGCGAGCGGGTCGGTCGACCGGAGCGCGTTGAACGAATCGTGCAGACCGTCGAACAAGCCGGGCAGATGTTGCACGATCATGCCGGCGTCTGAGAGCCGGGTGACGAGGTGGTGGATGCAGTCTCGAACGGCTGCACCGACCATCTCACTGTCCTCGGTGTCCAACCAACCGATCGCCGCCGGCGGGCCGTCGAGGTCGAACTCGGTGCGGGCCATCACGGCCAACACGGTGGCGATGTCGGCGACCGATCTGGTGATCGGCCCGACGACCTGGAAGTGCCGCTGGACGCTGCCGGTCGGGTCGGCCGACGAGCGGCCGTCCATGCGGCCACCCACCTCTGGCAGTTGTCCCGTTCCGTCCACGAGCGCCAGCCCACCACGAATCGCCACCACGCCGCAGCATTGGGCCGGCCAACGCAGCGATCCGCCGTAGTCGGTGCCGACACCGAACACCGATGCGCCTGCAGCGACCAGCGCGGCCTCACCACCCGACGAACCTCCGGGACTGTGCTCACCGAAGGGGTTGCGGGTGACACCGAACGCTTCGTTGTCGGTCGTCACACCGAACGCGAACTCGGGACAATTGGACTTTGCGATCAGGATCGCTCCGGCATCGCGGAGGCGGCGAACCGCGGCTGCGTCGACCTGCGGCACGTTGTCGCTGAAGGCACGGCTGCCGCACCGCGTGAGCACGCCTTCGGTGGCGATCACGTCCTTCACGCTGAACGGAATGCCGCAGAGTGCCCCGGGCGCCTCGCCGGCAGTCAGTCGTGACTGCAGGCGCGCAGCTTCGAGCATGGCTCGCTCACGGCAGATCTCGACCGCGGCGTTCAACGTTGGCTGGACATCGTCGAGCCGGTCGAGGTGGGCTCGCACGACCTCGGCCACGCCCACGTCTCCACTGATGATTCGATCCCGTAGCTCGCCGACACCGGCACCGATCGGGTATTGCGGTGCATCGACCATCGCCCTCAGTGCGAACGTCACGAGCCCGAGATCTTTCGTCGCACACCGTTTTCCGCGAACCCGACAACCATGTAGAGCGCAAGTGAGACAACGAGCAGCAACGCAATCGAGGTCCACAACTCGGCGTAGTTGCTGGTGATGATGTCGTACGCCATCGAGTGTCCGAGGCCGTGCCCGGTGATCAGCCATTCGGCGAGCACCGAACCGAGGACGGCCCCGGGCATCGATACCTTTGCAGCCGCGAAGAGCGAGGGCGTCGAGAACGGGATGCGCACATCGATCAGCGCCGCAAAGCGAGCGCCGCCGAAGCAATGGATGACATCGGTCGCCGACGACGGTGCCGTGCGCAACCCGCCAACGATCGTGACCAGCGACGGCACGAACGTGACGACTCCTGCGATGATCGTCACGCCGACCACGCCGCGTCCGAACACGAGCCCCAGCAACGGGCACATCGCAATGAGAGGGACCGATCGCAGGACGATGACGAACGGCATCACCGCCGTTCCGACGCGGGGCACCATCACCAAAACCGACGCAACGATCACGGCGACAATTGTCCCCGCAAGCCAGCCGCGGCCGGCGTCCTGCAGCGTGCGCGTGAGGTTCTCGTCGATCACATGCCGACGGGCGATGGCTTTCGGACCATCGAACAGGTATCGCCACACGTCGCGCGGTGACTTGACGAAGTACGACGACAGTCCCGTCGTCTTGATCAGGACCTCCCACACGAGCAGCCCGAACACGACGGCGCCGACGATACGCAACGCCGTCAGCGCAATCGTGGCCGGGACCGGGCGGCGAACACTGCGCCGGGTCAGACCGCTGTCCAGCGCGGCATCGACGTGCGCTCCGGCACGACGGGCCAACACCGCAGTGAGGCCGAAGGCGATCGCACACGCGGCGGTGCTGACGAGAGCGATGGCCCACGTACGCGGCACGTTCAACTGTTGCTGCGCCTGCAGCATCACCACCCCGAGGCCACGGTCTCCACCGAGATAGTCGCCGATCATCGCACCGAGGATCGCTGCGGGCGCGGCGACGCACAGTCCGCTGGCGAGGATCGGAATGCTGGCGCGCACACGCACACGCGCCAACTGCTGCCACCGGCTGCCACCGAAGACCGTGATGACCTCCAATGACGTCGGCGACGCGGCGCGCAAGCCGGTGATCGCAGCGACCAGCGTGATGAAGAAAACCGACAAGGCGGACATGACCATTTTGGCTCCCCCGCCGCCGTACAGGACGACGAGCAGAGGACCCACGGCGATCGTCGGCACGCAGTACGTCGCGACGCCGAGCGTGGTGAGGGCGCCTTCGGTGACGGGTGCGACGAGGCAGATCGCAGCGAGCACGAGTGCGGCGAGGTTGCCGAGCAGATAGCCCTTCCACGCGATGCCAAGCGTCGTGCGAAGGTCGCTGAGGTAGTAGTCGTCGCGATGAGCCTGGCGCAGCACGGAATACGGCGCAGGAACCACGAACCTGCCAGAGAAGACAGTGACTGCGAGCAGCTCCCAGATGGCGATGATCGCAATGATGATCGCTGCGGAGATCATCGGGCCGCGGAGTCGGAACTTCGTCGGCGGTCGACCGACGAACTGGATCGCGGTCATGTCGACGCGTCGACTTCGTCGGCACCGTCGATCGGCGTGGACCCACCGTCGACTGACCCGGAATCGGTCACTCCACCCGCAGAGAAGAGCACTCGGGTGAGGTGGTCGCACGCCTCATGGAACTCGGGCGCCGACAGCAGCGATGACTGGCGTGGTCGCTCGAACGGGACGGCGAACTGTTCGAGCACCCGCCCCGGCCTCGGACTCATGACCACGACCGTATCGGCGAGGAAGACGGCCTCTTGGATCGAGTGTGTGACCAGTACCGTCGTCGTCGCCCGCTCCATCCAGATGCGCTGCAGCTCGATGTTCAGTCGGCGACGCATCATCTCGTCGAGCGCGCCGAACGGCTCGTCGAGCAAGAGCAGCATCGGCTCGAGGATGAGTGCCCGAGCAATCGCCGCCCGTTGCCGCATCCCGCCCGACAGCTGACCGGGTTTGGCCTTCTCGAACCCGCTCAGACCGACGAGGTCGATGAGAGCGCGCACCGAGTCATTGGATTCGGGTCGCTTGGCGAGTTGAAGTGGCAGCCGAATGTTGCTCTCGACACTTCGCCACGGCAGGAGCGCCGAGTCCTGGAAGGCAACACCCATCTGATGTGCTCGACGCAGGTCCTGCGGATGCGCGCCGTTGACGAGGATCTCGCCACCGGTTGGCTGCTCGAGGTCGGCGATCATTCGCAGCAGCGTTGATTTGCCGCAGCCTGAAGGTCCGAGCAGCGCAGTGAAGCTGCCGCGGGGCGCGTTCAGCGAGATCGTGTCGATCGCCGCGACGGCGCGCTTGCCGTGGCCAAACGTCTTCGTCACTCCGCGGAGCTCCAAGCCATGGACCGCCTGCCCTGGCTGGAGTTGCTGAGGATTCACGAGAGGATCCATACCGACTCCTGGTGCTGTCTCGGTGCGATCCGTCAGGGCCGCTGTGCTGATCATGCCGGAGTGCTGCCACCCTTGTAGACCGCGGCGAGCACGTCGTTGGTGAACATGTCCGCTGTCGCAGTGACTCCACCGAGGGCAAGGGACGCGATCGTGCCGGCGATCTTCGCGTCGGTCATCCAGAACAGGCCATGGGCCTTGGTGTCGTCGTCGGCCACGAATCCGTTCTGCGCTTCGGCATCCAGCTTCTGCTGCACCGGATCGAGCTTGAGGTCCTTGCCGAAGTTGGTGACCGCGAGATCCGCTGCGCCATCCGGATTGGCCACGACGTCTGCCCAGCCCAGCGACTCGCCCTTCATCATCGCCACGAGCAAAGGCATCTTCGCCGGGTCTGCGAGATCCTTGCCGTTCGCGATGTACAGGTCCTCCATGAGCGGGTAGTTGAAGTCGCTGAGCAGCATGACGTAGGTGTCGACGCCTTGTTCCTTCAGAACACTCGGCTCATTGGGCGCGAATGCCATCAGCGCGTCGATCTCCCCCGAGGCGAGCGATGTTGCGTCGAAGCCGACCGTGACGACGTCGACCTTGGTGACATCGAGCTTGTTCGCCTTGGCGAACGAATCCCAGATCGGCGCGTTCGAGTCGCTGATGCCGACCTTGTGGCCGTAGAGATCGGTCGGGGTCTTCAGCGGCTTCGAAGCCAACGACGCGATGCACGTCGGGTTCTTCTGGAAGCCCGCACCGATGATCTTGAGCCCCGAGCCGTTGTTGATGGACGCGATGACCTCGGCGGTGTGGCTGATGCCGACGAGGGCTTGCCCGGACACGACGATGGGTTCCGGCGCGAGGCTGGGTCCACCGGCGAGCAGTGTGACGTCGAGGCCCGCATCGGTGTAGTAACCCTTGGTGGTGGCGAAGAAGCTGCCGGCGAACTGGACGTTCTTGAGGTAGCAGAACTGGATCGCGACCGACGTCAGGCTGCCGGCCGCGGCCGTCGACCCGCCTGTCGCCGCAACAGACGTGGCGGTCACTCCGGTTGTGGCGGTCGCTCCGGTTGTGGCCGTCGCTGCAGCTGTCGTCGTGACCGCAGCTGCCGTCGTTGTCGCTGCGGACTTCGAATCAGATCCGCATGCCGCCAGGAACGCGGCCAGGGAGGCGCTTGCGCCGAGCGCGGCCCCACCTTGCAGGAGTCGACGTCGGCTGAGCGGGCGATCGAAGGAGTCGGTGAGCATCGTGTCGGTCATGATGACTGCCTTTCAGATTGTAAGATTGTAGACAAAACATTAAAGTCAAAGTGTTTCGTGCGGATGTCCGAACGTCAGCGGCCGCGTGAACAGCACGCGCGAGCAGGTCTGCCTCGTCGACGACCTGATCAAATTCACGACATCCGAGGCGCACCAACGCGACGGAAGGGACCAACTCATGACGGCAATCCAGTCGGCGGCTTACGGCAAGGCGGGGGTCCACGTCCTCACCCGCGTGACCGTCGACGGCTTGGCGTGTGTACGGGATGTCTCGATGTCCATCTCGATCACGGGAGACTTCCTGGATTCATATCGTGCTGGTGACAACCAAGCCGTGCTCCCGAGCGACACGCTGCGCCGCCATGCAATCGCCGCGGTCGATGCCGCTCGAGTCGACTCGGACATGAAGGCCGACGTCTTGCCGATGCTCAATGCAATCGCGAGGCGGATCATCATCGCCAACACCGCAATCACGAGGGTGAGCATCGATGCGTCGGTGACGCCATGGCAGCGCTGGTCTCCGACCTCTTTCGTTCGGGCACCGTGGACGGAGACGGCGATGGTGCATGTCGACAACGACGGGTCAGTGACGTCGCGTTGTGGCGTCATCGGACTGGACGTGCTGACGACTGCGGGCAGTTCGTTCACCGGTTTCATGCACGATTCGCTGACCGTGCAGACCGATGCCCACGACCGTCCCCTGCTCGGCACGCTCGAAGCGTCGTGGACGTTCGTCGATGACGCTGAGTCGGTGCTGACCGCTGACGTCGTCGCGAGCCTGCTCGATGCCGTGAGCGAGCGGCCATCGAACGGCGTGCAACAACTTCTGCACGACTCAGCAATCGCACTGCTCGATGGGCACGATTCGATCGGCACGTTGACGTTGCGCTTTGCATCGACGTCGCTCCCTCCGATCCCCAGCGACCTCGCCGCGAATGGGGTTCCAATGACGCATCAAGTCGGCGACGGTTCAGTTGGCATCACGGAGGTGACCCTCGCCCGAGACTGACCGCGCCGAAGCCGAGGGTTATCGTGATCTGCCGTCGCGGATGTGCTCACGACAGCAACCGTCCTGGGGAGGCGCCGATGTCGATCTCTGAGGTCTCACGACCCGAAGCAACTCACGTGCCGCTGTTCGAGCGGTTCGATGTCATCGACGTCGACACGCACATCACCGAGCCGCCCGACACCTGGACCGCGCGCATGGCCTCGAAGTGGGGCGCGGCGATCCCCCACATCGAGCGACTGAACGGGTTCGATGTGTGGGTCATCAATGGTCAGCCGTACGCCAAGCCGGGCAACACGGCGATGGCCGGCTTCGACGGCACCCTTCCCGACGGGCCCAAGACCTACGCCGACATGCACCCGGCCGCCTGGGACCCCGATGCGCGGGTCAGATTCATGGACGAACAGCACATTCGGGCCCAGGTGCTGTACCCGAACCTGGGCGGCTTCGGAGCCGGTGCCTGGCTGGACAAGGGCGACCCTGCGTATGCACTCGACTGCCTCCGTGCCTACAACGACTTCCAAACCGACTTCGCCTCAGTCGCTCCGGATCGCCTGCTGCCGATCACATCCGTCCCGTTCTGGGATGTCGACGCCTCGATCACCGAGATCGAACGAACCGTCGCCAACGGACATCGCGGCATCAACTTCTGCAACCAACCCGAGGCGTACGGGCAGCCACCATTGTGGGACGCACACTGGGATCCACTGTGGGCCGCGACCCGAGACACCGGCGTGCCGGTCAACTTCCACATCGGAGGTGGGCGAATCGGCGAACTGTTGTCGAAGGGTGGCGAGATGGGCTTTCGCGCCAACTTTTCGCGGATGTCGTCGATGCTGTTCGTCGACAACCTGCGCTGCATCACCGACCTCATCCACGGCGGTGTCTGCCACCGCTTTCCCGACCTCATGTTCGTCTCGGTCGAGAGCGGGATCGGCATGATCCCCGGCGCCCTGGAGGCCTTCGACTGGCAGTGGCGCAACGGCGGCGTCGCCGGAGAGCACCCCGAGTTCGAGCTGATCCCATCCGAGTACTTCCGCCGCCAGATCCATGGGTGCTTCTGGTACGAGCGCGACGCTGCGCTGCCGGCGCTGCTCGCCTACCCCGACAACATGTTGTTCGAGAGCGACTTCCCTCATCCCACCTGTCAGCATCCGGGCCCAGCGACACCGGCGGTCGAGCCGCAGCAGTACGCGAGCGAAGCGCTGTCGTCGTTGCCCGACGACGTGCTGGAAAAGGTGCTCGTGTCCAACGCAGCGCGCCTCTACGGCGTGGCTGCGTCAAATCACCGTGACTGACACGGGCGGTCTCGATCCGGACATCGCGGTCCGGCTCCGAGCGTGGCTCAGCGACGAGCTCGGCCGCGATGTCGCGATCGGCAGCGTGCGGCGTACATCGGCCGGCTTCTCGCGCGAGAACTGGGTGTTCGATGCCACCTGGGACGGTGTTCGGCACGACCTCATCGCACGGCGTGATCCCGTGGGCAGCGTGCTCGCCACCGATCGAGCGGTCGAGACCGCCGTGGTCCGCGCGATGCAGGCGACGATGATCCCGTCACCCACCCTTCGTTGGGTCGATCTCGACGGTGCTCGCCTCGGCCGCCCGTCGCTGGTGATGGACATGGCAGTCGGCGACTGCGACGGCTACGTGCTCAACCGCGAGCGCCCCCTCGACACACGCGTCGCCATTGCCCACGAGCTGTACGACGCGCTGGCCGACATCCATCGACTCGACTGGCGCACCCTTGGCCTCGCGGAGACTCTCGACGATCCCGGCTCGGCGGCCGCGCTCGCCGCGCTCGACCACTGGGAATCCGAGTTGGTCCGGGTCAAGCTCGGACCCGAGCCCGAGTTGGCATACGTCATCGCGTGGCTGCGTACGAACGCTCCGGTCAGCACGTTGACCACGCTCGTCCATGGCGACTTCAAGCCGGGCAACGTGCTGCTCGACGGCGATCGACTGTCGGCCGTCCTCGACTGGGAGACCGCGCACCTCGGCGACCCGCACGAGGATCTCGGCTGGGTCACCAACCCGGTGCGTGCCGGCGAACATCGCATCGCCGATCATTGGGAGCCCGCCGAATTGCTCGCTCGGTGGAGCGCCCGCACCGGTTGGCAGGTCGACCCAGACAGCGTCCGCTGGTGGCAGGTGCTGGCCAACGTCAAGCTCGCCGTCATCGTGCTCAGCGGCATTCACGCGATGGTCGACGGTCGGCTCGACCGGATCATGCAGTCGCCTGTGTCGTTGTATCGCGTCCTCCTGAGCCAGATCGCGGCCTGATGCATCCATCGATCACCGAGCAGCTCGACGGCATCCGCCACGTGCTCGCCACCGTTGTCGCGCCCGCCGTCGACGACGCTTACGTCGCCGACGTGCTTGCCGGCATCATCGGCACGATCGAGACCCTCGGCCGCTGGGCCGAGGTGCCCGCCTTCCTGCGCGACGATGCTCGTCGGACCGCCGATCTGCTTGTCGTCGCCGGCATCACGCCGCCCTCCCCGCCCGACGACCCGCTCGACATCGAAGCCCTCGTCGCCCACCACGACGCCGTGCGCGGCTTGCTCGAGCAGTCGATGGCACACGTGATGAACGACGTCGACGCATGCGCGGCGATGGCCCTGCTGTTCGCCGAGCGATCCGCTCGGTTCCCGTTGATCAATCACCGCGCCGGGATGCAACCAGCGACTCGACCCGTCAACCGATCCGGAGGCTCTGATGCTCACCCCGCTCGATGACTCACCATGGCATCAACTGCCGACGACGTTCGACCATGTCGGCACCAGCGACGTTCGCTTCTTCGACCGGCTGTGGTTCGCCGCGTCGGATCGAGTCGGCCACGGAGCGTTCCAGTTCACGATGGGCGTCTACCAGAACATGAACGTGGTCGACGGTGGTGTCATCGCAATCGCCAACGGGCAGCAGCACAACGTGCGCGTATCCCGTCAACTCCGCCCGCAGTACGACACCACGTGCGGGCCGCTGACCATCGACGTGCTCGAGCCGCTGCGCCGCATCCGCCTCGCCATCGCGGCCAACGACGGGCCCGTCAGCGGCGAGGTGATCTGGACCGCGACGATGGACGCGCAGGAGGAACGCCACCACTTCAACCGCACGTGGGGTCGCGTCCTCGAGGACTACAGCCGCTACGACCAGATCGGTGAGCTGTCCGGCTGGCTCGACATCGATGGTCGGCGGACCGACATCGATTCCTGGTGGGCCTGCCGCGACCACTCGTGGGGCGTGCGCGAGAACGTCGGCATCACCGAACCGTTCACCGGAGACAAGCCCACCATCGCCGGACCGATCTTCGTGTTCCTCTTCTTCTCCACCGACGCGTTCGGGGGCCACGTGCAGATCACACGTCGCGCCGGGCAGAGTCATCTCACCGCCCAGATCGTGGACCGCGCCGACGGCACGATTCGACTCTTCGGCCGCGTGCAACTCGATGCTCGGTTCGTCGACGAGGGCCGACCGCGGCGATTCGCGGCGGCAACGATCACCGTGACCGGCGACGACGGAGAACAGTTCGTGTTCGACATCGAACGGCAGGGTTCAGCAGTCGCGATGCAGGGCCTCGGCTACGGCGGCTACGACGACGGCCGAGGCCTCGGCGTCCACCGCGGTGTCACCCATCTCGAGCACGAGATCTGGGATGTCTCCCATCCGGCCGAGGTGACCCTCCCCGACGGCACGGTCGCTCGACCTGTCCATCGCATCCAACCCGTTGGCCTCACGTTGCGCAGCGGACACGGAACCAGCAGGGGAACCGGCAGCCTGACGTTCATCGCCGAAGCTGACCTCGATTCCGACGGCCACCTTCGAGTCGACACCGGCCGCTGACGGCTCACCGCATGTCATCGCTCACATCGCGTCTCACCCCATCGCTGAGCGCGCCAAGCCCGTTGAGTCAGTTTGCGGCGGCCGCGACGTAGCTCCCCATCCGAGACGAATCGGAGAACGCGATGCACAGCACCTTGCCGTCGCCGTCGAACGACGTGAGCAACCCCACAGTCGCGCCGTCCGCAGTCGCCAGCTCGTGCAGCAGCCGCGGATCGACGTTCGTCTGGCAGATCCGAATTGCATCTGGGTCCGTCGCCGATTCGACATCGTGGCCGGCGGTACCGGTCGCATACACCTCTGCGATGTGCGGTGAGCCGCACGCGATGATCGAGATCTTGCCCTGAGTGCCGTCGCGGGCGACTTGGCCACCGATGCATTCGCCAGGCTTCGCGTCGAAGACCGTACGGGGCTGATGCGTGACGACGTAGATCACACCGACGGCCCCGAGCACGAACGCGGTCGCCGCGGCGATCAGCTTCTTCCGATGCCGAACGTGGAAGGGGCGCGTTGGAACGACCGGTGGGAGCAGTTCTTCCAGCGTTGGAGATCGACGCGGGAGAGATGAAGCCGGCTCGGAGAACTCCACCGTCGTCATCGTGAAATCTCGCCGCAGGCCATGCTCGGTTATCGGCCTGACATGGCCGCGAGTTGAGGTCAGCACTCGACCGGACGGGTTGTCTCGCCGTCCGACCAGGTCCGGCCCGAGGGCGTACTTTCCGTGCGCCTCAATCGATGCGGCGCGATTGTCGCCCACACAAAGCGTGAACTTGGCTGACGGATCACACACGTTCGACCCATGGCCGCAAGGCGTGTGTGTTGGTGCCGTCGACGGGGAAGACCGACACGGACTTGCGCCGCGCGTCAGAGCGCGGCGACGACTTCGTGCAACGCGAGCCGCATGGTCTCGCGATACTCGAGCGAGTCGTGGATGAGGTGACCGGCGCCCGCGACCATGCGCACGTCGATCTTCGGACTCGACTCGGCGAGCAGCGCCTTCTCCGGAGTGCGGACGATCGTGTCCGGTGATGCCTCGTCGCCGGCGAGCACGATGCCCGGCACGGTCATGCCCGCGTGCCCGTCGTACACGAGGTCCATCACGCCGGCGAGCACGCCGTCGAGCACCGACGCGTCGAGCCGCAACATGGCGGTGGCCATTGCGTTGATCGCGTCGGGCTGGAGCGATTCCTTGAACGTCCGGCCGTCGAGGCCGGGGCTGTCGTTGAGGATGCCGACCAACGCGTCGAGGGGCACCCCGCTTGCCTGCAGCATCGGGATCGATTCGCGCATCATCGCGAAAACGGTGATCAGTTCGTTCGGTTCGCCGTCGTCCACTTCCAAGGTGCCGGACATGATCGCCGGGTCCTCCAGCAGCACGGCGCGCACGAGTTCGGGCCGCGTCTGCGCGATTGCTGCTGCCACGCCACCGCCCAGCGAGTGGCCCACGAGCACGGCCGGTCCACCGGCCACCTGCTCGCACACCGCGATCGCGTCGGCGACCCATGCCGGGAAGCCGTATGTGCCCGGGGCGCGGCCGGAGTCGCCGTGGCCTCGGAAATCGAGGCGCAGCACGCGGTGCGTGGCTGCCAGTTCGGGCACCGCCCAGTCCCACGTGTCGGTGCTCCCGGTGATGCCGTGGAGGAACAGCACCACCGGACCGTCGGGGTTGCCGTCCTCGGCAATGTGGAGCGAGACGCCGTCATTTTCGATCTGCATTGCCGAAGCGTAGCGAGGCCCGAAAGGCCGGTATTCCATCGTCTGCAGACGCCCTCGTCGCCCCACGAAGTCCTCAGCCGAAAAGGCACGGCCGCAAGTCATTCGGGAGATCACCTCACGATCACGCCTGGACGAGCAGTCAGTTGCGACCAGAACGTGGCAATCAATCGGGTTGCAACGGCGGCCCGATGATCTCGGCACCGTAGGGACCGATCGCGCCGACGAGGCGAGCGATGTCGGGTTCTCTGGGCGGCGGGATCCGGAGTTCGGTTGCGGGTCACTGGCATCGACGTGATATTGCTCGAACCCGGGCGGTGTCACGAGTTCGAGGAATCGAGCCTGCTCGCTGTCGACTCGGAACGTGTGCGGCACATCGCGAGGCAACCACACGAACCCGCCGGCAGCGACGGTGCGTTGCTCGCCACCGACGTCAACTGTCAGTGCCCCGTCGATCACGAACATCGCCGTGTCTTCACGGCGGTGCACGTGTCGTGGCGGCGAAAATCCGCGGCGGGCCCGCTGCTCCATCACGGCCAGTTTGCCGTCGGTCTCGGCGCCGGTGGCGACGATGCTGAGCAACGTTCCCACGAACCATCGGTTCCGCTCTGTGATCGTTCCGGAGCTCTCCATGTCTCGCAACCTCCATCGTCAAGCGGAATCTTTATGTAGTTCTACTACAAATATATGTGGATACGATGCTGCGATGCAACGCCCGGCCGAGTCGGATGGACGTCACGAGCGGTCCAGATTGACCAGGCGCAAGATCGTCGTCGCTGCGATCGAACTGTTCGTCGCCGATGGCTATGGGCACACATCCATCACGGCGATCGCTCAGAAGGCAGGCGTCGGCGTGCAGACCGTCTATGCCACCTTCGGCAACAAGCGGACAATCCTGGCGGCAGCACTTGATCAATCGATCGCCGGCGACGACGCCGCCGTCGTGGTCAACGACCGCGACTGGATGCACGAGGTCTTTCACGCCCCGACCGCGGCGCGCCGCCTCACCGCGTACGCAGCAGCAGTACGGCAGATCATGTCGGGCGCCGGTGACCTGTTCATGGTCGTCACGACAGCCGCGACAGTCGACGCAGACATCGTCGACCTCGCGGCAGTCACCGAAGCCCGACGCCGAACCGGTGCAACCTCGGTGATCAACGCCGTTGTCGAGGTGGGCCGCCTCCGTCAAGACCTCACCATCGAACAAGCCGTCGACGTGTTGACGATGCTCAATAGCCCAGCGACGTTCCACCACCTCGTCCGCAACTGTGGCTGGACCCTCGACGCGTACCAAACCTGGCTCACGGACGCCATGAAACGCGAATTGCTCGCCAACCGAACGCGATGAGCACCGACAACGGGCTTATCACCAACTCACTCGTGCGGGTCGAGCACCTCGGCCCCGACACCGAGCACGATTCAACAGCGCCCATCGAGGGCCGTGCAGATTTGGCCCGCGGGGCTCTCCGGCGGCTTCGTGCCCGACTTTCAGTGCGCGACAATCGCAACGTTCGCGTTGTTGCTCACACATACCGTGACCGGGGTGGACGCGTCTGTCATATGTCGTCAGATCGACGACTTATGACTCACGGCTTTCGCCGCGAGCACCCGCACAGCCACTCGCGGAGCCGGCGCTCTGTGGCGATCGAGGACATCCGCGCAAGGTCAGCCTGCACGAAGTCCATCGGCGGGCACACAAGCGGACCACAAACAGGCGAAAACGCAAGAGGCCCGGCAATGACTCCCCAGGGAGTCTGACCGGGCCTCTTGGCAATGGAGCGGATGACGAGATTCGAACTCGCGACCCTCACCTTGGCAAGGTGATGCTCTACCAGCTGAGCCACATCCGCAGATTGCGCACCAACTTTAGCAAGAGGTCGGCCGGACCGGACAACCGGATTTCACGTCGACCTGCCGGACGTGTGTGCGCCGCGTCAGCGCTGATCGGCGGGACGCAGATCGACGCGGAGCACGAGGAAGCCGTCCTCGATCGCGCCGGTCGCGTCGCCAATGATCGCGAAATCGCGGAAATCTGTGTTGGCCTGGTTGATGAAGGCCGCCCGCTCGGCTCCGGCGACCGGAGGCAGCGGGCGCTTCTTGACCGCCGCCGCTCTCTCGCGGAATCGGGAAACCATTTCGTCGACATCGAGGTCTGCCATGCCGCCAACGGTAGCGGCGGGCGGGCATCGGCTCACGCCTCAGTCGGTGTTGCGTTCGAACATCCGCAGCAGTGGGTCGATGCTCGGCCGCTGCTCAGCCCGGGTCACGTCGTCGTCCGCCAGATCGTCGTCGTGGAGGTCGTCATCGTGAAGATCGTCGTCGATCGGCTCGTACACCGGCGGCGCAGATCCGGGCCGAACCTTCGACGAGAACCGGTCGCCCGAGGCAGAGGGCAGCTCGTGGTCGATGGGCACGATGACAATCTCTTGCCTGACGGGCACGTCGATGTCGGCCACATGGGCCAGCGGCGTGGCCTTGGTCGAGGCCACCGGTTCGTCGGGAACCTCCGCAGATTCGCTGACCGCTGCAACGGCCGCGACGGGAACGTCGGACGCGACAGGTGCTGATGTCGACGGCACCGGCACGTCGTTGAGGCGCAACAACTCGTCGATGTCCATCGTGTCGAACGACGACGAAGACACCGGCGACTCGACGGCAGTCGCTGGCGCCAGGTCGTCAGCAGCCTTCGGGACAACAGCGGGGGCGTCGGCATCGTCGGTATCGACTGGGATGATGTCGACAACCGGGGCGTCGACAACCGGCACCGATACGTGCTGCGGATCAGCGGGAACGACGCTCGGGGCGGACGGCGCCGCAGCTACCGCCGCTGCCGCGACCGGATCGCGCAGGTCGTCGTAGCCGGCCAGCAGACCTCGGCCGGCCGCACTGAGATCGACGGTCTCTTCCGGCCCGCCGTCGCCGCGGACGAGTCCCCAGCGCATCGGCTCGGCACCCGCGGGGCGCTCGTCGTCGAGCAACTTCTGCTGCGCGCCACCGTCGAGCGAGCGGAACTTGCGCTTGCTCATGACCTCGAGCGGGCCCAGCAGTTCCGGGTCGTGGCGAGTGTTGCGCCAGAACCAGACGGTGATCACGAGCAGCAGGACACCGAGCATCGCCAGTCCCGCCGCCAGCAGGTACACCTTGCGGGTGCTGCTGGCGTCGTTGTTGGACGCCGCGAGGAGCAGCACGAGATGGAACGACAACGACTTCATAGCTGGTCAAGTCTCGCAGGTTTGCGCGACCGAAATGCAGCCGCCTCCGGGGGACGCATGCGTTCGCCGGCGACGCGTATGAGAAACTCCACGCATGGGCTCGACGATCGCCATCTTCGCGGTGCTCGGCGCGTGTGCGCTGATGCTGTGGCTGTCGTTCAAGTACGAGCCGCACTGGGTCAGCCGCGACGGCCAGCGGATGCGCTGCTACGGGCAGATCGTCAGCCGCTCCGGCGAGAGCACCGGCCGCTGGCGCGAGCTACTCGTCGGGCGCAACGACGACACAACCGTTGCCGTACGACCTCGCCGCGGATCCTTGGCCGTCAGCAACTACCGGCCTGGCACGACGGGTCGCAGCACGCTGCTGGCGCGCCGAACGAAGCGTCCGTCGTACTGGCGCGTGCTCGGAACCAATCCAGCACCCGAATCACGCAAGGTCATCTATCTGCTCAGCACCAGCGATCCGGCCTTTCCGGAGATGCTGGCCATTCGCCTGCCGACGAACAGCCGCGCCATTGCGATGCTCGATTCGCTGATGATCAACCCCGCGACGGCGAGCGCCCCGGCACAGCGTCCAGGAAAGCCTCGATCGGTGGCGCCACCTGATCCAGATTGATCAGGAACGCATCGTGGCCGTGCGGTGAATCGATCTCGACGTACTCGCACGGTGTTCCGGCGTTGAACAGGACGTTGCGGATCTGGCGCTGCTGATAGGCCGGGTACAACATGTCGCTCCAGATGCCCATTGTCAGCGTCGGCACCTTGATCCGCGCCATACCCGACGCCAGACCGTTGCGGCCACGGCCGACGTCGTGCAGGTCCATCGCCTTGCCGATGACGAGATAGCTGTTGGTGTCGAACCGGCGGATCAGTTTGTCGCCGTGATGATCGAGGTAGCGCTCGACCTCGAACCGCTGCCACATGTCGAAGCCCTCACCCGACAGCGGCGCATCGGCGAACTCGCGACCGAAACGATCGGTGAAGACGTTGTCGCTGCGGAACGTCACCTGCGCGACCATCCGAGCAATCGCGAGTCCCTCGGTCGGCCCGTCGCCGGGGTCGGCGTCGTAGTAGTCGCCACCCCGCCACTTGGGGTCGAGGCGGACGGCCCTGCGGCCGATGGCGCCCCAGGCGATCTGTTGCGCCGTCGACTGGGCACATGTCGCGATCGGGATCAGCGACCGGACCCGGGTCGGATACGTGATGCCCCACTCGAGCACCTGCATCCCACCCATGGATCCGCCGATGACGCTGTGCCATACGAGCACGCCGAGGTGATCGGCGAGCCGAGCCTGGGCGCGAACCATGTCGCGAATGGTGATGACCGGAAACCGTGAGCCGTAGGGTTTGCCGTCCACCGGATGCGGCGATGCGGGACCGGTCGAGCCCTGGCAGCCCCCGAGCACATTGGCACACACCACGAACCAGCGATCGGTGTCGATCGCCTTGCCCGGCCCGATGACGTCGTCCCACCAGCCGCCATCGACGTGGCCTCGACCGTCGGGGCCGGCCGCGTGACTGTCACCGGTCCACGCATGGCACACGAGGATCGCGTTCGTCGCGTCGACGTCGAGCGTTCCCCATGTCTCGTACGCGATCTCGACGTCACGCAAGGAGCTGCCGCCATCGAGCGCCAGCGGGCGATCCTTGGCGATCGTCAGGAACTGGCGATGTCCGGCCGCGTCACCGGGACGCCACGCGCCCGTCACCGGTGCTGGTGCCTTGGCCATCGTCCCTCCCTCGTGTCGCGCTCTGCAGTTGCCGCATGCCGAACGATCTCGGAGCCTTGTTGCCGAGCTGGAAGGCTCGACCACATTCCATCCGGAGATGGAGGCACCTTGGGGGCTGGCCCAGGTTGCCGGGCCCGTGAGGGCCGCTCGTCATGCTGTGGGCAGTGTAGCCATCGCTCATCCGCTGTCCACGAGATTTCCGATGGTGGCGGACGGAGCATGAGCGAGCGGCTCGCCGCCATCACATCGACGGCGCAGCAACACCGATCTGCTCGCGCGCCTCGGCCTTCAGCCGCTTGTAGTCGACCTTGCCGTTCGGTGCGCGCCCGATGGTGTCGACCACCATCACGTGGCGCGGGGCCTTGTACGCGGCGAGCTTCGAGCGGACGTGGGCCGACAGCGTGGCGAGGTCCGGGCTGGCCCCGTCCTCGGCCTCGACCACCGCGCAGATCACCTCGCCGAAGCGATCATCGGGCAGACCGACGCACACCGCGTCTCGCACCGTGGGATGCGTCTTCAACGCCTCTTCGACCTCTTCCGGGAAGACCTTCTCGCCACCGGTGTTGATGCAGACCGAACCACGGCCGAGGAGATGCAACGTGCCGTCGGCATTGACCTCGGCGAAGTCACCGGGCACGCTCCAGCGGCGGTCCTCATACGTGCGGAAGGTCTGCGCGGTCTTCGCTTCGTCCTTGTAGTAGCCGAGCGGGATGAAGCCACCGACTGCGACCACGCCCTGCTGCCCGGAGCCGGGCTCGACCCGACCACCGTCTTCGTCGAACACCGCACAGTTGGGGCCGAGCATGAACTGTGCGGTCTGCTGTGGCGCAGCCTTCGAACTGAACGACGCGCCCATTCCGACTGCCTCCGAGGAACCGAACGAGTCGAACAGGATCGCTGTCGGCATGAACTCGAGCAGGCCGGCCTTGTTCTCCTGGCTCCACATCACGCCGCTCGATGTCATCAGGCCGACAGTGCTCACGTCGTACTTCGTCGGGTTCTCGCGAAGCTGGTCGAGCATTGGTCCGGCGAACGCCTGACCGACGATGATGATGCTCGTCACGGCGCGTTCCTGAACCGTCGTCAACAGTTCGTCGATGTCGAACTTACGGTTCGCCAGCGTAACGATGCAGCCGCCCGACGCCATCGTGTTGATCGCGCTGAACTGACCGGTGCCGTGCATCAACGGGCAGGCCACGAGCGTGACGGGCCCAACGGGCACGCTCGGATCGAGGCGGCTGACGAGATCGGCGACATCGGTCGCGGGAGGTGTGCCCGTGATCGGGCTTCCGCCGGCACCCAGCACGTTGAACAGATCGTCCTGGCGCCACATCACACCCTTCGGCATGCCTGTGGTCCCGCCCGTGTAGAGCAGCAGCAGGTCGTCACCCGACACCGTGGGCGCACCCGCAGGCATCGCAGTTGCCGACGTCGCGACGGACTCATAGGGCGTCGCCCAATCCGGACCAGCGCCTGTCTCGTCGGCAACCACGTACCACCGCTTGACGGTCGGCAGCTTCGATCGGACCCCTTCCAACAGGTCCGTGAACACGGCGTGGAAGACAACGGCTTCGGCGTCGGCATTGTCGAACAGGTAGACGATCTCGTCCGGGCCGTATCGATAGTTGGTGTTGACGGGCGCCATGCCGGCCTTGAACGCAGCCGTCATCGCCTCCATGTATTCAGGGCCGTTGTACAGATAGCACGCGAGCTTGCCCTGATGGCTGACACCGCCGGCGACGAGATCGGCAGCGATTGCGCTGCTGCGCGCATCGAACTCGGCCCACGAGATGACACGATCGCCCTGGATCTGGCACGGCCGATCGGGCACCTTGGCGGCAACCGCGGCAAAAATCTCGGCGAAATTCCAGTCCGTCATGATCCCCCAGTGAATCCTTCGAATGTGCGGCCCGACGTGGGGCGCGACCCAACGTAGTCCGCGCCCCTCGTCGACATCGGACGCACCGCGCCATTGCTCCGCCGCACCGCCGCGGTCATCGGCCGGCAACCGCGTTGTACAGTCCCCCAACTGTTCGCGGGCGGCTCGGGACCTCGGAGGTCACCATGTGCGACGCCTGCAACACCAACTTCAATCGCCCTTCCTTCAATCGCCGGGCGCTGCTGCGCGGCGCACTGTACGGCGTCGTCGGAGCGACCACCGCGCCGATGTGGCTGCCGGGCGAGGCGGGGGCGACGGACGGCACCAATGGCCTGGAGGCAGCCGCAATGGCCGAGGATTCGCCCTCGACCAGCGGGAACGTGAGCTCGTCGGCAGCGACCGGATCCATCGTCGCCACCCGGGTCATCCCATCACCGAATCCCCACGCGCTCTCCGCGCCCCCGATCCGGAGTCGCAAGCAGTGGGGCGCCAACGAATCGATTCGAGTCGACACCCGCTCGTACGCGCCGGTTCGCAAGTTGATCGTGCACCACACTGCGAGCGCGAACAAGCCATCGAACCCGGCCCAGGTCGTCCGCTTCGTCGACGTCTACCACACCACCGGGCGAGGCTTCAGCGACACCGGCTACAACTACCTCATCGACCACAAGGGCGTGATCTACGAGGGTCGCGCCGCTCGCCGCTATCGAACGGGCGAGTCGATCACGGGCGAGGACGGCAACGGTTGGGGCGTGGTCGGCGCCCATGCGAAGAACAACAACGCGGGCAGTTGCGGCATCTGCTTGATCGGCAACTTCGATCTCGCGTCGCCCACCGATGCGGCCGTGACGAGCCTCGTCGCGCTGCTGTCGTGGAAGGCCAGCGAGCACCGCATCGACGCCACGGCGAGCGAGCCGTACATCGACGTCCACGGTGCGCGGCACGTGTATCCGAACATCAGCGGGCACCGGCAGGTGGGCCAGACCGCCTGCCCCGGCAGCCACCTGTTCGGTCTCCTGCCTCAGATTCGCCGCGATGTCGCGAGCCGCGTCGGGTCGTGGAAACCGCTGCTGGTCGACATCCCCGGCGTGCTGCGACGCGAAGTCGGTGTACTTCGTGCGCCATCGAGCCCGGCGAAGTCCACAGGACCTGGCTCCACGACTGCAGCCCACCGCTGACCGGTGCAGTAGTTCTGACTGACCTTGCGGTCAGTTCCGGCTGACCCATCAGCGAGTAGACGGCGACGAGATGAGGCGGCAGGCTTGAGTCGTGGAAACCAACTTCCTCTCCGCCAAGGCCGAGATCCGGTCCGACGCAACCGGCTGGGGAAGCTACGCGTCCCAGCCGATCAGTGCCGGCGAGACGGTCGCTGCCTTCGGCGGGTCATGTGTTTCCCGTGCTGTGCTCGACTCACTGTCGCCCAACGACCGCGCCCACGCGATCCAGATCGACGACAACCTCTTCATGGTCAGCCCCATCACCACCGTGCCGGGCGAGACCATCAGCCACTCGTGCGCCCCGAACTGTGGGATTGCGGGGGGCGTGCTGGTCGTGGCGATGCGCGACATCGCCGCCGGCGAGCAACTCTCGTACGACCATGCGATGAGTTCCGGCAGCGACTTCAACGACTTCGAATGCTCATGCTCAACCGCGTCGTGCCGGCACAAGGTGACAGGCAGCGACTGGATGATCCCCGAGCTTCAGATCGCGTACCGCGGCTATTTCAGCCCATACCTCGCCAAGCGGATCGCGTCGCTGGTTCGCACCGGCGCCGAACGTCGAGCCTTCGCTCTCTGACCACGCATCGCTGACGCAGCGATCGCTGCCACACACGCGCAGACCGACATGTGAACCGCGCGGCTCCAGGCTCGCGCTACTGTCGAGTCCATGCGGGTTCTCATCGTTGGCGCGGGCGGCGTCGGAGCCGCCTTTGCCTCGATCGCTGCTCGTCGGCCGGTGTTCACCGACATCGTCCTGGCCGACATCGACGGCAACCGGGCCGGGCGGGCCGCTGACAAGGCCAAGAGCGAACGGGTGCGATCCACGCGGGTCGATGCATCAGACCGCGTCGACATCGTCGAGCTCGCGCGCACCATGAAGGCCGACATCATCGTCAATGCGTGTGATCCGCGGCTCAATCCTCCCATCTTCGACGCAGCGTTCGAAGCAGGTTGCCACTACCTCGACATGGCGATGCACATGTCGGCGCCGCATCCCACCAACCCGTACGAACAGACCGGCGTGATGCTCGGAGATGCGCAGTTCGCGGTGTCCGACCAATGGGTCGAGCGCGGACAACTCGCACTGTGCGGGATGGGTGTCGAGCCCGGCCTCTCCGACGTCCTCGCCCGCTATGCCAGCGACCACCTGTTCTCGTCGATTCACGAGGTCGGCGTGCGTGACGGCAGCGACCTCACCATCGCCGGGTTCGGCTTCGCGCCCACGTTCAGCATCTGGACCACGATCGAGGAGTGTCTCAATCCACCGATCGTCTGGGAACGCGACCGGGGTTGGTTCACGACTGCACCGTTCAGCGAGCCAGAGACCTTCGTCTTCCCCGAGGGCATCGGACCACTCGGCTGCGTCAACGTCGAGCACGAAGAGGTGATCCTGATGCCGCGCTGGCTCGAGCTCGATCGGGTCACGTTCAAGTACGGCCTCGGTGACGAGTTCATCAACGTGCTCGCAACGTTGCACACACTCGGCCTCGACAGCACCAAGCCGGTCATGGTCCGCGGGGTCGAGGTCTCGCCCCGCGACGTCGTCGCCGCCGTGTTGCCGAACCCCGCTGAGCTCGGCGACCGCATGACCGGGCGCACGTGCGCCGGATCTTTGGTGACCGGCCTCGACCTCGATGGCAAGCCGCGCGAGGTATACCTCTACCAAGTCGTCGACAACGAGTGGACGATGCGAACGTCGGGCCATCAGGCCGTGGTGTGGCAGACGGCAGTGCATCCCGTCGTGGCGTGCGAGTTGATCGCCGACGGCGTGTGGACGGGCGCCGGCGTGATGGGCCCCGAAGCATTCAGCGCCGACCCGTTCCTCGATCTGCTCCCCGTGCACGGAGTGAGCTGGGTCCTGGAGGAGCGCACGCCATCGCTCGCCTGACCAAGCGCGATGCCGAACGCTTGCTAGGCAGCTACGACGCAGCACCGGTCGAGGCGCTCACGATGGCATTGCGGATCGTGCTCGCTCAACCCGACGCGACGTGGCCCGACCTCGTCGCCACGGCCGGGTTCACCCAGACCCGAACGGCCGCGCTGCTTCTCGGCGACGAAGGTGCGCTCGACGCACTCGCTGCAGAACTGAACGAGCTCCGCACCCTCCCCCACTGACTCCACACTCAGCGATTCTGATCCTGTTTCTCGACCGGGGCGGTCGAGAAACAGGATCAGTTTGGTTGATCGGTGAGTCAGTCAGTGGGCGGGGGTGGCGATGACGGGCTGGGCGAGGCGCATGTTCTGGGCGTAACCGACTTCAGTCGGCAGGAAGCCGTTGCGGTCGGGCCACAGCAACTGCACCATGTCGAACGGACCGCCGCGGTACCAGGCGCTCGCCGTGCGGAAGAAGCCTCCCCACTGCTCGAGATCGATGTGGGCGAAGACGGCGCGGAGGTCGTTGTCGAACAGACCGACGAGTTCGACATCGAGCGGGATCTCGGTACCGCCCTGCAGCATGTCGACGACGAGGCCGATCAATCCGCGGGCCGCGACCGGCGTGAGACCGAACACAGCGATCTCGGCGAACCCGGTCAACGCCGGAAGCCCGATCGTGTACGCGTAGGCCGGCACCGGAGGGTCTGATGCGGGGTCGGGCTGAACCGGTTCGAGCGCCCAGCCGGCGGTCTCGATCATCCAATCGATCTTCTCCGCGTGCGGGATGTGGAAGTCGGGAAACGCCTCGGCCATCTAGATCAGCGACTCGCTGTCGAGATCCAGTGCATGCTGCAGGTGACGGGTCGCCATCGCCGCGAACATCGGCTCGCTGCGGTCGGTACCACCGACGATCTGCGAGGCGATCACCGACATGATCACGCCGGCGAACGCGTCTCGACGATACTGCGTCCAGGCCCACTCGTCGTCGATCGCAATGCCGTAGTCACTGCGGAGCGCTGCTGCGTACTCGGCCACGAGATCCCGCTCGATCGCCGCCCGTTCAGCCGGTTGCGGGCCGGCACCGAGGAAGTACGCCACATCTCCCATCGCCGGACCATGACCGGGCGACTGCCAGTCAACCGTCGTGATCGGCGCACCGCCTGCCGCCGTGGCGAACATCAGGTTGTCGAGGCGGTAGTCGCCGTGAGTCACGGTCATCGGACCGTCTCGACCCTCGGCCCACTCGACGAGCTTCGGACCGAACCGCTCGACCAGCCCCGCTGCGTCGGGCGAGAGGTACTTGCCATACGTGGCGCTGAACCCCGGGAACAACATGCTCCACATCGCACCAAGCATCGCGGTGTCCTCGGCGCTTTCGCGGCGCGCCAGAAACTCGACATCCGCCAACGTCGGGTCGTTCCAGCGCGGACCGTGCAGGCGGGCCAGTTCGAGGACCGCTGTCCGCGCCGTCTCGACAGAACAGCCCGTGATCTGATCGCCCGGTGCTTGCGGCGCGAGATCTTCGAGCACGATCGCGAAGTCACCATCGGCTTCGTGCCATTCCGCGTGATGGCACTGCGGCGCGTGGATGTCGACCGTCGACGCGATCTCGTTGTAGAACTTCACCTCGCGCTCGTAGTTGCGCAGCGCGATACCGGTGGCGCGGCTGGTCGGATCGGGCGACGGCAGCTTGATCACGACGCTGTCCGGAACGTCGTCCGACGACGATGTCATCCGCACCCGGATGTTCATCCCGATCAATCCATCGCCGATCCGTTCGGTGCCGGTGATCTCGACCTCGTTGTCGAACACGCTCGACAACCACTCCCCTGTCACATCATCTGGTGTCACGGCGTTGACGGTAGCCGCGAGCGTCAGCGGCATCGGTGTCGTCGGTGTCGTCGGTGTCGTCGCGCCCGCCCGATGTCGAGGGCGATGCCCGCCGATGGATCGCGCGCCAGTACCGTCAATGGTGCATGTACCGGTTTCTGCTGCGCCCCAGATGGATCGTGTTCCACATCGCGATCATCGCAGCCGTCGTCGGGATGCTCGCGCTGGCCAATTGGCAATGGACACGACTGCAGCAGCGCAACGACTTCATCGCCAAGGTGCACCATCGTGAGGAGACCGAGCCCCAAGCGCTCGCCCCGCTGCTCGCCACGAACGCCCCGGCCGACATCGAATACTTGAAGGTCACCGCCACGGGTTCGTACCTGACGACCGGCCAGATGATCCAGATCAACCAGGTGCAGGCGGGCGTCAATGGCAGCGACGTGCTGACGCCGTTCCAGATCGATGGCGGTCCGCTGATCATCGTCAACCGCGGGTTCATCGAGGACAACACCGCAGCCGCGCCGCCGCCGACCGGCACGCTGCTCATCGGCGGAACCGCGCGCACCACCCAGCCCCACACGACGGGCGAGTTGACCGACAACAACAGCGGCGACAAGGTCCACATCCGCCGCGTCGATCTCGGCGAGATATCCAAGCGACTCGGCGTCACGGTCGCTCCGATCTACCTCGACTTCATCGCCGCCAAGCCGACCACGACCGAACCGCCGATTCCCCCGCCCGCGCCCGATCTCAGCGGCGGACCACCACACCTGTCGTACACGATCCAGTGGTTGATCTTCTCCCTGTGCGCGATCGCCGGTTGGGTCTTCGCAGTGCGCCGTTCGGCTCGAACCCGACTCAAGAAGGCGACCGCCACCGCCGTTGCGACTGCTCCGGCTGACGCCGGTTCCAATTCGGTTCCGGACTCAGACGACTCGCCACCGAGAGCGGCTGACGAACAGCCCGTCAGCGACGCTCGAGCAATGCCATCCGCTTGAACTGATCGACCACATTCGGACGTTCATGCGAAGGATCGAGTGTGCGGTAGACCGTGTCGACGTTCACCGCGATGCGTCCCGATTCACTCCAGTCACCGAAGCCGTTGAGCGCGATGTCGCGTGCGGCGTCCCACGCGTCCATGCCCGCGTGGAACCGTGCAGTCGCCTCGACGTCGACGAACGCCAGGTAGTCGCGCACCTGCGCCACGCCGGCCTTGTCGGTCAGCGGGCCGTGCCCGGGCACGACGGTCTCGATGTCCATACCCAGCATGAGATCGCACGCCGCGACCCAGTTGCTGAGCGGCCCGGCCCACACGATCGGTGTTCCGTTGATGAACAGGATGTCGCCCGTGAACACCGTCTTCGCATCGGGAACATACGCAATCACGTCGCCAGCGGTGTGGGCGGGTCCGACCTCGATCAACTCGATCGCGCGACCGCCGACCTCGATGTCGAGCCGTCCGTCAAAGGTGCGAGTCGGCATCCGCATCTCGATGCCGTCGAACTGGAACGCGCCGAAGAATCCACGGAACAGGTCACCCAACTCGCCCGGAGCGGAGTTGAGCGCAGCGAGGGTCGACGGCGGAACCTCGGTCATCTCGTGCGCGGCCTTCGTGCTGGCGATGATCTCCGCGTCGGGGACCAGGCCGTTGCCGTAACAGTGATCGCCGTTGGCGTGGGTGTTGACCAGCGTGCCGATCGGAGCGCGATCGACAACGGAGCTCATCGAGTCCAGCATCTCGCCGGTCAACTTCAGATCGAACAGAGTGTCGATCAGCAGCGACACGCCATCGCCGGAGACGAGCCCGGCGTTGCTCCAGCCCCAACCGCCATCGGGTTGAAGATAGGCGAAGCAGTTGTTGCCGAGCTCGTGCAGTCCCTTGGTGTACGTCATCGATCACCGATGGTAGTCGTCCCCACCACTGGCGAATTCGGCCGCGTGGTCAACTCGCATCAGCCCGCGTCGGGCGATATCGGCACCGCGCGAGCGAGAAACGCGACCGTCACAGAGTTCTAGACTGCGCGGCATGCGCCAGCTCAGCGGGATCGATGTCAGCTTCTTGAACATGGAGACGCCCAGCACGTTCGGCCACGTTTCTTCGCTGAACATCTACGACCCCACCGGTGCGCCGGGAGGTGCGGGCCTGGAGGCGACCAAACAGATCATCCTCGAACGCATCGATCTCCTGGCACCGTTCCGTCGTCGGCTGGTCGAGGTCCCACTCGGGCTCGACATGCCGTACTGGATCGAGGACGCAAACTTCGACATCGATTTCCACGTCCGCCACCACGCGGTTCCCCCGCCGGGCACAGCTGAGCAACTCGCCGATGTCGTCAGCCGCATCATCGCCCGGCCGCTTGATCGCAGCCGCCCACTGTGGGAGCTGTACGTCATCGAAGGCGTCGACAATGGCCGCCTCATCGCACAGCTGACCAAGGTTCACCACGCCGCGATCGACGGCGCTGCCGGCGCGTCGATGCTCGCCGCGATCCTCGACGCCAGCCCGGACTTCCGGCCGACCGGCCTGTCAGCGCCATGGGAACCGGAAGCAGTCCCCACCGACGAGCAGATGATGCGCATCACCGCGCTCGAGTACATCCGCCGGCCGGAGAAGTTCATCCGGCTCTCCGTGCGCACCATCCGCGAGCTCGCCGCATCAACCCAGAGCGGCGGCCTACGCGCCCTCGCCGACGTGATCGCCCAGCCGATGCCGGGCGCGCTCGGCAAGATGATGCGAACGCGCCTTCGCGGCGCCAACCACGACGTCGACAACCCGCCGGCCCTCCCCCCGACGCAGGCACCGCGCACGCCGTGGAACCGCCCCATCACACCTCACCGCCGGTTCGCGAACACGACGATCGCGCTCGAAGACGCAAAGCGAATTCGGCGTCAGTTCGGCTGCACGTTCAACGACGTCGTCATGGCGTTGTGCTCGGGCGCGCTGCGGCGCTACCTCATCCTGCACGACTGCCTGCCCGAGGAAGCGCTGATCGCGATGGTGCCGATCAGCGTGCGCAGCGGCGGCGAAGACGACGCGTATCAGAACCGCGTCTCGATGTTGCTCGCCGATCTCGCCACCAACGAGCCTGATCCTGTCGCCCGTCTCTTGCGTGTGCGTGCGTCGATGACCGCGGCCAAAGAGAACTTCGCCGCGATCCCTGCCGAAGCGCTGCAGGACTTCACCCAGTTCGCGCCGCCGGCGATCGCGGCCCGAGCCATGCGGATGTACAGCCGGTTGCGGATCGCGGACCGAATGAACCCTCCGTTCAACCTCGTCATCAGCAACGTGCCCGGCCCGAGCTACCCGCTGTACAGCGCAGGTGCGGTGCTGAAGCACTTCTACCCCGTGTCAGCGCTCACCGACGGCCAGGGTCTCAACATGACGGTGCAGAGCTACAACGGCAACCTCGATTTCGGTTTCGTCGCCTGCCGCGATCTCGTCCCCGACGTGTGGGTGCTCACGGATCTGCTCCACGAATCCCTGCAGGAGTTGCTCGCGTTCTGCGAACCGGTCGCGGACACTGGAGCAACCCCGGCCACTGCAAAGAAGTCCGCCGCGAAGAAGTCTGCGGCCAGGAAAGCGCCCGCAAAGAACGCGCCTTCAAAGAAGGCTGCGGCCAGGAACGCGCCCGCAAAGAAGGCTGCGGCCAAGAAGGCGCCGGCCAAGAAAGCAGTGGCCAAGAAAGCAGTGGCCAAGAAAGCGGCAGCGAAGAAGGCCGGCGCTACGAAGCGGTGATCTCGGCTGCGATCCGCTCTGCCACCATCACGGTCGGCAACGTCGTGTTCGCCCGCGGCAGGTCGGGGAAGATGCTCGCGTCGCAGACGCGCAGACCGGCGTAGCCGTGAACTCGTCCGGCCGTGTCGACCACGCTCGATGGGTCGTCAGGAACGCCCATCCGGCACGTCGCGCTCGCGTGCACGTAGTCACCGACGTTGTCGCGCAACCACGCGTCGAATGCAGCATCGTCGTCGGGCAGCGACTCGATCGACGTGCCGACGTCGTCGATGTAGATCCCATCTGCGACCTCGCCGAACGGTGACGCCGTGGCGAGCAGAGCCATGTGCCGGGCAGCATCGCGGAGACGCGCTCGGTCTCGTTCGTCATCGAGCATGTTGAACCGCACTGTCGGCAGGCCGCCCTCGATCGTGACCGAACCCGACGAGTGAGCCGACATCACCGCCACCATCAGCGCGCCGTAGTCGGGCACACCGACGTGATTCAGCGGCAGGAGTTGGAGATCGGCAACGTCGCCCGCCGACGACCACCGCAGCATGGTCGCGCTGACGAGGCCGTTCGTGTCGGCCGGCTCGCGCAGGCCGAGCGCGACGCGCGCCGACACGTGATCCTTCAACCCGATGCCGATGCCCGATCGTTCGACGGCGGACCGCAACAGCAAGAGCGGTGAGTGGATCGCCCCACAACAGATGATGACCTCGTCCGCCTCGAACAGCTCGCCACCGGTCGCGACAACGCCACTCGCGCGGTATCCGTCGAGCACGACATGGTCGACGGTCGTGTCGGCGCGGACCGTGAGGTTGGGTCGTGACCGCACAGGTTGCAGGTAGACGTCGTCGACGGATGCTCGTCGACCGTCGACGCGTGTGAGCCAGGCCGGCCCGACGCCGAGAACGCCCAAGCGCAGGGGGCCGTCGGTCCATTCGTGACCTGCTGCGCGAGCCGCGGACACAAGTGCACCGTCGACACGGCCCCACTCGCTCTTGTCTGCGTGGGTCAGCGGAACAGGCAGTGAAGCGAACACGGGAGCAACGTCGGACCATGACCAGCCATTGCATCCGAAGTCGCGCTCCCACCGGTCGTAGTCCTCGGGGACCCCCCACAGACCGATCATCGCATTGACGGCCGAACCACCCCCGATACCTCTGCCGAGCAGATACGGCCGCGAGGCTCCATCGCGCGAGCGCTCGGCGACGACATCCACGGACAGGCGCCCGGCGTCATCGCCGGCCACGAAGAAGGACTGCGGTGCCTCGGCCGACGTCGATGTCCTGTCGGGGCCGGCCTCCAGCAGCATCACTCGCCGGGTCGGGTCCTGCGACAGGCGAGCCGCGAAAACGCATCCTGCAGGGCCGGCCCCGACGATCAACGTGTCGTAGCGCTGGCCCATCCATCGGAATGTAGACGAACGAGAACGACCACAACCCCTCCGCTGTCTAGGTCGCTGCGTGTCCGTTCGCCATGGGCGCCTTCGGCGACTCACGCGGCAGCCCGGCCAGATGGGCCGAGTCGTTGTAGCGCAACAGTCGCCACCGACCGGGACGAACCAGTTCGAGATCGGTGATCGAGGTGTTCAGCGTCCAGATGTCGAAGCCGCCGCTCGACGGCGCGCGAACGGCAATCCGAAGAACCGCGTCGATGACGCCTCCGTGACAAGCGATCACGATCGTCTTGTCGGCGTACGCCGTGACGGTCTGCGAGATCGCTTCGCCCACACGATGATGGAACGCCGCCAGCGATTCGCCACCGGGGAATCCGACCGCGAACGGATCGCCCTCCCAGTCACGTTCGCCGTACTTGGCGATGAACTCGTCGAACGTGATGCCATCGCACTCGACGCCGGGGTCGTGCTCGCCGAATCCGTCGACGACCTGCACATCGGACAAGCCCAACGCCGGCTTGAGGATCTCGGCTGTCTCCCGAGCCCGCAGGAACTGGCTGCTGATGAGAACATCGGCACTGAACTCAGGGTTGGCCATCCAACGGTCGCGAAGGCGTTCGGCCTGTTGCGTGCCGAGCGGAGACAGGCCGCTGCAGGTTCGGAAGCCCCCGATTCGGCGAGCAACGGTTGTGTTCGATTCGCCATGACGGACGAGGATGAGACGGCTCACAGGACACTCAGGGTACGCACCAACCCACGTCGCTGTGGACATCGTCACCCTCGACTGACTTTTCGTTCAAGCGGTCAGTGCGACTGCGATCCGCGGCGTAGGGTCAGTGTGCATCCAATCGAAGCTCCTGATCGCCCGATGAGGCGTGCTCGAGCAACGTGATGCCGCAAGAAGGAGCACACCAATGTCCACGCCTTCCTCTCGCCCGAACGACCGTGATGCATTCTTCGATCGGTTCGAGGCGCTGACGTTCGACGATGTCGTGATCGTGCCCGGTTACAGCGAAGTCCTGCCCGACGCCGTCCAGACGTCGGCCGTGTTCGCCCGCGACATCAAGCTGGCCATGCCGCTGGTCTCGGCAGCGATGGACAAGGTCACCGAGGCACCGATGGCTGTCGCGATGGCGCGCGAAGGCGGCATCGGCGTCATCCATCGCAACCTGTCGATCGAAGATCAGGCCGCCGAAGTCCAGAAGGTCAAGCGCAGCCAGAGCGGGATGATCACCGACCCGGTGACCCTCCCTCCGAACGCGACCCTGCACGACGCGGAAGCGCTGATGCACCGATTCCGCTTCAGTGGCGTTCCGATCACCGACCCCAACGGCATCTTGGTCGGCATCCTCACCAACCGCGACATCCGTTTCTGCGAAGGCAGCGACTTCGATCGCCCCGTGAGTGACTTCATGACCGGTGACCGCCTCATCACCGCCTCGGTCGGGACGACGCTGGACGAAGCTCGCGCAACGCTGCAGAAGTATCGGATCGAGAAGCTGCCCCTCGTCGACGACACCGGCCATCTGTGTGGCCTGATCACCGTGAAGGACATCCTCAAGCGCCAGGAGTTCCCGAACGGCACGCGCGACTCGAAGGGTCGCCTGGCATGCGCTGCCGCGGTCGGCGTCGGACCCGACGTCGAAGAGCGAGCCGAAGCGTTGGCCGCGATGGGCGTCGATGCGATCGTGATCGACACCGCTCACGGCCACTCGGCCGGCGTCATCAAGACCATCGAGCGCCTCCATGCCGGATGGCCGTCGATCGCGATCGTCGCCGGCAACGTCGTCACCGAAGAGGGTGTCGAGGCGCTCGTTCACGCAGGTGCCGATGCGATCAAGGTCGGCGTCGGGGCCGGCTCGATCTGCACGACCCGGGTCGTGTCCGGTGCCGGCATGCCACAGTTGTCCGCCATCTACTTCACGTGCAAACACGCCAAGCGCTTCGGCATCCCGGTGATCGCCGACGGTGGCATCACCTACAGCGGTGACGTGGTCAAGGCCATCGCCGCGGGCGCCGAGACGATCATGCTCGGCTCGCTGCTGGCCGGCACCGAAGAAGCCCCCGGCGAGCTGGAGCTGTTCGAGGGCCGTCGGTACAAGAGCTATCGCGGGATGGGGTCGCTGGGAGCCATGCAGGGCCACGGCGCCGACCGCTACGCCAGCGCCCAGTCGTCGTCCGGCACACGAAAGCTCGTTCCCGAAGGCATCGAAGGCCGTGTGCCCTACGCCGGCGGACTCGGCGACGTCACGTACCAGTTGATCGGCGGCCTCCGCAGCGGCATGGGCTACGCCGGCGCCGGCACCCTGCAAGCGCTGCGTGACTCAGCCCGCTTCATGAAGGTCACCACCGCCGGCCGCGAGGAATCGCACCCGCACGACGTGACCATCACCAAAGAGGCCCCCAACTACCAACGGTCGTAGCCCGCGCTTGACAGCGATCGGAAGCCCGCGAAACAGATCGGGTGTCGATTCGGCTGAGCGGCCACCCGATTGACACCCGAGCCCGACCCGGGCCGAGCGAGCAGTCCGGACCGACTGTCGCCGTCCCGACGGCAGTTGTGTCAGGCGAGTTTTTCGACGAACGCTTCGAGCTGGCGCAGGTTGCGGCACTCGTAGACACCGTCGGTGTGGGTGCCGTAGTCGCCGACGATCGAATCGCCGGTGTTCCAATAGCTCTTCGGCTCGGGGTTCAGCCAGTAGACGTGACGGGCCTTCTGGCGAATGTTCTTGACGACCCACGCCTGACTCGCGTGGTAGTTGTTGCGCGCGTCGCCGAGCAGCAGCACGGTGGTCTTGGGGCCGACATCCTTGCCGTACTTGTCCCAGAAGACCTCGAACGCGTGGCCGTAGTCGCTGTGGCCGTCGACCCACACGACGTCGGCCTCGGTGTTGACGCGGTGGATCGCTTCCTGAATGTCTTCCGTGCTCTTGAAGTAATCGGTGACCTCGTCGATGCCGTCGATGAACACGAACGAACGGACCTTGCTGAACTGGCCCTGGATCGCATACACGAGCATCAGCGTGAACCGAGCGAACGCGGCGACAGATCCGCTGATGTCGGCGATGACCATCAGTTCGGGCTTGGCCGGCCGTGGGTACTTGAACTTCGGTTCGGCGGGCACACCGCCGTACGACAGCGAATGGCGAACGGTGTTGCGGAAGTCGAGCGGACCCTTGCGACCGTGGCGGCGCTTGCGCGCCAACCGGGCGGCCAACTTGCGCGTCAACGGATACAGCGACTTCTTCAGGGCCTGCATCTCGTCGCGCGACGCATGCATGAACTCGACGTCTTCGGGCAACGGCTTGCGCAGCGTCTTGGCCATCGCCTCGGCGCCGCGATCGGCGACGAGTCGGCGACGAATCTCTGCTTCGATCTCTTTCTTGAACTGCTCGATCCGGCTGTCGTACTCGTCCTTCTCCAGCCGCTCCTCGAGAGCCGTCAGATCACCGCCGACCTCTTGCCGGCTGGCTTCCATCAGCTTCTCTTGCATGCCGTCGAGATCGAGGTTGCGCAGCGTGCGATACAGGTAGTACGTGCCGCCGACCGGACGGCCGGGTTCCATGCCGGCGAAGCGTTGAACGGCCTGCTTGGCGAGCGCACGCATCATCCCCTGGTCGCCGTTCATCAGCGCCTTCATGAGGAGGTTCATCATCTCCTCCGGCGTCAGCGAATCCATGCCTCCGCCGCCGGAACCCTTGCCCTCACCCTGCTGTTGGGCCTCTTGCATCTCACGCCACATCTCGTCGATGTCGGTGTCGCCGTCGACCAGTTTGTATTCAGGCCCGCGCAGGCTGAAGTAGACCTCGAACACGGTCTCGAACGCGCGCCAGTGGGCATGGTTCTTCACCATCGTCGCCCCGAGCGCGTACTTGAACGCGTCGCGATCTTCGATGGGGATGTGTTGCACGGCCTCCATCGCGTCGAGGTTCTCCGTCAACGACACAGGCAAGCCTGCGTTGCGGAGCTCGACGACGAATCCCGCCATGAGGTCGACCATCGTTGCAGCCATGTCAGTCGCCGCCACAACCCTTGAGCACGGCGCCCGAGATCACTTCGACGCTTCGACGGTCAGCTCTTTGGCGGCCTTGGCGATGTCGGTCTGGTACTTGAGCAGGATGTGCAACGTGTCCTTGGCCTGCTGGGCATCGATGTGATCGACGCCGAGCAAGATGAGCGTGCGGGCCCAGTCGATGGTCTCGCTGACGCTGGGCGACTTCTTGAGATCGAGCTGGCGGATGCTGCGGACGATGCGAGCGATCTGGTCCGCAAGGTTCTCGCTGACTTCGGGAACACGAGTGGTGACGATCAGCTTCTCGCGCTCGAGGTCGGGGTAGTCGACGTGGAGGTAGAGGCAGCGACGCTTCAGCGCCTCGGACAGTTCGCGGGTGTTGTTCGAGGTGAGGAACACGAGCGGGATCTGCTTGGCAACGATCGTGCCCAGTTCGGGGATCGACACCTGATACTCGGACAGGATCTCGAGCAACAACGCTTCGGTCTCGACTTCGACGCGGTCGACTTCGTCGATCAGCAGCACCACTGGCTCAGTAGCCGTGATGGCTTCCAGCAGGGGGCGGGTGAGGAGGAACTCGTCGGAGAAGATGTCGTCGTGGACGTCGCTCCATGAGTCACTGTTCTTGTCGGCCTGGATGCGCAGCAACTGCTTCTTGTAGTTCCACTCGTACAGGGCCTTGGACTCGTCGAGACCTTCGTAGCACTGCAGACGGATCAGCCGCGATCCGGTCATCTCGGCGATGCTCTTCGCGAGCTGCGTCTTACCGGTACCGGCGGGGCCTTCGACGAGGACGGGCTTGCCGAGTCGGTCAGCGAGAAACGCGACACCCGCAATTCCGTCATCGGCGAGATAGTTGACATCGCGGAGGCCATCGCGGACGGCCTGAACTGACTCGAAGCGGTTTCCCATACGCTTCGCACCCTACTGGCCGATACATCGACGGCATCAATTGGATACCGCTTTGCCCTACGATGCCGATGTGGATCGCGGGCCGCTCGGGGATGAGATCGATCGATTCATCGACTCGGTCTGCAACGACTTGGCGGACCTGTCGCGCCAACCCGCGTCGATGCATCGCCACGACGTGATCCTCGAAGTGGGCAACATCGTCGCGGCAGCGCTCGCTGCAGACGGGCGGCTGTCCGACGACGAGGCGTGGGCATACGTGTCGGGCATCGGCACCATCAGCGAACCTTCCGTCATCGGCACCCCGGCGGAACTGCGCGCGAACGGCATGTGGGACAACGCCGCGTCGTGGTCCGCGAAGCCTTCCGTCCTGTTCGATCTCCTCGTCAGCGCCGACGCGCGCGACGGCACGAACCGCAACGAGCGGTACCAGGAGCTCGCCCTCCGTCTCTGCCGCGCGGCGATGGCCATCGACCTCGTCACCACCCAAGCAGAGCTGGATCACATCGAGACCTTTCGGCGCACGATGCTGGCGGCCGTCGATGCCGCCGAGGTTCCGCGGATCGGCGCACCCGCACGGCCCACGTCGCCCACGTCGCCCACGTCGCCCACCGTCTCAACGACCGATCCGCAACAGCCTGTGCGTGCGACGAAAGGTCCCGCTGTCATCGACGCAGGCCAAGCCGCCGGCGAGGCGAAGGCCGCCGCGTCGACGTCACCAGTCACGCCGCCTCCGGCTCGAACCATCGCCGAGTTGATGGCCGAGCTCGATGCGCTGATCGGTCTGCAGAGCGTCAAGGACGAAGTCGCACGCCTCACCAGCCTGCTCCAGATCCAAGCACTTCGCGCCGAGCGAGGCCTGCCGACGATCGAGGTCAGCCACCACCTCGTCTTCACCGGCAATCCCGGCACCGGCAAGACAACGGTCGCCCGTCTCCTCAGTCAGATCTACAAGGCAGTCGGCGTGGTCTCCAAAGGTCAGCTGATCGAAACCGACCGTTCGTCACTCGTTGCCGGATTCGTCGGGCAGACGGCGACGAAGACGATGGCTGTGCTGCAGAGCTCGCTGGGCGGGATGCTGTTGATCGACGAGGCGTACAGCCTCGCCCGCGGTGGCAAGGACGATTTCGGGCTCGAAGCGATCGACACCTTGGTCAAGTTCATGGAAGATCATCGCGACGACATCGGCATCGTCGCTGCCGGCTACCCGGCCGAGATGCAGGATTTCATCGACACCAACCCGGGTCTGAAGAGTCGCTTCACGCGCACGATCGACTTTGCCGACTACACCGACGAGGAGCTCGTCACGATCTTCGAGAGCCTCTGCGACAAGAACCGCTACTCTCCCACCGACGATGCCATCGCCAAGCTCCAACTGCTGCTCGCCGCCCAACCGCGTGATCGCGGATTCGGCAACGCGCGCTTCATCCGCAACGTGTTCGAAGATGCCGTCGCTCTGCAGGCACAACGTCTCACGGTGTTGGAAGAGCCGACCAACGAACAGCTGTGCACCCTCGTGACGGACGATCTGCCAGCAGTCGGGGTGCGGCAGTGACGGCGAAGCGTCTGTTGGCATTCGTCGCTGCTGTGGTGCTGATCGTCGGAGCCGTGCTCGTTCGCAGCGCACTCAATGATTCGTGGTCGTCGTCCGGTGGCTCGGCGTCGGGCAAATACACCATTATCTGCAGCACCGAGTTCGCCGATCTCTGCAACGCGCTGAACACCAGCAAATACACCGTCATCATCAAGCCGGCGGGTACGACGTTGGACGACCTCGCCAAGATCGGCGCCACGATGCCCGACGCGTGGCTGACCCTCGACCCGTTCCCCGCGATGCTCGACAATCTGCGATCGAACGCTTCGCTCGACCCATCAATTCTGAAGAGCACGGCGCTGGCAACCACCGGCCAACGGATCGCCGTCATCACCGGCAAATCAAAAGACCTCACAACGCTCTGCGGTGCAACGTCGATCGCCGCTTGCCTCCCAACCGCAGAGGGTCAGCCGTGGTCTGCCGCGGACGCAGCGACCGTCAAGCCAGGTCTGGCGAACCCGCTCGCAGAAGCCTCGGGTCTGCTCGCTTTCGGCGACATGGTCGCCGGCTATCAGAAGTCGACGGCAATCAATCCGAATCCCTTCGACGACGCGTTCACCAGTTGGGTCCACGCCGCAAAGTCCGGTCTCATTCAGGACCCGGATCCGCTCAACACGTTGATCATCCGTCCCAGCGCCGTCAACGTCGCGTTCACGAACGAGGCCGAGTTGAGCACGATCACCGAAACTGCTCAGCAGGCAAAGTTCACGACGCTCTCGCCCGACCCCTCGTTCGCGATGACCGTTGTCCTCGCGACGTTCTCGAACCGGGGTGGGAGTCCACAGACAACGCTCACCAAATCGCTGCTACAGGCGGGCTGGGCAGCCCCGACGCCGGGTGCAGCCAGCCTCGACCCCGGTACGTTCAATGCACTTCGGCAGCTCTGGAAGGGATGACCATGAGGCCACCACGTATCAATCGCAGGACGCTGATCGTCGTCGCGCTCGCAACCGCGCTCGTGCCCGCCGCATGTTCCAGCAGTGCGAGCAAGTCCTCGACGGCGGGCGGTGTGACCGGCGATCCGGGCAACTGCATCGTCGTCGACCTGGCGAACAGCCCGGAGAAGACAACGCTGTTGACCGAGATGGCCAACACCTTCAACAAGAAGAAGCGGAAGGTCAACGGCAAGTGCATCTTCGTCCGCCCCAAGCAGGTCTCCAGCGGTGCGGCCGAGCGGCTGCTCGAGAACGGCTGGCCCGACCCGACCAACAACGGTCCGAAGCCGGTCGTGTGGTCGCCGGCATCCAATGGTTGGGGCGCGGTACTGAACCAGAAGACCGGCAAGAGCATCGCGCCGGCCGGCACGCCGTTCATGCTCACGCCACTCGTGATCGCGATGCCGAAACCGATGGCGGACGCGCTGGGCTACCCGGCCAAACCGGTGGGATTCGCCGACATCGCCGCGCTCGCCAGCAACCCGGATGGATGGAAGGCGTACGGACATCCCGAATGGGGCGCGTTCAAGCTCGGCAAGACGAACCCGAACTTCTCCACCAGCGGCCTCAACTTCACCATCGCCGAGTACTACGCCGCGACCGGCAAGACAAAAGATCTCACGATCGAGGACCTCAAGCGCCCTGCCGCGCAGGACTTCGCCGCCAAGGTCGAGCAGAGCGTGGTGCACTACGGCGACACGACGCTCACGTTCATGAACAACTGGTACCGGGCTGACCAACGCGGCAGCGCGCTGGCCTATGCATCGGCGGTCGGCGTCGAGGAGAAGTCGGTCATCGACTACAACACCGGTAACCCCGACGGCATCCTCTCCCCTGGCGAGGTGCCGCGGAAGCCGAAGATCCCACTGGTCGCGATCTACCCCAAGGAGGGCACGCTCTTCTCCGACGACCCGTTCATCATCCTCAACGCCGATTGGGTGACCCCCGATCAGAAGGCCGCCGCGGCTGCCTTCGAGACGTTCGCCCAGCTGCCGGAGAACCAGCAGAAGGTGTTGCAGTTCGGGTTCCGACCGCACAACTCTGCGGTGCCGATCGGCGATCCGATCAACGCGGCCAACGGACTCGATCCCAGCCAGCCACAGTCCGAGCTGTCGGTTCCCGATCCGAAAGTCGTCGTCGGCATCCTCGACCAGTGGGCCCAGCAGCGCAAGGACGCGAAGGTGCTGCTCGTCCTCGACGTCAGCGGCAGCATGGGTGATTCCGTTGGCGACACCGGCAAGACCAAGCTCGAGTTGGCGATCCAAGCCGCGGTCAACTCGCTCGGCAAGTTCAAGGACACGGACGAGGTCGGGTTGTGGGTGTTCACCACCAATCTTCCGCCCAACAACAACACCTACGAAGAGCTGGTCGCGACGGCGCCGATGGCCGAGAACCGGGCGAAGTTGAAGGCTGCCCTGCTGGCACAGTCACCCCAGAACGGCACGCCGCTGTTCTCGGTCACCACTGACGCGTTCACGGCAGCCCGGAAGGAGTTCGACGCAACCAAGATCAACGCGGTCGTGTTCCTCACCGACGGTCGGAACGACGACGAGAACTCGGGCGACGATCAGCAGCAGTACGACACGATGATCAAGACGTTGCGGTCCGGATCCGAGGGCATCAACAACAACTCGGTTCGCGTCTTCACGATCGGGTACGGCTCAGACGCCGACACGGCCACACTGAAGGCGATTGCAGAAGCAAGCAACGCCGCGTACTACGACGCGAGCAATCCGGCGACCATCGACCAAGTGTTCACCAACGTGGTGTCAAACTTCTAGGCACTCATGGCTCGTCTGTCATTCCGCGATCGCTTCTTCACGCCACCGGTGGCCCGCGCCCTGTGGTCGCCGTGGTCGATCCTGCTCTTCGGCGCGCTGACGGCGATCGGCATCGTGGTCGGCCTGCCCATCGCGGCAGCGGCAGCCATCGGCGTCGCGGCGTACGGCGTCAAGGTGATGACGGCCGTGCCACGAAACGCGAAGTCGGGGAGTCGCATCGACCCGTTCACGCTGCGCGAGCCGTGGCGTGGATATGTCCAGAGCGCGCAGTCGGCCAAGTTGCGGTTCGACCGCACCGTCGAAGGGACTCGCGATGGCCCGATCCGCGACCACCTCAAGGAGCTCGCATCGCGACTCGACGACGGCATCGAGGAGTCATGGCGCATCGCGTCACGCGGCGACGACATCGACCAGGCGATCGCACAGCTGAACACGGCCCAAGCACAGGCCGAGCTGGCCCAGTTGCGCGGCCAGGGCCAGACCTCGTCGTCGGCCGATGTCTCATCGACCATCCAGTCACTGGAAGCCCAGGTGAGTTCGGGCCTGCGAATGCAGCAGGTGTCATCGACGGCGCGCGACCGCCTTCGTCTGCTCGACGCTCGCTTCGACGAACTCGTCGCCCGCGCCGTCGAGGTCAGCGTCGGGGCGGCCGACAGCAGCGTCCTCGGCAACGACGTGAACGACCTCGTCACCGATCTCGAAGGACTTCGTCTCGCGCTGGAGGACACCAAGCGCGCCGACGCCGGCGAGTTGCCCTCCGCATCCGATGCAGCGTCCGCACTGCCGCCCGCAGCGGCTGCGCCTGCGGCTGACGAGCCGCCGACACCCCGAGCGTCGCCAGGGACTGCATGACTGCTCCGACCGAGCGCGGAGGCATGCTTCGCTCGAATGTCGTCGTCGCGATCGGGACGGCGCTGTCGCGACTCACCGGTCTGATCCGCGTCGTCGCACTGAGCTACGCGATCGGCCAGACCGCACTGTCCGATGCCTACAACAGCGCCAACAGCAGTCCGAACACGATCTACGAACTGCTCCTCGGTGGGGCGCTGTCAGCCAGTCTGGTGCCGCTCTTCACGAAGCAATACGAGCAGCGCGATGACGAGGCGACAACCGCTGTCGTGACCGCATCGATCATCGCGATGAGCGTCCTCACAGTCGCCGCGGTCCTTGCCGCCCCGTGGATCTTCCATCTGTATTCGCTCCACCCGTCGAGCAAGGTCAACGCAGCCGAGTACCGCACGGTCGGCACCGCGCTGGCCCGTATCTTCCTGGTGCAGATCTTCTTCTACGGGCTGACTGCTCTCGGCACGTCGCTGTTGAACGCACGTCGGCGTTTCTTTGCCGCGGCGTGGAGCCCTGTGCTCGCCAACCTCGTCATCATCGTCTCGCTGTTGTTCGTCCCCGGCATCGTCCACCACAAGGACGTCGAGCTCGGCGAGGTACTGACGAACCAGGCGTTGCGTCTGACCCTCGGGCTCGGCGCCACGGGCGGCATCGCCATCATGGCGTTCGCACTGTGGCCGGCTCTCAAAGCGGGCAATGTTCCCTTGCGGATCAACGCCAACTTCCGTCATCCCGCCGTCAAGCAGTTGTTGAGGTTGTCGGGCTGGACTCTGGGTTACGCGATCGCGAACCAGATCGCCGTCGTCGTCGTCCAGAACCTCGCGTTGAATGTCAACGCCGGCCAACAGGACGCGTACGTCAAAGCGTTCACGTTCTTCGTCCTGCCGCACGGTCTGCTCGCCGTGTCCATCGCGACGACGTTCGAGCCCGAGTTCACGCGCAGCATCACCAAGCGCGACCGCGACGGCTTCATCGACCGCATGTCACTCGGCACGCGTATGGTTGCACTGCTGACGATCCCGGCCGGCTTCGGCTTGTTCGTGTTGCGTCGCGCCATCATCGGGGCCGCCCTGCAGCATCGGCAGTTCAACGCGCTGGCAGCGCTGAACACCAGCCGCGCCCTCGGCGGTTTCGCACTCGGCCTCGTCGGGTTCAGCGTGTACCTGTTCGTTCTGCGCGGCTTCTACGCCCACCACGACGCACGCACACCGTTCGTGATCAACCTGTTCGAAAACGCGATCAACATCGTCCTCGCCATCGTCCTGGTCGGTCGCTACGGCGTGCTCGGCCTCGGCGCCGCGTTCGCCATCGCCTATCTCGTCTCGGCGGGCTTCGCGTTGTTGGTGATGAGCTACAAGGTCGTCGGGTTCTCGTTGGTCCCCATCTTCCACAGCCTCGTACGAATGCTGTTGGGCGGACTGGTGATGGCCGAAGCGGTGTGGTTCGTGGCACGCCACGTCGGCGGCAACTCCGGCACAGGCGCGATCGCGCGAACCCTGGTGGGCACGATCGTCGGTGGAACCGTCTACGTCGCGGTACTCATTGCACTCCGAACGCCGGAACTCGACCTGCTCAAAAACCGCTTTGCTCGGCGAACCGGCGCCGCTGATACTGCCTAGAATCAGCGCATGTTCAAAGTTTTCCGCAAGTGGTGGAAGTACATCGGCGCGAAGTTCAACAAGGACTTCAACGACAAGGCCGACCCCGCGATCCAACTCGAGCAAGCGCTGACCGAAGCACAGGATCAGCACCGACGCTTGCGCGAGCAGGCCGTCAACGTGATCGCGGCGCAGAAGCAGAGCGAGCTTCGCCTCAACGCCAAGATGCAAGAGCTCGAGAAGCTCAACGCGACGGCGCGCCAGGCGCTGGTGATGGCAGCTGATGCGACCAAGGCCGGCGACGCAGCCAAGGCGACGCAGTACAACACCGCGGCCGAGACGATCGCCAACCAGCTGATCCAGGTCGAGAAAGACGTCGACGGCCTCAAGCAGTTGGTCATGGACTCGACACAGGCATCCGATCAGGCAAAGGCTGCGGTCGCGCAGAACAGCCGTCTGTTGCAAGAGAAGCTGGCCGAGAAGAACAAGCTCCTCTCGCAGCTCGAGCAGGCCAAGATGCAAGAGCAGATGAACTCGGCCATGACGCAGCTCAGCGAGACCGTCGGCGACGACGTACCGACCTTGAAAGAAGTCAGCGACAAGATCGAAGCTCGCTACGCCAAGGCCAAGGCGTCCTCCGAGTTGCAGGACACATCGGTCAACAGCCGCATCCAAGAAGTCGAGATGGCAACGGCAAACATCGAGGCGCAGGGTCGTCTCAGCCAGCTCCGCGAAGAGCTCGGCCTCAACCCGGCCCCAGCCGCCGCGACGTCGATCTCGTCGGCGCCCGCAGATGCGACCATCCCCGCAGCCGATCCGGTCGAGCAGGCGAATCCCGCGACCAGTTCCTGACGGGGTTCGTTGCCGTGGCCGATCCGGTCGACGAGTCAGTGCGGCAACAGCACGAGGTCATCACGATGGATGACCTCGTGCGCAACACGAGCCGGGAGATCGCGGGTGCTGTGTCCGGCGTATTGCCGAACCACGGCGGCTCCCCACACGGCCATGCCGCGGGCGAAGACAACACCCGCTGGATCGCGGACCTCGATCGTCGAGTCCTCGTCGAAGTCGCCGCTGACCGAAACGATGCCCGCCGGTAGCAGCGAGGTGCCGCGCTCGACCAGCGCCCGGTACGCGCCGTCGTCGACGGTGACCGAGCCGCGGACCATGCTCGCGAATCCGATCCACAGCTTGCGCGCCGGCAACCGGCGGTCACTGGGGGCGAACGATGTGCCGACGGATTGGCCGGCGACCGCGTCGACCAGAACGTTCGGTCGCAACGCTTGGGCGATGACAGCGCGGGTCCCCGACCAACTGGCGAGGCGAGCCGCCAGCAACTTCGATGCCATGCCGCCACTGCCGCGATCCGTTCCGGTCGAACCCGCGCTCACGGCAGCGAGCGGGTCGTTGGCGGGAACCTCGGTGATGAGCGTTGCTGTCGGATCCGTCCGTGGGTCCGCCGTGAACAGCCCGGGGGTGTCGGTCAGCAGGATCAACAGATCGGCGCTGACGTTGTGGGCGACCAGCGCAGCGATGCGATCGTTGTCGCCATACCGGATCTCGTCGTTGGCGACGGCGTCGTTCTCGTTGACGATCGGCACACAGCCGAGCTCGACCAACTTGACCAATGTCTGGCGTGCGTGGAGGTACTGCTGACGGTTGGCGAAGTCGTGCGGCACGAGCAGTACCTGCGCGCCGATGATGCCGTGACGGCCCAGTTCGCGGTTGTACACCTCCATCAGCCGTGGCTGGCCGGCCGCGGCCAGCGCCTGCAGCGTCAGGACCTCGGTGGGTCGCGAGGCCAGGCCCAGCGCAGCAACGCCGGCGGAGATCGCCGCCGAGCTGACAAGGATGACCTCGTGCCCTTGCGATCGGAGCATCGCCATCTGATCGCACAACGATGCGATCACGTCGTGCTGGATGACACCGGCGGTGTTGGTGAGCGATGACGTGCCGACCTTGGCGATGACCCGCATCAGAGGTCCGGTTCGTACTCGAAGCTGAAGCCGCCGATCCAGATGACGTCGCCTTCTTGCGCGCCGGCGCGATTGAGCAGCCGGTCGACACCCAGCTTCTTGAGCCTGTCGTCGATCCAGTTGAGCGCTTCCGGCGTGGTCACGTCGTTCAGTGCCACCGCACGCTCGACATTGCGGCCGATCAGGCGGAAGCTGTGCTCGTCGACCCGCTCGACCATCGAGCCATCGACCTCGGGCCGGATGATGACGATGCCGTCGCGAGACGGCTGCTGCTGCCGGGCTTGCGCAACGAGGGTCGCCATCTGGGCCACCAGCGGGCGGATGCCCTCGGTGGTGATCGCGCTGATGCGCGGTCCGTCCCACTCGGTGTCTGCCCCGACGTCGTTCTTGGTTCCGACCACGACACGCGGGCGCAGCAACATCTCGGGTTCGTAGTTCTCGAGCTCGTGGAGCAGGATGCGCTCCTGTTCGGCGGGGCTCACGCCATCGGTGGCTGCGAGGTCCACGAGGACGCACAGCACGCGCGCACGCTCGATGTGGCGCAGGAACTGATGGCCGAGGCCCTTGCCCTCGCTGGCGCCCTCGATCAACCCGGGAATGTCGGCGACGATGTATTCGGTGTCGCCGTCGAGACGCACCACACCGAGGTGCGGCTCGAGGGTGGTGAACGGATAGTCCGCGATCTTCGGCTTGGCGGCGCTGATCGTGCTGATGAGCGTGCTCTTGCCGGCGTTGGGGAACCCGACCAACGCGACGTCGGCCATCAGCTTCAGGTCCAGCTTGAGCCAGCGCTCGACACCATGCTCACCTTGCTCGGCGAACGTTGGCGCACGTCGGCGGTTCGACCAGAACTTTGCGTTGCCGCGGCCGCCGCGACCGCCGGGCGATGCCAGCCAACGGTCGCCGTGGTGCACCAGGTCGGCCATCAACTCGCCGGTGTAGAGATCGCGGGCAACGGTGCCCTCCGGCACCTTGACCTCGATGCTCTCGCCCTTCTTGCCGTGCTGATCCTTGCCCTTGCCGTGCACGCCATCCTTGGCACGACGGTGCGGGTGGTCGCGGAACGCGAGCAGCGATGCGACGTTGCGATCGGCGACCAACCAGACGTCGCCGCCACCACCACCGTCGCCGCCATTCGGGCCGCCGAACGCGACGGGCCCCTCACGACGGAACGACACGCAGCCCGCGCCACCATCGCCTCCGCGTACGTTCACTTGGGCTTCGTCGACAAATCCACTCATAGGGCATCGTGAGGCTATCTGCAACACCCATTGCGTATGTTGTAGGTGATGAACGAGTCGGTGCAGGAACGAGCTCAGCGATGGGCCTCGACGATGTCCGGGCACCGCGTCGCCGGCATCCAGCTGGCACACGCCGATTCCTGGGCCGGGCCCGGATCGAACGACATCGTCGATCGTCTCGCACGCGAAGAGGCTCAGAACGCGCTGATGGCCGGCCTGGCGACGAGATCCAGCGACGCGGGCGACCGAGCGGTCGACGAAGAGCCGGACCCGTACCGCACCTGTTTCGAACGCGACCGCGATCGCATCCTCCACGCATCGGCCTTCCGTCGTCTCGCCGGCAAGACCCAGGTCTTCGTGTTTCCCGACGATCATCAACGCACGCGGCTCACGCATGCACTCGAGGTCGCCCAGGTCGCCGTCTCCGTGTCACGCGCGCTCGGCCTCAACGTCGCGCTCACGGAAGCGATCGCCCTCGGGCACGACTGCGGGCATGGGCCCGGCGGGCACGCCAGCGAAGACGCGCTCACTCCATATCTCGAGCACGGCTATGACCATGCGGTGTGGGGCGCCGATGTGACGCTGACGCCCCTCAACCTCTGTGCCGAGACGTTGGATGGCGTTCGTAACCACTCGTGGTCACGACCCGCACCGATGACCCCCGAGGGCGAAGTCGTCTCATGGGCCGACCGCATCGCCTATGTGTGTCACGACTTCGAAGACGCTGTCGCGGCCGGAATCGTCACCACCGACATGCTGCCGATCTTGGTGCAACGACGCTGCGGCGTGTCCCGTTCACGTCAGCTCGGCGCGTTCGTGCACGCGATGGTCGACGCCGCGGCGCAGACGGGCCGCATCGGGATGACCGACGAGACGGCAGCTGCACTGGCGGCGTTCCGGGCGTTCAACTACGAACACGTCTACCTCCGGCCTGCGTCGCGTGCGCAGGGCCAGGCCGTGATCGATCTCCTCCAGGCCCTGGTCGAGCATTATGCCGACCGTCCCAACCTGCTGACCGAGACAACCGAGAACTACGGACGTCCAGGTCTGCCACGTGAGGGCCTCACGGCCGGAAGCCCGGCTGCGCTGCACGAGGCAGTCCGCTACGTCAGCGGCATGACCGATCGCTTCGCGTGTCGCCAGGCGATGGTGCTGCTCGGTTGGGGTCCAGATCGACTCCCCAGCGGCATCGGCGTTCGCGACTGATCTCCAGATCCCATCCGAAAAACGACGGAACCCCGGCACGTTGGCCGGGGTTGCCGTTCAGATCTGTCGTGACGATGTCGTCACGCGACGCTCACTCAGGCGTGATGATGTTGACGACGCGGCGTCCGCGACGCTCGCCGAACTCGACGACGCCGTCAGTGAGGGCGAACAGGGTGTCGTCCTTGCCGATGCCGACGTTGGTGCCGGGGTGGAAGCGAGTGCCGCGCTGACGCACGAGGATGCTGCCGGCCGTGATCGCCGTGCCACCGAACTCCTTCACGCCGAGGCGCTGAGCGTTGGAATCACGACCGTTGCGGGTTGAACCGCCACCTTTTGTCTTTGACATGGTTCAGCCTTTCGCGATGGATGTGATCTCGACGACGGTGTACTTCTGGCGGTGCCCATAGCGGCGACGCTGGTTGGTGCGGCGCTTGTAGGTGAAGCCATCGATCTTCGGGCCCTTGGCGGAACCGATGACACGACCGGTCACCGACACGCCGGCGAGCTCGGCTGGGGTCGCCAGGACGGAATCACCGTCGACGAGGAGAATGGGGGTGAAGGAGACATCGGCGCCGTCTTCAGCACCGAGAAGCTCGACCTGCAATTGCTGGCCTTCTGCGACTCGCTCCTGCTTACCGCCGGTTGCGATTACTGCGTACATAGCGTGTCAACCCTATCGTTCGAGGTGGCGGACTCCAACGGTTCCGACATCATTCGAGCAGGGCGAGGTCGACCAAGACGCCGCGGCCGTCGCAGTTCGGACATTGATCGGCGAAGTTGGTCAGCAGCCCTTCGCCGATTCGCTTGCGCGTCATCTCGACCAATCCGAGTTCGGAGATGTCGAAGATCTGGGTGCGGGTCTTGTCCCGGGCCAGAGCTTCTCGGAATGCGTCGACCACCTTGCGGCGGTTCTCGCGGATCTCCATGTCGATGAAGTCGATCACGATGATGCCGCCGATGTCACGCAACCGCAGCTGACGGGCGATCTCGTCTGCTGCTTCGAGGTTGTTGTGGAACACCGTCGCCTCGAGGTTCGAGTTCGATGTGCCGACGTTCTTGCCGGTGTTGACGTCGATGACCGTCAGCGCCTCGGTGTGCTCGATGATGAGCGAACCGCCGGACGGCAACCACACCTTGCGGTCCAGCGCCTTGTGCAGCTGTTCGTGGAGGTGAAAGCGCTCGTAGATCGGCAATCCCTCTTCGGCGGGATCGTAGAACTCGACACGATCGGCCAGCTCCGGGTTGAACGCCGTGATGTAGTCGCTGACGTCTTCGAACAGCCGCTGATCGTCGATCACGACGCCGCGGTACTCGGCGTTGAACTCTTCTCGAATCACGCGCACGGCAAGCTCGGGTTCGCGGTACAGCAGTCCTGGACCTTGCATCTTCTTGGCCTTGGCCTCGATGATGTTCCACTGGTCGAGCAGACGAGTCATGTCGGCCCGCAGTTCGTGCTCGGACGCGTTCTCGGCGGCGGTCCGCACGATCAAACCGTGCTCGGCCGGCTTCACCCGGTCGAGGATGTTGCGCAGCCGTTTGCGGACGTCGTCGGGCAGGCGCTTGGAGATGCCGTAGGTCTTCGAGTTCGGGATCAGGACCACGAACCGGCCGGGCAGCGAGACTTCCTGGGTGAGGCGGGCACCCTTGGCCCCGATCGGGTTCTTCGTCACCTGACAGACGATCAGCTGCTTGGCCTTGAGGATCTGCTCGATCCGGGCGTCCTTGCCGGGCGACGCAGCGCCCCGCTCGACGATGTCTTCCTGGTCGTACTGAACGTCACCGCGGTACAGCACTGCGTTCTTCGGCGTGCCGATGTCGACGAACGCTGCCTCCATCCCGGGCAACACGTTCTGGACCTTGCCGACGTAGATGTTGCCGTGGATCTGGCTGACGTCGTCGGCCGGGCGGCTGACGTAGTGCTCGACCAGGTTGCGGCCCTCGAGGACAGCGACCTGGGTCAGGTTCTCACGGACCTGAACGCACATCAGGTAGCGGCCGATGGGGCGACCGTTGCGTTCGCGGCCGCGTCGCTTCTCGAGGACATCCGGATCGAGAGGAGCCGACTGGCTGCGGCTCGGTCCGGGTGACCCCGTCGACTGCTTCTGGCGCGACGTTCCGGAACCACCGGAACCGCCTGCACCTGCGGATCCGCCGGATCCGCTCCCACTGCGACGCCGCTTCTTCTTCGAACTGGCGGCCTCGGTGTCAGCGTCGCCAGCGGCCTCTGCCAGGGTGCCGTTGGCCTGGCCGGGAGGCGCCTTGGGGGCCGGGCGGGTGTCGCCGATCTGTGGACGCCGGACCAGTGCGCCTTCAGCGGCCTCGGCGCTGGGACGGCCTTCGGAAATGCGCTCGGGCAGTTCGACCTGCGCCGACCGTGCCGACTGGCGTACCCGTGGCTGCGCCTCGGGCTTGGCCTCGCCACGGGGTGTGGCCGAGCGAGGTTGTTGGGGGCGGGCGGACTTGGGCTCGGATCCAGCCCCCGAATCGTCGACTGCGCCGTCGCCACCTGCAGCGACAACAGCCGACTTCGGCGCGCGACCGGCAGAGGGTGTTCGGGGCCGGCTCGGCGCGTCTTCGGCAGCCGATCCAGCGTCGGCGGTGGCCAGGTCGGCGCCATCGTCGTTCAGATCGTCATCGGAGTCACCATCGAAACCATTGGAGCCGTCGGAACCGTCGGCTGATGGGCGCTGACCCGACTTACGACCACGACCCCCGCGGGAACCGCGACGGCGCTTGCGGGCCGCTGCTGCAGCGGCGGTTTCACCGTCGAGACCGTCCGTCGGCGCCGAACCATTGGCGTCAGGGGCTGTCTCCGGACCCGAAAGCGGCCGCCTCGTGTCGGCCGCATCGCTCTGAACTGGGGTGATGTTCGGCAGTCCGGCCGGATCGCTGCTCTGGGGACGCGCTGATGGAGCGTGACCCTCGCCATTCTTTTCGTCCATGGACGTCATCCTCCTGTGCGCCCGCCGCTGTGGGCGAGCGATTCTGCGATGGCAGCCAACGCTGGGAAGCACTTCCCTGCCGGCGCCACTGCGTTCGATCTCGCGTGAACACGAAGTGTCCAATCAATGATACGACAGCATTTACCGCATACGGCGCATGTGCACGCTCTGAACGAGCCCGAACATCAGGAAGTATGTGAGCGTGCCGGAGCCGCCGTAGGAGATGAATGGCAGCGGAAGTCCGGTGATCGGCGTGAGCCCGAGGGTCATCGCGATGTTCTGGAACATTTGCCACAGGGTCATCGTGAAGACGCCGGCACAGATGTACGTGCCCAAGAGGTCGCGTGACAGGTGGGCGATTCGCCAGATCCGGAAGAGCGCGATCCCGAACAAGCCGATCAGCACCGCGCAACCGATGAGACCGAACTGTTCGCCGATCGCGCTGAACGGGAAGTCAGCCCACTGCACCGGGATGTCGCCCTTGGTGTTGGTGATCTTGCCCTGCAGCCATCCGGCACCCGTGAGACCACCGATCGCGGTGGCCCGCAAGGCGTTGCGGCCTTGGAAGATGTAGGTCTGCAGCTTGGGATCCTTGGAGTTCGGGTTGAGCCACGCCGTGATTCGCACCGTCTGGTACGACTTGACGAGACCGCTGAGCAGCGCTGCGCCAACCGTGCTCAGTGCCAACAACGTGATCATCGCGATGTATTTGGCCTTGGCTCCGGCAACCAACAGCAGTCCCATCATGAGCGCGACGTACACCGATGATGACCCGAGGTCGGGCTGCAGGATGATCAAGACCGTGGGGATGCCGCCCAGCCACAGCGCGCCGACGAAGCGCTCGTAGTTGACGTTGTCGCTGCCGTCCTCGCTCAGGAACGCGGCGAGCGCCACCAACACGGTCACCTTTCCGAACTCGGCCGGCTGCAGGTTGATCGGCCCGATGTTGAAGCTCAACACGGCGCCGTTGTTGGCGCGGGCGATGAGGAAGACGAGGATCAGCGACGCGATGGTGAGTGCGTAGAGGAACCGGACGCGCTCGCGTAGCCAGCCGTAGTCGACGGCCATGACGATCATCATCGCAACTGCGGCCACGATGATGAACACCACCTGGCGGGTCACGAAGAAATAGCCGTACGGCCCGTTCACGCCCTTGGTCCGCGAGGCCGAGTACACGGTGAAACACCCGATCACGACCAGGGTCGCGTGGGTCAGCATCAGGATCCAGTCGATGTTGCGACTGGGCGCGCCAGGGCTCGAACGCACGTTGCCCAGCCCGGAATCGGGCCGGCGATTGAGCACCGAGAACGCCACTGTTCAGATCCTGTCAGTCGCGGATGGTCGCGTACGGGTTGATGAGACACCCGGTGTTGGCAGGGTCGGCGGGCAGCACATTGCTCGGCGCCGCGTAGATCGAGGTCTGATCGAGAGGGTCAGCGATGTTCACGTCGGCCATCGTGACCTTGCCCCCGAGCGCCTCGAACATACATTTCACGACCGGCGCCGCAGCTTGGGCTCCGTATCCGGACTTCTCGAGATAGGCGACCACGACCACCTTGGTGTCGGGTTGGTCGGTGGCGACGCTGAAACCAGCGAAGACCGACGAGTCGTTCCATGGCTTGCTCTGTGATCCCTGTGCAGTACCGGTCTTTCCGGCGAGCGGAAGGGTGTCGTTCGGATAATCATGGAAGAGCTGCTGCCCGGTGGTCGTGTGGTAAAAGCTGTCGGGGAAGTAGACCCCGGGTCCGGTGATCACGCGTTCCAGGCCGGCGAGGATCGGCAAGCTCGTGGTGCCGGGCATGTCGATCTGCTTCACCGTCTCAGGGGCATCGAACGACTGCAGCACCGTGGCCTTGCCCTCGCTGAAGTCGCCGTAACCCGGGTAGCCGTCCGGAACGCCGCCCTGATAGATCGCCTTGATCAAGTGCGGCCGGTTGAGGAATCCGCCGTTGGCGAGCGTGGCGTAGGCGTTCGCCAACTGGAGCGGCGACGCGGCCAGCAGGCCCTGTCCGATCGCAAGCTGGACGTTGTCACCCTCGAGGTAGTTCGGTGACTCGCCTTTGCCGAGCACCTTGGCCGTGATGAGTTGCTGTTTCAGCTCGGCGCTTGGTATTCGGCCGCTGAACTCGAACGGCAGATCGATCCCCGACTTCGAACCGAACCCGAAATTGCGCAACTCGTTGCCGAGCAGGTCGTGCTCTTTCAGATACGTCAGCTCGCCGATCCGGTAGAAGTACGCGTCACTCGACACGGCCAGCGCGTCCTGCAGTTTGAGCGGACCGTAGACGGCCGGTCGACCAGTGCCCGACGCCAGCGCGTTGAAGTACTCACAACGAACGCCCTGGTTGCATTTGTCCTTGTCGATCGCGAGCACGAAACTTCCGTTGTCCTGGAACGTGGCCTCCGGGTCGATCAAACCGGACTGGATGGCCGAGTAGGCCACGAATGGCTTGAACGTCGACCCAAGGTTGTATTGACCCTGGATCGCGCGGTTGACGAGGATCGACTTGTCCGCCCGGTTCGGGTCGTTCTTGTCCGGCACCGGGAAGAGTTGTTGGAACTTGCTCTTGTTGAGACCGACCGTGAACCACCGGTTGTCGAACGTCGGATAGCTCGCCATCGCGACGATCTGGCCGGTGTCCTGGTTCTCCATCACCACTGATCCAGCGGGTGCTGGGAAAGGGAGGTACTCGGTGCCGTCCTTGTCGTAGAACCACGTCTCCGGCTCGACGAACTTGTACGTGCCGTCCTTCAATTTGGGGTTCTTGGCCATCAGCGTCGGATCATCGGTCTGACGTCGGGCCCGCAGTTCGGTCTCGAGGACGCGCTCGGCGTACTGCTGCACCTTGAGATCGATGGTGAGCTTGATGTCCTTGCCCGGCACGGGATCGACGCGGCTGATCTCGCGGACGACCCGGTTGGCGCTGTCGACCTGATACACGACCTTGCCCATCGTCCCGTGCAGGTAGGCCTCCATGCTCTTCTCCACGCCGAACTGCCCAACGGTCTCATTGCTGAGGTACCCGGCAGCCTTGAACTCGGCCTCCTGGCTCTTGAGGATCAGGCCCATGTAGCCGATCACATGGCTGGCGAGCGGCGCGTACGGGTACACACGAGCCCAGTCCTCTTCGCCGCGCACGCCGGGGAAGTCCTCGCTGCGGCTCTCGATCTGCAACACGGTGTCTTCGGAGACGTCTTCGGCGATCGGCAACGGCAGGAACTGGCTGTATTGCCCGTCTTTCCAGCGGGCCTCCATCGTCTGCACGGGCACTTTGACGATGCCGGACAGGCGCGTGAACAGAATCGTGCGGTTCGACAGGCGGCGGATGACCGCGCGGTCGACCGTGATGGTGAGCACGCGGCGGTTGCTCGCCAACGTGCGCCCCTGCGAATCGAAGATCCGGCCCCGTTCGGGAACGAGCAACTGGGTGCGGATCGAGCCGTTGTTCACCTGCTCCTGGATGGCGGTGCTCTGCACCGTCTGCAGGAACCAGAGTCGGGCGCCGATCGCGCCGACGAGGATCACGGCGACCAGCGCGAGCGCGCCGAGTCGCGCAGCCCGTTTGTCAACTGCCATGGCACCATTGTGCTTTCTGCGCAGGGCCGTGTGGGCGCGGCCCGCAAGAAAGGCCGGCCACGGCCTGGGTCTGCGTCCTCACGGCCGGGCCTTCCACGTCTTGCGCCGGATCGCGAGGCACCACCGACTCAGCGGAATGAACGCGAACGACGCCGCCGCGCTCGACACCGCGATCACGGGCAGGATCCTCGACAGCCGCTGTCCTTGCCACCCTGCGTCGCTCACGAACACCTGCACGACCGGAATCGTGAACTCCCCCACCGCGCCGCCGAGGGCGACGAACAACATCGACAACCACCAATGCGGGTCGACCGCGATTGCGTTCACCATGCCGGCCGTGAAGCCCGCCAGTCCATACGCAAGAGCGTGCTGTCCGACCGGAAAGCCGGTGCCGAGATCGAACATCACACCCATTACGAACCCCATCCACGCGCCACGCTCGGCTCCGCCGGGAACGCCGCCCGCAGCACAGAGCGCGAGCACGATCTGAATCGACACACCAAAGGGACGAACGTCCTCGAAGGCAGTCCGCTGCAGCGCGATGAAGGTCAGCCCGATCGGAATGATCCGAAGTATCGGGCGGCGAAGGAATCGCTCCATTGGTCAACCGCCGGATCGGGTCGGCGGGACCTGCCCGTACTGGACGACCTGCACCAGGTTGAGGTGGTTCAGGTCAGCGGCCAATTTGATCTCCAGCAGTGGGCCCTCGGCGCTGGATCGGTTGACGATGTTGGTGACCTCGCCGATGATGATGTCGGGTGGAGCGAGGCTGTCGGAACCGCCAGTGGTACTCACGACCGCACCGACGTCGATCGAACCGAAGACGGGGTTGTCGCTGACGAACCGCATCGCCGGCAGCTTGCCGACGCCGCGCCCCTCGCAGCCTCCGGTCTCGCGCGGCACCAACGGTGGAAGCGTCGTGGTGGTCGGCTCGACGGTGGTCGTGGTCTCGCCCGGCACCGTCGATTGGATCGTGCCGCCGACAACGGTCGTCGAGGTCGTCGACTCGCTGCCGAGCGGATCACTACCCGGCGTCGCATTGATGTCGGTGGTTGTCGGGGCAGGCGCCGATGTGGTCGTGGAGCTCAACTCTGCGGGCGTGAAGCCGCTCGGGGTCGTGTCGACGGTGGTCGTACTGCTGGCGCTCGGGTCAGCAGCGAGGCTGTTCACGCCCGACACCTTGCACTCGATCGCGTATTCGGCGTCGGTGATCAGACGGACGATGCTGCGATCCGAATACACCGTCGTGATCTTGCCGACGAGCCCGGCGAAGTTGACCACCGGCATGCCCACGGTGATGCCGTTGCGACTGCCACGGTCGATCTCCACCGTCTGGCTGAAGTTGCCGGGAGCACCGCCGACCACGCGGGCTGTGACGGTCGGGTACTTCACGGTCAGCTTGTTGAGCGCAAGCAGGTCTTGATAGTCGCCGTAGATCGCTCGCGCGCCGAGTTGGTCACCGCGCTGGCGGGCGATCTCGTCGCGCAGTGCCTCGTTGTCCTTCTCCAGCCGCTGGTAGTCGGTGGCGCCGTGCCATGCGTTCTTGATCGGGGTGACGATGACGTCGCCAGCGGTCTCGAACGGCGTGAGGACCCGCGAGAACAGCGAGCGAACCCGATCGATGACAGGGTTGCCTCGAAGGTCGAGCGTGAGGAGCAGGACCGACGACAGAACGAGCAGAAGGATCGCGCGACGACGGTTGACGGAATAGACGGGCACAGTGCTGAGAACAGGGAGGCGACTAGTCGTCGCCTCCCTGGGAGAGCAGTCCGCGCATGGCATCGATGTTCTCGAGCGCCCGCCCGGACCCGATGACGACGCTGTACAGCGGCTCGGCAGCAATGTGGATGGGCATGCCCGTCTCATGACTGAGACGTTGGTCGAGCCCGGCGAGCAGAGCGCCACCACCCGTGATGGTGATGCCCTGCTGCATGATGTCGGCCGCCAGTTCCGGCGGTGTCTTGTCGAGGGTTGTCTTCACCGCGTCGACGATGGCGGCGACGGGCTCGGAGATCGCTTCACGAATCTGCTCGGTCGTCACCTCGAGCGTGCGTGGCAGGCCGCTGATGAGATCCCGGCCGCGGATGTCGGCGGTCAACTCTTCGTCGAGCGGCCACGCCGAACCCATGTGCAACTTGATCTCCTCGGCGGTGCGCTCGCCGACGGCCAGCGAGAACTCCTTCTTGAGGAACTGCAGGATCGCGTCGTCGAGTTCGTCACCGGCGACGCGAACCGACTGGGCGGTCACGATGCCACCGAGTGAGATCACGGCGACTTCGGTGGTGCCACCACCGATGTCGACGATCATGTTGCCACTGGGTTCGTGCACCGGAAGATCGGCGCCGATGGCCGCAGCCATCGGCTCTTCGATGATGTGGACGGGCTTGCGCGCTCCCGCGAATTCAGCTGCATCCTGCACCGCGCGTTGCTCGACACCGGTGATGCCGGACGGCACGCAGATCACCATCCGCGGCTTGCTCCACTTGCTTGCGTGGACCTTCTGGATGAAGTATCGGAGCATCTTCTCGCACACGTCGAAGTCGGCGATGACACCGTCTTTGAGCGGGCGGACGACCTTGATGTGGCCGGGGGTGCGACCCATCATCCGCTTCGCTTCGAGGCCGACCGCGACGGGGCGGCCGTCGTTGACGTTGAGCGCGACGACAGACGGTTCGTTCAGCACAATTCCCTGGCCGCGCGCATAGATCAGCGTGTTTGCGGTACCAAGGTCAATGGCGAGATCTCGCCCGAGGGCGAGAGGATTGTTGCGTGCCATACATGGCCCTTCCGAAGCGGCTGAGGCGACTTGCCGCCATAGTAGCCGGTCCGCAGTTTGTTACAGATTCGGGAAGAAAATGCCGATTTCGCGGGTGGCGGACTCGAGTGAATCGCTGCCGTGGACGAGATTTTCGGTGAAGAGGATGCCCAGATCGCCGCGGATCGTGCCGGGGTTGGCCTTGCGTGGGTTGGTCGCGCCGACCAGGCCGCGCACGACTTCCCACGTGTCTTCGGGACCTTCGACGACCATCGCAACGACGGGTCCACGCGACATGAACTCGACCAGGTCGGCGTAGAAGCCCTTGCCCTGGTGCTCTTCGTAGTGGCGGGCGAGGATGTCCTGGTCGAGCAGGCGCAGTTCCATCGCGGCGATGGTGAGGTTCTTCGCTTCGAAGCGGCCGACGATTTCGCCGATCAAGCCGCGTTCGACGGCGTCCGGCTTCAAGAGGACAAGGGTGCGATCAGACATAGGCCCCAAGGCTAAGGGAGCGCCAGGCCAACCACTCCGTGACGCGCGACTTACGCCATCCGGCGTGCGAGCATGAACGGCCGAGCCTCGGCGACGACGTACAGCGATCCGGTGATGACGATCGCGTCGTCGACGCCTGCATTGTTGAACGCCCGCTCGCAAGCCGACGTCACGGAGGGGATCTCGGTGACGTCATCGCAGCCGAGTGCCGCCGCTGCTGCCGCGAGAGCGGCCGCGGGCAGGCCACGCGGTGATGGTGCTGTGCAGCAGTACACCGTGTCGTACTCGTCGGCACGAAGTGCGCTGAGCATCTGGTTCGGATCGCGGTTGCTGAGGCAGCCGACCACCAAGGTCCGGCGGCCCTCAGGATGAAAGTCCTCGAAGAAGGTCTGCGCGCACGTGTCGGCACCGGCTGGGTTGTGCGCACCATCGATGATCACGAGTGGCAGATGGTTGACGACCTCGAACCGACCCGGCATTCGCACTTCGGCGAAGCCCTCGATCACGATCTCCTCGGGGACAGGCGAAGCGAAGAACGCTTCCACCGCCGTCAGCGCCGCCGCGGCGTTGTCACCCTGGTGACGACCGTGAAGCGGAAGGAAGACCTCGGTGTAGACCGTCGTCGGTGTGCGGATGTCGAGCACGCGTCCGCCGACCGCGAGGTTGTTCTCGACGCAATCGAAATCGTCACCGCGCTGCAGCACGACCGCGCTCGCTTCGGAACGGAAGATCTCCACCAGGTCGGGATCGGTCTCGCCGAGCACCACTGCGCTGCCGGGCTTGATGATGCCCGCCTTCTCTCGGGCGATGTCGGCCAGCGTCGGCCCGGCGAATTCGGTGTGATCCTGGGCGACATTGGTGATGACGGCCACTTGCGCATCGACGACGTTGGTCGCGTCCCACCGTCCGAGCAGCCCGACCTCGACGACCGCGACGTCGATCGCGAGGTCGCTGAACCACCGCAACGCGGTCGCGGTCACGGCCTCGAAGCTGTTCGGCAGAACACCGGCGAGGACTTCGAGGTCGGCGATCGCGCCGACCTGCTCGGCGAACTCCTCGTTGCTGATCGGCTCGCAGTTGTAGGCCATTCGCTCGTTGATCGCAGCCAGGTGCGGACTGGAATACGTCCCGACAGTGAGACCGTGCGCCATCAGCAGACGCGTGATCATCTGCGATGTCGAGCCCTTCCCATTCGTGCCCGTGACATGGATGACCGGGTACGTGCTCTGTGGATCACCGATGAACGACAGCAGCCGCTCGATCGTCTGCAGCGATGGTGCGGTGATCTCACCGGTCTTCTCGTACAGAGCGCGACTGTCGAGGTACACCAGCGCCTCGGTGTAGTTCATCGTCGGAGGGCAGACACCGTCAGCTGGCCGCGCGCCGTGGGCGCGTGGCGCGCACCGGCTCGCGAGGCACCAAGGTCGGGTTGACCTTCTCCTTGACGGTCTGTTCGTCGATGGTCACCCGGCCGACATCGCTGCGCCCCGGCAGTTCGTACATCGTGTTCAGCAGAACCTCTTCGATGATCGAACGCAAGCCGCGAGCACCGGTGCCGCGCAACAGCGCTTGGTCGGCGATCGCGGTCAGCGCGCCGGGCGTGAAGTCGAGCTCGACGTCTTCGAATTCGAACACCTTGCGATATTGCTTCACCAGCGCGTTCTTGGGCTCGGTGAGGATCTTCACCAGTGCCTCGTGATCGAGGCTCTGGACCGCGCCGACCATCGGCAGTCGACCGATGAACTCGGGGATCATGCCGAACTTGAGCAGGTCCTCGGGCAGCACCTGTGCGAACAGCACGCCGACATCCTTGTCCTGCTTGCTGCGGACCGTGCTGTTGAAGCCCATGCCCTTGTGCCCGATGCGGTGCTCGATGATGGATTCGAGACCGGAGAAAGCGCCACCACAGATGAACAACACATTGGTCGTGTCGATCTGGATGAACTCCTGATGTGGGTGCTTGCGGCCGCCCTGCGGGGGAACCGACGCAACCGTGCCTTCGAGAATCTTGAGCAGTGCCTGCTGCACACCTTCGCCGCTGACGTCGCGGGTGATCGACGGATTCTCGCTCTTGCGGGCGATCTTGTCGATCTCGTCGATGTAGATGATGCCGGTCTCGGCCTTCTTCACATCGAAGTCGGCAGCCTGGATCAGCTTGAGAAGAATGTTCTCGACGTCTTCGCCGACGTAGCCGGCCTCGGTCAACGCCGTTGCATCGGCGACGGCGAAGGGCACGTTGAGCATCCGCGCCAGCGTCTGGGCGAGGTGCGTCTTCCCGCACCCGGTGGGACCGAGCAGCAAGATGTTGCTCTTGGCCAGCTCGACGTCGTCGCGGCGGCCGACACCAGCAGCCTGCTGGTGCTGGATGCGCCGGTAGTGGTTGTACACCGAGACCGACAGGATCTTCTTCGCGTCTTCCTGGCCGACCACGTATTCGTCGAGGAAGCCACGGATCTCGCGCGGTGTCGGCAGGTCCTCGAAACGCAGCTCGCTGGTCTCGGTGAGGTCCTCTTCGATGATCTCGTTGCAGAGGTCGATGCACTCGTCGCAGATGTAGACCCCAGGGCCGGCAATCAGCTTCTTGACCTGCTTCTGCGACTTGCCGCAGAACGAGCATTTGAGCAGCTCGCCGGTGTCACCAAACTTCGCCACGTTTCCCCCTGTTGGTTCGGTCAGCGAATGGGACCGGAACGGTCAACAGCTGAGCGGGACGAGATCACTTCATCGATGATGCCATACTCGACCGCTGCCTGAGCTTCAATCACGAAGTCGCGGTCGGTGTCGGCATGAATCCGCTCGACACTCTGGCCGGTGTGATCGGCCAGGATCTGCTCGAGCAGATCGCGCATGCGCAGGATCTCCTTGGCCGCCAGCTCGAGGTCGGTGACCTGTCCGTAGCCCACCTGACCCCACGGCTGGTGCAGCAGGACACGGGCGTGAGGCAGGGCGAGGCGCTTGCCCTTGGTGCCGGCGGCGAGCAGCACCGCGGCCGCCGATGCGGCCTGACCGAGGCAGATGGTGGCGATGTCGTTCTTGATGAACTGCATCGTGTCGTAGATCGCGAACAGCGCGGTGATGTCGCCACCGGGGCTGTTGATGTAGATGTTGATGTCCTTGTCCGGATTCTCGCTCTCGAGATGGATGAGCTGAGCGCAGACGATGTTCGCGACCGCGTCGTCGATGCCGGTGGGGATGAAGATGATGTTCTCGCGCAGCATGCGCGAGTACAGGTCAGAGTGACGCTCACCACGGCTGGTGGTCTCGATCACGTTGGGCACGTAGTAGTTACGCACTGGGTCGAGCATGCTGCTCATCAGTTGGTCTCCTCGGAGTCGTGATCGTGGTCGTGGTCGGCATGGGTGTGGCCGGCGTGATCGTGATCATGGTCGTGATCGCCGTGTTCGTGATCGTGATCGTGATCCTCGTGGTCGTGGCTGTGATCGTGGCCGAGCAGCACATCGTTGTCGATCACGTTGCCCTCCGGGTCGACGATCTCGACGTGATGCAGCAGCCAATCGAGCGCCTTGGTCTTGCGCAATTGGGCAACGAGCTCGCTGACTGCGTCGTTGCGCTCGTAGGCCTTGCGCACCTGGGCCGGCTTCTGGCGGACCTGCATTGCGATGCGTTCGTACTCGGATTCGATGTCGAGGTCGTCGACCTCGAGCGACTCCGCAGCAGCGACGGCGCGCAGGGCGAGATCGACCTTGACGGCCTTCTGTGACTGCACCCGCAACTGATCGAGGAACGAGTTGGCGTCCTGGCCGGTGGCCGACAGCCACTGGTCGAGGGCGATGCCCTGCGCCTGGAACTGCTGCACCGTGTTCTGCACGCGCTGCTGCAGGTCGCCCTGCACCATCGCTTCGGGAGCTTCGATGTCGACCAGGTCGGAGAGCGACGAGGTCAGCCGCTCGACGATCTGGCTGCGGGCCTGATTGAGCTTGACCTCGCTGAGTCGATCTGCCAATGCACTGCGCCATCCGGCAACCGTGTCGTATTCGGCGACGTTCTCGTCGACCCAGTTGTCGTCGAGCTCGGGCAGCACCATCTCCTGCACGCGCAGGATTTTGACTTCGAAGTCGGCGTCGGTGTCGTTGCCGTTCGGAATCGCGGTGAACGACAGCTCGTCGCCGGCCTTGGAACCGACGAGGTGATCGTCGAACGTGTCGGCGACCCAGCCCTTGCCGACTTCGTACAACCACTCCTCGGTGTTCAGCCCGACGATCGGCGCACCATCGCGCGTCCCCTGCAGGTCGAGCGTGACGTGGTCACCCAGTGCAATCGCACGATCGGCGTCGACGAGCGTGCCCTGACGGCGCAATTCGTTGTTGACCGCTTCGTCGACATCCGCTTCAGCGGCGACGACAGCAGGCACTTCGACCCGGAGGCCACCATAACCGGGCACCGTGACCTCGGGCCGAACCTCGCACGTTGCGTCGAACCCGACGGGACCGCTCTCTTCGCCGCCGGTGATCGACACTTCGGGGGTGGCGATCAGGTCGACGTCGTGCTCGCGCACGGCCTGGGCCAGATATTGCGGAACGCCGTCGCGCAGCGCCTGTTCGCGCGCAGCAGCGATGCCGATGCGTGCTTCGAGCACCTTGCGCGGCGCCTTGCCGGCACGAAATCCGGGGAGTCGAACCTCATGGGCGATCTTACGGAATGCGGAGTCAATGTCACGGTCGAACTCTGTTTCGTCGACCTCGACCGACAGCTTGACCTTGTTGCCCTCTAGGGCTTCGAGCGTGCTTTTCACAGGTCGACGAGTGTATCGGCCGAGGAAGATGCAACACGGTAACGAAACCAACCTGGTGAGATGACCGAGCGGAAAGATGCATCGGGTCCCCCGCATCGGGCACAATGGGAACGTGACCACCTGGAAGCCCCATGCTCTCGCCAAGCCGCACGCCGATCAACTCGATCTCAGCGTTGGTGACCACGTCTCGGCGACGACCGATCTGCAGGACGTCGAGTCGGGCATGACCGGGCGAGTCATCCTCGCCAACGGTTTCAACTGGCTTCGCTACCGCGTCCGGTTCGAGAACGGCGTCGAGATCGGCGACCTCGACCGGCGCCAGATCGAGCCATCGGGCAAGACGGCGAAGCGTTTGGCCAAGGCCGTCGCAAAGCGCTGACGCTGCTCGCACAGCCGACCGGGCGTTTGCGCCTCGTCGACGTGCATCGAGTGCTCGATGAACCCGATCGGGTCGTCGTTCGTATCTGTCGGTCATCCAGACGGACAATCGCAACGAACTACGGTTGCCCAATCACGAGGAAAGTAGCGACATGACTCTCGGACGTATTCTGCGCATCATCGGCGCAGTCGCCATTCTGATCGGTGGCATCGTCCACCTCGACCTGTATTTCAACAGTCAATACCGATTCGCCGGCGACATGCCGAACTTCGGTCGCAGCATCTTGCTCAACGTGATCGGCTCGGCGATCATCGCCGCAGCCGTTGCCGCACGCAAGGAATGGTTCATCCGCCTCGCCGGCATCGGCATGGCGTTGGGCACGATCGCATTGTTCCTCTTCGTTCACACCAACCACACGTTCCTGGGGTTCGCCGTCTCGGGAGCGGTCTTCGAGCCGTCGCCGCAGGCGCAGCTCGCGATCATCATCGAGATCGTCGCGATCATCGCCCTTGCGGCGACCTTCGTCCCATCGATCGACAGCGCCGACGTGTCGCTGCCAACACCGATGGCCGGCGCGTCGGCCGCGGTCGCCGCGGTCGCCGTCATCGCGTTCGCCGTGCACTGGAACCCTGATGACACCAAAACGGTCGCACCGGCGACGAGCACATCGGCCTCGACCGCCACCACGACGGCGCCCGCAAGCTCGTCGCCGTCCGGCGCGACCACCGTTCCGGCGGCGAGCACACCCGCCGTGAGCACTCCTGCGAGCAGCACCCCTGCCAGCACCCCGGCCGCAGCAGCCGCGAGCGCTGTCTCGATCAAGGACTTCGCGTTCGACGGGAAGTCCGTCACCGTCGCCAAGGGTTCGACCGTGACGTGGACCAACAACGATGGCGTCAAGCACAGCGTGGTCGCCGACGACAAGTCGTTCCGCAGCGAGTCGCTCACGCAAGGTCAGACGTTCCAGTTCACGTTCCCGACCGCCGGAACGTTCACCTACATCTGTGGCATCCATCCCTACATGAAGGGCACCATCGTCGTCAGCCCCTGACGCTCCGTTTCCGACTCACCTTCGAGGCCGTCGTCCCAACGGGCGACGGCCTCGGCGCGTCCCGCACCGCCGACCGATCCTCTGGGTGGGCGCGCCGAGCGCGGCATGACGCGCTCAGCGCTCCCACGCTGAAGGGAGCGGTCAGACCGGTCAGGCGGTTGCGCCGGAGAGCAACATCGGGTTGCTCGACACGGCGACACCACCGGCCTTCTCGGCCGTGATCGCCAGCAAGGTGAGGTGACCGTCAACCGTGAACGCGGCGGCCTTCGGGTGCGGTCCGAGAACCCCGAGCGAGACGACAGTGCCGTTGACCTTTCCCCACAGCTGATACGTGTGCTCGGCGTCGAGGGCGGGCAGGCTGCTGGCCAACAGGCAACCGTTGCCGCTCGGATCGACGACGGCTCGAACCTTGAGGTCGGCCGATGTCGACGAGGTGAGCTGGGCCTGCAGCGAGTGCGGATCGGCGAGGGACTGCTCGACCGCACAACCGGCCGCGCTCGGCGTGGCGTTGTCGCTGTGCGAGATCCGGACCGCGACGACGGCGATCAGCGCTGCGGCGGCGGTTGCGACTGTCCACGAACCCACCGTCCGCGACCACGCCTTGCGGCGCGATTGTCGCATCGGCATGACGTGAGCGAGTTCGGTCTCGGGTGCAGACGCAGAGCCTTCGAGGGCGCCGGCGATGCGGTCCCACAAACCTTCGGGCGCATCCATCCCCGACCACGCCAACATCGTCGCGACTTCGCGATGATCCTGCACCTCGGCGCGGGCCCGCGGACTGGCGGCGAGATAGTCCTCGACGGCTCGGCGCTCGTCGTCATCGACAGCGTCGAGCGCATACGCGCCGAGAAGGTCGTCCATGTCGAACGGGTTGGTGGACATCAGCGGTCTCCCAATGTGATGCCGGACGCTTGAAGGTTGCCACGGAGGCGTTTGAGCCCGACGCGGATCCGGCTCTTGACCGTTCCCTCGGCTTCGCCCAATCGCTCTGCCACCTCACGATATGTCAGACCGCCGAAATACGCCATCTCGATTGCCTCCCGTTCGCCTTCTTGGAGATCCGCCAATGCTTCTCTGACCTGTGTGGCGAGGGTCAGGTCCCACACCTCACGGTCCACGTCGTACCCGGCGTCGGCGGTGAGGTGCGCTTCGCGGTCCTCGCGTCGGCGGCGCGACGTGCTCGATCGCAATGAGTCCACGGAACGACCATGTGAGTGCGCGAGCAGAAAACTGCGCAGCGAACCCCGATCCGGATCGAAGCGGTCGGGTTCGTTCCACAGCCGGAGGAACACTTCCTGCACGATCTCCTCGGCCTGCGCATGATCACCGAGCAGGCGCTTCGACAGCCCGAAAACCGCCCCGGCGTGACGGCGATACGCCTCCGCGAGCGCGCCCTGCTTGTAGCGGCCGATGGCCACCACCAAGGACGCGTCAGAAGCGGCGCTGAAGTCGTCTCGCACACCCAATGTTCGGAGCGGTTCGACTTCCGGATGATCCTCTTGCTCGTCCGGCGTCTGATCCTCTGCGTTCACGTGTCGACCGTGCCCATTTGTTGCTCGTTCAAGTCAAATCTGGTCACTGCTTCGACGTGTGAGGTGTTCGGAAAGACATCGATCACCTCGGTGCCACGATGGAGGTAGTTCAATGCGACCAGCAAACGTGCATCGCGCGCAAGTGATGCTGCATCACAGCTGACCAGCACGATCCGACTCGCGCGCGTCGCGGCCAGCCGATCCGCCGCGATCCGGCCGAGTCCGCTGCGCGCCGGATCGGCGATCACCAGGTCGGCCCGCACCGGTTGCCAGTCTTCGAGTCGACACTCGACGACGGTGGCGCGGTCGGCCGACAGGTTCACGCGGGCGTCGGCACACGACGACGATGATGACTCGACGAGGACCACCCGGGCTGCATGGTTGGCGACTGTTGCCGCGAACAGTCCCACACCTCCGTAGGCGTCGATCACGGTCATCATGGAGAGATCGAGATCGGCAACCGCACGTGAGACTGCATCCACGAGCAATGCGGCCGCCCGCGGCGACGACTGAAAGAACGAATCGTTGGAGACACGAAAGTCGTGGTCGCCAACACGTTCGACGATCGCGCCACGCACGCCGAGCGAGTTGTCGCCACGAGCGAGGCCGACGCGAAGGGTGACCTCGGCATCGCGATCGAGGTGAAGCGAGCGGATGAGGCCGTTGATGGCCGGATCAGCCACGGGGCACGAATCGATCGGGACCACGTCGTGCGACCGCCGGGCCCGAAACCCCGGCCGGCCATCGGGCGATGCGGCGAGCCGCACGGTTGTTCGATATCCCCACGGCTCGACAGATGCGCCGGCGACGACCACGGGATCGACCAGTCGTCCGGTGCGAGTCAACGCCTCGCGCACGATGTCCACCTTGAGCCCGAGCTGACCCGACGGTTCGATGTGCTGCCAATCGCAGCCGCCGCAGCCCCGTTGCCACGCCTCGCATGGCGGCTCGACCCGGAGCGGCGACCCGACGACGACCGACTCGACCTCTGCGGTTGCGAAGTCCTTCTTCTCGGCGGTGAACAACGCTGTCACCGTTTCGCCCGCGATCGCGCCGGAGATGAACACCACGCGCCCGCTGTCTTCCCGGGCGAGCGCGGCTCCCCCGACGACCATCTGCGTCGGGCGCAGTTCGGACGATTCCATGGGCGCCGATGGTATTGGGCGCGTCACGTCTCCGGTCGTTCTGTAGCGTGATCGACGATGCCACGGCCAATCGAAATCGCTCCGTCCGTCCTGCCGGCCGACCTCTCCAAGCTGGGCGAGGAAGTTGCTGCGCTCGAGGCGGCCGGTGTCGATCGGATCCAGTGGGACGTCATGGATGGGCAGTTCGTCCCGAACATCACCTTCGGCCCTGACGTCATCGCCAGCGCTCGCCGCCATTCCTCGCTACCGTTCGAGGCCCACCTGATGGTGCTCACCCCCGACCTGCTTGCGCCCGAGTTCATCAAGGCCGGCTGCGAGCGTCTGATCGTCCACGCCGAGGCATGCACGCACCTCCATCGCACGCTGGGCAACATTCGTTCACTCGGCGCCAAGGCAGCCGTTGCGCTCAATCCGGCAACCCCGGCTGATGCAGTCGCTCATGTGCTCGATCTGGTCGACATGGTGTTGGTGATGACGGTGAATCCCGGCTTCGGCGGTCAGTCGTACATCGCGACGATGGAGCCCAAGATCCGCGAAGTTCGAGCGATGATCGCGGCCGCCGGATTGGCCGACACGGTCGATGTCGAAGTTGACGGCGGCATCGGACCGAACACGGTGGCCGGCGCTGCAGCCGCCGGTGCCAACGTGCTCGTGGCGGGGACCGCGCTCTTTCGCGATCCCGAAGGTCTCGAACACGCCGTCACCGATCTGCGCGCCAGGGCCAACGCTGCTCGCACCTGACCACGTGCACCTGACCAGGCGCACGTGGCACGGGCCGGCGGTCACGACGTCAGGTGATTCGACGCCGACCTGACAGTGGTTCGCCATCGGCGACTCGCCCGACTGAGACGAAGATCGCGGCAAACAGCCACCGGATCAAGACCAGGACCAACACGATCCCGGCGACAGCGAGCAGCGGCTCGAGCAACGCCCACGCGATCTTCTTTTTTGCTGACGTCAGGCCGGTCAGCATTCCGGCGTCGATCGGCGAGCCGTCGAGGCGAAGGGTTCGAATCGGATCCTCGACGGTCGGGCATTGCCGGCTCTTCTCGGTGAGGCCGATGATGGCGTTGCCACCGAACAGCAGCTTGACCTCACGAACCTTCGAGTTGAGGGTGAGCCCGGCACCGACTGGCGCTGCCCCGACGAGATAGCGCTGGTTCACCTTCAGGAACTGGGTTTCGTTGTCGTACTGGATGTCGATCAACCCTGACGCGATCGAATGCGAAGCGTCACCTGCACGCACCTGCTCGACTCGATACCGGGCGATGCGGTAGTCCTTGGCGACGACGGTGCCGACGAACACCACCGAGGCGACCGGCGGCTTGTCGCAACCCGGCGGATATTGAACGAGTGGCTCTGACTGAACAGCAGCGGGCGGCGGCACGACGGCGCCTGTTTCGCCGGCACTGTCGGGGGTGCTGCCGTCGGTGACCGTCGTGGTCGTCGGTGCCGAATCGGTCGAGGTGGTCGGAATCGTCGATGCAACCGTCGAGTCCTGTGGTGCGGCGATGGGCGCCGACGACGCACGCGCGGTGGCGACGCCATCAACGGCTCCGATGGCCATTGCGATCACGGCCGCGCCGCTCGCCACGGCGATCGCCAGCATCCTCCTCATCGCGGCCACGCTAGTGGCGCGCTCGCCACGCGCCGGGTCACCCTCGACGGACGGATCAACGACCGATGAACGTGGGCGATCGCTTCTCCGCGAATGCGGCGATCGCCTCCACCGTGTCCTTCGTGCCGAAGTTGACCGTTTGGGCCGCGCCCTCGTCGTGCAGCGCCTGCTCCATCGTGACGTCGAACGAGTTGTTGAGCATCAGCTTGGTCTGCGCCAGTGCGATCGGCGGCGAGTCCACCAGGCGAGCGACCCAGCCGTCGACGAAGGCATCGAGCTCGGTGTCGTCGATGACGCGATTGACGAGACCGAATTCCTTCGCCTCCGCTGCGCTGAGGATGTCGCCAAAAAAGGCGATCTCCTTCGCCACATGGAGACCGACCCGACGTGGCAGGACCCACGAGCCGCCGAAGTCGAGCGACAGACCGCGACGCGAGAAGATCTCCGAGAATCGAGCAGTTGAACCGGCGACGACGAGATCGCATCCGAATGCCAGGTTGCAGCCGGCACCCACGGCGACCCCGCGCACTTTGGCGATCGTTGGCTGTGGAAGGCGGTGCAGCGCCAACGCAGCGTCGCCGACAGCGCGCATCGACGCCAGACCATGGCGTGGCGGCCCGGCCGAGGCGCCCCACAGATCGGCGCCCGCACAGAACTCGCCGCCCGCTCCCGTCACGACGACGACGCGATCAGCGTCGTTGTTGCCGATGTCGCGGAACGTCTCGCACAACTCGGTCCACATCTGTGTCGTGGCCGCGTTCTTCTTCGCCGGACGGTTGAGCGTGACCGTGACGACACCTTGGTGACGACTGACCTCGATGGTTTCCATGTGCGGCGACGATACTGAGGGAATGGGGTACAACCCGCACCGTAGACGAGTACCCAAACGCGGCGATCTGGCTTTGGTCATCGCCGCCGTTGCGGTCGCCGTGACGCTCGTCCTGTGGGCGTTCCTGGCCTGAGCTTCGGGCCGGCCCGAGCGCATCGCTCAGAACGCGTTCTCGATCACTCGGACCGCGACACCGAGGATCGACACCACGTCGAAACGGACATCGACACGCTGCGGTGCGTTGACGCTGAGCCAGGCCGCAGCAAGTCGTCTGAGACGGAGTTGCTTGCGGCCGTCGACGGCAAGCGACGGATCACCGAAGGCGGCTGTGGCGCGCGTCTTGACCTCGACGAACACGACCGTGTTCGCGATCCGGACGATGAGATCGACCTCGCCGCCAGGAACTCGCCAGTTCCGCGCAACGATCTCGTAACCATGGTCGCGGTACCAACGTGCGGCTTGATCTTCTCCCCATCGGCCGCGTGCCTGACGAGCCAGATTCGGTCCGGCGGCTGCCGAATCCCGGTTGCCGACTTCTCGGTTGCCGACTTCTCGGTTGCCGAGATCTCGGTTGCCTAGATCTCGGTCGAGGGCAGCTCTTCCACGTTGACGTCCTTGAACGTCAGCACCCGAACCCTCGGCACGAAGCGGGTCTTGCGGTACATGTCCCAAACCCATGCGTCTGTCAGCACCACCTCGATCAGTGGCCGCGCCGAGTCGGCCACCTGGGTGACCTGAACCCCGTTGGCCAGGTAGAACCGGCGCTCGGTCTCGACAGCGAAGCGGAACATCGCCGCGACGTCTTGATATTCCTGCGCGAGTTGGAGCTCTCGTTCTGCCTCGTAGTTCTCGAGGTCGTCAGAGCTCAATGGAGGGTGCTTTCACTGTTCAATCACCGTTCAATCACCGTTCATTCAACGTGCATTCACCAAGGGACTCTTTCCGGGTGGACGTCTTCGCCCGACAGCAAAGCCGGCCGACGGAGCGGCCGCGTCAGCGGTCGCGCTTTTCCTTGATCTTGGCAGCCTTGCCCGAACGCTCGCGCAGGTAGTACAGCTTGGCGCGACGGACATCGCCACGACGAACGACTTCGAGTTTGGCGACGGTCGGGGTGTGCAGCGGGAACGTGCGCTCGACACCGACGCCATAGCTGACCTTGCGAACGGTGTAGGTCTCGGCCACGCCGCTGCCGGAGATCGCAATGACGTTGCCCTGGAAGATCTGGACGCGCTCTTTGCTGCCTTCGATGACCTTCACGTGCACCTTGACCTCGTCACCGGGGCCGAATTGCGGCATGTCGGTGCGGATGTACTGGTTGTCGACGAGATCGGTGGTCTTCATGACGTGGTCTTTCTGTACGGTGCCGTGGCAGCCCGAGACGCGGGCCTGCACAAGCGAACGGTCAAGGATAGACCGCAGATGGGAACTCTTCCAACAGGCGGCGGTCATCATCTGAGAGCCCGCCGGCAGCATCGATCAGGTCGACCCGATGACGCATCGTTCGGTGCAGCGCCTGAGCCCGCCGCCATCGTGCGATCCGCGCATGATCGCCACTGCGCAGGATCTCGGGTACGTCCCATTCGCGGAACGATGCCGGGCGAGTAAATTGCGGCTCCTCCAGCAGACCCGAGACGCCGAAGCTCTCGGTGACGGCGCTGACGCTGTTCCCCATCGCGCCCGGAAGGAGCCGGGTGACAGCCTCGATCACCAGGCACGCTGCGACTTCACCGCCCGACAAAACGACATCACCGATGGACAGTTCGTCATCGACCAGATGCTCTCGCACCCGGTGGTCGATGCCCTCGTAGCGGCCGCAGAGCAGGCTGAAACCGTCGCCGGCCGCCAATTGTTCGGCCAACCGCTGATCAAATCGGCGGCCACCCGGACCGAGCAGGAAGAGTGGTCGAAGGGGCTGCGCAGCCTCGATCGATGCGAAGATCGGTTCGGGACGCATCACCATGCCCGCGCCCCCACCGAACGGTGCGTCGTCCACACTGTGGTGAACATCGGTCGTGTGCTCGCGGAGGTCGTGGCAGCGCAGGTCCAGCAGACCGTTCGACCGACTCTTGCCGAGCAGGCTCTCTGCGCAGAACGTGTCGACCAGGGCCGGGAAGATGGTGAAGACGTCGACGCGCATCGGCGCAACTCTACGGTGCTCGACGGAACCGACGGCTCGTGCCTTCTCTCGGCGAACTATGGTTCGGCGCATGGACGATGACTTTCTGTTGTTCGCCGGATCGGCAAGCCGGCGGCTGGGGCAGGCGGTTGCCGACTACATCGACATGCCGCTCGCAGCGAGCGAGACCATCCACTTCTCCGAGGGCAACCTGTTCGTTCGTGTGCTCGAGAACGTCCGCGGCCGCCACGTGTTCCTCATCCAGGGCATTGCCTTCCCGGCCAACGACAACTTCGTCGAGCTGCTGTTCTGGATCGATGCGCTGAAGCGGGCGAGTGCAGCGTCGGTCACGGCGGTCATTCCGTACTTCAGCTACGCCAAGGGCGACAAGAAGGACGAGCCACGCGTCTCGATCCGGGCCCGGGTCTGTGCCGACGCAATCGAGTCAGCAGGCGTCGACCGCGTCGTGACGATGGATCTCCATGCTCCCCAGGTGCAGGGCTTCTTCAAGGTTCCGGTCGACGACCTCTACGCGATGCCCGTGCTGTGCGAAGCGATCGCCGCCAAGGGACTCACCGATCTGGTGGTCGTCGCGCCTGACGCCGGCTTCGCGAAGAAGGCTCGGCAGTGGGCCGACCGACTGCACGCACCGTTGGCGATCGCCGAGAAACGTCGAGTCGATCACACCGAATCGGCCGAGGTCGTCGAGTTGATCGGCTCCGTCGAAGGTCGGACGGCATTGATCGTCGACGACTTCACGATCTCTGCCGGCACGCTGTGCGACGCGGCGCGGATTCTGATCGAGCGTGGCGCCAAGACCGTGTATGCAGCGGTGAGCCATGGTCTGTTGGCCGGGTCGGCCATCGAGCGTCTCGACGACAGCCCGATCGAGCGGATCTACATGACCGACAGCGTCGAGACCCAACCGGTCACGTTGTCCGGCAAGGTCGAGGTCGTCTCCGTCGCGGGCCTGTTCGGAGAAGCGATCAAGCGCATCGCCAACAAAGAGAGCATCTCCGTTCTCTTCCGGTGATCCACGCGCTGCGACCGAACGCACGGATGCAGCCACACCAGCTCGGGTGTGAATTGTGCAGGCGCTCCACTCGACTGACACCCGAGCCCACGAACGGCTGGTGCCGCCGCACGAGATCAGTCGAGGTCGAACAGGCCGTCGGGTGGGTCGATCGTGATGATGCCGTCGGTGTTGCCAACCACGAACGTCACGGGCACGAGCGCGCCGGATTCGAGTTCGAGGATGTCGTGGGCGGGGTTGGCCAGGACACCAATGCAGGTGCCTCGATCGACGCCACCGACTTCGACGACGCGGGCACCGATCAGATCGTGAACCCACAGCGCGTCGGGATCGTCGACAGGTTCGGCCATGAGCGGCGCGTTGGTCAGCGTCTCGATCGCGGTGCGGTCGTCGAACCCTTCGAAGTGCACCAGCCAGCGTTGCGGCAGGTGCTTGGCCGTCGCGACCGTGCGCCACGCCCCCTTGGCCCATAAACGCGAACCGACCGCAAGGCGATCCTCGCGGTCGGTCATCAGTTCTACGTATGTGTCACCCTTGACGCCGTGCGGGCGACGGATGACACCGACTTCGAGCAACCCAGATGGCTGCTGAGGGTCAGTCATCGACGAAATCGACGTCGACTTCGACGCCGTCGCGTGTCGCAGCGGCACGCACGACAGTGCGGATGCTCTGTGCGGTGCGGCCACGACGGCCGATCACGCGACCGAGATCGCCAGGACCCACCTTGACCTGCAGCTTGACGCGGCCCTTGGAGGGAATGCCCTCGACCCGAACGGCCTCTGCGTCATCGACGATCGAGCTGACGACATGCGTCAGAACTGCGACGGCCGTCGGCGCGAAGATCTCGTTGGCGTGGTCGTCGCCCTCGTAGTCGTCGCTCATTTGGCGGCAGCGCGAGCCGCGCCGAAATCGCTCCAGGCGCCGGAGATCTCCAACAGCTTCTTGACGCGGTCGGTCGGCTGGGCGCCGTCCATCAACCACTTCACAGCCTTCGCGTTGTCGACCGTGATCACACTGGGTTCGGCGCGGGGGTTGTATTGACCAACGATTTCGATGAACCGACCATCGCGCGGCGACCGGCTATCGGTGGCAACAATGCGATATTGCGGCTGCTTGGTCTTACCGACCCGGGTGAGGCGCAGCTTCACAGACATTTGATACAGACTCCTGGTATACGGAAAGAACTGGGAAAGGTTAGCGGCCAGCGTCCGGTTCTCCGCACGCCCGGCTCAGTTGACCGAACAAGGCGAGTCAGTCGACCGGACGAGTCGGGCACGTCGGTTGACCGCGACAAATGACCAGGTCAGTTGAACGGCATGTCAGGGAAGCCCGCCGGCAGCCCGCCGCCTTTGGCCATGCCGAGCATCGAGGGCATCTTCTTCTTGCCCTTCTTGCCGACCTGCATGCCACCCATCCGCTTCATCATCTTCTGCATCTCGCTGAATTGCTTGACGAGACGGTTGATCTCACCGACCGAACGACCGCTGCCGGCTGCGATGCGATTGCGGCGGCTGCCGTTGATGAGTTCTGGTTTGCGCCGTTCGAGCGGCGTCATCGAGCGGATGATCGCCTCGACCGGCTTCAGGTCGTCGTCGCTGATCTTGGCGCCCTTGAGCTCTTTCGGCATTCCCGGCATCATCCCGAGCAGTCCGGAGATCGGCCCCATCTTCTTCAGCTGCTGCATCTGCTCGAGGAAGTCGTCGAGGGTGAATTCACCGGAGAGCATGCGCTCGGCCGCTTCTTCGGCCGAGTCCTTCTCGAACGCCTTCTCGGCTTGCTCGATGAGGGTGAGCATGTCGCCCATGCCGAGGATGCGGCTCGCCATGCGATCGGGGTGGAATTGCTCGAACGCGTCGAGCTTCTCCCCCGTCGATGCGAACGCGATCGGTCGGCCGATGACTTCCTTGACGCTGAGCGCTGCGCCACCACGGGCGTCGCCGTCGAGCTTGGACAGGATCACACCGTCGATCGCGAGGGTCTGGTGGAACGCCTCAGCGACACCAACAGCATCCTGACCCGTCATCGCGTCGATCACCAGGAACGTGTAGTTCGGGGTGATCGCCTCGTTGATCTGACGGACCTGCTCCATCATCTCGGCATCGATCGCGAGGCGACCGGCAGTGTCGACGATGAGCACATCTCGCCCGAGACGACGAGCTTCGGCCAGACCGCGCATCGCTGTGGTGACAGGATCGCCGGGCTCGCTGAACACCGGGACGTCGATCTGACGACCGAGCGTTCGCAGCTGTTCGACAGCGGCGGGACGCTGGAGGTCGGCGCCGACCATCAACACCTGACGACCCTGGCTCTTGAACCACTTGGCGAGCTTGGCCGAGTTGGTGGTCTTGCCGGAGCCCTGCAGACCCGCCATGAGAACCACCGTGGGTGGACGTCCGGCGTAGGTGATCTTCAGCGTCTGACCACCGAGGATGTTGGTCAGCTCGGTGTTGACGATCTTGATGATCTGCTGGCTGGGGTCGAGCGCCTGCGACAGCTTCGCGCCAACCGCCTGCTCTCGAATTCGGGCGACGACGTCGCGGGCGACACCGACGTTGACGTCGGCTTCGAGCAGTGCGGTGCGGATCTCGCGCAGGACCTCGTCGACGTCGCCGTCGGTCAGGCGACCTTTGCCCTTGAGACGCTTGAAGATGCCGTCGAAACGGTCGGACAGGGTGTCGAACATGCGCGGTTCAGGCTAGCGGTTCACGTTTGGCGGCCACTCGCAGCAGTGGGCGCCGGAGCAGCCGGCTCACGTGCGTTGTCACTCGGCGAACAACGCTTCGATGAACTCCGTGGGATCGAACTCGACGAGGTCACCGATGGTCTCGCCGAGTCCGACGAGCTTGATCGGCAGGCCCAGCTCGGTCTCGATCGCGAACACGATGCCGCCCTTGGCCGAGCCGTCGAGCTTGGTCAGGACGATGCCCGTGACCTCCGTCGCCTCGCGGAACTCGCGGGCCTGTGTCAGCCCGTTCTGGCCGGTGGTCGCGTCGATGACCAGCAGCACCTCGGTGACCCGACCCTTGCCCTTCGATGCGACGCGGCGCACCTTTTTGAGCTCTTCCATCAGGTTCGACTTGTTGTGCAGGCGCCCAGCCGTGTCGGCAAGAACGAGATCGATGCCGCGAGCACTGGCCTTCTCGATGCCGTCGTAGATGACCGAGCTGGGGTCGCCGCCCTCGCTGCCGCGCACCAACTCGGCGCCGGCGCGTTCGGCCCATGTGCCGAGCTGCTCTGCAGCGGCGGCACGAAACGTGTCGCCCGCGGCCATCAACACCGACCGCCCGGCCTGGTGCTGCTGGGCGCCGACCTTGCCGATGGTCGTTGTCTTGCCGACGCCGTTGACGCCGACGAACAACCACACGTTGGGCTCGTCGGACGGGCCGGGCTCGAAGACGAGCTCTCGCTCGCGATGGCCGAGGCGGTCGATCATCTCGGCTTGCAACGCGGTGAGGAGCGCGTTCGGATCGGCGATCTCCTTCGACTTCACCCGGACCCGCAAGCCGCTGAGCAACTCGTCGGTGATGCGTACGCCGACGTCGGCGCGCAGCAGTGCCTCTTCGAGATCGTCCCACGTCTCGTCGGTGATGCCAGACCGCCCGCGGACACCTGCGAACGCGCCGACCAGCGCTGCACGGGACTTCGACATCCGGTCGCGGAAACGAGGACGCTCGAACGACTCGAGCTCGGCCGGCACGACCTCGTCGACGACGGTGGTTTCCGGCTCGGTAACCGGCGCTTCGGTCGTCTCCACGGGTGGGGCAACACCCGTTGTTGCGATCGAACCGGCCTTGGGCAGGATGGTCCCGCTCGGCCGAGTAGCAGTCGTGATCGAGGGCGCAGTGCTCGGCCGTTGAAGCGTTCCGGTCGATCGTCGCCGGTTGAGCGCGACGACGCCGAAGCCGAACACCAGGACGACGGCGATGAGAACGATGTAGATCCAGAGCACCCCGAAACGCTACCTGCGCCTATCGGCCGGCGAGTCCACCCTGCTTGCCCGTCAGGCGCTGCGCAGCCCAGACCGGCACCAGCGAGAAGATCATCACCGCAGTCGCCGTCACGTTGACGATCGGCTGTTGATCACCGCGGCTGAGGTTGCTGAGGATCCACTGCGGCAGCGTTTGCAGATCGTTGCCGGCCCCGTTGGTGAAGGTGGTGACGACGATCTCGTCGAAGCTGAGCCCGAACGCGAGCAGACCTCCGGCCAACAACGCCGACCACAGCAGCGGAAGCGTCACGTGGATGAACGTCTGGAACGTGTCGGCTCCGAGGTCGGCCGATGCTTCCTCGAGGTTCGGCGAAAGCCGCCGCAACCTGGCGAGCACGTTGTTGTAGACGACCACGACGCAGAACGTCGCGTGGGCGATGACGAGCGTCATCAAACCCAGGCTCACGCCCACCTCGCGAAACGCCGAGTTGAGCGCGACGCCCGTGACGATGCCGGGCAGCGCGATCGGCAGCACGATCATCAGGCTCAGCGGCTCTCGCCCGAAGAACTTGAACCGCTGCACGGCGAATGATGCTGCGGTACCGAGCACCAACGCGATCACCGTCGCGATCGACGCCGTCTTGAGGCTCATCTCCAGCGCTGAGCGTGCACCGTCGTTGTGCAGCGCCTTGCCCCACCAGTGGAACGTGAAGCCGGATGGTGGCCACGCCAACGATGCCGACGTGTTGAACGAGAGGACGGCCACGATGACGAGCGGCAGCCACAGGAACACGAGGACGAGCAACGTCCACACGCGGAAGCCGGCACGAGTGGCGCGGTTCGTGTACGTCACAGGTTCTCCAGCGCTCCGGTACGGCGGATCCCGAGCAGGTACAGGACCATCACCAGCACGGGGACGGTGGCGAAGGCCGCCGCGAACGGAAGGTTCGATGCGAAGTTGTCGTAGACGACCGTGCCGATCATCTGCGTCGAGCCACCAACGAGTTGCACGGCGATGTAGTCACCGAGCGAGAGCGAGAACGTGAAGACGGATCCGGCGACGATGGCCGGCAACAGCATCGGCACGACGACAGATCGAAACGTGGTCCAGAAACCGGCGCCGAGATCGTTCGACGCCTCGAGCAGCGAGTCGGGTAGGCGATCGAGGCCGGCGTAGATCGGCACGATCATGTACGGCAGCCACAGGTACGACAGCACGATGACCACGGCGGGCATGCCGTAGCCGGGGCTGGCACCGACCGTCTTGTCGATGACTCCGCCTGGCGACCCGATCAATGCCCGCCATGCGAACGCCTTGACGAGGTAGCTACCCCACAGCGGCACCAACACCATCGTGATCAGCAGCGCGCGTGCCTTCGGTTTCGCCAGCTTGGCGATGAAGAACGCGATCGGCAGCGCCAGCACGATGTCGATCAGCGTGACGGCGACCGCGACCTTGATCGTGCGCAGCGCAACGGTGCGGTAGACGCTCTTGTCGATCAGCTCGTGGTAGTTGGTCAGACCGAGCTTCTTGATGATGCCGGTGCCGTCTTCGTTCAGTTGGTAGAACGACGTCAGGAACAGCGCGATCAGAGACCCGACGTAGAGCACGACGAGCCACACGGCCGGTCCGGTCAGCAGCGCTGCCAGCCGCACTCGCGGGCGCGCATCGAGGAACCGCGAGAGGCGGCGGCGGAAGCCGCCTGCTCTCGCAGCGGCCGGCGGGTTGGTGACGGCGGTCATCGATTCGACCAACGGTGGGCGTGGCGATCAGAGCCGAACGGCTCCGATGGCCACGTCCACCATCAGCTCAGCCCTTGATCTCGGTCCAGGCCTTGATCCAGTCCGAGAACGGCACGCAGTTGTCGCCCGAGCCGTCGAGACACTTCTTCCGTGGCGTGGCCCAGAACTTGATCGCCGATGCGAACGCCGAGTCAGTGGCCTTGAACGTGTCGCAGAACGTCGTGTCATCGGTGATGAGCGCACACGCCTTGGTGTTCGCGGGTGCCTCACCGAACCACTCGGCAACCTGGGCCTGCACGGCGGGGCTGGTCTCGTAGTTCATCCACATGTACATGCAGTTCGGGTGTTTGGCCTTCGATGACACCATCCACGTGTCGCTCCATCCGGTCGAGCCTTCCTTCGGAAGCACCGTCGCGACCGGGGCCTTCTTGGCTCCGCTCACCAGGTTGGCGATGATCTGCCACGTGGTGCCGAGAACGGTCGAGCCCTGCTCGAACGCCTGCTGGGTCGTCGAGTAGTTGGCCCAGTACTCGCCGATGATCGAGTGCTGGTCCTTCAGCAGCGCAACTGCGGCGTCGAACTGCGGCTGTGTCAGCGAGTACGGGTCGCTGATCTTCAGCTCCGGCTTGGCGGTCTTGAGGTACAGCGCTGCGTCCGCGATGTAGATCGGTGCGTCGTACGCAGTGACCTTGCCCTTGTACGGAGAGTTCTTGTCGAAGACGACACTCCACGAGTCCGGGGCCGGCTTGACGACGTCGGTGTTGTACATCAGATAGTTGGCGCCCCAGCCGTGGGGGATGCCGTAGTTCTTGCCACCGCTGGAGTTGTACACCTGGTCCTTGAGGAAGGACGAGATGTCGGCGTAGTTCGCGACGAGCGAGGTGTTCACCGGCGAGACGAGGCCGGCGTCGATCATCCGCACGCTGGAGTCACCCGACGCCGACACGCCGTCGTAGGCGCCGGTCGACATCAGCTGGTACATCTCGTCGGACGTGTTGCCGATCTTGACGCTGACCTTGCATCCGGTCTGGTCCTCGAACGGCTTGACCCAGTTGACCTTCGGATCAGTGGTGCCGTCCTCGGCGTAGCCAGCCCAGGCAACGATCGAGAGTGCACCCTCGCCCTTGCCGATCGCCTTCAGTTCGCCGCCACTCGACGACTTGCTGTCGCTGCCGCACGCTGTCGCGAACAGCGCGAGCGCCGTGCCGAAGACGACGACCGATCGCGCTCGCCGGATGTGTGTGTTCCTCATGTGTTCTCCCCTTGCTTGGCTGATGATTGATCGAGATCGACACCCGTGTCGCCCGCGCCTGCTGTGTCTGCTTTGTCCGCTGTATCGACGACGGCAAACGCCGCGGCGCGCGACCACGCCATCCGGACCGAATTGCCCAGGGCGACCCCGGCCATTCCGTCGTTGGGCATGCTTGCCAGCAAGGTGTCGCCGGCGTCGAGCCGAACCCGGACGCGGCTCTCGGAGCCGAGGTACTGCACATCGTCGACGACACCCGCGACGACGACGTCATCGGGTCCGGCACTGTGCATGTCATCGACCACGCGCACCCGCTCGGGCCGGACCGTGTGCCACTGGGCAACACCGAGCAACCGTTGCGATGTCTGCGGCGACATCAGGTTCGAGGTCCCGACGAAGTTGGCGACGAACGCCGTGGCGGGGCGCTGGTACATGTCGTGCGGCGTGCCGACCTGTTCGATCCGGCCCTGGTTGAAGACGGCGATCCGGCTGCTCATGCTGAGCGCCTCGCCTTGGTCGTGGGTGACGAAGACGAACGTGATGCCGACTTCGCGCTGGATGTTCTTCAACTCGACCTGCATCTCTTCGCGCAGTTTGAGATCGAGCGCGCCGAGTGGTTCGTCGAGCAGCAAGACCTTCGGTTGGTTGACCAGCGCGCGCGCGAGAGCGACCCGCTGCCGTTGCCCGCCGGACAACTCGGTTGGTCGACGCGAGCCATACCCGCCGAGGCGGACTGCGTCGAGCATGTCGCCCGCACGCTTCGAACGTTCGGCGGCACGCACACCCTTGACCTTCAATCCATACTCGACGTTGCGTTGCACCGACATGTGCGGGAACAGCGCGTAGTCCTGGAACACGGTGTTGACGTCGCGGTCGTATGGTGCGTGGCGGGTCACGTCCTGACCCTGGAGCAGAACTGCTCCAGCAGTCGGCATCTCGAACCCGGCGATCATCCGCAGCACCGTGGTCTTGCCCGAACCGGACGGTCCGAGCAGGGAGAAGAACTCGCCCTCCGCGATCTCCAGCGACACGTCGTCGACCGCGACGACATCGCCGAAGGCCTTCCGCAACCCGACGAGTTGGATCGCGGGTCGGGTGCTTCCTGTCGTGTTGCTCGGGTTCATGGTGGCAACGGAATCACTCACGATGCGTCGGTTTCTCCCCGGATTCCATCGTCGGCGGACGATTCGACAACGATAGTCGTGCGGCGCAACACGTGTGACGAATCGCGGATCGCGGCGCGATCAGACGGCCGCCGACTGGCGTTCGGTGACGATCTTCGACGAGCCACCCGGCTGCATGCTGACGCCGAGCAGGCTGTCGCCCGCCTCCATCGTGCGCTTCTGGTGGCTGACGATGAGCAGCTGGGCGTCGCGGCGGAACTCGGCGATCAGGCTGAGGAAGCGATGCAGGTTGACATCGTCGAGCGCCGCTTCGACCTCGTCCATCACGTAGAACGGCGACGGTCGGCTGCGGAAGACCGCGAACAAATACGCCAGCGCTGTGAGGGACCGCTCGCCGCCCGACAGCAATGACAGCTTCTTCACGTTCTTGCCACTCGGCTTGGCCTCGACCTCGATGCCGGTGTTGAGCAGATCGTCGGGGTTGGTCAGCACCAGCTTCCCCGCGCCGCCCGGAAACAGCATCGCGAACAGCGTCGTGAAGTTCATGCTCACGTCGGCGAACGCCGAGGCGAAGACGGTCTGGATCTCGAAGTCGACGGCCTTGATCACACGGGCGAGTTCGCGCCGCGTGTTGCGCACGTCTTCGAGCTGCTCTTCGAGGAAGCGGTGACGTTCCTGCAGTTCGTTGAACTCCTCGAGCGCCAGCGGGTTGATCGGGCCCAGCAATCGCAGCTCGCGTTCCAGATCACGCACGCGAGCTGCCGCACTCACGCCTTCCGCGACGACGGGTGCTTCAGCGGCCTCCGCCGCCTCTGGTTCCATGTCGAGATCGCGCCGCAGTGTCTCCACCGCACTCTCGAGGCGCATGCGCGCCTCGGCTTCTTCGATCTCGACCCGACGCGAACGTTCGCGGGTCTCGTCGAGTTGCTTCTCGGCTGCGCTGCGCGCGCGACGGAGCTCGTCGAGCCGAGTGACGAGCGAGCGAACTTCCTCGCTCTGGCGACGGCGCTGATCGTGGAGCTCGGCAAGTCGGGCCTCGATCGCGTGGCGGTGGGTGTCGACCAGCGAGCTGAGACGTCCGGCGGCCGTCAGGCTGCGCTCGATCGCGACACGGCGTTCGGCGGCCTCCGCGCGTGCCACGGCATCGGCTTCGAGACGACGCTCGGTTTCCTCGATGCGCCGTTCGAGGAACTGCTCACGCTCGTGGAGCCCGGCGTTGCGGACCTCGATGTCCTTGCGGCGCGATGACAGCAGCGCCGAGCGAGCCTCGATCCGGGCGCGGGCTTCGCCGCGGGCGCGCGCCGCTGCGGCTTCGGCTTGCTCGTCGGCTTCGAGTGCCGGCACGAGGGCGTCGAGTTCGGCCACGCGTGCCCGCTCGCGATCGAGCCGTTCCGTCGCTTCCACCACCGAACGCTGGAGTGTCTCCATCTCCGTGCCGACCTCGCGTCGCTCGGCCTGGACGCGTGCCAGCGCTTCCGATGCGGCGGCGAAACGCGCATCGTTGGCATCGAGACGGCGGGCAAGATCGGTTTCAGCCTGCAACGCAGCCTGGGATTCGGACTTCGCGGCCTGCATCGCGCTGTCGGTACGTTCGAGCGCCGCGGCTGCCTGGCTGGCCTTCTCGATCGCTTCCTCGAGCGCCGCAGCCGTTGCGCCACCGCCTGCGCTGCCGATCCGCCACCCCGAGCGTCCGAACCGGTCGCCCTCGTCGGTGACCACCGTTGCGGCGGGATGTTGCAGCGCGCCATCGACCGCATCTGCCCAACTGGCGACTCGAACGGCCCCATCGAGCAACGAGTCCAACAGCGCCTCGATCTCGACCCGGTTGCCGCTGGCGTGCGCGCGCACGTGCGCCCGCACCGGTTCGCCGAATGAGGGGGTCGCTGACGCCCGAGGCGCCGCGCCGAGCGCGATCACGGCACCCGCCGTCTTCGACGATCGCAGCGACTCGAGTGCGCTGCGGGCCGCCGATGGATCGGACACCACCACCGCGAGCAGTGCCTCACCGAGCGCTGCTTCCGCGGCGGCTTCCCAACCAGCATCGATTTCGACCAGTTCGAGCAGCGTGCCGACAACGCCTGCGAGAGTCGCCAGCCGCTCGGCACCAGCGCGGGCTCGTGCGCTGTCGAGCGCCATCTGCAGCGCATCGGCGCGGGCACGCCAGCGCGAGCGCTCTTCCGCGGCCGTCTGACGACTCGCCGTGAGCGTGTCCAGCGACGCCTGCGCGCTCAGCCGCCGGCTCTCGGCCCGTTCGACTTCGGCGACGAGAGGGGCTTCTGTCGACTGCGACTGTTCGCACTCGGAACGAAGCCGGACCGCGTCGGCTTCGAGCCGCTCGATTCGTTGCGCGAGGTTGTCGCGGCGCCCGATCTGGCGGCGCAGCTCGCCATCCGCTCGATCGAGCCCGGTCCGGAGTGAGCGCAACTCGCCGCGAACCTCGGCAGCCGCGCTGGACGCGGTGTTCCCCGCAGCGGCACCTTGGATCACGTTGAGCATCTGCTGGCGCTCGGAGAGGAATGCTTCCTCGTCGGCGCTCAATGCTTCGGCTTCCGGTTCGAGGCCGGCAATCTCGCCCTGCACCGAGGCGAGTTCGGCCGCAAAGCGCGCAGCATCGTTCTCGAGGTTGGCGACCACGCCGGCATCCATCAGCTGGCCTCGGTCGCGCTCCATCGATCGGCGGCGCTCGACGAGGACTGCTGCGAGACCGCGAGCGCGCTCGCGCAGCTGCTCGACGCGGACGAGTTCGTCGCTGATGTCGGTGTCGCCGCGGGCCGTCATCTCGGCTTCGGCAGCGAGCACGTCGGTGTCGAGGCGACCGAGCTCGGTGCGCAGTGCCTTCTCGATGTCGACTGCGCTGATCTTGTCACCCGCGAGCGACGTCAGACGCGTCCGCAAGGTGGCGATCTCGCGCCCCGCGAGGAACACCTTGAGCACGTGCAACTCGGCGACCAGGTCGCCATGTCGACGAGCAGCTTCGGCTTGGCGCTCGAGTGGACGCAGCTGGCGACGAACCTCGCGGAGCAGGTCCTGAACGCGCTGCAGGCTGGCCTCGGTGGCATCGAGCCGACGCTCGGCCTTCTCCTTGCGGCGACGAAACTTGAGGACGCCTGCAGCCTCTTCGATGATCGCCCGACGGTCCTCGGGGCGAGCATTGAGCACAGCGTCGATCTGACCCTGGCTGACGATCACGTGCTGCTGGCGACCGACACCGGCATCGCTCAACAACTCCTGCACATCGAGCAGGCGGCAGTTGACGCCGTTGATCGCGTACTCGCTCTCGCCGGTGCGGAACAACGTGCGCGAAATGGTGACCTCGTTGAACTCGATCGGGAGCAGGTGCAACGAGTTGTCGAGTGTCAGCATGACCTCGGCTCGACCCAGGGCGGGCCGCTTGGCGGTGCCGGCGAAGATCACGTCGTCCATCTTCTGGCTGCGCACGGTGCTGGGCGACTGAGCACCGAGGACCCAGGCAATGGCGTCGACGACGTTCGACTTGCCCGAACCGTTGGGTCCGACGACCACCGTCACGCCCGGTTCGAGCTGCATCACGGTGGTGTCGGCGAAGGACTTGAAGCCTTTGAGGGTCAATGCTTTGAGGAACACGGCACCCCGAGGCTAGTGGTTGACGGCGCCACGGTTGATGGTCCCCGCGATTTGCACATCATCGACTACTTCTGGCACCGCGGGCAGAACGACGTCGTTCGACCTGCGAACACCACCTTGCGAATCGTCGCTCGACCGCAGGTCAGGCACGGTTGTCCGGCCCGGTCGTACACCCTGTGCGAGACCTGGAACCACCCGCCTTCGCCGCCGATGTCGACGTACTGAGTGTCCTTCAACGTCGACCCGCCGGCTTCGATCGCTGCTTCGAGGATCGAATGGATCGCAACGTGGAGACGGGTGATCTCGATCGGCTTGAGTGAATTGCTGAGCCGATCATGGCGGATCTTCGCCGCGTGCAGGATCTCGTCGGCGTAGATGTTGCCGATGCCTGCGATCACGGCTTGGTCCAGCAGCATCGCCTTCATCATGCGTGACCGCGACCCCATGATGTCCGCCAACTGCCGGCGAGTGATGCCGTCGGCGATCGGATCGATGCCCATGCGCGCGAGTTCGGGCATCTCGACCTGGAGGTTGTCGGGGTCGAAGACGACGACCTCGCCGAACGTGCGTGGGTCGACGAAGCGCAGTTCCTCGCCCGTTGGCTCGGTGAGATGCAGGACCACGTGCGTATGGGCCAGCCGGGGCGCAGACGAGGGTTCGATCAGTACTCGCCCGCTCATCCGGAGATGGATCATCAGCGAGTCGCCGGTGTCGAGTGGCAACACGAGATATTTGCCACGACGGTTCGCGGCGATCGCCGTTGCGCCGGTGAGACCGTCGATCAGCGCCAACCGTGACGTGCGACGGACCGTCCGCTCGCGGCCGACCTCGACGGAGTCGATCCGCCGCCCGACGAATCGGGTCGCGAGACCACGCCGCACCGTCTCGACTTCGGGGAGTTCAGGCATCGCTGGGCGGTGCGTCGGCCGCTTCTTCGGCCGACTCGTTCAACGCCGCACAGGCCTGAGCGGCTGCTGCCTGTTCAGCCGTCTTCTTCGATCGGCCCTGGCCTTCGCCCCACGTCCGACCGGCGACCATCACGACTGCTGAGAAGTGCTTGGCGTGATCCGGCCCTTCTTCGCTGAGGATGTACACGGGTGCCGTATCGAATTGGCGGACTGCGATCTCCTGCAGCATCGTCTTGTAGTCGAGCCGATCCAGTTGCTCGACGGCGCGGCGGAGACGCTGCCCGATCACTCGCTCGACGAATTCGAACGCCGCGGTCGTTCCCGCATCGATGTAGATCGCGCCGAGCACGGCTTCGAACGCATCGCTGAGGATCGACGGCTTCGAGCGGCCGCCAGCGCCGGCTTCTCCCCTGCCGAGCAGGAGAAAGCTGCCGAGATCGAGTTCGAGCGCAACCTCGGCCAACGCTGATGCATTGACCACGCTCTTGCGAAGATCGGTGAGCTTGCCCTCGGCCAACTCGGCGAACTGCGTGTAGGCGATGTCGGCCACGACCCAGCCGAGCACGGCGTCGCCGAGAAATTCGAGCCGCTCGTTCGAGGGCCCACCACCCACGACCTCGGCACACCACGAACGGTGCGCCATCGCCTGGCGCAGAAGATTTGGATCGGCGAACGTGTGCCCGAGACGTTCGCTGAGTGCTTCGAGATCTGGCTCAGCGAGCAATGATCCGGGTCTCGCTGACTGACCGGCCAGGGTCAGTCCCCCTGGACTCTGGCGAACACGTAGTCAACCGCGTCGCGGACGGTTTTCAGGTCTTCGAGGTCTTCGTCCTCGATCCGCAGGGCCACGCCACGCTCGGCGAGGTCTTCTTCCAGCGCTTCGACGAGCTCGATCAGCGCCAAGGAATCGGCTTCGAGATCGTCGGCGAACGATTGTCCTTCGGCGATCGAGCCGGGCTCGCGCTCGAGGATCTCCGCCAGGTTGTCGCGGACGATGGCAAAGATCGCCTTTCGGTCGAGCTGACCGTCGTCGTTGGTTGATTCGGCAGTTTCGGCGGCCACGATGTGGTTTCTCCCGGCGTTGATGCGCGCCAAGGGCGCGATTCGATGAGCAGCGCGAGCCTAGGCGTTTGCGGCAATGGCGTTGCGGATTTCTTCGACCACGCCGGCCGACACCATCTCCTGCGCGATGCGGATCGCGTTGACCATCGCCTTGGCGCTGGTGGAACCGTGGGAGATGATGCACACGCCGTCGACGCCGAGCAGCATGGCACCGCCGTAGTTCTCGGGGTCGAGTGTCTCGTACAACGGGATCAACGACGGCAGCAGCGCATCGGCGTGCGGCTTGTACGACGGGTCGCTGCCGAACGCATCGAGCACCGCCTTGACGACCGTCCGCAGCGCACCTTCGAGCGTCTTGAGCACGACGTTGCCGGTGAAACCATCGGTGACGACGACATCGACGGCGTCGGTCATGATGTCGCGACCTTCGACGTTGCCGATGAAGTTGATGCCCGGTGCGGCTTCGAGCAGCGGGAACGCTTCCTTGCGAAGCGTGTCGCCCTTCCCCGGCTCTTCGCCGATGCTGAGGAGACCGACCCGTGGGTTCGTGACACCGAAGCGGTTGCGGCTGTAGACCGAACCCATCAGCGCGAATTGCACCAACCAGTCGGCCTGGACCTCGGAGTTGGCCCCGGAGTCGAGCAGCACCGTGGGCGTCGAGCCTGGAACCGGGACGGTCGTTGCGATCGCCGGACGGTTGACGCCTTTGATCCGCCCCATCCGCAGCAGCGCCGATGCCATCGTCGCCCCGGTGTTGCCGGCCGAGATCATCGCGCTCGCTTTGCCGTCGCGCACGGCCTCTGCGGCGCGAACGAGAGTCGAGTCCTTCTTGCGCCGAACGCCGTTGGCGGGATCTTCGGTCATGCCGATGACTTCGCTTGCCTCGATCAGTTCGAGGTCGCCACGACCTTCGAGATCGGCCGGCCCGACGAGCACCACGGAGTAGCCAAGGGCGGCCGCCTGGCGAGCGCCGGCGACGATCTCACTGGGGGCGCGATCTCCGCCCATGGCATCGACCGCGATGGGCAAATTCGACATGTTGTGAAAGGGTACTGAACTCAGTTGACGTCGATGACGACGCGGTTCTTGTACCAGCCGCAGGAGGGGCACACCGTGTGAGGGAGCTTCGCTGCCGCACACCGCGGGCAGACGCTGCGCGACGGCGCGCTGAGACGCCACGAACCAGCACGGTGGCTGTGGGTCTTCATCTTCGACTTCTTCTTCTTGGGAACGGCCACGTCAGGTCCTCACGAGTTCAAAATGACCGTTGGATGGTAGCGGTCAAAATTCCATTTGCTGCGCAGTTGGCAGCTCAGTTGGTGTCGATCTGCGGCTTGAGCTGATCGAGGACGTCCCACGGCGAGCCGACGACGGGGGCTTCGCACGAACACGAGGTCTCGTTGAGGTCCACGCCGCACATCGGGCACAGCCCAGCACAATCGGGCCGACACAACGGCGTGAGCGGCGCGTCGAGCAGTGCCAACTCGCGCACCATCGGGCGCAGCTCCAGCTGATCACCGACGATCTCGAACGCGTCGGGGTTGGTGATGACCGTCTGGTACAGCTCGTCGACCGGCGACACCATGCGCTCGTTCAGCTCGCGCAGGCACCGCCGGCAGTGGCCGTGCCAGGGCACGTCGATCTCGCCGACAACGACGATGCCGTCGGTGAGGCTCTCCAGCCGCAAGTGCGCGGTGACGACGTCGTCGGCGACGAAACGCTCGTCGTCGAGACCGAGTTCGGTCGTCGACAACTTGGCGTCGATGATCCGTTCCGAGCCTGGGCGGCGAAGCAGCTCAGCGGCGTTGACGAGCAGCGGCCTGGCAGTCATCCCCGGTCCTGATCGAAGAACCCTTTCGTGGGGTCTTCCTCGTCGGTCACATCGCTCTGCTCGCGGTGGGCACCGATCGACAGCCGCGAACGACCGGCCGCGACGGTCTTGCCGAGCTTGTCGAGGAGGATCTCGAAGCTGCCCAGGCGTTGATCGAGGAAGTCCTCGGTCTCGTGGCGCAGGCGGCGCGAGTCGGCCTCGGCGGCCTCGATGATCTGGCGTGCACGCTGCTCGGCAGCACGCACGACCTCGGTCCGCTGCACCATCCGCTCGGCCTGGACGCGTGCGGCTTCGAGCAACTCGTCGGCCTCTCGCCGGGTCTTGGCGACGAACTCATGGCGCTCCTTGAGCATCCACCGCGCCTGGCGCAGTTCATCGGGCAGACGCTCGAGCGCTGATTCGAGGAGGTCGTTGATCTCGTCACGGTCGATGCGCGGCGAGGACGACAGCGGCATGGTGGGAGCGGTGGCGATGATGTCGGCGGCGCGCCGAACGAGCGTCTCGGCGTCACCCACATGACCAACCCGCGCGTACGCGTCGGTGTCGTCGGCGATGTCATCGAATTCGTCGTCGTAGGAATCGTCGTAGCTCATGGCATTGCAATCATGGTGTGGCCCCTTGCGGAGGTGGCGATGGTGGGAACATGCGGGCGAGAGCGCCCGCAACTGGTTCGGGGACCAGGTGCGAAACGTCTCCACCGTACTGCGCGATCTCACGGATGAAGCGGCTGCTCAGAAACACCTGCTCGGGTCGGCAGGGCACGAACACGGTCCGAATCCCGGTGACGGAGTGGTTGGTGTGCGCCATCTGTTGCTCGATCTCGAAATCACCAGCGTTGCGCAGACCCTTGACGATGAACGCCACGCCGAGCGAAGCGGCGGCGTCGACAGCCAGCCCGCTGAACGGCTCGACGCGCACGCCGTCGAGGTGGGCGAGGCTGGCGCGCAACAACTCGACCCGCTGGTCGATGGCGAACATGCCGCTCGGCTTCGACGGGTTGTGCATCGCCGCGACCACGACGCTGCCGAACAGCTCGACGGCCTGTTCGACCACATCGACATGGCCGAGATGGATCGGATCGAAGCTGCCCGGGTACAGCACGCTGGTGTTCAGGGGAGGCATCGGCCCCTACGGTAACCGTTCCAGCATGGTGATCACGGTGCGGCCGTATCGCATGACCTTGCGTTGGGCCCATCCGTCGGGTGCGTCGACCTCGCGGCCGGATTCGGCGACGACGAGCCCGGCGTTCAGGCCCGCGAGCAGGTCTGCCCACGCCGTGAAGGTGTACGGAGGATCGATCAGCGCGATGTCGACATCGCCAACCGCACGCACATAGCCGAGCACTTCTGCAGCGGCGACCCGCGAGCGATCGTCGAGGCCGAGCGCAGTGAGGTTCTCGCGAAGCGCGGCCAGTGCAGCCCGGTCGCGTTCGACGAACACACAGGACTCGGCACCACGCGACAGTGCTTCGATTCCGAGAGCACCGCTTCCGGCGAACAGGTCGACCACGGTCGCGCCATCGAGCACGCCCATGCTGCCGAGCGAGTTGAAGACTGCCTGGCGCACCTTGTCTGTCGTCGGCCTGGTCGACAAGCCATCCGGCGCAATCAGCTTGCGTCCACCGAATTCGCCCGAAATCACTCGCATCCCGGCAAGACTACGGGTGATGTTCGAATCCGACCTGGTCCCCGAGCCCGAGATCGTGTGTGTCGATTGCGGGGGTCGATGCTTCCTGCTGACCCACCCGCGCGAAGACGGCGCCTGGTACGCGGGCGACATCGTCGCCTACCGATGCGCTGACTGCCACGATCGCTGGGATCTCGTGCTGCCCGATCCGTCGGACGAACGCGGCGACTTCTGAGTCTGGAACACCGCGCGAAGCTGGGCGAATCCTGAGGCCGGCGACTACCGAGACGCGGCCGCCTCCGAGGTGTCCGGCCGCGGGCGGGTGAGCGGCGCGCGGTAGGCGGCCAGCCCGGCGACACCGATGGCGAGTGCACCGATGATCTCAGCGCTCGATGCGATGTACGAGAACCACGTCGCCGAACGGATGCGCCACACCGGATCGCTGATGGAGCTCCAGTGCGGCAGCCAGTGCACGGCAGTGAACGCGAACGCCAGCGAGAACCCAGCTGCCGTCGAGACGATCGGCGCCAGGCGATGGCGCGTCACGATCAGCACAACCGTGATCACCTGAATGACCAAGCCGACGTTTCCGAGTGTGTACAGGATGTTGCTGACGCTGCCCTGTCCACGCCGCAAATGATCGATGACGTGGACCCCGCTGCCGGCGGCAAAGACGATGCCGGCCGCAAACAACCTCTGGTCCCGTGGCTGCTTCATCGAAGTCTCCTCATCCGTCGGTTCGACCTTCAGGATCGACCGATCCACTAGAACGATCACTCTAGTAGAACGATCGCTCTAGACTACAACCCATGGAATCAACTCCGCCGGGACACGCAGCGCACCCGACGCGAGAACGAATTCTGACGGCGACCAACGAACTGCTTCGTCGCCACGGCTACAACGGCATGTCGATCAAGCAGATCTCGGCAGCATCGTCGGCCCCGATGGGTTCGCTCTACCACTTCTTCCCCGACGGCAAGGACGCGATCGTCCGCGAGTCGTTGGAGTCGTCGGGTGCCGTCTACCTCCAGTTGTTCCAGGCAATCGCCGCGGAATCGCCGTCCACCGCTGACGCGATCACGAACTTCTTCGATGGAGCCGCGGCGTTGCTTGAGGCCTCGGACTTCATCGAGATCTGTCCGATTGGCAGCGTCGCCCGCGAGATCGCCAGCACCAACGATCCCCTGCGCTCGGCCACCCATCGCGTCTTCACCTCGTGGATCGAAGCCGCCACCGCGATGTTCGCGACGTCGGGCCTTCCCGAAATCGACGCCCGCCAACTCGCCGCCACCTTCATCGCCACGCTCGAGGGCGGTTTCATGCTCGCCCGCGCCGCCCGCGATGCGACTCCCCTGCGCGACGCCGGCGTCGTCTTCCGCAGAATCGTCGACGTGATGATCGCAACCGCGCGCACACCATCGAAGGGCGTGACGCCACGGATGCCCTGACCTCACAACGGTCAACGCGAAGGAGCCAGCGTCGGACGTGCGGTCGACCGACGCAGCCGACCCGGCGCTGAACTGAGTCCGATCGCGGCCGCTCACCCTGGTCCGCATCAGGCCACCCGTTTTCGGTTGGGCGGTCCGGTGGTTTGGATGGTGCCGTCGGGGTAGGTGATCGTCAGTGAACGGTTGGGTGCGAGGTGGAGTTGCCAGCCACCTTCGTGGGCGGCATGGTGATGTCGGCTGCAGAGCGGGATCAAGTTGTCGATGTCGGTGAAGCCCATGTTCCGCCACCAACGGATGTGGTGCGGCTGGCAGTGTCGTGAGTTGACGCAGCAGCCCGGCACCGCACAGGTGTCGTACATCGCGATCAACGCTCGTCGTTGTGCCGTGGTCGCCAACCGCATGAATCGGCCCATGTCGAGCACCACACCGTCGGAGTCGAGCACGATCGGGATGATCGCATGCTGACACGCCATCCGCCGATACGACTCCACCGGCAGATCGATGCCGTGTCCGTTGCCGATCACCGAATGTTCGTGCAACCCGGACAGCAACGTCTCCAAGTCGATCAGGACGGACACCTCGGTGCGGCTGTCGGTCCCGCACATGTCATTCGATTCCTCACCGTCGTCGCTGACGAGGCGGCCGTCGACGAGTCGGATCAGAGCAAGCGCTCGCAAGTGGTCCTGGCGGCCGTCACCCGCAGGGCAGGTGTCCGGAGTTCTGTCGTGGAACAAGGTGTCGACCGCGTTGTCCAAACGGCCCAGAAACGCGAGGCCCGATTCAGGGTCGAGTTCGAACCGCCCGCACACCATCCCGGTGTCACGATCAGTCCACGACCGCAACCGGCACGCCCGCTTCTGCCGTTCCAACCGGTCACCGGCCTCACGCTGGTCGAGTCGAGCGATCTCCAACTTCAAGAACTTGTCGAACGCCTCCGGAGTCGACCGTGCCGCGATCGCCGCCAAACGGGCACCATCCGCGGCTAGCAACAACCGATGCTCGGCACTCAACCGGGCCAGCGCACGACCCAACGCATCGACATGTTCGACCGTCACCCCACCAGACGCCAACAGATCCTCGACCTCGGGCACATCCGCCGCGGCGCGGGCACGTTTCACGTTCTTCGCAGCCTGCGACCGGCTCACGTTCCCCGCCGCAGCGATGTCAGCCTCTGGCGGTGGCGCCGACGGCGTGATGTCGGCCAACTCGGCCAGGCGACGGGCGAGCACGATGTCCTTGGCGTCGAGCCAGGACCGGATGTACGCCGCCATCCGCATCTTGTCCAACACTTCGTCACGGTTCAACCACGACACGTTCATCGTCTCCAACGACACCGCCTCCACTGTCACGAAACTCACCACACACCTCCCACACCGAATCAGGCCAAACCAGGCACGAGTCAACCAAGCGAGGACAGCCGAAACCGTCGAACATGACCGGGGAAGATCAACACCACGAACCCTACGCGAGGGGTCTCACACAGTTCCCGAGCAGGTCTTTCGTTGCTCGGACAGGTCCCCAACGCATCGACCGGCTCATGCCCGCAACGGCGTTTGAGATGATTGCGGACTGGAAATCGCCGCACCTGGCCTACGCGGCGTTGAATTCGAACACGGCGGGATCGTTGTCGCGGCGCGTGTAGCGATGAACGATCAGCATGCCGTCGACGTGATCGGCATCATCGATGGCGATAGCAAGCCCGCCGCCGATCGATGCAAATCGCGGCCGCGCATCGACGTCGCGATCGACCCATGCGCGGGCACCGTGCAACGGCCCGCCCACAAGCTCGACTCGGCCGGCGAACTGTCGTGATCGGTGTGCGTCGTCCATGTCTTCATGACGAGCGAAGTCCGCACGTATGACGCAGATTCTTGGAGATTTCTTCGAGATCGCGGCTGCGCGATCAGGCAATCGAACAACGGAATCGCAGCGGTACGCAACGGCGCGACATCAGCTCTTGAAGAGAAAGGCCTCGTCTTCTTCACTGAGCAGCAATCGAACCTCGTCGAGCAACAACGGATGCTTGGCCAACGTCATGTCGGCGTCGACGATGTCGAACGCGGCACGCCGGGCCAGCGTGACCAGTTCGCGGTCACGACGCAGCGATGCGAGCTTGAGGTCGCTGCGGCCCTTCTGCGCGGTGTTCATCAGCGTGCCCTCACCGCGCAGGTCGAGGTCGATCTCAGCCAATTCGAACCCGTCGGTCGATGCCACCAACGCCTCGACACGCGGACTCGGACCTTCGACCTCGCTGGTCACCAGCCAGCACGTCGAGGCGTGCGCACCACGACCCACGCGCCCCCGCAACTGGTGCAGTTGAGCGATGCCGAATCGATCCGCATCGACGATGACCATCACTGTCGCGTTGGGCACGTCGACCCCGACTTCGATCACGGTTGTCGCGACGAGAACGTCCAATTCGCCGGCCCGGAACGCGTTCATCACGGTCTCCTTCTCGGCCGACGGCAGCCGACCGTGCAGCAGACCGATGCGCAGACCCTTCAGATCCTGGTGCACCAAACGCTCGAACATCTCCTGCGCAGAGGCAACCTCGAGCTTCTCGCTCTCGTCGATCAGCGGGCACACGACGTACGCCTGACGTCCGGCCGAGACGGCTTCGCGGACATCGCCCCACGCCGCGAGTTCCATCAGCCCGCCATTGGCCCAGTGCGTCGTGATCGGCGTTCGTCCCGGCGGAAGTTCGTCGAGGACGCTCACATCCAGATCGCCGTAGACGGTCATCGCCGCGGTACGCGGAATCGGCGTGGCAGTCATCACCAACACGTCGGGGACGATGTCGCCGGCACCCTTCATGCGCAATGCAGCACGTTGCTCGACACCGAAGCGATGCTGTTCGTCGACCACCACCGCCCCGAGGCTGCGGAACTCGATGCCTTCCTGAATCAACGCGTGCGTGCCGATCGCGATGTCGATCGAGCCGTCCGCGAGGCCGGCAACGACATCTCGTCGGTCTTGGCCGGTGATGCGATTGGTCAGCAACGACACGTTCAGTTCGCGATCGCCGAAGAGGTTGTCGGGATCGGGCACTCGCAGCTCGCGGAGCAGTGCACGGATCCCCGTTGCGTGTTGTTCGGCGAGCACCTCGGTCGGTGCCATCAGTGCGCCCTGATGTCCGCCTTGCACGGCACACAGCAGCGCCGACACGGCGACCACGGTCTTGCCGGCGCCGACGTCGCCCTGCAGCAGACGATGCATCGGATGCGGGCCGGCAAGGTCGCGGTTGATCTCGTCGATCGCTCGAGTCTGCGCGGCCGTCAGGTCGTACGCGAGCGCAGCGTGAAAGCGGCGGACGAGCTCACCGCTCATGTCGTGACGCAGGCCGCGTTGGTCGCGCTCGAACGCACGCTTGCGCATCACCAGCACGGTCTGCACACGCAGCAGCTCGTCGAACGCGAGCCGGCGGCGAGCCTGTTCCTTTTCGCCCATCGTCTCCGGGAGATGGATCTGGTGCATCGCTGTCGCTCGGTCGAGGAGGCCGAGCTCGCGACGGATCGACATCGGCAACGGATCGGCGAAACCCCGCGCCGCGCAACGCTCGAGCGCGTTCTCGACCCATCCGGCAATCTCCCACGTCGACAGTTGCGCCTTCTCGCTCTGCGGGTAGATCGGCACGATCTTTCCGGTGCGGTCACCGATCAGGTCGACGATCGGATTCGTCATCTGGAGCCCACCGCGATAGACGTCGGCCTTGCCGAAGAGCATGATCTGCAACCCTTCGCGCAGCTGCCGTTCGCGCCACGGCTGATTGAAGAAAACGATATGCAGACGGCCGGATCCGTCGCCGACCTGAACCTCGATCATCGTCCGCCGATTGCGCATCGTGCGTTTGGTGACGGAGCGAACCGTGACGAGGACGAGCGCCTCCTTGCCCGGGACGAGATCACTCACTCGCGCTTCATTTGTCCGATCGACCCATCGACGCGGGTACGTCGTGAGCAGATCGAGGACGGTCTCGACACCGACCTCGCGCAACGATGCCTGCTTCTTGTCACCGACGCCCTTGAGTCGCTCGACGGGGATCGCCTGCAGTTCGCGGAGCGTGATCCCGGTGCCGGCTGGTGACGCTGCAGATTCGGCTGCCATGGTGAATCCGGTCTCCCCGAGTGGGGTCACTCCACGCCGAACAGGTATGGGTACAGCGGCTGCCCACCGCGGTGGACCTCGACCTGGACATCGGGCCGCTCGCCGGCCAACCAATCGCGGAGGGCGTCGGTGACTGATCGCGTCGCGTCGATGCCGGCGATCACGGTGACGATCTCGCGCCCCGGTGTGATCAAGTGGTCGAGCAGTGCAGTCGCGGCGCCGATCAATGTGCTGTTGACGGACACGATGCCGTCGCCCCGAACGATGCCGATCCAGTCGCCCGTGGTGATCGGGCCGGCGTCGGATGCGGTGTCGCGCACGGCTTGGGTCACCTCTCCGGTCCGCATGGCTTCAGCGGCCTCCCCCATCTCTTCGCCGTTGATCTCGGCCGAGACCTCGGGGTCGTAGACGATGAGTGCTGCGAGGGCCTCGGGCATGCTGCGCGTCGGCACCACGACCACGGTCTTGGCAGTGAGGCTGTTGACCTGTTCTGCGACGGGGATGATGTTCTTGTTGTTGGGCAGGATGATGACGTGGTCGGCGTTGACCGCCTCGACCGCATCGAGCAGTTCCGCGGTCGACGGGTTGAGCGTCTGACCGCCGGTCACCACACCTTGAACACCGAGTTGATCGAAGAGTTCGGACAGGCCGTCGCCACTGGATACCGCAACGACCGCGCAGGTCACCGGTGGCATCCCGGCTGCCGCTGCACCGCGGCGGACGGGCGGAGCTTCGCCCTTCAGCGCTGCTTCACGATGCGCATGTTCTTCGGCGACTTCCTCGAACAGGTCCGTGACACGGATCTTGTGCGGCCGTCCTCCGTTTGTCAGCGCACATTCGATGGCGGCGCCGATGTCGTTGGTGTGCACGTGGCAATTCCAGATGCCGTCGCCGCCGACCACCACGATCGAGTCGCCGATCTCGCCCCACGAGTGCTTGAACGTCTCGATGCTCGCGTCGGGCAGATCGAGGAAGTACATGACCTCGTACCGCAGGTCGCTGACGTCGCCTTCACCGCGATGAGCCACCGCTTGGAATTGGTCTCCTGCCAACACGCTCGTCTCGTCGATCGCATCTGGTTCGGGCAACGCCTCGCCGTCGACGACATGGATCGCGGAGTCGAGCAACAACATGAACCCGGCACCGCCGGCATCGACGACGCCGGCATCGCGCAACACCGGCAACAGATCGGGAGTACGTGCCAACGATGCGCGGCCCGCAGTGCGGGCTGCGCGCAGCATGTCGACCAAGCTCGCACCGGCGGCCGCGGACTCCTGGGCTGCGTCGGCGGTCTCGCGCACCACGGTGAGGATCGTGCCCTCGATTGGCTTGAGGACGGCTTGATACGCCGCGACCGAGGCGTTCTTGAAGCTCTCCGCGACCTTTGTGGCGGTGGCATCGGTGGCGTCTTTCAACGTGTTCGCGATGCCGCGCAGGATCTGGCTGAGGATGACGCCGCTGTTCCCGCGTGCCCCCATCAGCGAGCCGTGGCTGATCGCTGCGCAGGTGGATTCCAACGCATGGTCACTCTGTTCGAGCTCGGCGACGACGGCGTCGAGCGTCCGCGCCATGTTCGTTCCGGTGTCGCCATCGGGCACGGGATAGACGTTGAGTCGGTTGATGTCAGCGGCGTGAGCCTTCATCGTGTCGCGAAAGGTGACGACTGTGTTGCGCAGGGCATCAGCCGAGAGCCGTTCGAGCGTGGGCACGTTGGCAGCGTATCGATCAGCCCGCGATTCGGTATCGATGGTCACGCCGGCCGGACCGACGCAGCGACCGCGCCGTCGTGTCCTTCGCACGCGATCGCAGCTCGAGATCCGGGCCATTTCCGGCCAACGACCAGCCCATCTGAACAATTGATACCGCCCATCTGTTTCGATCGTTCGCTCTCCGTTCGATCGCTTGTGGGAGAGCCGAAACGCGCTGATAGCCTTTGTCGACTCGATTGACCCCATTCCGGGTCGATGCACTCGGTCCCGATCTCTGCGGGTCCGAACGATCCTCGTAAGGGAATTCTCATGGCAGCAGTATGTGAAGTGTGTGGCAAGGGCCCGTCCTGGGGCATGTCGGTTTCGCACTCCCACCGGCGCACGAAGCGGCGCTGGAATCCGAACATCCAGAAGGTCCGCGCCCTCGTCGGCAAGACTCCGACCAGGATGAACGTCTGCACCGGCTGCATCAAGTCGGGCAAGATCGTCAAGGTCAGCTGAGGCAAGCGCCGTCATGCAGGGAGTCATCAGGTCCTACGATCCCGGCAGCGGCGATGGCGTCGTTCTCTGCGACACCGACTTCAACGACTACGACCTCGCGGCCGACGCGCTGCATGGATCGATCTTCCGGATGCTGCGGCAGGGTCAGCGTGTCATCTTCACCCTCGACGCCGACGGCCGGGCGACATCGCTCAGCCTCGGGAGCGAAATCGATATGAAGACGCCCGGTCACGACTGACCGGGCTTCTTTTGTTGTTGCGCCCATTTGGCGCGCCTGTGTGTCACGAAGGAGACTCGTTTTCATGAGCGGTACGAGCAGCAATCAGCGACTTCAGGACTGGGTGCAGGGTTGGGCGGACGTCCTGCAGCCCGATGACATCTACTGGTGCGACGGCAGCGCGGAGGAGTACGAAAGCCTCTGCCAGAAGCTGGTCGACGCAGGCACGTTCACCAAGCTCGACGAGGCAAAGCGTCCGAACAGCTACTGGGCGCACAGTGATCCGGGCGATGTCGCCCGCGTCGAGGACCGCACGTACATCTGCTCGAAGGACGAGGCCGACGCCGGACCGACGAACAACTGGCGAGACCCGGCAGAGATGCGCGACGTGCTCAACGGCCTCTACACCGGGGCGATGAAGGGCCGCACGATGTACGTCGTGCCGTTCAGCATGGGTCCCCTCGGTTCGAACATCGCCCACATCGGCGTGCAGTTGACCGACTCCCCGTACGTCGCGGTGAACATGCGGATCATGACGCGCATGGGCCAGGGGGCGCTCGACGTCCTCGGCGACGGCGAATGGGTTCCGTGCGTCCACTCGATCGGTTCGCCACTGGAAGCCGGCGAGGCCGACGTGCCGTGGCCGTGCAACCCCGACAACAAGTACATCGTTCACTTCCCCGAGACGCGCGAGATCATGTCGTTCGGCTCCGGCTACGGCGGCAACGCGCTACTGGGCAAGAAGTGCTTCGCGCTGCGCATCGCTTCGGTGATGGCACGCGACGCCGGGTGGCTCGCTGAGCACATGCTGATCCTCAAGCTGACGAACCCGGCCGGCGAGTTCAAGTACATCGCTGCCGCGTTCCCGTCGGCGTGTGGCAAGACGAACCTGGCGATGCTCGTTCCGACGATCCCGGGCTGGAAGGCCGAGACCATCGGCGACGACATCTGCTGGATGAAGTACGCCGACGACGGGCGGCTGCACGCGATCAACCCCGAGGCCGGATTCTTCGGCGTCGCTCCGGGCACCGGCTACGACACCAATGCCAACGCGATGGAGACGTTGTGGGGCAACAGCATCTTCACCAACACCGCGTTCACCCGTGAAGGCGATGTGTGGTGGGAGGGCATGACCTCCGACAAGCCGGCTCGCGCCACTGACTGGCGCGGCAACACCTGGACGCCGGAGACCGAGACTCCTGCGGCGCACCCCAACGCCCGTTTCACGGCGCCGGCGTCGCAGTGCCCATCGATCGCCCCGGAATGGCAGGACCCCGCAGGCGTGCCGATCTCGGCGATCCTGTTCGGTGGTCGCCGACGCACGACGGTGCCCCTGGTGACGCAAGCGTTCGACTGGGAGCACGGCGTCTTCCTCGGATCGATCATGGCGTCAGAGACGACGGCGGCGGCCGCCGGTGCCGTTGGTCAGCTTCGTTTCGACCCGATGGCGATGCTGCCGTTCTGCGGCTACAACATGGGTCACTACTTCGCCCACTGGCTGAAAGTCGGCGACAGCACTGCGGCCGAGAACCTGCCCAAGATCTTCTTCGTCAACTGGTTCCGCCGAGATGAAGACGGTCGCTTCCTGTGGCCCGGCTACGGCGAGAACAGCCGCGTTCTGAAGTGGGTCTTCGAACGCCTCGAGGGGTCCGTCGGAGCGATCGACACACCGATCGGCTACCTGCCGGCGCCCGGCGATCTCGACACGACCGGCCTCGCGGTGGATGCCAACGATCTGAACGAGTTGCTGCGCGTCGACGCCGCCGGGTGGAAAGCGGCGATCCCACAGATCCGTGCCCACTTCGACCAGTTCGGTGAAGCATTGCCCGACGAGCTCGCCATCGCACTCGACACGCTCGAAGCAAACCTCGCTACCGTCTGACGGGCGATACGTCGGGCTCTCGACCCAGCTTCAAGCGTGTCGAACCGCTGCGGCTCGCTGCAGGCCGAGCAATTCGATCGAGTTCTCGCGCATCTCGACCTTGCGCACCTTGCCGGTCACCGTCATCGGAAACTCATCGACGAGGTGCACGTAGCGCGGGACCTTGTAGTGGGCCAGGCGCCCACTGCAGAAGTCGCGAACATCGTCGACCGTCAGCGGCTGAGCGCCGTCGCGCAAGCGGATCCACGCCATCAGTTCTTCGCCGTACCGTTCGTCGGGTACACCGATGACCTGCACATCGGCGATCGACGGATGGGCGTAGAGGAACTCCTCGACCTCACGCGGATAGATGTTCTCACCGCCGCGGATCACGAGGTCCTTGATCCGTCCGACGATGTTGAGATAGCCCTCGTCGTCCATCACCGCGAGATCGCCGGTGTGCATCCAGTGCGTGACGTCGATGGCGTCCTGCGTCTTGGCTTCTTCGTCCCAGTAACCGATCATCACCGAATAGCCGCGCGTGCAGAGTTCGCCGGGCTCACCGCGGGGCAACGTCAGACCGGTATCGGGATCGACCACCTTGACCTCGACGTGCGGGCCGACCCGACCGACCGTCGACACCCGCCGATCGACCGAGTCGTCGCGTCGGGTCTGGGTCGAGACCGGTGACGTCTCGGTCATGCCGTAGCAGATCGAGACCTCGCGCATGTTCATGTCCGAGATCGTGCGCTTCATGACCTCGACCGGGCACGGGGATCCGGCCATGATGCCGGTGCGCAGCGACGTGAGGTCGTGACGTCCGAAGTCGGGATGGTCGAGCATCGCGATGAACATCGTGGGCACGCCATACAGCGACGTGCACTGCTCGGCTGCGACTGCTTCCAGCGTCGCGACCGGATCGAACCCCGGAGCCGGGATCACCATGCACGCGCCATGACTTGTGCAGCCGAGGTTGCCCATCACCATGCCGAAGCAGTGGTAGAAGGGCACGGGGATGCACACCCGATCGAGCTCGGTGTAGTTGATCAACTCGCCGACGAAGAACCCGTTGTTGAGGATGTTGTGGTGCGACAACGTGGCCCCCTTGGGGAAACCGGTCGTGCCCGACGTGTACTGGATGTTGATCGGGTCGTCGAACGACAGCGACTCCATGCGGCCGGCGAGGTCAGCGACTGAGCGTTTGCTGCCGCCGTCGACCAGCTTCCTCCAATCGTCGGTACCGATGTAGACGGTTCGTTCGAGCGCCGGGCACTCCCCCGCCACCGCGGTCACCATCGCCCGGTAGTTGCTCGTCTTGAACTCGGTCGCCGACACGAGCAGGCGCACTCCCGATTGCCGCAGGACGTACGTCAACTCGTGCGTGCGATAGGCGGGGTTGATGTTGACGAGGATCGCGCCGACCTGTGCGGTGGCGTATTGGAGCAGCACCCACTCGGCACAGTTCGGCGCCCAGATGCCGACCCGATCGCCCTTCTCGATGCCCATCGCGAGCAGACCGAGCGACACCTGATCCACATCGGCGCCGAGTTGCGCATACGTCCAACGTCGACCGCTCGGGCGATCGACCAACGCCTCGCGCTCGCCGTGCGATGCAACGGTGCGACGAAGGTCGGCACCGATGGTGCGCCCGATCAGCGGCCGTTCGGATGCGCCACTCGCATATGACAACTCGACCTCGACCATGCCAACCCCCGTTGGATCGTGAGACGTGACGACGCCACGCTACGCGCTATTGGCCGACGATCATGGCGCGGATGCCGAGTCCCATCAGGAAGAGACTGCCGCCGCCGTACAGAAGGTACGTCTTGCCCTTCAGTTGCGGGCGGTAGCTGTAGATGATCGCCACCGAGATGATCGCGACGAAGCCGTAGAACGCATGGAACTTCGGAAACGTGAACTTGTACTTGTTCACCAACGCAACGCCCATCGCGACCTGGATGAAGATGGCCACCTCGGCAACGCCGATGAACCACCACAGCGCGCGGGTGCGCAACGCGATGTATTTGTGCGCGGCGAGCGCCCACACACCGGCCAATCCGTTCCCGATGATCACGAACCATGCCCAGCTCTTGTGCAGGTCGAGAAGTGCCAATGCGGTCAGAGGAATCCCGCCTTCGATGCCATTCGCGCAGCCTAACTCGTGGTCGCAGAAGTGGTCTGGTCCGTCGCCGGGGTAGGCGTCGAGGTCTGCGTTTGCCCGCAGCCCTGGCCTCCCGACAGAGACACGATGACGGACGCGTCGTCGGAGCCGTTCAGGAATGCGAACAGATCTTGGGTCAGTGTCGACGAGCCGGTACCTGCGGTGTCTCCGGCGAAGATCCGCGCCGCGGGATACTTCGAGCGAAGTTCGGCCACCGTCGAACCGATCCCGATGCCATCGAGGGTCTTCATGCCGGCGGGCACGATCGAGGTTCCGTTCGCAGGGCCGAGGGCCCAGGAGAAGAAGGCCTTGCTGGCGGGAGACACCTGACTCGAATCGCTGAAGTACAGGTTGAGGTCGCCCCACGCCACGAACCGCACGACGGTTCCGGGACAGCCGCGAGTCGGCGCGTCGACCCAGCCGGAATCGCTGGTTTGGGGACCCAGGATCTTCGTCACGTAGCCGATCACATCGTCGGGGCGTGCGCCGAAACGGGCATCGCCGACCCCGTCGGACCGGAGTGCGACCAGCGAACCGGGCGGGACGGTCGTGGTCGTCGGGGCCGCGGTCGTGGTCGTCGGCACCGCCGTTGTCGAGGTCGGCACCGGCACCGTCGTGGGGGCGATCGTCGTCGCGGCAATCGTCGTGGGCGCGATCGTCGTGGTGGTCGTGGTCACCGCCGCGAGCGTCGACGCGCTCGTGCCGCGGTCGCTACTGCACGATGCGACGGCGAGCGACACGACGACGCACGTCGCGAATGCGAACACGGTCCGCTGAGGAGTCATCGCCAGAGTCTGCCGGATGGCTTGCGCGAGTCAACGTCACCACTGACGACGACTCGATGACGATTAGCGGATCAATGTGTCAGCTTCGTGACCACCTTCGACAAGATGCAGCACACCGTCGACGACATCGATGACGGTGATCGAGCAGTTGTCGAGGCTGCGGATCACGACGGCATCCGAATCCGTCGCCGCCCCGATCGCGGCATTGATCGCGACGAAGTGGCTGGCGATCACGGTGTCGACGGTGCACGATGCGACGAATCTGCCAACGCCATCACGGAAGTCGGTATAGCGACTTCCCAACTGCGTCCAGGTGCCTGCCATCGCCGTTCTCAGCCATTCGATGCGTTGCCCCATCGGGATTCCCTCCGGCGACGGGATCTCGGCCACGGCGGGTTCGATCGACGCCGCAGTACCCCACCGTGCGCTCAGGAACGACGCCGTTTCCTGGCATCGCTGCAGTGGGCTGGCGACGAGTGCGAATGGTCCCAACGGACCGAGTTGATCCGCCATCTTGGTCGCTTGATGACGGCCGAGATCGTCGAGGCCCGGATCCGGATCGGTGTCCCAGCCGGCTGCTGCTCGGCCGTGCCGCACGAGATAGACGCGAGCCATGGCCTACTCGAACAACCAGCCGGTGCGCACGCCCGGCACGACACCACGCTTGATGAACCACTCGGTCCCGAAGGCTGCAGAAAAGACCTCGTCGGGCATCTGCAGAAAGAAGCTGCTGTCGGTGATCTGGCTCGCATGGCAACGCATGCTGTCGCGCTTCACCCTGACGTAGTCGGTGACGTCGACGGCGTGCGTCAACTCGTCCTCCGGCGTTCCGAACGGGTTGCCATCATCGGCGGGGCCGGACGGGTCGAACTCGTCGTCTTCGGATGCGGTGCCGGCAGCGATCGCCATCTCGCGCTGGGCCCGCATGGCCCGGATCGCCGAATCGCGGTTCATCGTGGCCTCGAAGACGGCCGGGGTTGCAGCCAGTTCTCCGGCACGCGCTCCGACCTCGTACACCTTGACGTGATCGGGGTGGCCGTAGACGCCATGCCAGTCGTAGGTCGTGAGGACATCGGCGTTCTCTTCACGCAGGATCGATGCCAGCCGCTCGGCCGCCTCGTCGAGATCTGCCTGATGGAACGACTCCGGATCCGCGTTCTGCGGCCAGCCGGTCATTCCGCTGTCCTTGTACCCGAGCCACGCAACGCGATGCACACCGAGGACGTCAGCAGATCGTTGCACCTCGACGCGTCGACGATCGACCAACGTCTCGCCCTCGGCGAGATCGTCGGGGACCTCGCCGAAGTCGCCATTCGTCGCGACGACGAGCACCACGCGGTGGCCTTCCGCCGCGGCCCGGGCGATGCTGCCGCCGGTCGAGATGCATTCATCGTCGGGATGCGCGTGGAAACACACGAGTGTGCCCATGTGTGACCTCCTTCGTCAGTGGGTCGAAGCCCGGATGGCGGGCTGTCGTCGAGGCGCCGACTGTACCGAACTCGTCACTTCACCGCGCCGGACTCGAACAACGAGTTGATCTGGATCGGGTCGAATCCCCAGTCAGCCAGGACCTCGCGGGTGTGCTCGCCGACGCGGGCGGGAGGGAGCACGATCAGCGGTTGGGTGCGACTGAAGCGCGGCGCCGGCGCCGGTTGGGTCACACCGTTGAACTCGATGAACGTCTCGCGTTCGCGGTTGTGCGGATGCTCGGCCGCCTCACTCATGGTCAGCACGGGAGCGAAGCACACATCGGTGTGTTCCATCAGCGCGCACCATTCGTCGCGGTTCTTCGTCGCGAAGATCTCGGTGAGGCGGGCCTTGAGGTGCGGCCAATTGGCCGTGTCGTGCTGCTTGAGGAACTCGTCGTCGGTGTCGAGACCGGTGAGACGCAGCAGTTCGGCGTAGAACTGCGGCTCGATCGATCCGACAGAGATGAACTGGCCGTCGCTGCACTTGTAGACGTCGTAGAAATGCGCACCGGTGTCGAGCAGATTGGTGCCTGGCGCATTCTCGTTGAACGCGCCCATCGCCTTGAAGCCCCAGAACATGCTCATCAACGTCGCTGCGCCGTCGACCATTGCCGCATCGACGACTTGGCCCTTGCCGCTGCGTTGGGCTTCCAGGAGGGCGCACACCACACCGAACGCGAGGAACATGCCACCACCACCGAAGTCGCCGACCATGTTCAGCGGCGGCACCGGCGCTTCACCGGCTCGGGCGAAGTGGGCCAGTGATCCGGCCAGCGAGATGTAGTTGATGTCGTGACCCGCAGCGAGCGCGTAGGGACCGTCCTGTCCCCATCCGGTCATCCGTCCGAACACCAGCTTCGGATTGCGGTCGAGGCACGCCTCGGGGCCGACGCCGAGTCGCTCCATCACGCCCGGCCGGAAGCCCTCGATCAGGGCGTCGGCGTTCTCGATCAATCGCATCAACGCATCGACGCCCTCGACCGACTTGAGGTCGATCGCGATGTTGCGCCGGTTGCGCTGCAAGATGTCGTTGTTGGGGCCGGCACCCGCGCGCACCGCCTGCGTGCGTTCGACGCGGATGATCTCCGCACCCATGTCGCTGAGCATCATGGCTGCGAACGGGCCGGGGCCGATACCGGCGATCTCGATGACGCGGTAGCCACTCAGTGGACCTGACATGTGAACTCCTGAGGGGGTGGCTGACGGATCAGCGGTTGGTGTGGGAGATGACGGCGTCGACGAACGCGGGCCACAGCGGCTCGGGCAGATCGTGACCCATGTCGCTCATGAACAACAGGTTCGAGCCGGGGATCAACTCCGCGGTGCGAAAGCCACCGGCCGGTGGGATCAGCGTGTCGTCGCGACCGTGGATGACAAGCGTCGGCACGTCAAGATTCGGGAGGTCGGCCGAGCGCCGACCGCTGGCATAGATCGCTGCGAGCTGACGGGGTCCACCTTCGGGATAGAAGCTGCGATCGAAGTCGCGTGCGTTCTGTTCGCGCATCTCGGCCGCATCGAAGTACTTCTTCGAATGCCACACCTGGGCCGCCATCGAGTGCTCGAGGTAGGCCTCACGTTCGGTCGGTGGCGGTGACAGCAGGGCCTCCGCTGCCTCGGGTGTCGGCTGGCTGACCTCAGGGTCACCAGGCGACGACATCACCGACACGAGGGTCCGGGTGCGAGCTGTGTGGCGCAACGCGAATGTCTGCGCGATCATCCCGCCCATCGAAGCACCGAGGATGTGGGCCGAGTCGATGCCGAGATGGTCGAGCAGACCGGCCGCGTCGTCGGCCATGTCGCTGAGCGTGTACGGAACGGCCGGAACATCCTCGGGACGATCGGCGAGGGCGGCCAGCATGACTGCGCCGAGGTCGACTTCGGCGCCGTCGAGCTTCGTGCTGAGCCCGCAGTCGCGGTTGTCGAAGCGGATGACGTATCGGCCACGGTCGGCCAGCATCTGACACAACCCGTCGGGCCACAGGGTCATCTGGGCGGTGAAGCCCATGATCATCAACAACGGCGGATCGGTGGGCGAACCGATTGTCTCGTATTCGAGCTCGATCTTGCCGCAGATCCCGCCGTCGTGGCCGGCCGTTGCAGATGCCGTGGACGGGGCGAAGGTGTTGACAACGGCGCGAGGCATTCCGTGAGTCTCGTTGGACAGCGGCTCGTCGGTCAACACGGAGGAGCGATACGGTTTCGGCCATGACGGTCTTCGGTGTGCACACCGGTCTGCAACGCATCAGCAGCGACGATCTACGCGCATCATGGCGACGAATCGAAGCGCTCGGTTACGGATGGATCTCCATCTGGGACCACTTCTACGGCGCGACCGGAAAGCCCGACGACGCCGAATGCCTCGAGGCGGTTGCCATGCACGCCGCACTCGCCTGCGAGACGTCACGCGTCACCATCGGCTCACTCGTGTACTCGATCGGGTATCGCCACCCGGCCGTGCTCGCGAAGGCGATCACCACCATCGATCAATTGTCGGGTGGACGGGCCGCGATGGGAATCGGGGCCGGTTGGGCCGAGGTCGAGTACAAGGCGTACGGCATCCCGTATCCCGAGGTCAAGGTTCGGATGGACCAACTGGAGGAAGGCATCCAGGTCCTGCGCCGACTTCTCCACGACGACGTGTCGTCATTCGACGGTCAGTACTTCAGCCTCGCCGAAGCCCGCAACGAGCCGCGGCCTGTTCAGCCCAAGTTACCGATCTGGATCGGCGGCGGTGGCGAGAAGCGCACGCTGAAGATCGCCGCTCGCTACGCCGACGGCTGGAACGTACCGTTCTCGTCGCCCGAGGAATTCGCCCGCAAGCGTGGCGTTCTCGCCGACCATTGCGAGACCGTCGGCCGTGATCCGGCAGAGATCAAGTGTGCGATCAACGCCGGCCTGGCGTGGACCGAAGAGAGCCTGCAGGCTCAATTCGGACACCTCACCAACACCGTGCGCAACGGCTGCCTGACGGGCAGCGACGAACAGGTCCTCGACCGCATCGGACAGTACATCGACGCCGGCGCCGACCAAGTCAACATCGCGCTCCGCGCGCCGTTCGACATGGACGCCATCGAGCGCCTCAGCGTTGCCCTGAAGCTGGCATGAGCGCAACCTTTTGCGCACGCGCCCCGGGCCGGGTGAACCTCATCGGCGACCACACCGACTACACCGGCGGCCTCGTCCTGCCGATGACCATCGACCGGTGGACGGTCATCACCGGCCGACGTCGCGACGGCGACATCCAACTCGTCTCTGCGACGGAACCGCTGCCGCTGTCGATCGCGCTCCCGGTCGACGACCCGGCCGTGGTCCAGCCCAGCTGGGGTCGCTACGTTGCCGGCGTCGCCGCGGAGTTGGGCAACACTGTTCGATCGATCGAGGGCCGGATCACGACCGACATCCCTGTTGGCGCCGGCCTGTCGAGCAGCGCCGCGCTCGAACTCGCCACCGCCCTTGCGCTCGGTTTCGACGGAACACCGGTCGAGTTGGCCCAACTCGGCCGCCGTGCCGAACATCGCGCCAGCGGCGTCCCGTGCGGCATCATGGACCAGCTGTGCATCGCGGCAGGCGTCGCGGATCACGCGCTGCTCATCGACTGCGAGACGCTCACGGTCCAGCCCATTGCGCTGCCCGACGACGTGACCGTCGTGGTTCAGTTCGTCGAGCACCGCACGCTCGTCGGCAGTGAATATGCCGACCGGGTCGATCAATGCGCGGCTGCAGAGGCCGCGATCGGGCTCTTACGCCTCGCGGGGCTCGCCGACGTCGAGCGCATCAGTGATGCCACGATTCGACGCCGAGCTCGCCATGTCGTGACCGAGAACCAACGCGTGCGCGACTTCGTCGCTGCGATTGCGCGTCGGGATCTCGCCGAGGCCGGACGGCTGATGATCGAGAGCCACAACAGCTTGGCAACCGACTTCGAGACGAGCACGCCGACGATGGACCGCGCCGTGGCGGAACTCGTCGCGACGCCCGGCGTGTACGGTGCGCGGATGACGGGTGGCGGCTTCGGTGGGTGCGTCGTCGCGTTGACCGAGCCGGGTGTTCACACCGACGGATGGGTCGTGCGTGCCGTGGCTGGTGCGCACCTCGACCCGGTCGAGGTGCGGACATGAGTCGCGTGGAACTCCTCGCCGACGGTCTCTACTTTGGCGAGGGCCCACGCTGGCACGACGGTCTGCTGTGGATCAGCGACTTCTACGACCATGCCGTGAAGACGATCTCCCTCGACGGTGAGGTCCGCGAGATCGTGGTCGTCCCCAACCAGCCCAGTGGCCTGGGTTGGCTGCCCGATGGCCGGCTGCTGGTCGTCTCGATGATCGACCGCCGGTTGATGCGCCTCGACCCGGACGGGCTCGTCGTTCACGCCGATCTGTCGTCGGTCGCGACCTTTCACTGCAACGACATGGTCGTCGACACCAGTGGTCGCGCGTATGTCGGCAACTTCGGCTTCGACCTCGATCATGCGTTCGCGACTCGTGGCGCGAAGTCGGTGTTCGCCGAGCACGACACCGCCGTCCTCGCCATGGTCGACCCCGATGGCAGCGTGCACGTCGCCTCCACCGACATGGAGTTCCCCAACGGTTGTGTGATCACGCCCGACGGCCTCACCATGATCATCGCCGAGACGATGGCAGCTCGCCTCACCGCGTTCGACATCGCCGCCGACGGGTCGTTGAACAACAGGCGCGTCTGGGCCCAACTTCCGCCACGCACCGCACCCGATGGCATCTGCCTCGATGCCGCGGGTCGAGTGTGGGTTGCGAATCCATCCGGCGCCAACTGCCTGCTCGTGTCCGACGGAGGCGAGATCATCGACACCGTCGATCTCGATCAGCCATGCTTGGCATGCGCGCTCGGTGGTGAAGATGGTCGGACCCTGTTCCTGGTCACCGCTGACTCGTCCACACACCAGGTGGCTTCGGCGTCACGTACCGGCAAGGTCTCGACCACTCGGGTCGATGTACCCGGAGCAGGTTGGTGAGCGGGCATGGCCATCGTCCTGCACCTCATTCCAGCTGCTGATTGGGACGGACTCGCACCCGGTGCTGCCGTCACGAACCCGTCGCTGTCGTCGGAGGGGTTCATCCACTGCACCGACGACGCGTCCGTGCTGACGAAGGTCGCGAACGCGTTCTACCGTTCGGTTCCGGGCGAGTTCCTCGTGCTTCATGTCGACACCGATCACCTGACGAGTGAATGCATCTGGGAGGACCCGGCGCACATGGGCAACGACGCTCCCCCGTTCGCGCCACAATTCCCGCACATCTACGGCCCGATCGATCGCGCCGCAGTTGTGGCTTGGCAATCCGTTGTGCGTGATGTCGATGGAAGCTTCACCGGCTACGGCCCAATCCACGACATCTGACCCGTCCGCTGCGCGTTCTGGGCACGTTTCGATCGCGTCGCGCCTGGTGAAGCGCGACCGAAGTTACCCAGAAAGTCCGGTCCGTGACGAAGACCGCGCCGGGTTCGCCTCTCTCAGCCAGGCGAACCCGGCGCGGTCCGTCAAGTCGACGGGGGCGGCGCACGTCCCGAGGGCTACGGGACGAACCCGGCTGCGAGACGCCGCTGCGCTGCCGGCGTGCGAGTGCCCCACCAGAAGAGGTCCTGACCGTCGACGAGGTGGACCTCGGCATCCGGCAGTGCTCCAGCGACCTCGGCGATGTGGCGAGCCGCGAATGGGTACGGCTCGCTCGGCAGCAGGACGAGCTGCGGCGACGTCGACGCCGCATCGTCCAGCGTGATCGTCGGGTACACGGCGACATCGTCTGCGAAGACGTTGGTGATCCCGATCGACGCCAGCAACGACGATGCATACGTCAGCCGGTTGATCGTCATCCACGGTCGGCGCCAGATCGGCACGAACGCGGTCCGCACCCGACCCGCACCGGCAGCATCGAGAGCGAAGTCGGCCGGCAGAGCATCGACACCCAGACGCACAGCCACCGACGCGATCATCGGGCCGACGTCGTCAACCGACGCAACGTGGGTCGCGAAGACGTCGAGCCCTGCAGCGCGCAGCGCATCGGCATCCCCGCGCCGGTTCTCTTCGCGATCGACGAACACGATGTCGGGGCGGAGCGCGATGATCTCGTCGATCGACGGATCCTTGGTGCCGCCAACGTGGGCGATCGAGGGCTGCTCACAGAAGCGTGTGCACGCGATCGGTGTGACCCCGAGAGCGATCAGTGTTTCGGTCAGCGACGGAACGAGGCTGACGACCCGCACATCAGCCGCCCAGCAGACGAGCCTTCTGCGCGTCGAACTCTGGCTGGGTGATCGACCCGCGCTGCAGCAGTCCCTCGAGCTTCTCGAGCTGACCGGCGACATCGAGCGGCGCAGGGGACGGTGAAGCCGAGTATGCGCCGCGAGCCTTGTTCTTGGCCTCGACCTGAGAGTGGATCAGGTTCTGCACGTTCTGCGGCTTACGGACATCGGTGAAGCGCTGCTGCCCGTCGTCGCCGCCGGACTCGATCAGCAGATCGCCGGCACCCAAGATGCGTTCGAAGAAGCTCTGGTTGAAGTTGACGTTGTTGACGCGGTCGAGCGGGATCTCGATGCCGTGCTTGGCGAACACGCCCTGGCGAAAGATCACACGGTCGCTGGTGATCACGAAGTTGGTGGTGACCCACTTCAGATAGCGCCCGATCGTCCACACTGCGGACAACACGATTGCGGCGAGAGCGACGTAGCCGAGGTACTTGCGGGTGTTGCCTGCGTCGAGACCGACCCTGATCGCAATGCCCGCGATGACGCTGAGCAACAGGGCCCCGGCGGCCTCGGAGAAGAACCACCAGTGCGGGTGCAAGTCGAGCGCAACCGTCTCGTCCGGGTTCAGGTTCTTCTTGGGGTACGGCATGTGGGTCACTATACGCGGCGCGCAAACACAAATCGGCGACGTATGGTTTGGCGGGTGGAGCTGGACCTGGACGCGCTGCTCAGCGGCCTCGACGCCGATCAGCGCCACGCGGTGACGGTCGCGGCATCCCCGCTCGCGATCATTGCAGCCGCTGGATCGGGCAAGACCACGGTGCTCACGCGGCGGATCGCGCACCGCCTTTCAACCGATCCGGCAGTGCAATCTCCGCACATCCTCGCCCTGACGTTCACCAGCCAGGCCGCACACGAACTGCAGCGGCGACTGCGGCGACTCGGTGTTCGCGAGCGGCTGGAAGTGGGCACGTTCCACGCCGTCGCACTCCGGCTGCTGCGCCAGCGAGCGCTCGATGCAGACCAACGACCGCCCGCGGTTGCCACTGATCGACTCCGGTTGATGACCGAGGCCGTCCGACCGCTCGGCGGTCGCGACGAGCCTGCGTTCCTGCTCGGCGAGATCGACTGGATGCGAGCTCGCAACCTCGCGCCGTCGGCGTATGCCACGGCGGCCAAGCGGGCCGGACGCCGCACGCCGGTCAGCTCGGCCCAGATCGGCGTCGCGCTCGATGCCTACAGCACGGTCAAGAAGCGTCGCGGTGTGTGCGACTTCGACGATCTGCTCGAACAGTGCCTGGTCGCATTTCGCACCGACAAGATGTGGGCGGCCGGCGTGCGCTGGCGGTTCCGTCATCTGTTCGTCGACGAGGCCCAGGACCTCAACCCGCTGCAGCACGCGCTCCTCGAAGCGATCCGCGACGATCGCCCCGATCTGTGCCTGGTCGGCGATCCGCGGCAGGCGATCTTCGGGTTCAACGGCGCCGACCCCACCATCATGGAGAACGTCGAGCGGCTGTACAGCGGGCTGACGATCGTGCGCCTCAGCCGCAACTATCGCTGTTCTCCGCAGATCGTGGCCGCGGCCGGCAGCGTGCTCGAGCGCATCGGACGGACCGACGACTCGCTGTCGATGGCGCCCGAGGGACCGCCGATCTCGATTCGTCGCCACGACACCGACGCGGCCGAGGCCACCAGCGTGTCGTCGATGGTTCGCGAACTCGCCGGAGCGAGTCGCGCGTGGCGGACGTGCGCCGTCCTGGCCAGGACCGGAGCCCAGCTGACAATCGTGGCGCGCGAACTCGAACGGCTCGGCGTTCCGACCAACGTCCAGGGGAACGCGACGAAGAGCCGCGCGCTCAACGCAGCGTTGGCCGAGGCGTACGGCTGGCGCAATCTGACCGACCTCGGCACCTGGGTCGAGAGCATCAACGCGGAACAGCAGAGCGATCCGATCCGAACCAGGGTGGCCGAAGCCGCCGATCGCTACCTCAGCCAGGCACCCGGTATCACCTTCAGGTCGTGGGTCGAATTCCACAGTCCGTTCGACGACCTCGAGGATTCGCAACCCAGCGACGCGGTCGATCTGCTGACGTTCCACGGCGCCAAGGGCCGCGAGTGGCGTTCGGTCGTCATCGTCGGCGCGGAGACCGGTCTGGTGCCGCACTCGTCCGCCGTCACGGCCGAGCAACGGGCCGAGGAAGCTCGTCTGCTGTACGTGGCGTGCACGAGGGCTCGCGAGCAGCTCATCGTGACGTGGGCCGCACAGCGGCGCGATCGTGCATGTCGGCCGTCGCCACTGATCGAGACCATGGACCGCGATATCGACGATGGACCGGCACCGCCACCGACCGAGCGGGTACCGCTGCCCGGCCCGGATCCGATCTACCTCGCGCTCGTCGCGTGGCGAGGCAACGCCGCTCGGGCTGCCGACGTGACCCCGGCCGCGATCTGTAGCGACGATTCGCTCCGCGCGCTCGCGCAGGCCAAGCCAACGACGGTCGAGGCCGTTGCTGCACTCACCGACCTCGGGCCGATCAGTGCGGCACGCCTCGCTCCTCGGTTGCTGGCGGCGCTCAACCAGGCTCGGTAGGCAACGGCTGCTCCGCGAGCGAACGCATTTCCATCAACCTCACGAAGACTTCCGGCTTCATCGAGATGAACAATCCTTCGGCCTCTGCGCACAACCGATCGCCGGCGCTGAGGGTTCCGGTCGTGAAGATCTTGCGGCCCTCGATCCGGTCGAGACGACCGACGAACCGGACCTCCTCGAACAGCGGCGTCGGAGAGCGGTACGACACCGACAATCGGCCAGTCATACCCGGCAGCCCGGATGCAGCCTGGGCGAAGCCGAGGATTTCGTCGAACCCGGCGGCGATGAAGCCACCGTGCAGGCACCCCGGCGGCCCCTCGTACGGCGCCCCGTAGGTACACGTGCCGATCACGTCGCCGTCGTCGCCGAACGTGACCTCGATCGGTGGGGCGAGCGGATTCAGGCGCCCGATGAACGGGCTGAAGTCGATAAAGCTCTCGGGCCCCTTGAACAGTGAGCCTTCGGCCACACCGAGGTAGCCGCGGCCATGCGTCTCGCCGCGCAGCAGCCCGGCCGCCTCGCGCACCAGTGCCGCAGCACGATCCATCTCGGCATCGCCCGCCGTGCTGCTGAGCAACTCATCGATGACGACGCGCGTTGCAGCAACGAGGTCGGCGCGGGGTCCCGAGGGTGCTGCGTCGTTCAGCGTCCTCCACTTGATCGCGTCACGCATCGTCGCCGGCGTCGGCGGGAGCGGCGGCAACGGTATGGGTGTTTCGTCCGCCGCGCTCATCAGTCGGTGATGTCGACGATGACGGGCGCGTGATCGCTGGGTGACGTGCCCTTGCGGGCATTACGGTCCACGACGCAGAACGTGCTGCGGGCGAGCACCGGCGCAGTTGCCAGGATGAGGTCGATGCGAAGACCGCGTCCCATGTGGAAGTCACCGGCACGGTAGTCCCACCACGAGTACACCTTGTCCTCGTCGTGGAAGTGCCGGAAGACATCGGTCATGCCCCACTCGCACAGGGCTTCGAGCTCGGCGCGCTCGGGCGGACTGACGTGCGTTGCCCCGACGAACTTCCTCGGGTCGTACACGTCTCGGTCGTCGGGCGCGATGTTGAAGTCGCCGGTGACGACGACCGAGTCCGATGGAGTCGAGGTGTTCGCGACATGAGCCCGCAGTCGAGCCAGCCATGCCAGCTTGTACTGGTAGTGGTCCTGGTCGAGGGCCCTTCCGTTGGGCACGTACACGGACGTGACCTTCACTCCCCCGCACGTCGCCGTGAGCAGTCGCGCTTCGGCGTCCGGCGCCTCGCCGTCGGCGAAGTTGGGGACGACATCGGTCAGCCCGACCTTGGAGAGGATCGCGACACCGTTCCACTGTCCCTGACCGTGGTGGGCCGACTCGTAACCCAGCGCCTGGAAGGTCAGGGCCGGAAAGGCATCGTCGGCGAGCTTGGTCTCCTGCATGCAGAGGACATCAGGTTGAACATCGGCCAACCATTCCTCGACCCGACCGATGCGCGCCTTGAGCGAGTTGACGTTCCATGTCGCGATGCGCATGTGTCAGGCCTCTCCGGTGGGTGCCTTGCGCCGCCGCGAGGAACGCTTGGCGGGCGCGTTGTCGGTTGCCGCTGAGGGTGCGTCGGTGATCGGCGCCGGAAACAACTCGGTGGACGGTGCGGTCGCCGCTGGTGCTTCGGCCGCGCCTGTTGCCGCTGCTCGACCACCCCTGGCCGCGCGGGGCTTGGCTGGTGCCTTGGCTGATTGGGCGGCAGCCTTCGGGGACCGTCGGGTCGATGTCGGTGCTTCGGAAGATGCTTCGAGCGACTCGACGACCGCGGCGGCTGCGGCAGCCGGGGCATCCGAACTCTTCGGCGCTGCCGCTGCCTTGCGGCTTCGCGTCGATTTCTTCTGCGTCGGTGGCGCGGCCGGTGTCTCCGAGGTGGCACCGGGCGGCTCGGTCGCGATCGGCGCCGCTGCCTTAGCAGTCTTCTTGGCCGGCGCGCGGCGAGCCTTGGGGGGATCTGCGGGCGGAGGCGCCATCGCCGGAACAGCAAGATCGATGCTGCGCCGCGCGGCTGCGAAACTGCTGACCACGAGCGTCACTGTCTCGTTCAGGGCCATGATCTCGCGAGCACTCCGCGGCGCGGGGTCGGCCATCAGCCGCAACGGCACGTAGCCCTTGACATCACCGATCGCCACGTACGCACCGTGTGAGGAATAGGACTCGACCACCGCTGACACCGACGTGCCAACGGGATGGTGCTCGACGAACGACAGGAACGCGAGCAGGTCGTTGACCGCCTTCGGCTGCGCTGCCTGGGCGGCCTCTGGCGTCAGCTCAGTGCTCTCGCCGCGCCTCGGCTGCTGCTGCCGCTCGGACTTCGGTTGCGCCGATCGCCCGCTCGATTTGGCCGGCGCAGCCTTCGCTCCGGGCAGGACAGCGCCGGGCGGCGGCGCCTTCGGGATCGGCATCGGACCCTCGGCCGACAACGAGACCGCGTGCATGGCTGTCATCGGTGCCTGGCCTGTCGCCGTGGCCGCCCCGCGCTTCTGACCACGACCGCGCGACGGTGACTTGTCGACGACCTTCTGCTCTTTCACCGAGCGCCTGCTGATCGGACCGCGCACCGGCGATCGATTGACGAAGACCCAGCCGATGTGTGGCACCGGCTTGCCACCGATCAGTCGACCTTCGTCGAACAGCCATGGATATTCGCCGTGGAACTCCTGGTAGCTGTCATTGGAGACGATGGTCGCGTTGACCTTCTTGGCGATGCTGAGAATGAAGCCGTCACCACGGCCGACGGCCCCGGCGGGAGGCGCGACGAACTCGTTGGTCTCGATCGCCACCTCGAACTCGGGCACTTCCTTGGGGTCGATGCGATGGCCGAACGTGGCATCGACGACGACGGTGATCAGGTCATCGGGATGGTCGCTGCGATACGACGCGATCGCTTCGTTGAGCTGCTTGAGGCTGGGCATGGTTCGGCCTTCAGTGGCCAAATTGGAGCCGTCGATGATGACGTGTTGAGACATGACACTGCCAGTCAAGCATCTGCAACGTGACGCATCTACGATCCTCGTGTGTTCACAGCAGTCCTCTGGGACTTCGGCGGCGTGATTCTGTCCAGCCCGTTCGAAGCGTTCAACCACTATGAAGCGTCAAATGGCCTCCCTCGCGACTTCATCCGGTCGGTCAACGCGACCAATCCCCACACCAATGCATGGGCCCTGCTCGAACGCAGCGAGATCAGCCCCAGCCAGTTCGATCAAGCATTCGCCGACGATTCGGTGCAGTTGGGCCACGAAGTGCGCGGCGCGGCCGTGCTCGGACTCCTGTCGGGCGAGATCCGGCCACGGATGGTGGCAGCGCTCGATGCCGTCAAAGCAGCCGGATACCGGACAGCCTGTCTCACGAACAACGTCGTGGCCGCTGATTCGGCGATCGTCGCCAACACGGATCGGGCAATCGCGGTCGAGGGTGTGATGTCGCGCTTCGACGTCGTGGTCGAGAGCAGCAAGGTCGGCGTGCGCAAGCCCGAGCCCCGCTTCTACGAGATCGCGTGCGAACTGCTCGGCGTCGTGCCGACGGATTGCGTCTTCCTCGATGATCTGGGCATCAACCTCAAGCCGGCGGCAGCGATGGGAATGCACACGATCAAGGTCGTCGACCCTGATGTCGCGCTGGCAGACCTCGCGTCCGCGTTGGAACTCGAATTGGTGTCACCACACATCTGAAGACCTGACTGGAGAATCGGTCATGCTCACGCTTCCCGACAGCTTTGCAACGACCCGAGATGCGGCGCACTCGATCGCCGAGCACGTGCTCGCACCTGCACGCTTCGCGATCGATGGCAGGATCCGGCTGCGGCCACTTCCCCACGGGTTCTGCGTGCCCGCCGTCGGAGCGTCCTCGCGCAGCATCAGCGTCGTCGGTGACCAGTTCGTGATCACGGACGCGACGGGCGAGGCCGATGCAACGATTCAGCACCTTCGGCAGCTGGCCGAGCTCGCCGATGTCGAACTGGGCACGCCGACGGCGTTCACCCCGACGCAACCGCTGCGACCGGACGCGACCCTCGACATCGATCCGGCGTCGATGGCCGTCATCGGCGAGTGGTTCGAACTCGCCGACGCAGCGCTGCGGACGCTGGCCTCGAACATCGGCGCCGACACCGAACCCGTCTTGTGGCCGGAACACTTCGACCTCGGGATCTCTCACGCCGCGGTGAACTTCGGCGCGTCGCTGGGCGACGGATCAGTGCCCGAGCCCTACCTGTACGTCGGCCCACACGACATGAGCCGGATTGCGCCCGACGAGTTCTGGAACGTGAGCTTCGGATCAGCCGTCACCCATGAAGCCATCGCATCGGTCGACGACGCCGTCGCCTACTTCACCAAGGGCTGGACCCTCACCCACCCGTGAGATAGCCGTCTACCTGGTGTTTGTGTCACCGCAAAGGCCAGACTCTGCTCTTTGTGGTGACGCAAACCTGGGATCGATGTGCTCGGCCTGCGGCCGACTTCAGTCGGCCCACTCCGCAAACGTCTCGTCCATGAGATCGCTGAGTTCCTGGTCGTGGATGGTCTTCGACCCCGTGGCCGGGCTGCCACTCTCGACGCGCGAGACGTGGCGCAGGTCGTAGCCACGGTCCTTGATGCGCCACGTGCGAGCTTCGACGAAGCTCCACGGACCCATGTTCTCAGGCTCTTCCTGCAGCCACACCAACTGCCGTGCGTTCGGGTAACTCTCGACGATGGCGAGCATCTGCTCGACCGGGAACGGGTAGAGCTGCTCGACGCGCACGATGGCCATCGGCGCTGCGCGCTTGTCGCGCTCGGCGAACGCATCCCACGCGACCTTGCCGCTGCAGAAGACGAGTCGGGTCACTGCCGATTTGTCGAGGCCAGGCGTCGGATCGTCGAGCACCTCTTGGAACGAGCCGGTCGTCAACTCGTCGACCGTCGAGCGGGTCTGCGGTGAGCGCAGCGCGGACTTGGGGGTGAACATGATCAGCGGCTTGCGCACCGAGCGGCGAACCTGGCGCCGCAGGAGGTGGAAGTACTGCGCTGCCGTGGTGGCGTTGCAGACCTGGATGTTGTCCTCGGCGCAGGCCTGCAGGAAGCGTTCGATGCGGGCCGAGCTGTGCTCGGGGCCCTGACCCTCGAAGCCGTGCGGGAGCAAGAGCACGAGCCCGTTGCCTTGGCCCCACTTGTCCTCGGCCGCGACGATGTATTGGTCGATGATGATCTGGGCGCCGTTGATGAAGTCGCCGAACTGCGCCTCCCACACCACCAGCGCGTCGTGGTTGATGTGCGCGTAGCCGTACTCGTAACCGACCGCTGCGTATTCGCTGAGGAGCGAGTCGTAGATCCAGAGCTTGGCCTGGCTGCCGGGAAGCTCGCCGAGCGGAATCCAGTTCGTCTCGTTCTCGTAGTCGATCAGCGCCGCGTGCCGCTGGCTGAAGGTGCCGCGTCGGGTGTCCTCACCGGAGAAGCGAACGGGGTTGCCCTCCATCACCAGCGAACCGATGGCGAGTGCCTCACCCGTTGCCCAGTCGACGAGGTTGTTGTCGTGGTACAGCTTGGCTCGCGCCTCGAACTGGCGGGCCAGCTTGGGGTGAGGCGTGAAGCCCTCGGGATACGCCGTGAGGTGGTCGAAGATCGCGTCGAGCGCGCCGCGATCGACGCCGGTGGGAACATGCGGCAGCACACCCAACGGCTTCGGGGGCTTGGCGACCTTGACGGTCTCGGGCGCATGGGCACGGGTCTCGTCGAGGGCGACTTGCAGCTTGCTCTGGAAGTCGAGCAAGGCGCTTTCGGCCTCCTCGACCGTGAGCTCACCACGCTTGACAAGCGCCTCGACGTAGAGCTTGCGGACGCTGCGTCGTTCGGCGATCGCCTTGTACATCAGCGGCTGGGTGTAGCTGGGATCGTCGCCTTCGTTGTGACCGTGGCGGCGATAGCAGACCATGTCGATGACGACGTCTTTGTGGAAGCGCTGGCGATACGCGAATGCGAGCTGGGCCACACGCACGCACGCTTCGGGGTCGTCTCCGTTGACGTGGAAGATCGGCGCCTGCACCGTCTTGGCGACATCGCTGCAGTACAGCGAACTACGCGCGAACTTGGGGCTGGTCGTGAATCCGATCTGGTTGTTGATGATCAGGTGGATCGTGCCGCCGACGCGATAGCCGTTGATGTCGCTCATCGCGAGGCATTCCGCGACCACACCCTGTCCGGCGAACGCTGCGTCGCCGTGGATGAGGATCGGCAGCGAGGGGTACGAGCCTGCCGGTTCGATGCGATCCTGGTTGGCACGAACCATGCCGAGCACGATGGGGTCGACGGTCTCGAGATGGCTGGGGTTGGCGGCGAGTTCCACCTTGATGTCGGCACCGGTCGGACTCTCGTACTTGCCGGTCGCGCCGAGGTGGTACTTGACGTCACCCGAGCCCTGCACGGACGTGGGGTCGACGTGCCCTTCGAAGTCACGGAAGATCTTCTCGTAGCTCTTGCCCATCAAGTTGGCGAGCACGTTGAGGCGGCCACGATGGGCCATGCCGATCACGGCCGAGTCGAGGCCGGCATCGACTGCGTCGCTGAGGATCGAGTCGAGCACCGGGATCGCCGACTCGGCACCTTCGAGACCGAAGCGCTTGGCGCCGACGTACTTGGTGGCGAGGAACTTCTCGAACGCTTCGGCCGCGTTGAGGCGCTCGAGGATCCGCCGCTTGTCCTCCTTGGTGAACACGTGATGCACGCCTTCGACCTGACTCTGGATCCAGCGCTGCTCGTCGGTGTCCTGGATGTGCATGTACTCGATGCCGATCGTGCGGCAGTACGCATCGCGCAGCACGCCCAGCAGATCGCCCAGTGCCTGCTTCTCGACGCCCCCGACGCCGCCGGTGAGGAACTCGCGCTCGAGGTCCCAGATCGTGAGGCCGTACGTTGCCGGATCGAGTTCGGCCGGCATCATCGGCAACTTCCAGCGCAGCGGGTCGAGGTCGGCGATGAGGTGACCGCGAACGCGGTGGACGCGGATGAGCGTCGCGATCTGCATCTGCTTGTGCAGCATCGCGTCTTCGCTGTTGGTCGGGTTGACGTCGGTGCGCCACTTGACCGCTTCGTACGGCACACCGAGGTCGGTGAACAACGTCTCGTAGAAGTTGTGCTCGCCCATCAGCAGCTCGTGCACACGCTTCAGGAACATGCCGCTCTCGGCGCCCTGGATGATGCGGTGGTCGTACGTGCTCGTGATCGTGACGACCTTGCTCACCCCCAACGCGCCGAGCGCCTTCTCGTCGCTGCCCTGGAACTCGGCCGGATAGTCGATGCTGCCGACGCCCACGATGACACCCTGGCCGGGCATCAGACGGGGCACGCTCTGCACGGTGCCGATCGTGCCGGGGTTGGTGAGCGAGATGGTCGCGCCCTGGAAATCGGCGACGGTCAACTTGTTGCTCTTGACCTTGCGGATGATGTCTTCGTACGCGGCGAGGAACTCGTCGAAGTTGAGCGTGTTCGCGTCGCGCAGCACGGGCACGACCAGGGTGCGGCTGCCGTCGGACTTGGCGACATCGACGGCGAGGCCGATGTTCACGCCGGCGTTGCGGACGATGCGGGGCTTGCCATCGGCGCCTTCGACGAACGTGTTGTTCATCTGCGGCACGGCATCGGCGATTGCTCGCGCGATGGCGTAGCCGATCACGTGGGTGAAGCTGATCTTGCTCTGACCCGCACGAGTGCGGTATCCGTTGACGATCTTGCGGTTGACCTCGAGCAGCTTGGCCGGAACGTTGCGGAAGCTGGTGGCCGTCGGCACCGTGAGGCTGCGCTCCATGTTCATCGCGATCGCAGCGCCTGCGCCGCGGATCGGCTCACCCAACTCAGCAACCGGGGCCACTGATTCGGCTGGCGCAGCAGGCGTTGCCGCGGCCGGCACCGTCGTCGATCCGTTCGCCCCGTTGGTGGCGATCGGGGATACCGGAGCAGTCGGCATTGCGGCCGCGGGGGGTGCGGCCGGCGCCGACGTGGCGGTCGACTTGTAGTCGGAGAAGAACTCTTGCCAGGCCTCGCCGACGGCGTTCGGATCCGCGCGGAACTGTTCGTACATCTCGTCGACCAGCCACGAGTTCGCGCCAAAGGATTGGCCTGTTTCCTGTTGTGTTGACATCACTGCTGATGGTATCGGTCGCATGCTCACCGAACTGGACACAAAGCCTGCGTGGAAGAGGAACGCGTGGTACGGCGACTACTACGATGACGCCGCCGGCTGACCCCCCGACGGCTCGCTCTCGACCCCGAATTCTGGCTGATTCGAGACGTTGAATAACGAAAGTGTGTGCTTATACAATGGCTTTCATGACGACTCGATCGCTTCGTGGTTCATTGCTCTCCGCGCTGGCGGTCGTTGCGCTTCCCATGGCGGTCACCGCGTGCGGAAGCGGCGGTAGCGGTTCCAGCTCGAACACGGTGCCGGCCGATGTCGGTCTCGAAGTCATCGCCGGTCCCGGCATCCGTTGGGACAAGAGCGACTACACCGCAACAGCCGGCACGGTGAAGGTCGCGCTGCTCAACCGCGACGACCAGTTTCACACGATGGTGATCAAGGCGGCCGATGGCACCGTCGAGCCTCCAGGCGAACTCGAAGTCGCCAAGAGCGGTGCGATCAAGACCGGCGAGTACAAACTGGCGGCCGGCACCTACAAGATCCTGTGTCTGGTCCCGGGCCACGACAACATGAAGGCAACCCTCACCGTCAAATGACGTGTCATGGGCCCGCCCGGCGTGTCACGCCGCGCGGGCCTCGCCCACGCTCTGCCCGAAAACGTCGGTGGGCGCGGCCGGCGCGATTTCTCGCGCGGGCCGCGCCCACCATGCATTTCGTTGTGTGCCGCTACTTCTTGAGCAGGATCTCGGACAGGATCCAGAGGACCGCCCACAGGCTGAAGGCGGAGATGATCGCGTTCTTGTGCGACTCGTACGGCCACAGCAGCTTGTTTGTGTTGGCCTTGCCACCGATCATCCCGAGGCAGTTCAGCTCGAGGACAGCGAGGATCACGAGCGAGATGATCACGAACGTCCACGCTTTGCCGGCCGTGGCCTCGGCGAATTGACCAGCGTAGAAATGCGTCGCGCCGACCATGAAGAACAACATGCCCACCGAGAACACGGCGTTCTGACGACTGGCGAGCAGCGCGGCACGGCCCGCGGCCGGCGCTCCCGGATCGGCTTCGCCGCCGTTGATGAGGTTGGCCGCGTTGGCGAGCACGATCTTCTGGTTCTTCCAGATGACCATCCACACGTTGGCCGCCATCGTGATGCCCATGACCATGCCGACCAGGATGACCGCGTCGTGGCCGACGTGGCCAAGCGTCGAGCCGGCCGGCTTCGTCATGAAGTCGAGCATGTAGTCCTTCGTCGCCCCGACGATGAACAGGCCGGTGACGAGCGTGCCAACGGCAGCCCACCGGAACCACCACAGCGCGCGACGCGCGACCTTGTCGATGGCGATGTTGCGCGCCTTGCCCTCGTCGCCGTACGCAGCGAACGCCGGCACCTGCACGAGGTTGAAGTAGTACAGCAGTCCGATCCACGTGATGCCAGCCAGGACGTGCAACCACCGGAACCCGAACGACAAACCAGACCGCGTTAGCAGCTCCATCGGAGCAACCCCCTCATGTAGTGGACAACCGGCTCGAACGTAGCACTACGTTCGGCGGTGGCGAGGAATCAAGACCTTTCGCGGATGTCACACCACGGCTGTTCACACTGTTGTCACATGAGTTGGCGTCACACCGGGTCGAGCGCCGTGACACCGTTGGTCGAGACGTGTTCGGTCCATCGCTTGCCGTTCCAGTAGCGAACCTGGAATCGACCGTACGGATCCTTGGCCCACTGCGGCATGACGGCGGTCCCGGCCGCCGGTGCGGCCGGATCGATGTTGGCCGGGACGACCGCCGCCACGGTCGGTGTCGCGGGCATCGTGTAGGCCGCCATGTTCGGTGCGACGGGCGCCACGAAATCGGTGAGTTGACCGGGCATCGGACCGTCCTGCGTGATGGCTGCGCTGGCCGCGTCGGCCCGATCACCGACGACGGCGAGAATCAACGCGACGAGGCCGAGCACGACGATGGCCGCGCACGCGATCAGCGCTGCGAGCGACGCCGCCCGACGGTCGTGGACCCGACGCCACGTCTCGATGAAGAGCAGGAGTTGGACACCCGCCGCCACCATGCTCGCAAGTATGCCGAAGCGACCCTTGAGTCCGCCGACGAGGATCACCAGGCCGACGATCACGTAACCAGCAATTCCCGCGATCTCCTGTTTGGTGTGGATCTCGTCGATGTGGATCAGGAACGCGTACGCGACGGCCGGCACGAATGCGAGGAGTGCGACCGCTGCGCCGATGCCGGCATTGGCCTTGTCGTCGAGGCACGCGAGGCACAGGACGACGGCGACGACGCCGACGACCGCGGCCGCGAGTTCGAACTTGGCGTGTGATGTGTTGAACGCATTGGAGAAATCGATGCGACGCACGATCAAGGGAATCAACGCCGCTGCTGCGTAAGCGGCACCGCCGGCCGCGATCGGAGGACCGACGGTCGTTCGCGTGATCGCCATCACACCGCCGATCACCGCGGCCGCGATCGACAGCACGACGGCAGCCTTGACGGCGTTCGGGTCATGGCTCGCCACGCTGCCGTAGTCGAGTCCGAAGTCGAACGCCATCAAACCACCGCAGATCACGGCGAGGACACCCGCTGCAGCGTGCAACCCGGGAGACTTCATCCGCCGCATCTGGTACGCCTGCGGCGGGATGCGCACGAAGGTTGTCAACCGCGGCGGCATGAACGACATAGCCGCACGGTAGCAAGTTTGTGAACCTGCGCTGCGGTACGGCGTGGGGCGAGAACGGCGCGCGGCCGGTCAGGAGACAGCCCGGCTTGCCGCCTGGACTCCGCCCGGCTTGCCGCCAGGAGACAGCCCGGCTTGCCGCCAGGAGACAGCCCGGCTTGCCGCCAGGAGACAG